>JAZNXU010000030.1:0-110801 GCA_045594065.1 Acutalibacteraceae bacterium
TACTTGACAAATCGAATGTTTTGTGTTATTATATCTAAGATGTGTGAGATAAAAACAGAAAGTTTTTGGGAGACTGGTGCCTGCATCAGTCTCTTTTTTATTCAATGCTCCCTATAATAAATAATCTAAAATTTAACTTTAGTGTATATAATCAAAGATGAATCATTTAAAATCAAACCAATAAAAGTAATATGTAGTAGTTCAAACTCATAAGTCAAAAATAAGAGGGCATCGAATTTGTCCACCCTTTTCAAACAATATTGGAAATGACCTGATTTCGGTTGTTTCCAATATTTTTTTGTTTTAGTATTGCTAATCATTCATTAAAAAGATTTTCGGGGGATAAGGTGAAAACATAAAATCGAAAATATAAAAGTTATACAGTTATAAAAAGAACAGAAAATTCTGCTCTTTTTTCTTGTGTTTTTCTCGGTAATATAGTATAATAAATTAGTATATTTATATATTGGGAGAATTGTGTTCTGTATGGCGAATAATACACTCTTTTCGGAACAAATTGAATATATTGAAAAGGCAAAAATTTTAGCCGAGAATATCTACGGTGCGCCTAAGGCTTGTGTTAATACCTACGGTTGCCAACAAAATGTGAGCGATTCTGAGCATTTCAAGGGAATGCTCATTTCAATGGGGTACACCATAACCGAGAATGCGGAAGAAGCTGACTTTGTGCTTTTTAACACCTGTGCTATTCGCGAGCACGCAGAGGATCGCGTGTACGGTAATATCGGTACAATGAAGCGGCTGAAAGCTTCCCGCAAAAATATGATTATTGCGGTTTGCGGTTGTATGGCTCAACAGCAAAAGGTGGCGGACAAAATAAAGAAAAGCTACCCTTATGTTGATATTGTTTTCGGCACCCATGTGCTGCATAAATTGCCCGAGTTTATTTTTAGACGCCTATCGGGCTCTGCTAGAATTTTTGATAATTCCACCTCTGTTACCGAGATTGTTGAGGGCATACCCGTATCTCGCGATAAAACCGTTAAAGGTTGGCTGCCTATTATGTACGGCTGCAATAATTTTTGCACCTACTGCATTGTACCTTATGTTCGCGGTCGCGAGCGTTCAAGGGCGAGTGAGGAGATACTTGCCGAGGCAAGGCAGATGGTAGCGGCGGGCGTAAAAGATATAACCTTACTCGGTCAGAATGTTAATTCCTACGGAAAAACTTTAAGTGAGGATATTAACTTTTCAAAGCTGCTTCGCAAAATAAACGCAATTGAGGGGGATTTCCGAATCCGTTTTATGACCTCCCACCCGAGAGATTGCACCGAAGAATTACTAAAAACAATGAAAGAATGTGAAAAGGTCTGCCACCAGCTGCACCTGCCGTTTCAGTCAGGCAACAGCCGCGTGCTAAAGGCTATGAACCGCCATTATGACCGCGAGGGCTATTTAAAGCTTGTGAACAAGGCTAAAGAGCTAATGCCAGACATTGTGCTTACAAGCGATGTTATTGTTGGCTTTCCTGGGGAAACCTATGAAGAGTTTTGCGATACCGTAAGCCTTATAAGGCAGGTCGAATACAATTCGCTTTTCACCTTTATTTTTTCTCCGCGCCCCGGTACACCCGCCGAGGCTATGCCCGACCCCGTATCGCGTGCCGAAAAAGGTAAATGGTTTGATGAGCTGCTTGCCACTCAGGACGAGATTGGAAAGCGCAAGCAGGAGGAAATGCTCGGTAAAACCTACCGTGTGCTTTGCGAGGAGGAAACCGAAGCAGATGGTATATTTATCGGTCATACCGACGGTAATATTGCCGTGGAATTTGCCGCAGATAAAACCAAAATAGGTAAATTCTTAAATGTAAAAATAACCAACACAAACAATGTGCTTTTTGGCACAGTAATATAGAATTTTAAAGGAGAATTTATTATGACTACTATTGAAGCTGCAAGAAAATTAGGCGCTGCACTGCAGGCAGACGAGGCTTATGTTAAGTATGCCGAGGCTATAAAGAATAACGATAATAATGAGGAGCTTCAGATTAAAATCAGCGAGTTCAACATTAAAAGAATGAACCTTGATAACGAAATCAGCAAGGAAGAAAACGAGCGTGACGCCGATAAAATCAAGGCGCTCAACGAAGAACTTCGCGCTATTTATGATGAAATTATGGCTCATCCCGCAATGGTAGCCTTTAACGAGGCAAAAGCGGGTATGGACAAGTTACTACAGGACATTAACGCAATTATTATGATGTGCGCGCAAGGCGCTGACCCCGAAACTTGTGAAGTTTCTGCTTGCACAGGCAGCTGCTCTACTTGTGGAGGCTGTCACTAGCGGCATAGCCGCAAGGCATTTTACTTAAACTATGGGAATGGAGAGTAAAAAATGGCTGAATTATCCCCGATGATGCGCCAATATATGGAAATAAAAGCCCAGCATGAGGATAGTATAGTCTTCTTCCGCCTTGGCGACTTTTATGAAATGTTTTTCGATGACGCAAAGGTGGCTTCAGAAGAATTAGAACTTGTTTTAACCGGCAGAGATTGTGGTTTGGACGAGCGCGCTCCTATGTGCGGAATACCGTACCACAGTTGTGAGGGATATATTTCTCGCCTTGTGGAAAGAGGCTATAAAATAGCCATTTGCGAGCAGGTTGAGGATCCATCAGCCGCCAAGGGTATTGTAAAGCGCGAGGTTGTAAAAATTATAACCCCAGGCACCGTGCTTGAGGATACTATGCTGGATGAAAGCAAAAATAACTATCTGTGTGCAATATCGGTAGAAAAGGAAAATTACGGTCTTTGCTTTGTTGATGCTTCAACCGGAGAGTTGCACCTTACCGATGTGTGCGGTGATAACACTGCAAAGCGTGTTATAGATGAGCTTGGAAAATACTCTCCCCGTGAGATTATTGCACCCGCAGAGCTTCGCGGTGCTAAAGAGATAACCGAGTTTATAACTAATCGTCTTTCCTGTGTGTTAACTGTTCGCGATAACGAAAGCTTTAATTTGCAGCACACCGAGCCAATGCTTTTAGATCACTTTGGAGTTATCAGTATTAAGAATTTAGGTGTAGAGCAAAGCTCGGTTGCCGAGGTAGCCCTCGGTGCTGCTATAGAATACTTGCTTGATATGGGTGTAACGGGTCACAGCTCGGTTAAAAATGTTGATTTTTATACCGAAGAGCAGTTCATGAAACTGGATATAAATTCGGTGCGTAATTTAGAGCTTACCGAAACAATGCGCCTTAAAGCCAAGCGCGGCTCGCTGCTTTGGGTGCTTGATAAGACCAAAACCGCAATGGGAAAAAGGCTTATTCGCTCTTGGACCGAAAAACCGCTTATGAGTATTGCCGAAATTACACTTCGCCAAAATGCCGTAGGGGAGCTTATTGAAGACGCTTTTATGTGCGGCGAGATTATTGAAAACCTGCGTAGTGTGCGCGATATTGAGCGCCTTACTACCAAGCTGGTTTACGGCTCGGCAGGCGGCAAGGATTTAAGAGCCATTGCTACAACGCTTGAGGCTATGCCGCTGCTTAAAAATCTTCTAAGCAATGCAAAGTGCCGCTTGCTTCGTGAAATTAATGACGATATTGACCCACTTGAAAATATAAGCGAGCTTATAAACAGCGCGATTGTTGATGAGCCGCCGTTTTCGGTGCGTGAGGGCGGAATTATCCGCGACGGTTATAATGCCGAGCTTGATGAGCTTAACTTAATTGTTAAGAACGGCACAGGTTACATCACCGATATTGAAACGGCGGAAAAAGAGCGCACAGGCATTAAGAATTTACGCATTCGTTATAACCGCGTTTTCGGTTACTACATAGAGGTTACCAATTCGTTTTTAGATAAGGTGCCCGAAACCTACATAAGAAAGCAGACACTTACTAATTGCGAGCGCTTTATTACCGAGGAGCTTAAGGCTATTGAGTCTAAGGTGTTAGGCGCACGCGAGCGCATTGTGGCACTTGAATATGAGCTGTTTACCGAAATTCGCAAAACCGTGGCTGAGCAGATTTTATCTTTACAAAAAACTGCCGCGGCAATAGCAAGATTGGATGTTCTGTGTTCCTTTGCAAGCGTTTCGGTTGCAAATTCCTACACACGCCCAACCCTTAATACCGACGGTGTTATAAGCATTAAGGCGGGTCGCCATCCTGTGGTTGAACAGATGATTAAAACCCCCTTTGTATCGAACGATACGTTGCTTGATTTAAAGGATAACCGCTGTGCCGTAATTACGGGACCTAATATGGCGGGTAAATCCACATATATGCGCCAAGTAGCCGTAATTTTGATTATGGCGCAAATGGGCTGCTTTGTTCCCGCGCAAAGCGCAAACCTATGCATAGTTGATGCGGTGTTTACGCGTGTGGGCGCATCAGACGATTTAGCCTCGGGTCAATCAACCTTTATGATTGAAATGAATGAGGTAGCGTCAATTGTTAAAAATGCCACCCGCAACAGTTTGCTTATTCTTGACGAAATCGGCAGAGGTACCTCTACCTTTGACGGTATGGCTATTGCTCGCGCCGTGCTTGAGTTTGCGGCTGATAAGAAAACACTCGGTGCTAAAACGCTTTTTGCAACCCACTATCATGAGCTTACCGAGCTTGAAAATACATCGGACGGAATAAAGAACTATAATGTAGCCGTTAAAAAGCGCGGCGATGATATTATATTCCTGCGCCGCATTGTGCGCGGCGGTACCGACGATAGCTACGGCATAGAGGTTGCCAAGCTTGCAGGCGTGCCCGACGGTATTATTAACCGCGCAAAGGTAATTCTTCGCGAGGTGCTCGAGAATGGCTTAGTGCACTATACTGCAAAAGCACCCGAGAACAGTAATCAAATGTCGATAGATAATATTGCTTCAGGTGAAATTTATGAGGAGTTAAAATCAATTGATGTTGATACCTTAACTCCCATTGAAGCTATGAAGATACTTTATGATTTAGCCGAAAAGGCAAAAAATATATAGAATTATAAGAAAGGAGTTCCGCTATGCCCAACATTAAAGTTCTGCCAAAAAATATATCCGAGCTTATAGCCGCGGGTGAGGTGGTTGAGCGACCGAGCGCCGTTATAAAAGAGCTAGTTGAAAACTCAATAGATGCAGGCGCCACCGAAATTACGGTGGAAATAAGGCGCGGCGGAATTCTTTATATGTCGGTACGCGATAACGGCTGTGGTATCTCGCGTGACGATGTTCCCGTGGCTTTTTTACGCCACGCCACAAGTAAAATAAAGTCTGCAGACGACCTTGATAAAATAGGAACTCTCGGTTTCCGCGGTGAAGCGCTTGCCGCAATTTCCGCCGTTTCCAAAACCGAGATTATAACTAGAACTGAGAATTCGGAAATAGGTACACATTTTACGGTTGAGGGTGGAATGCAGTCTATCCCCGAGGATATTGGTTGCGAAAAGGGCACCATAATTATCGTTAAGGACCTTTTTTATAATACCCCTGCCAGAATGAAATTTTTGAAAAAGGATGTATCCGAGGGCAACAGCGTAGCGGCGGTAATCGACCGCTTGGCGCTCTCTCACCCTGAGGTTGCCTTTAAATTCATTCGCGACGGTAAAGTTGCGCTTGCTACAACGGGGGATAATAACCTTAAAAATGTTATATATTCGGTTTTAGGTCGCGATTTTGCGTCGTCATTGCTGGAGGTATCATCAAGTAGTGACGGTATAAAGGTTAGCGGATATACCTGCAAGCCGATTTACTGTAAGCAAAACCGCAACGGTCAGTTTTTCTTTTTAAACGGTCGACTTGTGCTTTCCCGCACTGCTGCCGCTGCACTTGAGCAGGCATATAAAAACTCAAGCATGGTGGGTAAATTTCCCTGCTGTGTACTCAAAATTGATATGCCGTTTGAGCAGGTAGATGTTAATGTGCATCCCGCTAAAACCGAGGTACGCTTTGCCGATGAGCACAGGGTTTTCTCAGCCGTTTACTACGCCGTTCGCAATGCTTTAACTAATGGTGATACCCGCCCCGAAATTAAAACCACCTTTAATCCTTATAAGCCGACGGTGGATAAGACCTATACCCAAACACCTATAGCTGTACCTAAAGAAAATACAACCGTTACATACGATTTTGCTAAAAAGCCGAGCTCAGAGCCGCTTATACTTAAAAGCCCCAAGCCTGTGGCTTTCAATATGGGGACACAATATGAATCTCCCGCAAGGGTACAGCAGCCTATCGAGAAAAAAGAGCCCGAGGCAACTCAAGTCAATGAAACTACCGCTAAGCCTACCCCTACACCCATAGCAGATACCGAGGCTATAGAATATATCGGCTGTGCTTTCAACACCTACATAATAGCGGCAAAAGGGGACAGTGTGTATTTTATCGATAAGCATGCCGCCCACGAAAGACTATTGTTTGAAAAATTCAAGGATGAGAAAATTGAAGTTCAGGCACTGCTTGCGCCCTTAAGCGTTACGCTTACTAAGGAGGAATATTCGGTTATTACGGGCAATCTTTCGCTGATTGCCGAAAGCGGCTTTGAAATTGAGGATTTTGGCGACGGTACCGTGGTTGTGCGAAGTGTACCCGCAATGCTTAAAAATGCCGATATTCCGCTGCTTATTACCGAAATTGCGGCAGAGCTTTCGGTTAAGAGTAACCTCCAAATTGAACGCATAGGTGATATTTTGCACAGGGTTTCCTGCAAGGCGGCAATTAAGGGCGGTCAGTATAATACCGATTACGAGCTTAAAACGCTTGCAGAGAAAATTCTTGGAAGCAATGATATAATGTACTGTCCGCACGGCAGACCTGTTGCATTTAAGATAACCAAGCGCGAGCTTGAAAAACAGTTTGGAAGAATTCAGTAATGGCAGCTAAAAAAATTCCGCTTATCGCCGTTGTAGGACCTACCGCCTCGGGGAAAACGGCGCTTAGCATAGAAATAGCAAAAAGGATATCGGGAGAAATTATATCTGCCGATTCAATGCAGATATATAAGGGGATAAGCATAGCCTCAGCTGCACCTACGGCTGAGGAGATGCAGGGTGTCCCGCACTATATGCTCGAGTTTTTAAATCCTGATGATGCCTTTTCGGTTGCAGATTATGTAAACCAATCAAAATTATTAATAAACGATATATATAGCAGAGGAAAGCAACCGATGCTTGTTGGAGGGACAGGACTTTATGTAAACTCGCTGACAGGCGGTATTACCTTTACAGAGCAAAAAACCGACCCTGAGCTTCGGCAAAAGCTTGAAGAGCAGTTTGATATTCTTGGCGGGGAGGAAATGCTTAAAAGACTCTCGGCATTCGACCCTACTGCGGCAAGCAGCTTAAATCCTGCCGACCGCCGCCGAATAATCCGTGCGTTCGAAATATATAAAACTACGGGTATTACCAAAACTCAGCAGGATGAAAACTCTAAAAAGGAGCCCTCACCCTACAAAACCGTTTTCATCGGCATTACCTACCGTGACCGCGAAAGGCTTTATAGGCGCATTAACCGCCGTGTTGACTTAATGCTTGAAAACGGGCTTCTTGAAGAGGCAAAAAGCACCCTTAATTTGCCTGTGGGCACAGCTGCCGCGCAGGCGATAGGCCATAAGGAATTGCATAGCTTTTTAAGGAATGAAAAAACACTTGAGGAAGCTGTCGAGGACCTAAAGCGTGAAACGCGCCGTTATGCCAAGCGTCAGCTTACTTGGTTTAGAAGAAACGAAGACATTACTTGGATATATGCCGATGAATGCGGGGATACCGTATTGGCGGCGATGCAAATTATAGAAAAGGAGTTTTAGGATCATGAAATCGAAAATCTTAACCGGAATTTTATCGGTAATACTTGTGATTTTTGTGGTTTATCAGATTTTCGCATCTCTTTATAATCCTATCTCCACCGAAATAGTAACACAGTTTGAAACTACCGACGGTATTAATATCACAGGTGTCATAATTCGTGAGGAAACGCTAGTTAAAAACCCGCACTCGGGCACTATGCATTTTGAAATTGAAGATTCCGAGCGTGTATCTAAGGACGGAGTCATTGCAAATGTGTTCGGTACTGAGGAACAGTCCTACGCTGCTACCGAAATTGTAAGCTTAGAAAACGAAATTAAAAATATTGAGGAAATACAGAAGTACAACGATTTAAACGCTGTTGACTTGGGGCTTATAAATAGTAAGATGTATTCTTCGCTCAATGAAATAATCCGCACAGCAGGCATAGGTAATTTTGCAAATATTACCGAGCATAAAGAGGCACTTTTAACACTTATGAACCGCAAGCAGATTGCTACAGGCGTTGTTGTAGATTTCTCTTCTCAGCTTAGCGGGCTTAACAGCAGGCTGAGTGCTTTAAAGGCTCAGCTCGGCACACCGCTTGGCACAATTAAGGCAGAAAAGGCGGGTTATTTTCTATCGGTTACCGATGGCTATGAAAATATTCTCACCCCCGATAAAATAGATGAAATCACACCTGAGTTTTTAGAGGGGCTGTCCCCCCAGAAAACCGAGGACAAGCAGGTCATAGGTAAGCTGGTATCGGACTACACTTGGTATATAGCGGCAAGCGTTTCAATAAACGATTCGCTGCAGTTTAAAACGGGTGAGGAGCTTATAATTCAAACCCAGCTGCAGAACTGTCCCGAGGTTACCGTTACGGTTGATAGGGTGAATATGTCAATGTCGGAGGATAAGGCGGTTGTAGTTTTCTCTTGTAATCAGATAAACAGCGAGCTGTCTACCGTTCGTTCTTCAACTATGACGGTTGTTAAAAACACTTATTCGGGACTTAAGGTAAGCAGTGCGGCACTCCGTTTTCAGAATGAAAGCAGCGGAACGCCTGACGGAACAGGCTCAATCTCTCCTGTAACAGGTGTTTATGTAGTGACGGGTATGACAGCGAGATTTGTGCCGGTTAATATAATCTATTCTAGCGACGGCTACGCCATATGCGAGTTATCAAATGAGGACGGTAGCCTAAAGCTCTATGACGAAATTATTGTAAAGGGTAAGAATATTTATGACGGAAAAATCATCGATTGATATATTCACCGAAAATTATAAGGAAATTCGCGAGAATATTGCGGCGGCGGCAGAGCGTTCGGGCAGAAAAGCTACCGATATTACACTTCTTGCCGCAACCAAAACCGTACCTGCAGAGGTTATAAATTTTGCAATTAAAAGCGGCATTACACACATAGGTGAAAACCGCGTGCAGGAATTTCTTTCTAAAAACAACGACATAACCGAATCTGTTCACAGGCAGTTTATCGGTCATTTGCAGACTAATAAGGTTAAAGATATTGTCGGTAAGGTTGAGCTTATACAGTCGGTAGACACGCTAAAGCTTGCTCGCGTTATTTCTGAGCAATCGCTTAAAAAGGGAATAGTTACCGATATTTTAGCCGAGGTTAACATTGGCAATGAGGAAAGCAAGTCGGGTTTTACGGTTGAGAGTATTTACGAGGCTGCAGATGAGCTGTCAGGTATACAGGGTATAAATCTTGTCGGACTTATGGCAATTCCTCCTATTTGCGAACAGCCGTCACAAAATATTCAATATTTTGATAAAATGTATAAACTGTTTATTGACATTAAGGCTAAAAACAAAGATAATAATATTAAGATATTATCTATGGGTATGTCTGACGATTATGTGGAGGCTATTGAGTGCGGAGCCAATATGGTACGGCTTGGAACTGCACTTTTCGGCAGACGAAATTACAACATTTAAAATTATATTAAGGAGTGTAGAAAATGGGAATTTGGGACAATGTTAAAAACATTATGAGCATCTCGCCCGACGATTTTGAGGACGAGGTAGCCGAGCAGGCTGAGCCGGAGGTACAAAGAGAAACCTATTACAGCGAGCCGGTACGCAAAAGAGAGCCCAGAATTTTTAAGGATGACAGAAAGAGCAGAAATGCAGGCTCAGGCACTAATCCGCAAATGCAGGTAGTGCTTGTACGTCCCGACCGTTTTGATGATGTTACCGCCATTGCCGACCATCTTAATGCCCAGAAGAGTGTGGTGCTTAATTTAGAGTCGGCAAATCGCGATGTTTCACGCCGCATACTCGATTTTTTAAGCGGTGTGGCTTATGCTAACGGCGGAAATATTCGCAAGGTTGCCAACAGCACCTATATGATAGTTTCAGGTGCAGTTGATGTTTTAGGCGAGCAGCTGCTTGATGACCTTACCGACAGCACCATTTATTAATGGAGGCAGGTATTTTAAAGTATCGCATTGACGATATTTTAAGACAGTGTGAAAACCGTTCACGGCCACAGTTTTTGGGCTTTTTAACCCCCGAGGAGCAGAGTGTATCGCGCAGTATTTTAAAGCACTCCGAAAACTGTATGTTTTTTGGTGACTATGAGGATGCCGAAAGGGTTTTTGTTGGAGTTTTTCCCGATTTTTTACAGCCCGATGCTGCTCATTTTCCGCTTACTGCAATAACCTTTAAATTTCGTGAGCAGGATAACCTTTCACACAGGGATTTTTTGGGTGCAGTGCTGGGCTTGGGACTTCGCCGCGAAACCGTAGGCGATATCCTTATAGAAAAGGGCAGAGCTGTTATGTTTGTGAGCGACGATGTGTGTCCGTTTATATTAAATGAGCTGCGCCTGGTCGGCAGAACAGGGGTAACGCTTATGCGCGGATTTATGGGCGAGCTGCCGAGTGCTTCGGTTAAAGCCGAGCAGAGCTTTACGGTGGCGTCCCTAAGGCTTGACTGTATTGTTGCCGCTTTGTGCGGTGTTTCTAGAAGTACTGCCGAAGAGCTGATTGAAGACGGCAGAGTGAGTGTGAATTCCGTTTTTACCGAAAAAACCACGCGTCAGATTTCCCTTGGAGATAAGATTACCGTTCGCGGGTCGGGAAAATTCACCGTTAAGGATATAGGCGGCACTACAAAAAAGGGCCGTGTAAAAATAATTATTGAAAAATATGTTTAGGAGGGCACTTTATGTTGACAGCTAAGGACATAAGAGAAATTGGATTTACAAAAGCCATAGGCGGCTATAAGCAGGATGAGGTTGATAATCTGCTTGATGCCGTTGAAGATGATTATCTTAAATTTGACCAAAAGATATCGGAGCTTAATACCAAAATTAATCAGTTGAATGCAGAAATCGATGCATATAAAAATTCTCAGTCAAGCCTTCAGAACATTTTAATTGAGGCACAAAAGCTTGCTGATAAAACAGTAAGTGATGCTAAGGAAAAGGCGGCTATTATCATAAACGAGGCTAAGATTGCCGCCGATAATGCTGCAGGCGAAGCTAAGACATTGCTTGAAACCTTTGATGCTAAGTTCAGCGAAAAGAAAGCGGCTGCCGAGAGCGAGCTTGAAGAGAAGCTTGCCGCTGCCAAGGCTAAATATGAGGCAGTTGAGGCTGCCACTACCGATGCTGTAAAGCGTCAGCAGGCTCTCTTTGATAAAACCAGAATTGAGGTTGCAGGCTTCAAGGCTGAGATTATTGAGCTTTACAAAAAGCATCTTGAAATAATCAATAAAATGCCCGATTGCGTTGCAATGGACGCTGTTCGCGCGGCTGAGGCAGTTAGCCTTATTCCCGAAAGGGAGCCCGATGTTAGCGCCTTTGTAGCCGAGCCGTCAACCGAGCCCGTAAGCGAGGAGTCTGACGGATTTCAGGATATTGCCTCTGAAACGCCCAAGGGCTTTACCTTTAACGAGGACTTAGTACAGAATGAAATTGAAAGCGACAGCGAAGATGAGGATAATTCCGCATTTTCCAACGGCTTTTTCAGAGCAAATAAATAGTGGTGTGAGATATTTCACCTCGGAGGATAAGAATTGTTTAGTTATATTTTAGCGGCGGTAGTATCGGTACTTTTGTTTTTTGCCGACCGCGCTTCAAAAATTTTCATAACAAATAATATGGCGCTCGGCGAAAATACAGACTTTATACCGGGACTGTTTAATATCTATTTCGTTCATAACAGCGGCGGCGCTTGGGGCATACTTGCAGGATATACTTGGGTGCTGCTTACCGTTACCGCGGTTATTATGATTGTGGGCGTTACGGTGCTTATATGTAAGGGTCTTAAAAATCCGTGGCTTTTCTGGTCTGTAAGCCTTATTCTCTCAGGCGGACTCGGTAATATGTACGACCGTATTTTCAATGCGGGAAGAGTTATAGATTTTATTCAGTTTGATTTTTGGCAGACCTTTCCGATATTTAATGTTGCCGACTGTGCAATAGTTATCGGTTGCGGAGTTTTAATCCTTTATTTTATACTCGATGCTATTAAGGAGCAGCAAAGAAAGGTTATTCGCGAAGATGACGAAGCATAATATTTTGTGTGAGCTTGAAAGTCCTTTAAGGGTCGATGCCTTTTTAGCAGAGCAGCTTAATATTACCCGCTCTTATGCAGGCAAGCTTATTGAGGACGGTTGCGTTTTGGCAGACGATAAAGCCGTAGCCAAAAGCTACAAGGTAAAAAGCGGTACCGTACTTTCGGTTACTGTGCCCGATCCGACTCCACTTAATGTTGAGCCACAGAATATCCCGCTCGAGATAGTGTATGAGGATGACTGCCTGCTGGTTGTTAATAAGCCTAAAGGAATGGTGGTGCACCCCGCCGTCGGAAATTACGAGGGCACGCTTGTAAATGCTCTGCTTTACCATTGCAAGGGCAGGCTTTCGGGCATTAACGGCGTAATGCGACCGGGAATAGTTCACCGTATAGATAAGGATACAAGCGGACTTTTAATGGTTGCAAAAACCGATAAAGCGCACAACCTTTTAGCCGAGCAGATAAAGGCACATTCCTTTGTAAGAGAGTACGAGGCCGTTGTTCATGGGGTAATAAAGCAGGAATGCGGTACGGTTAACGCACCTATTGGCAGGCATCCTGTAAAGCGCAAGCAAATGGCGGTGACGGCAGAAAATTCTAAAGAGGCAGTAACCCATTATGAGGTAATAAGCCGACTTAGCGGCTATACACATATTAAATGCCGCCTACAGACGGGCAGAACACATCAAATAAGAGTGCACATGGCGTATCTTGGTCACCCTGTTGCGGGCGACCCTGTATACGGGCCTAAAAAATCGGCGGCAGGTCTTAACGGTCAGTGCCTGCACGCTAAAAAGCTTGGTTTCATTCATCCCGAAACCGAGGAATACATTGAGTTCGAAACTAAGCTGCCCGAGTATTTCACTAAATTTTTAAAAACTGTAAATTAGCGGATATACCGCTTTTAATAAAAAAGTAATGAAAGGAAGTAAAAAATGGATTTACTTAGAGAAAAAGAACTTAAGAAAATTGCTCTTAAGGTTAGAATGGGTGTTATTGAGGGCACTCACGCTGCAAAAGCCGGTCATCCGGGCGGCTCACTTTCAAGCACCGATATTCTTACATATCTCTATTTTGAGCATATGAATATTGACCCCAAAAATCCTAAAAAGGCTGACCGTGACCGCTTCGTGCTCTCAAAGGGTCACGCTGCACCCGCACTTTATGCCACTTTAGCAGAGCGTGGATTTTTTGATGTAGAGCTTTTAAAGGGTCTTCGTCAGATAGGCTCTATTTTGCAGGGTCACCCCGATATGAAGCATATACCGGGTGTTGATATGTCAACAGGCTCACTAGGTCAAGGCATATCTGCCGCAGTAGGTATGGCGCTTTCGGCTAAGCATTTCGGCGATAGCTACAGAGTTTACGCAATTCTTGGCGACGGTGAAATTGAGGAGGGTCAGGTTTGGGAGGCTACTATGTTTGCCGCCGCTAAAAAGCTTGATAACCTTGTAGCTTTTGTTGATTTCAATAATTTACAGATTGACGGTAGCATTGATGAGGTTAACTCACCGAAGCCGATTGATAAGAAATTTGAGGCATTCGGTTGGAATGTAATCCAGATTGACGGTAATGATTTTAACGCCATAGAGGATGCTTTGAAAATTGCTGAGCAGGTAAAGGGCAAACCCACTGCTATTATCGCTACAACCGTTAAGGGTAAGGGCGTTTCCTTTATGGAAAATCAGGTAAGCTGGCACGGTACTGCTCCGAACGATGAGCAGTATGAAGCTGCTATGGCAGAGCTTAAAGCTAAGCTCGCGGAATTAAACTAAGGGAGGCATAAAAAATGGCTGATGTAGTAAAAAAGGCAACCCGTGATGCTTACGGCGCCGGACTTTCAAAGCTCGGTGAGAAATATGATGATTTTATTGTTATGGATGCAGACTTAGCTGCTGCTACAAAATCGGGTGCTTTCAAAAAGGCTTTCCCCGAAAGATTTTATAACTGCGGAATTGCAGAGCAGAATATGATAAGCATCGCCGCAGGCGTAGCCGCAACAGGCAAAAAGGTTTTCTGCTCTTCATTTGCAATGTTTGCCGCAGGCAGAGCCTTTGAGCAGATAAGAAACTCGGTAGGATACCCCCACTTAAATGTTAAAATTTGCGCTACCCATGCAGGTATATCTGTTGGTGAAGACGGCGCTACCCACCAGTGTAACGAGGATATCGGTATTCTTCGCACAATTCCCGGTATGGTTATCGTAAACCCCGCAGACGCGGTTGAGGCTGAAAAGGCGCTCGAGGCTCTCTATAATTATGACGGTCCCGCATACGCCCGCTTTGGCAGACTTGCCGTTCCCGTAATTTTCGATGATGACTATAAGTTTGAAATCGGCAAATCGGTAGAGCTTAAGAGTGGTACCGATGTTACAATTATCGCCACAGGCCTTATGGTAGCCGAGGCGCTTATCGCTTATGATATTTTAGCTGAGGAGGGAATTTCTGCTCGCATTATTAATATGGCAACCATTAAACCGCTCGATTCAGAGGCTGTTATTAAGGCAGCAGAGGAAACAGGCGCTATAGTTACTGCCGAAGAACATTCTATTATCGGTGGTCTTGGCTCTGCAGTGCTCGAGGCTCTCGCTGAAAATCCCGTTCCCGTTGTTCGTGTTGGTGTTAACGACCAGTTCGGTATGTCAGGCCCCGCAAACGACCTGCTTGACAAGTTCGGTCTGCGTGGTAAGGACATCGCCGAAAAGGCAAAGAAGGCTATTGCTTTAAAGAAATAATTAAATCGCACCGAGGTTATTACTTCGGTGCATTTGTTTTTAAAAATAATGCTTGACTTTTTCTTTTCTTAGTAGTAAAATGGTAGAGCCGCATATTGTGGGCCTTTAAAGTTATGCCTCGGCATACGCCTATTGTAGCGAGACTGAATTAAGGCAGGTGCGATAAAATGTACGCAATTATTGAGACTGGTGGTAAACAGTACCGTGTTGAGCAGGGTGACGTAATCTATGTTGAAAAACTCGGCTTAAACGCAGAGGATGAGGTTATCTTCGATAAGGTTGTTGCTGTAAAGAACACAACTTTAAAGGTTGGCAAACCTTATGTTAAGGATGCTGTTGTTAAGGGTACCGTTTTAAAGAACGGTAAGGGTAAGAAAATCACCGTATTTACTTACAAGCCCAAGAAGAGCAGCTCACGCAAAATGGGCCACAGACAGCCCTACACCAAGGTACAGATTAACGAAATTGGTTAATTTATGACTAAGGTGAAATTCTTTTCTGACGGTGAAAAACTAATTGGTTTCAGCGTCAGCGGTCACAGCACAGAAAGCTGTGACGACCAAAACGGCAAGCTTGTGTGCAGTGCGGTATCCTCCGCGGCGTATATGGCGGCAAATACCATATTAGAGATAATCGGCGATAAATCGCAAGTGATTATTGACGATGCTATTATGGAATTAAGGCTGAATACTCCGAGCGAGAAAACCGAAATAGTCTTAAAGGGCTTCAAAATTCACATCGAGCAGTTAGCCGTTCAGTACAGCAATAACATTAAAGTTTATTCGGAGGTGTAATTCATGTTAAAGATTAACATTCAGTTATTTGCTCATAAAAAAGGTATGGGTTCTACAAAGAACGGTCGCGACAGCGAGGCAAAGCGTCTTGGTGTTAAGCGCGGTGACGGTCAGTTTGTTTTGGCCGGCAACATCATCGTTCGCCAGAGAGGAACTCACTTCCATCCCGGTAACAATGTAGGTAAAGGCTCTGATGATACTCTGTTTGCTTTAATTGACGGAAAGGTTAAATTCGAAAGAGTTGGCCGTGACCGCAAACAGGTTAGCATTTACGCTGTAGAGCAGTAATAAAACCATTTAAGGCTCGGGACCCCCGAGCCTTTTATTTTGATTGGAGAAAAGTTATGTTTGTTGATGTAGCAAAAATACATCTTAAAGCCGGCAACGGCGGTAACGGCGCGGCTACCTTTCACAGAGAAAAGTATGTAGCGGCAGGCGGGCCTGACGGCGGTGACGGCGGCAGAGGCGGAAATATTGTTTTCCGTGTTGACGATAATCTCTCAACCCTTGCAGACTTCCGCTATAAAAGAAAATATGTAGCCGCCGACGGTGAAAAGGGCGGTGCAAACCGTTGCACAGGCAAGAGCGCTAAGGATTTGGTTATAAGTGTGCCCCGCGGAACACTCGTGAAGGAGGCTGAATCGGGCAGAATTATTGCCGATATTTCGGACGACGAGCCAACGATTATCGCAAAAGGCGGTAACGGCGGCTGGGGTAACTGCCATTTTGCATCGGCTACCCGCCAGATACCACGTTATGCTAACGACGGTCAAAAGGGCGAGGAATTAGATGTTACGCTTGAACTCAAACTACTTGCGGATGTTGGCTTAATCGGCTTCCCGAATGTGGGTAAATCGACACTTGTATCGGTTGTTAGTGAGGCAAAGCCGAAAATTGCTAACTACCATTTCACAACCCTTACCCCCGTTTTAGGTGTTGTACGTGTTGACGAGGGCACTTCCTTTGTTATGGCGGATATTCCAGGGCTTATCGAGGGCGCTGGCGAGGGTGTAGGACTCGGCCACGAGTTCCTGCGCCATGTTGAGCGTTGCAGAATGCTGCTGCATGTAATCGATATTTCAGGCAGTGAGGGAAGAGACCCGCTTGAGGATTTCGATAAAATTAATAAGGAGCTTGCGGTCTTTTCCGAAGAGCTGTCCACCCGCCCGCAAATAATCGTGGGTAACAAGTGCGACCTTATTGAAGAGGACGAAATTGAGCGTATAAGAAAATATTTTGAGGATAAGGGCTATAAGTTCTTCCCAATAATGGCGGCAATAGCCGAGGGTACGGGCGAGCTTATCGACTGTGTTGCCGAAACCCTAGCAACTCTGCCCCCCATTATGCGCTATGAGCCTGAAATTCAGCCCGTTATCACCGAGTTCCAACCTAAGGAAACATTTACTATTAATATCCGTGATGGCATTTTTTATGTTGACGATGCCGAATGGGTAGACGATATTATGAATAAGGTTGACCCTGATGACTATGAGTCACTGCAATATTTCGAGCGTGCGCTTCGCTCAAGCGGTATTATTAAGGCGCTTGAAAAGGCAGGCGTTAAAGAGGGTGACACCGTAAGCGTTTGCGGTGTTGAATTTGACTATATTCCGTAAATTAAGAGGGTATCAAATGGACGCAAAATTATTAAATCCGTCGGTGCTTTCCTTTGTGGGCGATGCCGTTTACGGGCTTTTAGTGCGTGAAAAGCTGGCTGATATAAGCCGCCCTTCGGGACAGCTGCATAACCTTTCGGTAAGGCTCGTGAATGCCGTATCTCAGGCAAAAGCCTATACTGTTATTTCCGAAGACCTTACCGAAGATGAAATTTCAGCCTTTAAAAGGGGCAGAAATTTTCATACGGGCAACACCCCTAAAAATGCAACAAAGGGAGAATATCATATTGCGACGGGGCTTGAAAGTCTGTTCGGTTATCTGCATTTGTCTGGGCAACACGCACGCATTGCAGAATTATTCGAAAAAATTTGGGAAAACTTTTCACAAGAACTCTAAGTAGGTGAGATTTTGTGAAAAAATACAGGTATATTAAGGATATTATTTATTGGGTGGTTGGCTGCAGTATATACTCTGTAGCCGTAACGGCACTGATATCTCCCAATGAAATTTCCCCAGGTGGCTTTACGGGTATTGCCACTGCAGTAGCTCGGCTTTCTGCCTTGCCTGCAGGCACAATATTATTAACCCTTAATATACCGCTTTTGATAATAGCCTATAAAAAACTCGGCGGCGGTTTTACACTAAAAACCGTCGCCGTTACCTTTCTTTTATCAACCACCCTCAATATTTCCGAAAGCTTAGTTCCCGCTTATGTTGTAAACCCCATTTTAGCGGCGGTTTTCGGCGGTATTGTTTCGGGCTTTGGGCTGTCTTTAATACTGCTTCGCGGGGCAACCACGGGCGGAGTAGATGTTGTCGCTATGATAATAAACAGCCGCCGTCCGCAATTTTCTCTCGGGCGTATTATAATGCTCTTTGATTTTGCGGTAGTAGCCTTTGCCGCACTTGTTTATCACAATATAGAAAGTGCGCTGTACAGTGTAATTACCATATACGCCGCCGCTCGCATTATGGACGGTGTGCTTTACGGCGGTGACAGAGGTAAAATACTCTTTATTGTAAGCGAGCTTGCCGATAAAATCTCCGAAACAGTTGGCACAGAGCTTCGCCGAGGTGTCACACGGTTATCAGCCCGCGGCGGATTTACGGGGCAGGAAAAGCCTATGCTTATCTGCGCTGTCAGAAAGCACGAAGTTTCCCCCTTGCTTTTTATAATTCGCGAAATTGACCCGACCGCGTTTACTGTTGTTTCCGATGCAGGTGAGATAATAGGAGAGGGCTTTAAAAAATATTAGCTATTGATTTTATATCGAAATATTGGTAAAATTAACTTAGAAAATATTAATCGGAGTTGATTCTATGCCAACAGTTAATGTTAAAAAATTAAAAGCTAATGCAGTAATTCCAACCTATGGTTCTGAGTTTGCCGCAGGTGCCGACCTTTACGCTTGTCTTGATGCCGATATTACCATTGGCTCGGGGGACACAGTTTTAATTCCAACAGGCATTGCACTCGAAGTGCCTGTAGGCTATGCGGGGCTTATCTATGCGAGAAGCGGCATTGCCTCAAAAAGAGGTCTTGCCCCTGCAAACAAGGTAGGCGTTGTTGATGCCGATTATCGTGGCGAGGTTATGGTAGCTCTTCATAACCATTCGAACGCACCCCAAACAGTGGGTAAGGATGAGCGCATAGCACAGATGGTAATAGCACCGTTTTTAGCTGTGGATTTTAATGAGGTCGATGAACTCGAAGACACTGTTCGCGGTGCAGGCGGATTCGGCTCAACTGGGAGGAAATAATTATGGCTTTAATCACATTAAAAGTTTTTTCCGAAAGTCTTGGAAAGCAGACCGAAATCAGTGTTATTATTCCGCAAAACCGCAATAGCGGTCAGATAGGAGTTGAAAATAAGGCGGCAAAAAAATACAAATGCCTCTATCTGCTTCACGGACTCAGCGACGATAACACTAACTGGATGCGCCTTTCCTCCATTGAACGCTATGCCTCGCGTTATGACCTTGCCGTTATAATGCCAAACGGCGATAAAAGTTTTTATACAAATATTCAGGGCGGCTATAATTACTATGAATTTGTAGCGAAAGAATTGCCGAGTATTATAAGGGAATATCTCCCTGTATCGGAAAAACGAGAGGATAATTTTATCGGTGGACTTTCAATGGGTGGATACGGAGCCTTAAAAATCGGACTTCGTGAATGTAATAATTTTAGCAAAATAATTGCGCTTTCTCCCTGTGGAGATATAAAAAATCTTGGTGAACAGATTGGCGTTTTGAAATCGATATTTGGCGCGGATATGACCGTTCCGGAAGCCGACGATGTGCTTTATCTTGCCGAAAATTGTGAAAATAGACCTAAAGTGTTTATGGCTATAGGCACAGAGGACTTTTTGTATGATAACAACAAGCCTGTTCGCAAAAAATTCGAAGATTTAGATTATGATTTCACCTATTTAGAGCAAAGCGGCTCGCATAATTGGAACTTTTGGGATGAATACATAGAAAAAGCATTAGTATGGCTTTATGAATAAAACTGTCGAAGGCAATATCACTAAATAAAAACACTACCCGAAAAGAGGTTTTTCGGGTAGTGTTTTTTATGGCGTTATAAGCGGGGGATTTGTGTGCCAAATTCCCCTTTATTTATGAATGTTTCCGCTTTCCTTGGTAATTACATCGTGAGCGCCGCCCTCAATAATGCTGGTTGCACTAACAAGGGTAAGCTTTGCTTTCTGCTGTAATTCGGGGATGGTCAGCGCGCCGCAGTTACACATTGTAGAGCGTACCTTAGCAAGTGATATTGCTACATTATCTTTAAGCGAGCCGGCATATGGTACATATGAGTCAACGCCCTCTTCGAAGGATAGCTTCTTGTCGCCACCTAAGTCATATCTCTGCCAGTTGCGGGCGCGGTTAGAGCCCTCGCCCCAATATTCTTTAACATAGGAGCCGTTAACCATAAGTTTGTTTGTCGGGCTTTCGTCAAAGCGTGCGAAGTAACGGCCAAGCATCATAAAGTCAGCGCCCATTGCAAGAGCAAGTGTCATATGATGGTCGTGAACAATACCGCCGTCAGAGCATACGGGAATGTATACACCGTGCTTCTCATAGTATTCGTCGCGCGCCTTGCATACATCGATAAGCGCCGTAGCCTGTCCGCGACCGATACCCTTGGTTTCACGGGTTATACAGATTGAGCCACCGCCGATACCAACCTTAATAAAGTCAGCACCTGCGTCTGCTAAGAAGTTAAAGCCGTCAGCGTCAACAACATTACCTGCACCAATCTTAATCTTGTCGCCGTACTTTTCGCGGGCAAATTTAAGTGTTCTTGCCTGCCACTCGCTAAAGCCCTCGGAAGAGTCGATACAAAGCACATCTGCGCCTGCCTCAATAAGGGCGGGAATACGCTCTTCATAGTCGCGGGTGTTAATACCTGCACCTACGACATAGCGTTTGCTTGCGTCAAGCAGCTCAAGCGGGTTTTTCTTATGTAAATCATAGTCCTTGCGGAAAACTATCGACTGCAGGCAGCCGTTTTTATCAATAACGGGAAGTGCGTTTAATTTATTATCCCAAATAATGTTGTTAGCTTCTTTAAGAGTAACATCATCGTAGGCGTAGATGAGTTTCTCGAATGGAGTCATAAATTCGCTTACCTTGGTGGCGGGGTCCATACGGCTGACTCTGTAGTCACGACTTGTAACAATACCTAATAGTTTGCCGTGAGCAGTTCCGTCTTCAGTTACAGCCACGGTGGAGAAGCCGTTTTCCTCTTTAAGAGCGATAATGTCAGCAAGTGTCTGGTCGGGTTTAATGTTGGAAGCACTTGTAACAAAGCCTGCCTTAAAGTTCTTGGCGCGGGCAACCATTGCTGCTTCGTCTTCGATCGACTGTGAGCCGTATATAAAGGATACGCCGCCCTCTTTAGCAAGTGCCACTGCGAGCTTTTCACCTGATACAGACTGCATTATAGCAGATACCATAGGAATATTGAGTGAAATTGCAGGCTCTTCGCCCTTTTTAAATTTTACAAGCGGGGTCTTTAATGATACATTCGCAGGAATGCACTCAGCCGAAGAATAGCCGGGTACTAACAGGTACTCATTAAAGGTGTGTGAAACATTTTCAAAATAATAAGCCATTTTATTTGCCTCCATATTAATTTTATTTTTACAATTATACGGCAAAATGAGGTCTAAAGTCAATATCGCAAACATAAAAAAATACTGAAAATATTGGAATAATATATATAAAATATAAAAAATTAAAAAAACTGAAAAAATAACTTGCATTGCAAAAAGCTTTGTGGTATAATTTATCAGCTGTCTTATAGGCAGTAGAATATTACACACATTCCGTTTGATGCAGTAGGTGCTGCCGCTGATACACGGCAGAAACTGTAAACTGTAAGCGGGATGGAGGAAAAACCTCAGGAGGAAAAACAAATGGCAGTAGTATCAATGAAACAGTTGCTCGAAGCAGGTGTACACTTCGGTCACCAGACAAGAAGATGGAACCCCAAAATGGCTCCCTACATCTTTACCGAGCGCAACGGCATCTACATTATCGACCTTCAGAAAACCGTTAAGAAGTTAAACGAAGCTTACTTCTTTGCTCGTGACATCGTAGCAAACGGCGGCGATATTCTTTTCGTAGGTACCAAAAAGCAGGCTCAGGATTCTGTAAAGGAAGAAGCAATCCGTTGCGAGATGCCTTTCGTAAACGCGCGTTGGCTCGGCGGTATGCTCACAAACTTCACCACAATCCGCGGCAGAATCAGAAGACTTAAACAGCTTCGTGAAATGGAAGAAAACGGTACATTCGACCTTCTCCCCAAAAAGGAAGTTGCAGGACTTAGACTCGAAATCGAGAAGCTTGAGAAGTTCCTTGGCGGTATTGAAAATATGAACAAAATTCCGGGCGCACTCTTCATTGTTGACCCGAGAAAAGAAAGAATTGCTGTTGCAGAGGCTAAGAAACTCGGTATTCCGATTATCGCAATCTGCGACACTAACTGTGACCCCGATGAGGTTGACGCTGTAATTCCGGGTAACGATGATGCTATCCGTGCAGTAAAGCTCATCGCTGAGACTATTGCATCAGCAGTAATCGAGGCTCGTCAGGGCGAGCAGGGCGCTGCTGAAGAATCTGCAGAGGCTGCTGAAGAAGTAGCTGAAGAGGTAGCAGAAGAAGCAGTAGAAGCTGCTGAATAAAAAAATAACAAAATATTCAGGAGGAAATTGAAATGGCTTTTACAGCAAAAGACGTACAGGCATTACGTGAGAAAACCGGCTGCGGTATGATGGACTGCAAAAAAGCACTTACCGAGTGTGACGGCAATATGGATGCAGCTGTTGACTATTTAAGAGAAAAGGGCTTAGCTTCTCAGGCTAAAAAGGCTGGTCGTGTAGCTGCTGAGGGTACCGTTTGCGCTATCGTTAAGGACGGCGTTGGTGCTCTTGTAGAAATGAATGCTGAAACCGACTTCGTTGCTAACGGTGCTGAATTTAAGGCACTTGCAGAGAAGATTACCGAAATCGTTATTGAGCAGAATCCTGCTGATATGGATGCTCTGCTTGCTTGCACTAAAGACGGTCAGACCGTTGAAGAGATGGTACAGGAGTTATTCCTTGCTATTCGCGAGAACATCAAGGTTCGTCGCTTTGCTCGTTTCGAGGGCAAGCTCGTGTCTTATGTTCACGGCGGCGGTAAAATCGGCGTTATGGTTAAGTTCGAAACCGAGGCTGATGCTGATAATGCAGAACTTGTTGCTATGGGTAAGAATGTTGCAATGCAGATTGCCGCTATGAATCCTGCCTATCTTGATGAGGCTTCTGTTCCTGCAGAGGTAATAGAGAAAGAAAAGGAAATCCTTATTGCTCAGATGAAGGAAGACCCGAAAATGGCTAACAAGCCCGAGATGGTTCTTGCTAAGATTGTTGATGGTAAAATCGGCAAATACTATAAAGAGAACTGCTTAGTTGACCAGCAGTATGTTATCGACGGTGACCTTACCGTTGGTAAGTATATTGAATCTGTTGCAAAGAACATCGGCACTGCTGTTAAGATTGATTCTTTCGTTCGTTTCGAAAAAGGCGAGGGAATTGAAAAGCGTGTTGACGATTTCGCAAACGAAGTTGCAAGTATGATTAAATAAGACTCAAGCTCAAAATTCCGCATTCCTTTAAGGATGCGGAATTTTTTTGTATTAAGTATTTGTAAATAAGCAGTAATTTTAATTGACTTTAATAATAATATATTTTATAATATAAAAGATAAAAAAAGTTAGGATGTGTAATTATGCAACCAACATACAAAAGAGTATTAATTAAGCTGTCCGGAGAGGCTCTCGCGGGCGAAAAGGGCACAGGAATTGATTTTGATAAGGTGCTTGATGTTTGCAAAGCTATTAAAAAATGCGTCCAAATGGGCGTTCAGGTAGCGCTTGTTGTAGGCGGTGGCAACTTCTGGCGCGGTCGCTCGAGCGGACAGATGGACCGCACCCGTGCTGACCATATGGGAATGCTCGCAACCGTTATTAACGCCTTAGGCCTTGCTGACGGACTTGAGCAGGTAGGTCTTGTTGCCCGCGTTGAAACCGCCATTGAAATGCGCGCCATTGCAGAGCCCTATATCAGAAACCGCGCTGTTCGCCACTTAGAAAAGGGCAGAGTTGTGGTTTTTGGCTGCGGAACGGGTAACCCATTCTTCTCAACCGATACCGGTGCGGCTCTTCGTGCTGCCGAAATCGGTGCCGATATTATATTTAAAGCCACTAATGTTGACGGCGTTTATGATTCTGACCCCAAAAAGAACCCCGATGCTAAAAAGTTCGATACCCTTTCTTACATTGATGTTCTCAACAAGGGGCTTCACGTTATGGACAGTACCGCGGCTTCACTTTGTATGGATAACGAAATTCCGATTCTTGTTTTCAATCTTGATGACCCCGAGAACATTGTAAGAGCAATGCAGGGCGAAACAATCGGTACAGTAGTTAAATAATTGTTTGGAGGAGAATTTATGAATACCGTAATTAACAATACTCAGGAAAAAATGGAAAAAACAATCGCCGCTCTCGAGCGCGATTATAAGGCAGTTCGTATAGGCCGTGCAACACCCGCCGTTCTTGACAGAATATCGGTTGACTATTACGGCGTGCCCACACCTATTCAGCAGATGGCTGCTATATCCGTTCCCGAGCCCAGAATGCTTCAGATTCAGCCGTGGGACGCTTCAACCTTAAAGGAAATTGAAAAGGCTATTCAGCAGTCGGATATCGGCATTAATCCGCAGAACGACGGTAGAATTATCCGCCTTGTTTTCCCGCCGCTTACAGAGGAAAGACGTAAAGAGGTTGTAAAAGAGGTTCGCAAAACTGCAGAGGACAGTAAGGTTGCTGTTCGCAACACCCGTCGTGATGCCCTTGAAAAATTAAAGGCTATGAAGAAAAATTCTGAAATAACCGAAGACGATCAGGCAAATGGCGAAAAGAAAATTCAAAACTTAACCGATAAGTTCTGCAAGGAGATTGACGACCTTGCGGCTGCAAAAGAAAAGGAAATTTTAGAAATCTAAAATTAGAATCGGACAATTTAAGTGCCATCAGGTGTGGGCAACGCGCCTGATGGCTTTTTGAAAGGTGTTAATATGTTTTCAAAAAACCAAGAGCGTTTAATCCCACAGCACATCGCTATTATTATGGACGGTAACGGCAGATGGGCAAAGAAAAGAGGATTACCCCGAAACGCGGGTCACGCGGCTGGCTCTAAAAAGTTTAAGGATATTGCCCGCTATTGCAACAAAATTGGCGTTAAATATTTAACGGTTTATGCCTTTTCAACCGAGAATTGGCGCAGACCCCCCGAGGAAGTTAAGGGGATTATGAATATTTTGCGCGACTATTTAAAGGACTCTAAAAATTACATAAAAGAGAACATTAGGCTATCCTTTATAGGGGACAGAACTCCTTTGCCCGAGGATATAAAGGAATTAATGATTACAGCCGAGAAAGATTCTGAGAATGCTACGGGGCTTAAATGCTATATAGCCGTTAATTACGGCGGCAGAGATGAAATTGTTAACGCCGTAAAAGAACTGGTTGCAGGTGGAGTATCCCCACAGGATATTACAGAGGATATGATATCCTCACACCTTTACACTAAGGATTATCCCGACCCAGAGCTTATTATAAGACCCAGCGGAGAGCTCAGACTTTCCAACTTTCTTATCTGGCAGTCGGCTTACAGTGAATTCTGGTTTTCCGATGTACTTTGGCCCGACTTCTCCTATAGCGATTTAGACAGAGCCATTGATGATTACAATAAAAGAAACCGCCGTTTCGGAGGAGTATAATTTATGATTACAAGAATTATATCGGGTGCTGTGCTTATACTTATAGCTTCGGCAATCGTCTTTTTAACACTGCATTTCCAATTGCCCATAGTGCTCATAGCTTTCTTAAGCTTTGTGGGTGCTGTGGCAGTTTATGAAATGCTTAAAAATACGGGACTTGCCAAAAGAAGGTTACTTATCGCCATTGCTGTGATTTACGCAGCACTGTCACAGCCGCTATTTGCATACCTGCCTACATATGCTTGGTATCTTGCCATAGCCTACGGTGTGCTTTCGGTGATTTTTTGCATTGTCGATAATATGTCGTATAAGAAAACAGTCTTTGTGTCAATAATTCCTGTGTTACTGAGCTATTGTTTTAGCTGCTTATCCACACTTTTAAATCTTGGACTTGTGCACATAATAATGCTGCTTAATTTCTCATCAGTTTGTGATTGCGGCGCATATTTTGTGGGCGTAACCCTTGGAAAACATAAGCTCTGCCCGAAAATCAGCCCTAAAAAGACTATTGAGGGCGCTATAGGCGGTATTATATTCAGTATGCTCGTAACGGGTGCGGTTGCGCGACTTTTCGGTTTAGGCGATACTAAAAAGCTTGTTATAATAACTCCGCTGCTGTGCATTGCGGGTATGATAGGCGACCTATCGGCATCGGTAATAAAGCGCAAGGTAGGAATTAAAGATTACGGCAAAATTATCCCAGGTCACGGCGGAATAATGGATAGATTTGATAGTATACTTTTAATAGCCCCGATTTATGTATTTTTATATTCGTTGGTTGGGTGAACATAATGACAGAACTTATAATTTTAGGCTCTACCGGCTCAATCGGTACACAGGCAATCGAGGTTTGCCTGCAAAATGGATACAGGATTACGGGACTTGCCGCTGGGCGCAATATCGAGCTGCTTGAACAGCAGGCAAGACTTTTAAAGCCCTATGCCGTTGCCTGCAGCGATGAAAGGGCGGCAGCCAACCTTAAAATCAAGCTTGCCGATACTGATATTTCGGTGCTCTCGGGCTCAGACGGAGTTTGCGAATTGGCTGCAGGAAAGGGAGATACCGTGCTTAATGCCATTGTAGGCATTGCGGGACTCCGCCCGACAATTGCCGCTATAAATGCGGGTAAAACAATTGCCCTTGCTAATAAGGAAACCCTTGTTACGGGCGGCGAAATTGTAAAAAAGGCGCTTAAAGAAAACAAGGTGAGTCTTTTACCTGTTGACAGTGAGCATTCGGCAATTTTTCAGTCGCTTCAAGGTGTGCCGAAAGGCAGTGTAAGCAAAATTTTGCTTACAGCCTCGGGCGGACCGTTCTACGGCAGAAAATTAAGTGGGCTTACAAATGTTACTCCGGCAGACGCTCTTAAGCACCCTAATTGGTCGATGGGTGCAAAAATTACAATTGATTCCGCAACCCTTATGAATAAAGGGCTTGAGGTTATTGAGGCGGTGCATCTTTTCGATGTTTCGCCCGATGATATAGAGGTGCTCGTGCACAGACAGAGCATTCTGCATTCGGCAATAGAGCTTACTGACGGTGCCGTTATCGGACAGCTCGGTACACCCGATATGAAACTGCCGATACAATATGCGCTATCCTACCCGAAACGGCTTGGACTGTGCGGTAAAAGGCTCAGCCTTACCGATATTGGTACGCTTACCTTTGAAAAGCCCGATACCGATACTTTCCGCTGCTTACCTGTGTGTATCGATGCTATCCGTTCGGGCGGACTTAAACCCACCGCCGCCAACGGCGCTAATGAAGAGGCTGTAAGGCTTTTTTTAGAGGGCAAAATAAAGTTCCTGCAGATAGCCGAGCTTGTTGAAAAGGCAGTTACTATGCAGGAAAAGGTTACAGACTTTAATGTTGATGATGTTTTTGCTGCTGACAGCGCGGCACGAGCTATAGTAATTAACTCAGTAGGTGATTAAAATATCTGCAGTTCTTTCTTTTTTTAATAATGTGTGGCCCTATGCCGTGGCGATAATTATGTTTCTAGTGCTCATAATTATTCACGAATTCGGTCATTTCATTGTCGCAAAGCTAAACGGCGTAAAGGTAAACGAATTCGCCGTGGGCTTTGGACCAAAGCTTTTTAAATTTCAAAAGGGCGAAACGCTTTATTCCTTTAATCTTATCCCACTCGGCGGCTATTGCGCTATGGAGGGCGAAGACGAGGAAAGCGATAATGAACGCGCTTTTTGTAATAAAAAACCGTGGCGCCGCTTTATAATTGTTGCGGCAGGTGCATTTTTCAACCTGCTGCTGGGCGTTATACTCGTGGCTGTTTCGTTAGCGCCGGGCAAGCTTTTTTCAACCACAACTATAGCTGAGTTTTCCGAGAATTCCTCAAGCGCGCAGTCGGGACTTCGGGTGGACGACCAAATATTAGCGGTTGACGGCAGACGTATTTTCACTACCTACGATTTAAGTTATGCCTTTACGGGCGTTGAAGATGGTAAGGTTGATATTACCGTTAAAAGAAACGGTGAAAAGGTAGTGCTAAGTGATGTTCAGTTTGCCACCGAGGAAATCGACGGAATTGACTATGTTTCGGTGGATTTTTATGTTTACGGCAGGGAAAAGAACTTTATTAACTTTCTTAAGCAAACGGGGCTTCAAACGGTATCCTATGCACGGGTGGTATGGTTTTCGCTGATTGATTTAATTGGCGGTAAGTTTGGCATCAGCGCGGTTTCAGGTCCTGTAGGGGTGACTGCCGCAATAGGCAGCGTTGCCAAACAAAATTTAATGAATTTATTTCCCATAATGGCGCTAATCTCTATAAATCTGGGCATTTTCAATCTATTGCCCGTTCCCGCGCTTGATGGCGGCAGACTTGTGTTTATTATTTATGAAATGATTTTCCGCAAGCCCGTTCCATCAAAAAAAGAGGCGCTCGTTCACACTATTGGCATTATAATTTTATTTGCATTTATGATATTAATAACCTTTAAGGATATTTGGCAGTTAATAACGGGGTAAAATTATGTTTACTAATGATAAAACCAAAAAAGTAAAGGTGGGTAATATTTATATCGGCGGTGACGCCCCCGTCACAATTCAGTCGATGCTGAATGTTCCCGCCCACGACATTGAGGGTAATGTGGCTCAAGCAGTAAAGCTCGAAAGGGCGGGCTGTGAAATAGTTCGCGTGTCGGTGCCCGATAAGAAAGCTGTAGAGCTCATTTATAAAATTAAAGAACAGATTAGCATTCCACTCGTTGCCGATATTCATTTTGATTATCGCTTGGCACTTGAGTCGGTTGCCGCGGGTGTGGATAAAATTCGCATTAACCCAGGTAACATCGGCAGTATGGAAAATGTGAAAAAGGTAGCATCTGCCTGCAAGGCGGCAGAAGTGCCGATAAGAATTGGAGTAAACTCGGGCTCGCTTGAAAAGGAAATTCTTGCAAAATACGGCTCACCAACACCCGAAGCAATGGTAGAAAGCGGGCTTTACCACATATCACTGCTTAATAAATTCGATTTTGATGATATTGTGTTATCTCTCAAATCTTCTGATACACGCCGCACATATGATGCATATGTTAAGGCGGCAGAAAGCTGCAAATACCCGTTGCACATCGGCGTTACCGAGGCAGGCACCGAGAAAATGGGCGTAATTAAATCTTCTGCGGCGCTTGGCGGGCTACTACTTAGAAATATAGGTAATACCGTTAGAATTTCTTTAACCGACGACCCCGTTCGCGAGGTTGAGGCGGCTAAGAATTTGCTAAAGGGAATAGGACTGCGGCGAGGCGGCATAAAGTTTGTTTCCTGCCCGACCTGTGGCAGAACAAAAATAGATTTAATAGGTTTGGCAAGAGCCGCCGAAGAAAAGCTTCAGAATACCGATAAGGATTTAACCGTTGCCATAATGGGCTGTGTTGTAAACGGACCGGGTGAAGCTAAAGAGGCGGATATTGGTATAGCCGGCGGTGACGGCTGCGGAGTGCTTTTCAAAAAGGACGGCACTATGCGTAAAATTCCCGAGGAAAATTTATTAAGTGAACTTTTAAAAGAAATAGAAAGAATGTAATTTGGGGTTGAAATTAATGGCTTCGGCTAAATTTTCAGATTTAGTAGGCGGTATGTTGCCGCCCGAAATAATGGAGGTTATGGCACCGCTTAATGTTGTCGGCTGTAATGTTGACGATGAACAGCGTAGAATTACCGTTTCACTTTATTCCGATACATATATAAAATCAGACATTATAAAGAGTGCCGAATCTGCAGTAGCAGATGCACTTAAAGTAAATAATGTTTCGCTTGATTTAAAATATCCTGACACAGCAATAACCGTAGATGCCTGTCGGGATATCATTGCATATCTTAAAACCAAAAATGCAATGCTCAACGGTTATTTCAATGATGCCGAATTTACACTTTCGGAAAAAGCACTTGATATTTCGCTCAAATTTGGCGGACTCGGTGTTATAGAGTCGGTTGATTTTGAAAAGCTGTTTAATTTCCAGCTAAGCTCCCTTTTTGGAAAAACCTTAGAGCTTACTTTTTCGGGTGTTACTGAAAATGCGGAAATGCCCGAGCCAAAGTATGAAGAACCTGCTTCTCGAATAAAATCCGAGCCTGCAAAGGCTCAGCAAAAACAGGCTGAGCAGGGCGCGGAGTCCGAAAACCCCGAACTATATAAAAAACCGCCTAGGGACGGGCTGCCTGTATATCTTGAAAGCGCAAAGCTTTTCTTTGGCAGAAGAATTGATACTAATATTAAAAGGCTGCAAAACATTTCCCCGCCTGACAGCCCCGAGGGCGTTGTTAAAATAGCGGCATTCGGCGAGGTTTTCGGCCTTGAAACCAAAGAGATTACCTCTAAGCGCGGCACTCAAATGGTGATTGTTAAGTTTGCATTTAGCGACGGCACAAATTCCTTTAATGCCAATATGTTTGTTGATGCCGATAAGAAGGCACAAATCAAACCTCTTAAAGACGGCGCTTGGGTTGTTGTTAACGGCGATTACACCTATGATAGATGGTCGGGTGAGTTTATCGTTAAGGTAACCGCCCTTGCTACACTTAAAAAATATACCCCGACCGATAATTACGACGGCTTAAAGCGAGTAGAGCTGCATTTACATACCAATATGTCGGCTAAGGATGCCGTATCAAGTGCTACCGATGTTATAAATACCGCCGCCGCTTACGGACACCGCGCTGTTGCCATTACCGACCACGGCGTTGTGCAGGCATACCCCGAGGCGGCATCGGCTGTAAAAAGTGTTCGTAAATCGGGTAAGGATTTTAAGGTGATTTACGGCGTTGAGGCATACTTTGCCGACGACACCGAGGAAAAGGATATAACCAAATTACCGCGCTACCATCAGATTATTCTTGTTAAAAATTTGGTAGGTCTTAAAAACCTTTATAAAATAGTATCAAGCGCACACATTGATAATTTCTATAAAAAGCCGCTTTCCTTAAAGAGCGTTATCGATGAGCACCGCGAGGGTCTTATTTTGGGCTCTGCGTGTGAGCAGGGTGAATTATATCAGGCAGTGGTTGCGGGCAAGCCCCACGAAGAGCTTATTCGCATTGCGAAATATTATGATTATTTAGAAATTCAGCCGCTCGGTAACAATGAATTTATGGTGCGTGAGTCTACCGCCGTGCATACCGACCGCAAAGGCAATGTTAAGGAAAATCCTTTTAAGCATGTAACCAGCCTTGAGGTTATTAGGGATTTTAACCGTAAAATTGTTGAAATAGCCGATGAATTGGGGCTTCCCGTAGTTGCAACGGGCGATGTTCACTTCCTAAGGCGGGAGGATGAAATCATCCGTAAAATAGTTATGGCGGGTCAGGGCTTCGATGATTTTGATAATCAGGCACCGCTATACCTTAAAACTACTCAGGAAATGCTTGACGATTTCGATTATTTCGGCGAGCGCGCCAAAGAGTTTGTTATTGATAATCCGAATATGATTGCCGATATGATAGACGGCGATGTTATACCCGTGCCCGAGGGCAACTATCCGCCTGTAATTGAGGGCTCGGACGAGGACTTACACCGCATTTGTTGGGAGAGAGCCGAAAAAATGTACGGCTACGGCGGCGAAATTCCCGAGGTTGTAAGCAAGCGTCTTGAAAAAGAACTTAATTCTATTATAAACAACGGCTTTTCTATAATGTATATGTCGGCTCAGAAGCTGGTTAAATACAGTGAGGATAACGGCTATCTTGTAGGCTCGCGAGGCTCAGTTGGCTCCTCATTTGCCGCTACAATGGCGGGCATTTCCGAGGTTAACCCACTGCCGCCGCACTATTATTGCCCCAAATGCCGTTACAATGAGTTTTTCTTAAAGGGTGAGGTTGGCTCAGGCTTCGACCTGCCCGAGAAAAACTGCGTGAAGTGCGGCACACCCTATAAGCGTGACGGTCATAACATACCGTTCGAAACTTTCTTAGGCTTTAAGGGCGATAAGGTGCCGGATATCGACCTTAACTTCTCGGATGAATTCCAGACTGAGGTGCAAAAGTATACCGAAACCCTTTTCGGCAGTGAAAATGTTTTCAAGGCGGGTACAATTTCTACCATAGCTGAGAAGACTGCTTTTGGCTTTGCTAAGGCATATGCAGAGAAGAAAAATATAGTGCTGTCATCTGCTGAGCTTAACCGCTTAGCGAGTAAGGTGGAAAAATCCAAGATTAAAACCACTACGGGTCAGCACCCTGCAGGTATGATTGTAGTACCGAGGGACAAGCAGATTTACGATTTCTGTCCCATTCAGCACCCTGCGGATGATGCCGCCTCGGGTGTTGTTACCACCCACTTCGATTTCCATTCCATTCACGATACAATACTAAAGCTTGATGAGCTCGGTCATGTTGTGCCCACAACCTATAAATATTTAGAGGAGTATAGCGGAATACCTGTAAGCGATGTTTCAATGAGTGATGAAAAGGTCTACAGCCTTTTCACTTCCCCTGAGGCTTTAGGTGTCACCGCCGAGGCTATCGATTCGAAAACAGGCACCTACTGTCTGCCAGAAATGGGTACAAAGTTCGTTCGCGAAATGCTTATTGACTGCCAGCCTAAAAACTTCTCCGACCTACTCCAGATTTCGGGTCTTTCCCACGGTACCGATGTTTGGCTCGGCAATGCTAAAGATTTAATCGACAACGGCACCTGCACCATTTCAGAGGTTATTGGTACTCGTGATAATATTATGGTGTACCTAATTCAGCAAGGTATGGACGAAAGCCGAGCATTCAAAATTACCGAAACCGTGCGTAAGGGTCTTGTGGCTAAAGGCAAGGTATCGCCCGAAGAATGGGGTAAAATGGAGGACGATATGCGCGCTGTTAATGTACCCGAATGGTATATTAAGAGCTGCTATAAAATTAAGTATATGTTCCCGAAAGCCCACGCCGCGGCGTATGTAATTGCGGCACTCAGACTTGCGTGGTATAAAGTTTACCGTCCGCTTGAATTCTATTGTGCCTACTTTACCGCCCGCCCTGAGGATGTTGATGTTCCTACCCTTATGAAAGGTAAGGCAGGGGTAAAGGCTTATATGGAGATGGTTAAGGCAAAGGGCAGAGATGCCGCTAAAAAGGAACTTGATGTTTATAACAATATGCTTATTTTCAACGAGATGCTCGAGCGCGGTATTGAAATACTACCTATCGACCTTAAAAAATCCCATGCCGTTAAATATGTTCCAGAAAACGGCAAAATGCGTCTTCCTTTCGGAGCCCTTTCGGGAGTAGGGGAACGCGCGGCAATTTCCCTTTATGAGGCGGCGCAAAGCGGCGACTTCATTTCCAAAGAGGAATTCCAGACTGCAGCAGGCGTTTCTAAGAGCATTATTGCCGATTTAGATGCCCTAGGCGCCCTTGGTGACCTGCCCGATACTAACCAAATTTCAATGTTTTAACAATTTGTAACAATTTATTTTATGCAGTATGCTAAATTTCACAAAGCATACTGCATAATTTTTGTTAATTTGGCTAAAAATAATTGAAAAAGGTTGCAAAATTGTAACCTTGTGTTATAATAGGAAGCGTGATTTGTTACAAAATGTAACTTTTTTGGAGGAAGTAATTTATGAAGGAAAAGGTATTGAATATCCTTTCAAAGGTAAAAAATACCCCAAGCTTTGTAAAGTTAATATGTTTTGCAGCGATTTCTGTGGCAATAATAGGCGTCAGCCTTTATATGTCGGGCGTTACGGTTGCATATAATATCAGCTACGGCGGTGAGATAATCGGTCAGGTGGAGGATATTGCTCAGTTTGGCACCGCAAAAGCCGCTGCCGCACAGCTCGTTAAGGCAGAAAATGCCGAAAGCTATATCGGTGCACCCAAATTTATCCGGGTTTTATCACTAAAGAGCTATAACACCTCGGTTGAGGATATTGCCGGTGCTATTTTAGATAATACCCCAGAATTTGCTGAGAGCGCACTGCTTACAGTAAACGGTGAAATTGTAGCCTATGCGGCTGACAGCGCTGAGTTTGAAGCCCTGCTGAGCACCAAGCTTTCAAGCTATAACAGCGATAAATACGAGTGCTCCTCGGAATTTACCGATGATGTTAAGGTAGTATCGACCTATTGCTCGGTGAATGATTATTCAACCGAAGAGGAAATAAAGAACAGTATTGAAAATTTATCGGTTAAAACCACCGTTAAGGAAACTACCGATGTTAAGCTTTCCTATAAAACCGTTACTAAGCGCACTTCTGAGTACAGCGTTGGTTATTATGCTGTTACCACCCGTGGCTCTGAGGGTCTTAAGCACAAGGTAGATAATGTAGTGTACTTAAACGGTGTTGAGGTTTCGCGCGAATCGGTTGAGGATGTTGTTGTTACCCAGCCTGTTAATCAGGTTGTAACGGTAGGTACAGCCCCCTCATATGGCGGCAACAGCGGCTCGCTTTTGTTCCCGCTCTCGAAAGCCACCTATCATTACATTTCCAGCCCCTATGGCGATACTGAGGACCGTAGCAAGCCCCATAAGGGTGTTGACTTTGCGGCTAACCGCGGAACTCCTATTTATGCTGCTGCAGACGGTACCGTAGTAGAAGCCTGCTGGAATAGCAGCGGTTACGGCTATGTCGTAACAATCGACCACGGTAACGGAATGAAAACCCGATATGCGCATAATTCGCAAAACCTTGTATCGGTAGGTCAAACCGTAGCCAAGGGTCAAACAATAGCGCTTGTAGGCTCAACGGGTCAGTCAACAGGTTATCATTTACATTTTGAAATAACCATTAACGGCACCTATGTTAATCCGATGAACTATATAGCAAAATAATTAAGATAATATTAAGCCGCGTCATTCGTGGCTTAATTTTTTTGTATAATTTTGTTTTTTCCACTTGAAAGAACGGATATAAAACAGTATAATAATTCTGTTAGTATTTTTTTGTGAGGGAAATTATGGCAAAGGTTGGTTTTGATAACGAAAAATACATTGCACTGCAATCTGAAAAAATCAGGGAGCGTATAAAGCTTTTCGGCGGTAAGCTCTATTTAGAGTTTGGCGGCAAGCTGTTCGACGATTTTCACGCCTCGCGCGTGCTCCCCGGCTTTTCACCCGACAGTAAGGTGAAAATGCTTTTAAAGCTTAAAGAGCAGGCAGAAATTGTAATAGTAATAAACGCGGGCGCAATTGAAGCAAATAAAAAGCGCGGGGATTTAGGCATTGGCTACGATCAAGATGTTTTGCGCCTGATTGATGCTTTTAGAGCTATCGGTCTGTATGTAGGCAGTGTTGTTATAACCTGCTTTAGCGAGCATTCTTCGGTGCTTAAATTTGAAAACCGCCTTAAAAGTCTTGGCATTAAGGTGTACCGCCACTTTACAATTGAAAATTATCCCTCAGATATTCCGCACATTGTAAGCGAGGAAGGCTTCGGTAAGAACGATTATGTTGAAACCGAGCGTTCTTTAGTTGTTGTAACCGCACCTGGACCGGGCAGCGGTAAAATGGCAGTTTGTCTTTCACAGCTTTATCATGACCATTTAAGGGGAATAAAGTCGGGCTATGCTAAGTTTGAAACATTCCCGATATGGAATTTATCACTCAAGCATCCCGTTAACCTTGCGTATGAGGCTGCAACCGCAGACCTTAGTGATGTTAATATGATTGACCCGTTCCATTTAGAGGCTTATGGTCAGACCACCGTTAACTATAACCGCGATATTGAAATTTTCCCCGTGCTTAATGCTATGATGGGTAAAATTATGGGGGAGAGCCCCTATAAAAGCCCTACCGATATGGGTGTAAATATGGCGGGCTATGCCATTTTCGATGATGCGGCTGTATGTGAAGCCGCGCGTCAGGAAATTGTGCGCCGTTATTATAAAACACTTGTCCTTTCAAAGCTGGATTCCACCCACAATCACGAGGTGCTAAATCAAGAGCTTATAATGCAAAAGGCGGGCGTTACAATCGAGGACCGCAAAACAGTTAAGGCGGCTCTTGATAAGTCGGAGGCTACGGGAGGTCCCGCTGTTGCAATTGAACTGCAGGACGGTAAAATTATCACCGGCAAAACCTCGTCTTTACTCGGAGCCTGCTCATCAGCTCTGCTTAATGCCCTTAAGGATTTAGCAGGCATTCCCGATGCAATTAACCTAATTTCTCCCGTAATTATCGAGCCGGTACAGAGGCTTAAAACAGAATATATGGGCAATCATAATCCGCGTCTTCATATAGATGAAATTTTAATTGCCCTTTCAATATGTGCCGCGACCGATGATACTGCAAAGCTGGCGCTCGACCAACTGCCTAAATTGCAGGGCTGTGAGCTTCATTCTACCGTTATTTTAGCCGCATCCGACGAGCACGCGCTCAGAAAGCTGGGCATTAATGTAACAAGCGAGCCCATTCACGAAACCAAAAAATTATATCACGCAAGATAAAAAATACAGTCGGATTTTCCGACTGTATTTTTATATATTTTTTGAAAAAACACTTCATTTTATAAGGAATATATGTTATAATAAGTTGAATAATTATGCGAGGAGTATTGTTTGTGGAAGAAAAGGAAAATTTACAAACAAATTCAAATATAATTTGTGGAAGAAATTCGGTGCTTGAGGCGGTGCGCTCAGGTCGCGAAATCGACCGTTTGCTTGTGGCGCACGGGCAAACAGGCGGCAGTGTGCAGGCGATAATTGCAAAGTGCTCTGCTAAGGGCATTCTTATAAAAGAGGTTTCTGCCCAAAAACTCGATTATTTGTGCGCGGGCAGTAATCATCAGGGTGTTGCGGTTATGATAGCCGCACAGGAATACTGCGAGGTATCTGACATTCTCGAATTTGCCGAGAGCAAAAATGAGCCGCCCTTTATTGTTATCTGCGATGAGCTTGAAGACCCACACAATTTAGGCGCCATTATTCGCTCTGCCGAGGCGGCAGGTGTTCATGGAATTATAATTCCGAAAAGGCGTTCGGCATCGCTCAATGCTACGGTTGCGAAAAGTGCGAGCGGCGCGCTCGAATATATGCGTGTTGCCCGTGTTACCAATATTTCAAACACAATTGATGAACTCAAAGAAAAGGGCGTTTGGGTATACGGCGCTGATATGGACGGTAAGGATTATGCCACCTTTGATTTTTCAGGTCCTACAGCCTTGGTTATAGGCAACGAGGGTAGGGGAATAGGCAGATTGGTTGCCAGCAAGTGCGATGAAATTGTAAGCCTGCCAATGTTTGGTAAAATTAATTCACTTAATGCCTCGGTTGCTGCAGGCATACTTATGTACGAGGTTGTACGCAAGAGAAGATAGGAGTATTTTTTAGAATATGGGATTATTTAGTAAAGCACGTCATACTAAAAATAGTAACGATGGCTTCGTTCTGCCCCCTACAGGGGAGGACATAGCACCGCTTGAATATAAGGTGAAGTCCGGTGAGGGCTCCGCCCATGCTCCGCACGCGCTCACGGCTAAAGAGGTTATAGAAGACCTTTCGTCAGGTGGCGCTAAAAGGGTGCAGAAAATAGAAATGCAGGGAGCGGCTGCGCCGATATCCCCGCTTGATGCTTTGCGCAAAAAGGTAACGGCAACCGCTACAGCCTCTCATTCTGAGGATACTAAACCAAAGCGCCCCCTTGAGGCAGAGCACGCAAAATCGGTAACCGTAACACCTAGCTACACGCCAAAGTCGGCTGACAGGAAAAATACGGAAAACGACACATCTCTGCTTGAGAAATGTATGCCGTTTATTATAGACGGCGGCAATAAAATGCCTGAGGAAAAGCCTGATTATACTCTTGAGAGTGTAGAAAGCATTATAAATTTAACCGAGAAAAAGTTTGCCAAGATTTTTGATGATTTAGAGCTTGACAGAGCAAATATAACCTACGACAGTCTTTCGAAAAAAGCCGAGGAAAAGCCCGAACCCGTGGCTAAAAGCCAAGAAGAGAAAAAGCCTGAAATTGTTATAACTGAAATTCCAATGCAAAGGGTCGAGCCCGAGGTTACAACCATTTCGGATATCGATGCAACCTCTGATTTTACAAAAACCGTACCATTTACGGCAGTATCGGGTATTAAGGAATTTGAGGATATAAGCAGTGGCACAAGAATTTTAAATCTTTCTTCCGAAATGTTCGATGATGAGCCTGAGAGCGATAAAATAGAAAATTTGCCTGAGCTCGCAACAGAAACGGAATTTGAGGTTGAGGATGATTACAAATCCCCCGAGGATTTAAAGTCGGTTGTTAAAAACCTGATAGTAAAACGCCGAAATGCCTTTTTAAGAGCCTTTATAAGCATACTTTTAACGGCGGTAATGGCGCTTGCGCTCATTCCCGATTTAAAGGTGGCGCTTTTATCTACCCCAATACCGTTTTATATTACAAGTGCCGTATTTTTCGCGGCTTTAACGCTTGTGAATTTCGATATGCTTATTGAAATAAAATCACTTTTCACCCCGCGAAAAAAGCCGGAGGCGCTTAGCGGAATAGCCGCTATCGTACTGATTGGATATTCTATATCCGCACTGCTTGGCGGTAATAATCCGTTCGATATTCTTTTTACCGGCGCCGTTATGCTAAGCCTTAAAGCGGTGGGAGTGTTTATGCGCTGGAGCTTTATTATCGGCAACTTTAAAATCGTTGCGGGCAAAGGGGATAAATACGGCATTAAGTTTATTGACGATAAGCAAACTACCTTTGCTATGGCGCGCAATTCTATTGAGGGCGATGTTTTAGCGGCATCTTCCGTAAAAACTGCTAATATTCAGGATTTCCTTAAAAACACCTATTCCGATTCCGCCCTTTGCGGCGCGCTTGGAAAGCTTGCTGTTTCGGCACTTGCCTTATCCGTGGTGTCAAGCGTAGCGTTTGCTATAAAATCAGCATCTTTTGAGGCGTTTTTTGAGTTTCTGGCTCTTACATTACTTATTTGCTTTGCTCCGACTGTGCTGTTTACCGATGTTCTTCCGCTAAGGCGTGCAGGTAAAAAGTTAAATGCTCTCGGTGCAATGCTTACAGGCACTCTTGCGGCAAGAAAACTCGATATTGCGAATGCGCTCACCGTAACCTCATCTCAGCTTTTTCCTGACGGTACGGTGTCACTCCACAATATGAAAATTCTTGACCCGAATGAAATCGACGCCACCCTTATTGATGCGGCTGCTATCACTAACGAAATCGGCAGCCCGCTAAAAGGCATTTTCAATTCCATTGCCAAAACAACCCCAGTAGATATTCCTGAGGCTGATACCATTAAGTATGAGGAGCGCCTAGGTGTAAGCGGCTGGATAAAGGACCGTCGAATATTCATAGGCAACCGCACCCTTTTAGAGGCGCATGGAATTTCCACTCCGCCTATTGAGATTGACCGCAAAATTTTAAGGCAGGGTTATTTCCCTGTGTATTTAGCCTCGGGCGGAAAGCCATGCGCATTGCTTATGGTTAAATACAATGTAAAGCGCGATATAGCGGTAAGAATGCAGAAGCTCTCGGGAACAGGCATTACATTTTTGGTTGACAGCTGTGACCCCAACCTTACAAGCGAAATGATATGTGATTATTTCGGGCTATACTCCGAATCGGTAAGGGTTATGGGCGGACTTGGCTGTCAGCTTAATAAAAACGCCACCGAATATCAAGAGAATTTCTCATCTGTTGCCGCCTATAAGGGCTCACTTTCGGCGTTGGCGGAAATTTTTACAGCAGCGGGTAAAATCAAAAAATCGGTAAATATTTTATCGGTTTTCCACATAGTATCAAGTGCGGCATTTTTGCTTTTCTTTATATACAGTGCCTTTGTGGGAGCTGTACTCGCGCAAGGAAGCCTTTCGGTGCTTATCGGAAGTATTGTTTCATTTATTTTGTCTATTATAATTTATCTGTTCGGCAGACCCTAATAACTAAAGACCGAACTAAAGGGGGCTTTTTGTGAAAAGCTTTTTCAAGAAATACTTTGATTTAAGTAAAAACGAGAATATTGTTTATTTATCAGCAGTTTCTGTATTTCTGCCTTACTATATTGCCGCGGCACTTCTGCTTTATATTGTTGGCTACATACTCGTTAAAAAGAGCTTGAAAAGGGATGTTTTTTGTCATACGGGCTCGTTTTTATTGCCTGTATTCTGTGGAATTACTATAATAACCGCCTTGTTTTATAAAAACTATTTTGGAATTTTTGCATCGGTTGTAGTATTCCTTATATTCATTTTAGGGCTTTATATCCGCACCGTTATGACCGAAGAAATTTTTGAAAAAATGTTATCGGTCTGCTGTGCATCATCGGTTGTAACCTCAGCCATAATAATTCTTGAAAAAATCTTGGCTGTTTTAGTTTTCTCTGCACCCAACCGCCGTTGCTTCGGCAATTTTTTCGGTAACAAACTTTTATCGTTCTATTTCAACCCGAATTATCTTGCCTCAATTATGGCGGCTGTGGTTATAATGTGCGCCTATAAAGTAATACTTAGGAAAGGTGATATGAAGTACTATTACCTTACCGCGGTGCTCGCTATGATTACGATTTATTTCGGCGGAAGTATGTTTGCGTGGATAGAGGTTGTGTTTGCGCTTGCCGTATTCCTCATTTCGGGTCATCACAGAAAATATCTTGGTGTATTTTTTGCTATTTGCGGCATTGCCGCTTTTGCAATTTATTTCGTTCCCGATCTGCTGCCGCGGCTTAGCGTTTCGTCTAAGGCGCTTAACGACCGCATTGAAATTTGGACATTGAGCATAGCAAAAATTCCCGAATCTTGGGAATTCGGCAGAGGCTTTTATTCCTATCGTCTTGTTTCCTATGACCCAATGTTTAAGGGTATGCCCGAAATTTATCCTGCATATCACGCACATAACCTATTGCTTGAGTTTTTACTCAGCTTCGGCGTTGTGGGCAGTGTCGTTATCGGAGCATTCTTCTTTATATTGTTCCAGAAAGTCTTTATCTGCAAGCGAATATTCAAAAAGAGCTTTATCTCTACAATGATAATCGCCGTAACAGCGGGAATACTTGTACATTCCCTTACAGATATGACGATGTTCTGGATTCAAACAATGGTGCTCTATTGCCTGATTTTCGGCGGTATAGGAGCTAATGAAAAGGCAATTTCCAATATATTTCAAAAAAGAAAGAATAACCGACCCTCGGAGGTATAACAAATGGAAAAACAAAAATTTTATATTACAACCGCTATAGCCTATGCTTCAAGCAAGCCACACATTGGCAACGCATATGACATTGTGCTTGCCGATATGATTGCGCGCTATAAGCGTATGATGGGCTTTGATGTGTATTTTATGACTGGCTCTGACGAGCACGGTCAGAAAATTGAAGAAAAGGCTTTGGCACAGGGTATTTCACCTAAAGAATATGTTGATAATGCCGCCGCACAGATTAAGTCGGTTTGGAACAGTATGAATACTACCTACGATAAGTTTATCCGCACTACCGATGCCGACCACGAGGCTGCCGTTTCGGCAATCTTCAAAAAGCTCTATGAGCAGGGCGATATCTATAAAAGCGAATATGAGGGTAAATATTGTGTGCCATGCGAGTCTTTCTTTACAGCATCGCAGTTAGTAGACGGCAAGTGCCCCGATTGCGGCAGAGATGTAACCGACGCTAAGGAGGAGGCATATTTCCTAAAACTCGGCAAATATCAGGACAGACTTATGAAATACATCGAGGAAAACCCCGATTTCATTAAGCCCGATTCACGTAGAAATGAAATGATTAACAACTTCTTAAAGCCTGGGCTTTCGGATTTGTGTGTATCGCGTAGCTCCTTTAAATGGGGAATTCCCGTTGAGTTTGATAGTAAGCATGTAATTTATGTGTGGCTTGATGCCCTTTCAAACTATGCTACGGGCATCGGGTATAACCCGAACGGCTCGAGCGAGCAGTACAAAAAATATTGGCCTGCCGACCTGCATGTTATTGGTAAGGATATTGTCCGCTTCCACACCATTTATTGGCCGATAATCCTTATGGCTCTCGGCGAGCCGTTACCCCGTCAGGTATTAGGTCATCCATGGGTGCTCGTAGGGGAAGACAAGATGAGTAAATCCAAAGGTAATACCATCTATGCCGATGAGTTAGCAAAACGCTTTGGCACCGATGCCGTGCGCTATTATCTGCTGTCTGAGGTTTCATTTGTAAATGACGGCTCTATTACCTATGAAAGCTTTATTAATAAATTCAACACCGATTTGGCTAATACCTTAGGCAACCTTGTAAACCGCACCGTTGCTATGACTAATAAGTATTTCGGCGGTAAGGTATCTGCAGGCAAAACTGCGGGCGAGTTCGATGCTGATTTAATAGCCACCGCTAAAGAAACAGTAAAGAAATATTATGAGTATATGGATATTTACCATAACGCCGACGCTGTAGACACCGTTATGAGCTTTGCAAGGCGCTGCAATAAGTATATCGATGAAACTATGCCTTGGGCGCTTGCTAAGGACGAAGAAAAGCGCGATGCACTTGAGGCGGTGCTTTACAACCTGCTTGAGTCTATTAGAATTTTAGGCGCATTGCTCAGCCCTGTTATACCCGAGAGCGCCGAAAAAATTGCCGAATATATTGGAAACGCCGATAAAACCTTAGAGTTCGGCGTTGTTGCCGATTATTCTGTCGGTCAGGCTCAGCCGCTTTTTGCAAGACTTGATACCGAAAAGGTGCTTGCCGAAATTGCTGCCGAGCAGGAGGCTAAAGAAGAGGCAAAAGATTTGGAAAATGTTGCAAAAATTGCTGAGATTTCAATTGATGATTTCGCAAAGGTAGAGCTTACCGCCGCGCTTGTTACCGACTGTGAGCCTATTCCCAAAGCTAAAAAGCTTTTAAAGCTTACCCTTAACGACGGTAGCGGCAAACCACGCATTGTCGCTTCGGGAATTGCTAATTATTATAAACCCGAAGAACTTATAGGCAAAACCGTTATTGTTGTATCTAACCTAAAGCCTGCTGTGCTTTGCGGAGTGGAATCTAACGGTATGATTTTAGCAGCCGACACAAAAGGCACCGTTAAGGTTGTATTTTTAGATGGCGTTGAGGCGGGTAGTAAAATAAGATAATGAACGCTATGATTTTCGATTCTCACGCTCATTATGACGACGAGCGCTTTGATGGCATTCGTGATGAGCTGTTATCCAATATGCAAAACGAAAATGTTTGCGGCATAATTCATTGCGCAACCGATTATAAAAGCTCCTGCCTTGCGGTGGAATATACAGGGAAATATCCTAATTTCTATGCTGCCGTGGGTATTCACCCGCAGGAGGTTAAGGGCGATACGGTTTTTCACCCTGAGGATTTTAAGCCCCTTATTGCACACGAAAAAATAGTGGCGATAGGCGAAATCGGTCTTGATTATTATTGGGATACAACCTTTAAAGAACAGCAAAAGGAGATACTTTTAAAGGAAATTGAATTCGCCAAGGAAAACAACCTGCCAATAAGCTTTCACGACCGTGAAGCCCACGGTGACAGCCTTGAAATCTTAAAGGCTACAAAACCAAGGGGTGTTGTGCACTGCTTTTCGGGAAGTGCTCAAATGGCAGAGGAGATTTTAAAAATCGGTATGTATATTGGCATCGGCGGGGTTGTAACCTTTAAAAATTCCAAAAAATTACAGGAGGTTGTAGCCGCCGTTCCAATCGAGCGTATTTTGCTTGAAACCGATGCGCCGTATTTAGCGCCCGAGCCGTTTCGCGGCAAAACAAATAATTCGGCATATATAAAGTATATAGCTGAAAAGATTGCAGAAATTAAGAATATGAATGTAGCGGATGTTTTAAAAATTACAACCGAAAACACAAAAAAGCTTTTTAAAATTTAAAATTGTTAATCGAATATTCCCCCCTTTATTGTGAACACTAATATCACAGAGGGGGGATATTTAATGGATAACTACAACAACAAAAACAGCTATAACAATAACCAGAATAACAACAATAGCTCAAACAATAACAACAATAGCTCAAACAATAACAGTAATAATAGCTCGAACAACAATCAGAACAAAAACAAGCAGAACGAGCAGAATAAAAACGAGCAGAATAAAAATCAGAACAAACAGTAAGAATAACAGCGAAAAAGAGGTGCCAAGCACCTCTTTTTTGCAATAAGGAGAAAAATATGTCTAAAATCTCAAAGATTAAAGCCTATGAGCTGCTCGATTCCCGCTCTAACCCGACAGTGGGTGTATGCGTTGAGCTTTGTGACGGCAGCCGAGGCTTTGCACTGTCCCCGTCGGGCGCATCAACGGGCGCCTACGAGGCTATTGAAATGCGTGATAAAACTGACGCGCGCTACGACGGTAAGGGCGTTAAGAGCGCCGTTAATAATGTCAATGAAATTATCTCTAACGCGCTTATAGGGCAGTGTGCCTATAATCAGCGCCATATTGATGAGTTGATGCTTGAAATTGATGGTACTCAGAATAAATCGGTCTTGGGCGCTAACGCAATTCTCGCCGTATCGCTTGCCACTGCACACGCATCGGCGGCATCGCTTAAAATGCCGCTCTACCGCTATTTGGGCGGCATAAACGGAGCCGAAATGCCCCGACCGATGATGAATATTTTAAACGGCGGCGCTCATGCTAAAAACAACATCGATATTCAGGAATTTATGATTTTTCCACCCGTAGAGTCAGGCTTTACGGAAGCACTTCGCATGGGCAGTGAAATTTATAAGAAGCTTTCTTCAATGCTCGAAGCGTTGGGAAAATCTACAGCGGTAGGCGATGAGGGCGGCTTTGCACCCGACCTTGCAAGTGACGAAGAGGCAATAGAGCTCTTGTGCGAAGCAATCGAGAAAGCGGGCTACAGCACGAACGATGTCAAAATTGCTCTCGATATAGCCGCAAGCGAGTGGTATCAGGGTGATGGACTCTATTTAAGACCCAAACGCAATGAGGAAATCTCTTCTAAAGGGCTTATAGATATGTATTCCGAGCTTACTTCAAAATATCCTATAATTTCCATTGAGGACGGGCTTTCAGAGGATGATTGGGAGGGTTGGAAAAGCCTTACCGATACAATAGGTAATAAGATTCAGCTCGTTGGCGACGACCTTTTTGTTACAAATAAGCAACGACTTATAAAGGGAATTGAAAAAGGCGTAGGCAATGCAATTTTAATAAAGCCTAACCAAATCGGCACACTATCAGAAACACTCGATGTTATCCGCTTGGCGAAAAAAAGCGGTTATAGGGCAGTAATTTCCCACCGCTCGGGCGAAACCGAGGATACCACCATTGCCGACCTAGCCGTTGCCGTGAATGCAGGTCAGATTAAAACGGGCGCGCCTGCCAGAACCGACCGTGTTGCAAAATACAACCGTTTACTTTTAATTGAAAGTGAATTATAATTAAAAATTCCGAGCTTTAAGCTCGGAATTTTTGACATGTGTGTTAGGTTTATTATAGTTTTTTTGTATTATATTCGTCCTTTAAAATTTTAGAAGTGAATATCACTTAGACTTTAGTTCAAATATAACTGCGTAGCAATATAACTCGCCGCAAGGCGAATTTCATTGAAAAAAGCACCGAGAAAGTTGATGCTTTTTTCTGGCGGAGAGTTAGGGATACTCTGCGCCACTTGATTTTCCGACCGCCCCGCGCGGTTGCGAAAAATCTGCGCTGCTCGAGACTTCACAGTCCGCCCCGCCTAACGCGGCGGCACGGCTGCTTCGACGAACCCTACGGGTTCTCACCCTCAAATAATCTGAAAATTAAAAGGAACCACACCTTGCGGTATGATTCCTTTTAATTGAAAGGGTAGCGTAAAATAGCGGTCTGTTCTATATAAGACTGAACTCTCGAAAATTAAAATTGTCCGCGTAGCGGACTCCTTGTACTTCTTCACTATTCACTATTACTTATTATTTCCGCCAAAATCGACTTCCCAGAGAATAATGAAAAGTGAAGAGTGAAGAGTGAAGAGGTAAAAAGTAAAATCGACAGGCTTCTGTCGAAACCTGTCGATTTTGGCGGAGAGTTAGGGATTCGAACCCTAGGTTCCTTTTGGGAACACAGCATTTCGAGTGCTGCACCTTCGACCACTCGGACAACTCTCCATACATATTCGCTTTTGCGCTGTTAACTATTATATAAATAATTTTTTAAAAAGTCAAGAATTATTGCAATTAAATTTATTTGGTTGTATAATTGGTTTATAAACCTAAGAGGAGGATATGTTTTATGCAAGCAATTCCAGAACAAATAAAAAACAAGGTGCTTGAAGCGGGCGAGAAAATAGCTCAGCTTCGCCGTGCGGACTCGCTGGTTTTGGCACTTTTTTCGGACATTCATGTAGGCTCTGTGGATGATGGGCGTGTCGATTTGTTGTGCGAGACGCTCTCTCACATAAACGCCGAAATTAATCTCGATGCGGTGGTTGATCTTGGTGATAACCCATCTATGCTTGGTAGGAGGTATCACTCTACAAACGAAGAGTTGACTGAATTTTTCACAAAATTGCTTAGTAAAATTCAGGCCGCTGCGGGTGTGCCGCTTATCTGCGTTAACGGCAATCACGATGCCGTTGGCACCGATTTTTTTAATGCTGACTTCTGGAATGCTATTGTGAAAAACAAATTCGGTGTGTCGAATGCGGTTTACGGTGGCGGCTCGTATTTTTACATAGACTATCCAAGGTCTAAAACCCGAGTGATTGTGCTGTCGGTGCCGTGTGGCTCTGACCTTACGGCAGAAATGCCCACACCGCTTTGGCGCTACGGGGAAGAGCAGCTTGAATGGCTCGAAGGCGTTGCGCTTGATACCGATTATGATATTCTGCTGTTATGCCACACGCCGCCTTATGATTATTACATCGGTGATATGGAGGCAACCCTCGGCACCTGGGACGGTGAAAAGGGACGAGTTTCCACCATTGCCGCGCTCTGCGGTTGGACCGATGACAGTGAAAAAATAGCAGAAATAACAAGCTCTCACACCCGCTCGAAAATTCTTGCAATGTTTAGCGGTCACACCCATTTTGATTCTTTGTGGCAGCCGTTTGAAAATAGGGGCGACTTCACAAACCCTCTTGCCTGCACTCAGGTGGTTATGAAAGGACCCGCACACGAGCTCGACGAGCAGAGTGTGGGTATGGCGGTAGATATAGCAGTCTGGACGCCGAGTGAAAATACCTTTAAAATCTTTCGTGTAGGTGATGGAGAAGACCGCGAGATAATTATAAAATAATTTTGGAGAAAATTATGTTTGCAAAGTTGAAAAGTATGGGGCTTTTTGGAATGGACGCCTACCTTTTAGAGGTTGAGGCGGATGTTTCATCAGGACTTCCGAGTTTTGATATTGTCGGACTTCCCGATGCGGCGGTTAAAGAATCGCGCGACCGCGTTCGCGCCGCAATAAAGAACAGTGGCTTTAAATTTCCTGTGGGTAAAATCACCGTGAATTTGGCGCCCGCCGATGTTAAAAAAGAGGGCTCAATTTATGATTTACCCATAATGCTTGCCATTTTGGCAGCATCAGAGCAGATTAAAATTGACTGTGAAAACAGTATTTACATAGGCGAAATGTCGCTTGATGGCAACCTACGCAAGGTAAACGGTATACTCGCAATGGCTATCAAGGCAGCGGGGGATGGTATTACTAATTTCTACATGCCCGTTGAAAACGCTAACGAGGGCGCACATGTTGAGGGAATAAACACCTACGGAGTCGGAAACATTAAGGAGCTTTTTGCACACTTTAAGGGCGAAGCACCGATTGTTAAAGCCGAAAAAAGTGAGTTAGTCCGCGAGGCGTTTGATTCTGCGCTTGATTTTTGTGATGTAAAGGGTCAAACACTCGCTAAAAAGGCACTTGAGGTCGCTGCGGCAGGAGGACACAATATTCTGCTTATCGGTCCACCCGGCTCGGGGAAAAGTATGCTTGCCAAGCGCTTTCCAACGATTTTACCCGAAATGACCTATGAAGAAATAATTGAAACCACCAAGCTTTATTCTATCGCGGGACTTACCGACCCTGATAACCCGATGATAGTTAAGCGTCCGTTTCGCTCACCGCACCATACAACCTCTTCGGTTGCCCTCTCGGGCGGAGGTACGGTGCCAAAGCCTGGGGAGATTTCTTTATCTCACAACGGCGTACTCTTTTTAGATGAACTGCCTGAGTTCAACCGTGTGTGTTTGGAGGCTCTGCGTCAGCCGCTTGAGGACGGTAAAATTACTATTTCACGCGTGGCAGGAACGCTAACATATCCAAGCTCTATAACCCTTGTAGCGGCGATGAATCCCTGCCCGTGCGGATTTTTCGGTCACCCCACAAGGCAGTGCACTTGCTCGCCAAAAATGGTATCTAAATATTTAAACCGCATTTCAGGTCCGATGCTTGACCGACTTGATTTACATATTGAGGTGCCGCCCGTACAGTATAACGAGCTGCGCGAAACCCGCCCTGCCGAAACCTCAAGCGAGATACGCGCAAGGGTAAACCGTGCGCGGCAGCTGCAAAACGAGCGTTACAGCGGCACAGGCGTTACCTGCAACGCAAGGCTTACCCCTGCACTGCTTAAAAAGTACTGTGTATTAACTGAGCCCGCGGCGAAAATGCTGCAGGCATCGTTCGATAATCTCGGAATGTCAGCGCGTGCCTACGACCGCATTCTAAAGGTTGCTCGCACTGTGGCAGACCTAGCAAACAGTGAAAATATCGAGATTGAGCATATTGCTGAGGCTATACAATTCCGAAGTCTCGACCGCAAGTATTGGGGAGAATAAAAATTTACACTTCAACACCCCTAAAATATAATTGGAATATGACATATTGAAAGGAAAAACATTATGGACAAAAAATACGAAGCGTTGTTTACACCGTGGAAAATCGGAAATGTTGAGATTAAAAACCGAATTGTTATGTGCCCTATGGGCGGCCCCTCGCTGTTCGGCTGGTTTGAGCTGGGCGGCTGCCACTTTGATAAAGAGGCGGCAAAGCTGTTTTTAGAGCGTGCTCAAAACAATGTCGGTCTTATCATCCCCGGTATTGCGCCCTTGCGCGACACATTTTGGGGCAAGTGGCTCTGGCAAAACCCGAAAATGTTTGAAGAACTAAAAGAGTTTATGGACGAAATTCATAAAACGGGTGCTAAGCTGTTTGTTCAGCTAACCGCCGGTATGGGTCGCTCTTGGGCGATTACCGAGCTTGTAGCGCCGCTTCATAAAAATAGGCTTACCCGCGCTATTGTAAAGCCGATTATTGATACTTCACATGAGCTTGCCTGTCCGAGTCCACAGCCCGCTCGTTGGGCGCCCGATATCATCTGCCCCGAAATGACGGTGGAGCAGATTCACGAAATTATTGAGGCATTTGCCAAAACCGCTAAGCTTTGCCGCGATGCAGGCGTAGACGGTGTTGAGGTGCACGCTGTGCACGAGGGGTATCTGCTTGACCAATTCTCGATTGAGTTTTTCAACAAGCGCACCGATGAATACGGCGGTAGCTTTGAAAACCGTTACCGCTTTGCCGCCGAGGTTGTAAAGGCAATAAAGGCAGAGTGCGGTGAAGATTACCCCGTATCGCTTCGCTACTCGGTTGAGTCCAAAATGAAAGGCTTTTGCGAGGGTGCAATGCCGGGTGAAAGCTACACCGAGGTCGGCAGAAATATGGAGGAATCGGAAAAGGCGGCGAAGTATCTGCAGGATGCAGGCTACGATATGCTTAATGCCGATAACGGTACATATGACAGCTGGTATTGGGCGCATCCGCCTATGTATATGCCGCAGAACTGCAACCTAGAGGATGTTTCACACATTAAGAAATTTGTTGATATTCCCGTGGTTTGCGCCGGTAGAATGGAGCCCGATGTGGGTGCACAGGCTGTTAAGGACGGCAGAATTGATGCAGTCGGCATTGCCCGCCAGTTCCTTGTAGACCCTGAGTGGATTACCAAAATGATAGACGATAGGCTTGAGGACATTAAACCCTGTATCTGTTGCCACAGCGGCTGCTTTAATTTCTCTTCTTCTAAGGGTCACGCTAACACTCAGGATTTAACCGATACTATGGGGCTTTCCCGATGCGCGCTTAATCCTAAAACAATGCAATCTAAGAAATACTACATCGAGCCAGCCAAAAAGCAAAAGAAGATTGCGGTTATCGGTGGCGGTATCGGCGGTATGGAGGCGGCTATTGTTTGCGCAAAGCGCGGTCACTCGGTAACACTTTATGAAAAGAGCGATAAATTAGGCGGCGTATTCATTGCCGCAGCGGCGCCCTCTTATAAAGAAAAGGACAGAGCGCTTATCGCTTGGTATAACCGCGAAATTAAAAAATATCCTATTGATATTAAATTTAACACCATTATTACCGATGTTAAGGCGCTAGGCGCTGATGAGGTTATTATAGCCACGGGTGCAACGCCCAAAAAGCTGCCCATTGTGGGTGCTGAACACGCTATAGAGGCGGTTGATTTCTTGCTTGGTGCAGAGGTTGGCGAGAAAGTTGCCGTTATCGGCGGCGGACTTACAGGCTGTGAAATCGCCTATGAACTCTATCTAAGCGGCAAAAAGCCTACCATTATCGAAATGCAGGATGATCTTGTAACAACCAAGGGTATCTGCCTTGCAAACACAAGCTATCTGCGTGATTTCTTTAAAACCAACAAGGTTCCCGTATATCTTGAGAGCAGAACAACTGAGATACGAAGCGACGGTATAACCGTTGCCGATAAGGACGGAAACCTTACAGAAATTCCAACCGATAGCGTTATAATGTCGGTTGGCTACAACCCCGCACCTATTGCTAAAAAGAGCGCCCATGTGCATATTGTGGGTGATGCTAACAAGGTTGGCAACCTGCGCACCGTTATCTGGCAGGCGTGGGAGGTAGCAATGAAGCTGTAGCTTCATTGCAAAGTGAGAGTTATGGTGTCGGCTTCGCCGACAGATAATAAAAAGGAGAGAAAAATTATGATACTTACACCTGAACAGCAGGCGATACTCGACGGCGAAAAGGGAGAAGTACTTGCCAAGGTTATGAAAACAATGGTTAAGTACGGTGAAGCGTTCGGCGCTGAAAAGCTAGTGCCTGTTACGAGCAAATACAATCATCTTGTAACATCATTTGGTCTTAAAATGATGACTCCTGTATTTGATTTAATGCAGCAGTTAATAGACGCGGACGCATTATCAGGTCAGAAATTCTCGGTTGACCCGCGCCCACTTGATAAGAATGTACCTGCAAATTTCCTACAGAACTTAATTTTTAATAACTTTATGTATTCAAAGCAGGATTCCTACGAGGAGCAGTTAAAAAAGCTTGGACTTATAGATGACGATGCTTTTACCTGCACCTGCTATATGGACGAGGTTGGTAACAAGCCGCAAAAGGGCGAGGTGCTTTCTTGGGCAGAATCTTCGGCTGTTGTTTATGCTAACTCTGTGCTGGGTGCACGCTGCAACCGCAACTCGGGCATTATTGATATTATGGGCTCGGTTGTTGGCTTTGTGCCTTATTTCGGTTTGCTTACCGATGAGGGAAGACGCGCTAGTTGGGTTATAAAAATTGAAACCACCAAAAAGCCCGAGGCGCAACTACTCGGCTCTGCAATCGGTATGAAGGTTATGGAGGAAGTACCTTATGTAATGGGTCTTGATAAGTGGCTTGGTAGCGAGCTTGACGATGCCGCCTGCACCTATTTAAAGGATTTTGGCGCTGCAACCGCATCTAACGGCGCTGTAGGGCTTTACCATATCGATAATTTAACCCCCGAGGCTAAAGAGCAGGGAACAGCGCTTATAGCCGAAAATGCACAGGAATATATAATCGACGATGCCGAACTCGAGCGCGTTTATAAAAGTTATCCCGTTATCTGGAAAAATAAAGACGCTAAGACGAAACTTTGCTTTATGGGCTGCCCGCATATGAGTCTTGAGCAGCTTAAAAGCTGGACAGACAGGGTAGAAGCTGCTCTAAAGCAGGCAGGCAATAAAAAGGTGGTTATCCCCACCGTTTTCACCGCTTCTCCTGCTGTGCTTCGTGAGTTTGAGAAAACCGAGTATGCCGCAAGGCTTAAGGCTACGGGTGTTATAACCTCATATATCTGTCCGCTTATGTATATGAACAATCCGTTGTCAGCTAAAATGCCCGTAATCACATCGTCGAATAAACTTCGCACCTACACCACCTCGCGTTATTATACCGATGATGAGATTTTAGAGCAGATTACAAAGGGAGGTAAATAAAATGAAACAGTTTAAAGGTCGCGTTATAGCCGAGGGAACAGTAAAAGCTGAGGCACTCGTTTCCCACGGCGGACTTAATACTTTAGCCTCCTTTCAAAAAGCTCTTCAGTTTGGCGATAAAAACGCCACCTGCGGTGACCAGAATAACCCCGATTTGTATAATAAGCAGATGGCGGGGAAGGCTCTCTGCCTGCCGCAGACCATCGGCTCTACAACGGGTGGCTTAGTCCTTTACTGCGCCTGCGCTATGAAGCGCCAGCCCGCGTGTATGCTTTTTTCAAAGCCTATCGATTCACTTGCCGCTGCAGGCAGCGTGTTAGCTGATGTATGGCTTGATGATGTGACAATGCCGGTAATCGATTCTTTAGGCGACGAGTTTTTAGACTATGTTAAGGACGGAATGATCATAACTGTAGAAGCCGACGGAACCGTGTGTGTAGACTGAATACAGTATTAAAAGAGGGGGCAAACAGCCCCCTTATTTTGTTAATTTTATGTAAATTTGAGGCAACAGTGTGGAAATTCACAGAATTTGTGGTATAATTACAAAAAAGTGCAAGGAGAAACTAAATGGCAAATTATTCTGAAATTACTCCGTATATTGAGAAGCTCGCGGCAATGTCGTGCGCAAACAATCAAATATCGGCTGATATGTACCGTGAGCATAATGTGTTTCGCGGACTTCGTGATGTTAACGGTAAGGGCGTTGTAACCGGTCTTACCGAGATTTCGTATATTAAGGCTAAGGATATAGATAAGGACGGTAATGAAATTCCCGCCGAGGGCGAGCTTCGTTATCGCGGCATTAATGTGCGTGAACTGACCGACGGCTTTTGGAGGGATGGTCGCTTCGGCTTTGAGGAAACGGTGTTTCTGCTATTGTTTTCCCACCTGCCGAATGAGATTGAACTTCAAGAATTCAAAAAGCAACTCTCAGATTACCGTACACTGCCTACTTCCTTTGTGCGAGATATGATATTAAAGGCACCGGGCAAGGATATGATGAATATAATTTCACGCTGTGTGCTAGCACTGTATGCCTATGATGAGAATCCTGATGATATATCGGTTGCAAATGTTATGCGTCAGTGCTTGCAACTTATAGCTATTTTCCCGCTTTTATCGGTTTACAGCTATAATTCCTATCGTCACTATCACAAGTCAGAGAGCCTTTTTGTGCATCTGCCGAAGCCGGAATATTCCACCGCTCAGAATATACTGCACCTGCTTCGCGAGGACGGTCAGTTTACCGATATGGAGGCGAAATTACTCGATTTAGCCTTGGTGCTGCACGCAGAACACGGCGGCGGTAATAACTCGACCTTTACAACCCATGTTGTAACTTCTTCGGGCACCGATACCTATTCTGCCGTAGCGGCGGCGCTCGGCTCTTTAAAGGGACCCCGTCACGGCGGCGCGAATATAAAGGTTGTAAGAATGTTCGAGGATATGAAAGCAAATATAGACATTACGAATAGGGATGAAATAAGGGATTATCTTGTTCGTTTGCTTGATAAAAAGGCGTTTGATAAAGCAGGGCTTATCTACGGTATGGGGCATGCCGTTTATTCGCTTTCCGACCCGCGTTCGGATATTTTGAAGCAGTATGCCAAAAAACTCGCCCTCGAAAAGGGACTGAGTGATGAGTTTGACCTTTACGAAACGGTTGCCTCTCTTGCCCCCGAGCTCATAGCTGAAAAGCGCAAGATGTATAAGGGTGTCAGCCCCAATGTAGACTTCTATTCGGGACTTATCTATAGACTTTTAGGTCTTCCTGCTGAGCTTTTTACGCCCATTTTTGCTATAGCCAGAATTGCGGGCTGGAGCGCTCACCGAATTGAGGAAATTCAGAATGCAGGCAAGATTATTCGACCCGCATATGTTGGAGTTAAGGAAACAGGGGAGTATATCCCACTCAAGGACCGTTAAAACGGAGATGACACATTTTGAAAATTATTGACTTTCACACACATATTTACCCTTCTGCCATTGCCGAAAAGGCGACTAAAAGTATTCAGGATTTTTACGGTCTTGATGGCGGCGGTATGGTCGGCACGCCCGAGCAGCTGATAGAAAGGGGAAAGAGCGTAGGTATAGAAAGATTTGTTGTTTTGCCTGTGGCAATTAAAGCTGACCACACAAGGCACATAAACGAGTTCGTTTTGTCAGAAGTGGCAAATCACCCTGAATTTATCGGCTTCGGCACCGTTCACGCCAAACAGACGAATATTTTGGAAGAGGGCGAATATATATTAAACAGCGGGCTTAAGGGAATAAAGATGCACCCCGATACGCAGCTTTTTAACATTGATGACGAGCGCCTGTTTCCGCTTTACGAGGCGGCGGGTGATAAGCTTTTATTTATGTTCCACTGCGGTGATAAGCGGTACGATTATTCCCACCCACGAAGACTCCGCCACATTATGGATATGTTCCCGCGTCTGCGTGTTGTGGCGACGCATTTCGGTGGATATTCTATGTTCGATACCGCCGCCGAGTATCTTCGCGATACCGAATGTATGCTTGATATTTCAAGCGCCCTTATGTTTATGGACGATGAAAGTCGGCAAAGATACATAAACATTTACGGTGCTGATAGGTTGCTTTACGGTACCGATTTTCCGCTCTGGGACCCCGTAACAGAAGTGAAAAGGTTTATGGAGCTAAAACTTTGCGATACTGACCGCGAAAAAATCGCCTATAAAAATGCCGAAAGAATTTTAGGACTCAAATAATTTATAAAAATTTTTAAAAAACTATTGACATTTCGAAAAAATAGGTATAAAATATCAAAAAATATTAAATGCTGGGAAGATATTAAGTGTAAGCCATAGCACTTATCAGAGAACTGTTGGTTGGTGTGAAACAGTGGGTGGGGCTTGCGCGGTCTCATATTGGAGCAGAATTTCTGAAGCTTTAGTAAGAAATTTCGGGTAAGCCCGTAACAGCTTAGGAGCTTGTTGGAGCTCTACAGAGTGGTCGAATTTTTTCGGCAATACGGGTGGTACCGTGGTCATTTTGCTTGATCATCCCGCAGAGTTTTCTCTGCGGGTTTTTTTAATATTTAATTGGAGAGGTAGAAAATGAAAAAAATATTTGTATCTGATGTTACTTTATGTGAGGCTGAGGAATCAAGAAAACTCCTTACCTTTCGTGAAAAATTAAATATTGTAGCCTCCATGTCCCGCGCGGGGCTTAGCGCTGTGGAGCTTCCACCAGTTTCCGGAGGTGCCGAGGCAGGTGTTGTTGTAAGTACTATTGCCGAAGCTGCAGAAAATATTAAAATAAGCATTAATGCAGGTGTAACACCCGAACAGATACGGGCTACATATGACTGTGTTAAATCTGCAAAGGATTTGTGTTTACAGATTGCACTTCCCATATCAACTGTTCAAATGGAGTATACCTATCACTTAAAAGCGAGCAAAATGCTTGAAAAAATAGTAAGTCTTGTTTCGACAGCTAAAGAGTGCTGCGATTGCGTTGAATTTGTAGCGCTCGATGCCACACGCGCAACCGCGGGCTTTGCAGAGGAATGCTGCAAGGTAGCGGCTGAAAACGGCGCTACAGCCGTAACATTGTGCGACACTGCAGGTATTTTCTTCCCCGAAGAATTTGCCGAGCTAGTTAAAAATGTAAAATCTGCAGCCGATGTTCAGATTTATGTTCAACCCTCGAATGCTATGTGTATGGCAGCCGCTTGTGCAGTTGCGGCAATAGAGGCTGGCGCTGACGGTGTTAAAACCGCCGCGGGAAGCTCTGCTTTTCTCTCAGCTGCCGATTTTGCCAATATCGTTCGCACTAAGGGCGAGGCTATGGGCGTAGACTGTGAGCTTGACATTACTGCCATTAACAACACTGTTAAAAATGTATCAGATGTTGCAGGGGCTGAGGCTTCAACTACCGATGTAAGCGATACCGCCGTATTCTCAAGCGGCGCCACACTTGCCGACATTACCGCCGAAACAAAGGCACTCGGCTATGAGTTAAGTGCTGAGGATAACGGCAAGGTTTATGAAGAATTTAAACGCGTTGTGGCAAAAAAGCAGGCAATCGGTATTGCCGAGCTTGAAGCCATTATTGCAAGCACTGCTATGCAGGTGCCATCAACCTACCATGTTGTAAGCTATGTTGTAAACAGCGGTAACATTATTACCGCTACTGCAAATATTACCTTGGAAAAGGATGGCGAGCAGTATTCAGGCGTTAGCATTGGCGACGGACCGATTGATGCTGCTTTCCACGCGATTGAGCAGATTATCGGTCACCGTTACGAGCTTGACGATTTCCAAATTCAAGCAGTAACCAAGGGCAGAGAGGCTATAGGCTCGTCAATTATCCGTCTTCGTGCCGACGGTAAGCTTTATTCGGGTAACGGAGTTTCAACCGATATCATCGGCGCTTGTATTCGTGCATACATCAATGCACTTAATAAAATTGTTTACGAGGAAAAATAAGTATGAAATTTGCTTTTTCAAATAAATTTGTTAAAACCGATTCCTTTTTAGAACTCTGCAATGTAGTGGCTGAATACGGTTTTTCGGGCTTTGAGGTTAACGATATATCAGCCGAGCGCCGTGAGCATCACGATAGTATTTTTCGCTCAAGTATGCTTTCTTCCGCTAAAAGAAAGCTTGTTAACCGCCACATCGGCGTGGCAACGGTTACCTATCCGAACGCTGTTGATACCGATACCGAAGCCGCCGAGCTCGAAAAATATGTTGATTATGCCGCAAGTGTAGGCACAAATGTAACTCTCAGTGTTGCTACCGATGATTTCGAGGCTTTAAGCCGTGTGCTTAGTCCTGCAATTAAAAGGGCAGAGGATTTCGGGGTTATGCTTCTTATTGAATCCTCGGGCATTTATGCTGAAACCGAGAAGATTTTAGAGCTTATAAACTATTTTGAGTCAGCAGCATTGGGTGTTTGCTGGGATATTAAGAGCACCTTTTTTGTGGCTCGCGAAACTGCCGATAGAACTATTCAAACACTTGGCTCATATATTGAATATGTAAGAATAGGCGACCGCAAGGGCGATAAAAATGTGCTTATCGGGGCGGGTGAGCTGCCTACACACGAGTTTATTAATGCCCTTAAATCTCTTAATTACGATGGCTATATCTGTGCTGATTGGAACGATGATATTTCGTCCTACGATATCGTGCTTACCCATTTTATGAGCTTTATGGAGCGTCTATTCCGCGAGCAAAAGCCTCAGGGGGCTATTTACTATAACCGCGCTCACACAGGCACCCACCCGTGGAAAAAGTACGATGTGATTGATTTAACATTTTCGCAGGTGCTCGATGTTATGGCTGAGCGTTATCCCGACCAGTACGCCTTTAAGTACACAACGCTCGATTATACAAGAACCTACTCGCAGTTCCGTGACGATGTTGATAAAGCCGCCGCCGCGCTTTTGGCGCTCGGTGTAAAGGCGGGTCACCATGTGGCTATCTGGGCTACAAATGTTCCGCAATGGTTTATTACATTCTGGGCTACCGTTAAAATCGGCGCCGTGCTTGTAACGGTTAATACTGCCTATAAAATTCACGAAACAGAGTATCTGCTTCGCCAGTCCGATACCCATACACTCGTTATGATTGAAGACTGCAAGGACTCTAACTATAAAGAGATTATGGAGGAGCTTTGCCCCGAGCTTAAGAACACCGTTCCCGGTAAGCCCCTTTACTCGAAAAAGCTACCGTTTTTGCGCAATATTGTAACGGTAGGCTTCCATATGGACGGCTGTCTTGAGTGGAAAGAGATGATGGATTTATCCGCCACCGTTCCCGTAGCCGAGGTGCACCGCATTGCGGCTACCGTAAAGCCTGATGATGTATGCAATATGCAGTATACTTCGGGTACCACAGGCTTCCCGAAAGGCGTAATGCTTACACATAACAATATTATCAATAACGGCAAAATCATCGGTGACAGAATGGATATTTCCACCGCCGACCGTATGATGATTCAGGTGCCTATGTTCCACTGCTTTGGAATGGTGCTTTCTATGACCAACCTGATGACCCACGGCGGAACCATTTGCCCAATGCCGTATTTTTCACCTAAATCATCGCTTGCTTGCATAAATGATGAGAAGATTACCTGCTTTAACGGCGTTCCCACAATGTTTATTGCAATGTTCGGTCACGAGGATTTTAAAAAGACCGATTTTTCCCACATTCGCACAGGCATTATGGCAGGTGCGAACTGCCCGCCTGACCTTATGCGTAGAGCAGTAGATGAGATGAATATGACCGAGATTTTAAGTGTTTACGGTCAGACCGAGGCGTCCCCCGGTTGCACAATGGGTGAAGTTAACGAAGACCTTTGGCACCGTGTTGAAACGGTAGGCTCGGCTTTCCCAGGTGTTGAATGCAAAATTATCGACCCTGAAACGGGCGAGGATGTTCCCGACGGCGTAAACGGCGAGTTTGTAGCGCGCGGCTTTAACATTATGAAAGGCTATTACAAAATGCCTAAGGCAACCGAGCAGACTATAGATAAGGACGGTTGGCTGCACTCAGGCGATATTGCCTGCCGCACCGAGGACGGTTATTATAAAATTACCGGCAGACTTAAAGATATGATTATCCGCGGCGGCGAAAACCTATACCCCAGAGAAATCGAGGAATTTTATCTTACGCATAAAAAGATTCGCGATGTTCAGGTTGTAGGTGTGCCCGATGAGCGCTACGGAGAAGAATGCTGTGCTTGGATTATACTTAAAAATGGCGAAACCGCAACTGACACCGAAATGCGCGAATATGGGGAAGCGAGTATGGCTAAGCACAAGGTGCCGAGATACTTCTTATTTGTTAAGGATTTCCCGATGAACGCTGCAGGCAAAATCCTTAAATACAAAATGAAAGACGAATCGGTTGAGCTTTTGGGACTTAAAAAATAATTTTAAAAAACTACTTGACAAATGAAAATCACAGTAGTATAATGCGAATATCAATTTAATATAAAAGCTGTGACGAAGACGGATTCGGTTCAAGTTTCTCAGAGAGTCGGGGGCGGTGCGAGCCCGATAAATAAGACCCGAAAATCCTATCACTTCCGAGCTGGAGGTCTAAACGGGTGTGCCCTAGTAAGTCCTTTCGTGATTGCTGCGTTAATGCATACGGCTTGTTAGAGCCTGAGTGGTGTAGTTTCTACACAATTTGAGTGGTACCGCGGGTATTGAATTTTCAAAACTCGTCTCAAGAAATTGAGACGGGTTTTTTTATATTTTAAGCAAAGGAGAAGTACATTATGAAAAACGAAACAGCTATGACACAGTTAACGGAGATTGCAAAACGAATTTGCGAAATGCGCGAAATTATGGGCTGGTCTGTCGAGGAAATGGCAGAAAAAACAGAGGTAACAACAGATGCTTATAAAGCGTATGAAAGCGGTAACACCGACATTCCGTTTTCCTTTATTCATAAATGTTCTTTAGCGTTTGATGTTGAGCTTACCGAGCTTTTAGAAGGTCGCACAGCTAACCTTTCAAGCTATACCGTAACAAGGGCGGGCAAGGGTCAGACCACCGCTAAAGAAGAAGGTATTGACATTAAAAACCTAGCGCCCAAATTCCGCGATAAGATTGCCGAGCCTTACTATGTTCGCTATGAATATTCTGCCGCTCAGCAGAATAAGCCGATACATTTAGCTAAGCACTCGGGCCAAGAATTTGACTTCATTTTATCGGGCAGCCTTAAAGTGCAGATAGGTGAGCATACCGAGATTCTTCGCGAGGGCGACAGCATTTACTACGATAGCTCAACCCCCCACGGTATGATAGCTATCGACGGTAAAGACTGTGTGTTCTGTGCCGTAGTTTTGCCCGGCGAAAAGACCGCTGAAAAAGAGGTTGGAAAAACCATAGTTGCGGCAAAAACAAGTGAAAAGCTTATTGCCGAGAAGTTCGCTGTTTGCACAGAGGACGAAAACGGCGCATTAACGAACATCGAATTCAAAAATACCGATACCTTTAACTTCGGCTTTGATGTTGTTGATGAAATTGCAAATAAATATCCCGAGAAGCTCGCAATGCTCCACTTAGATAAGTATAAAAATGAGCGTCGCTTTACTTTCCGTGATATTAAACACTATTCCAACCAGACCGCTAACTATTTTAAATCACTCGGTATTAAGCGCGGTGATAGGGTAATGCTGGTGCTAAAGCGCCACTATCAGTTCTGGTTTGCTATGGTAGCTCTTCATAAAATCGGAGCAGTTGCAATTCCTGCAACAAATCAGTTAAAAGAGCACGATTTTGTTTACCGCTATAACGCTGCGGGAGTAAGCGCCATTGTCTGCACGGCTGACGGTGACACTGCTGATATTGCCGAGGCTGCAGCTAAAGAATGCCCGCAGGTTAAGAATTTAATTCTTGTTGGAGGAAATAAGGAAAATTGGCATAATTTTGATGAGGAGTTTAAGCTTTTCTCCCGTAAATATGAGCGCGAGGAGAATAACTCTGCAGGTGATGACCTTGCGTTAATGTTCTTTACTTCTGGCACCACAGGTAACCCGAAAATGGCGGCGCACAAGCACACCTATGCGCTCGGTCACTATGTAACTGCTAAATACTGGCACTGCTGTGAGCGTGACGGATTGCATTTGACCATTTCTGATACCGGCTGGGGTAAATCCCTCTGGGGTAAGCTGTATGGTCAGTGGCTGTGCGAGGGTGCAGTATTTGTGTATGATTTTGACCGTTTCGATGAAAACGAAATTCTGCCGATGTTTGCAGAGTACGGAATAACCACATTCTGCGCTCCGCCCACAATGCTCAGAATGCTGGTTCGCGGCGATTTATCTAAATTTGATTTATCCTCAATTCACCATATGACTACAGCGGGTGAGGCTTTAAATCCTGAAGTGTTTAAGTTATTTAAGGATGCGACAGGTCTTGAAATAATGGAGGGCTTCGGTCAGACCGAAACCACACTTACCATTGCCAACCTTGTTGGAACAACACCGAAAATCGGCTCAATGGGTAAAGCATCACCCCAATATAATATTGACATTGTTGACCCTGAGGGCAACTCTGTTCCTACGGGTGAGGTTGGTGAAATCGTTGTTCGCCTTGAAAACGGTGCACCCTGCGGACTCTTTAGTGAATACTACCTTGATGAAGAAAAGACTAACGAAGCTATCTGCGATGGACTTTATCACACAGGTGATACCGCTTGGCGCGATGAAGACGGCTACTTCTGGTATGTAAGCCGTATCGATGATGTTATTAAGTCTTCGGGCTACCGTATTGGACCGTTCGAGATTGAAAGTGTTATTATGGAGCTGCCGTATGTTGTTGAGTGCGGTGTTTCTGCCGCTCCCGATGAGCTTCGCGGTCAGGTAGTAAAGGCAAGCATTGTGCTAACTAAAGGCACCGAGCCTACAGAGGAACTGAAAAAAGAGATTCAGCAGTATGTTAAATCTCACACAGCGCCTTATAAATATCCGCGTGTAGTAGTCTTCCGCGATGAGCTTCCCAAAACAATCAGCGGCAAGATTCAGCGAAATAAACTCTAAAAACATATTGACAAAAAATTGCATATTATGATATAATCTTATATATGTTTAAAGGTGACAACGAAGAGGACTTATGCGGCTTTACTTCAGAGAGGCGGTGGCAGGTGAAAACCGCTGTGAAAATGCATTTGTTTGTAGCTTCCGAGCCGAAAGGAAGAAAAGTTAATTCTTAGTAGACCCTTTCCGTGATTACTGCGTTAATGTATACGGCTTGTCAGAGCCTGAGTGGTGTAGTTTCTACACAATTTGAGTGGTACCGCGGGATATAAGATTGTCTTATAGCTCGTCTCAAAGAATTATGTCTTTGAGGCGGGCTATTTAAAATTTCGCCTCCAAGAAAGTAAAAGGAGACAGATTATGAACACAGCAACAGGCTTACAATTTAAAATTTCCGAAATGGCGCAGCGAATTAAGACACTGCGCGAAATTGTCGGCTTAACACCTGAGGAAATGTCGCTTAAAACGGGCGTTACAACTAAAGAATACCTTTCGTGTGAAGCGGGCGAGAGTGACCTTAACTTTGCATTTCTCTACCGTTGCGCATTAGCGTTGGGTGTTGATGTTACCGAAATAATCGAGGGTAAGTCGCCGCGCCTTGCGGGCTATACCGTAACAAGAGCAGGCAAGGGTCAGGAAATTCAAAAGGCACATTCAATGACCTATTATAATCTCGCGGCATCCTTTAAGAACCGTATTGCTGAGCCGCTCTATGTTGTGTGCGATTATAACGAAAACCACGCAAATGCCGACATTGAGCTTACCACCCATGAGGGTCAGGAGTGCGATATTGTACTCAAAGGTACCCTAAAAGTACAGGTTGGCGACCATATAGAGGTGCTTCGAGAGGGTGACAGTATTTATTACGACAGCTCAACCCCCCACGGTATGGTGGCGGCGGAAAAGGGAGATTGTATTTTCTACGCTATCGTGCTTAACCCCGCACACGAGCCTATTTCCAAGCTTGTTCACGGGGGAGCTAGAGAGTTTGTTGCAACCCCGATGAAGAAGAGCAGCGGCAAAAAACGCGTTTGGAAAGATTTTATTAATGTTGTAGAGGACGAAAACGGTACAATTAAAGAAATTTCCTTTAAAAATGAGGATAAATTCAACTTTGCTTTCGATGTTATCGACCGAATCGGTCGTGAACAGCCCGAAAAAACCGCTCTTTTACATATTTCTAAGGACAAAAAGGAAACAAAAATGTCCTTTGCTGAGCTTAAACGCGCCTCTTCTCAGGCGGCGAACTACTTCAAATCGCTCGGTATTAAGCGCGGAGACACAGTAATGCTGATACTCAAGCGCCACTATCAGTTCTGGATTGCTATGGTAGCACTTCACAAAATCGGCGCTATTGCAATTCCCGCATCTAATCAGCTAAAGGAGCACGACATTACCTATCGCCTTAACAAGGCAGGGGTTAAAATGATAATCTGTACGCCCGATGATAACATACCCGATGAGGTTGAAAAGGCGGCAGAGCATGCCGAAAAGCTAGAGCACAAGCTAATTGTTAACGGCGAGCGTGACGGCTGGAGAAGCTTTGATAACGAGTATAACCTTTTTACGGGTAAGCTTGAGCGCACCGATGATAGCCCCTGCGGCGATGACCTTATGCTTATGTATTTTACCTCGGGCACCACAGGCAACCCAAAAATTGCAATGCATAATTATAAATATCCGCTTGGTCATTTTATAACGGCGAAATATTGGCATTGTGTTAACCCCGAGGGTCTGCATCTTTCCATTTCCGATACCGGCTGGGCAAAGGCAGCGTGGGGTAAAATTTACGGTCAGTGGCTGTGCGAGGCACCCGTTTTCGCCTACGATTTCGACCGCTTTGATGCTAACGATATTATGCCTATGTTCGAGCGCTACGGTATTACTACATTCTGTGCACCGCCTACAATGCTTAGAATGATGATTAAGCAGGATTTATCCCGCTTTAATCTATCGAGTATTGAGCATATGACAACGGCGGGCGAGGCACTTAATCCTGAGGTGTTCCGTCAGTTCGAAAAGGCTACAGGACTGCAGATTATGGAGGGCTTCGGTCAGACCGAAACGACCGTTGCGCTTGCCAATCTTGCAGGCACAAAAACCAAAATTGGCTCAATGGGCAAGCCCGTACCGCTTTATAACATTAAGCTTGTAGATGCCGATGATAACGAGGTCCCCGTTGGTGAGGTAGGCGAGATAGTAATTGATATATCAAGAGGCAACCCTTGCGGACTCTTTACGGGATATTTCGAGGATAAAGAGAAAACCGATGAAGTTCGCCGCGACGGGCTTTATCACACAGGCGACACCGCTTGGCGCGATGAGGACGGATACTTCTGGTATGTAGGTCGCGTTGACGATGTTATTAAATCCTCAGGCTACCGCATTGGACCGTTTGAAATTGAGAATGTTATTATGGAATTACCTTATGTTCTCGAGTGCGGTGTTTCTGCCGAGCCAGACGAGGTACGCGGTCAGGTAGTAAAGGCAAGTATAGTGCTGACAAACGGCACCGCACCTACCGAAGAGCTCAAGCGCGAAATTCAGGAATATGTTAAGACGCGCACCGCACCCTATAAATACCCGCGCGTTGTAGTCTTCCGCGATGAGCTTCCCAAAACTGCCAGTGGAAAAATTCAAAGAAATAAGCTATAATTATTACAATAACAATATATTTTATGGGAGAGTGTGAAAAATGAAATACGAAATTACAATTACCAAAACAACCGCACCTAAAGAGAAGCCGCAGGACGAAAGCAAGCTCGGCTTCGGCAAAATCTTCACCGACCATATGTTTTTAATGGACTATAGCGAGGGTACAGGCTGGCATAACGGCAGAATTGTTCCGTTCGGCCCCATTCCAACTAATCCCGCTTCTACCGTTTTTCATTACGGTGCCGAGATTTTCGAGGGTATGAAAGCCTACCGCGCCGAGAATGGCGACATTCAGCTTTTCAGACCTATGGAAAATATTAAGCGCTTAAACAATTCGGCAGAGCGCCTTTGCCTGCCGCAGCTTGATGAAGAGGGCTGCCTTGATATTTTAAAAACTATTGTAGAGCTCGAAAAGGATTGGGTACCGCACAGTGAGGGCACATCGCTCTACATTCGTCCGTTCCTTTACGGTAACGACCCGCACCTTGGCGTTCACGCCGTTAAAAATGCGGTGTTTGCCGTTATCTGCTCACCCGTAGGCGCCTATTATGCCGAGGGTATTAATCCCGTTAAAATTGCAATTGAATCTGAGGATGTCCGCGCAGTTCGCGGCGGCACAGGCTACGCTAAGTGCGGCGGTAACTATGCCGCAAGTCTTAGAGCCGGTCAGCGCGCCGAAGAAAAGGGCTATACTCAGGTGCTATGGCTCGACGGTGTTCATAGAAAGTATATCGAAGAAGTAGGCGCTATGAATGTAATGTTCAAAATCGACGGTAAAATCATTACTCCCGCGCTCTTGGGTTCGGTACTCCCCGGAATTACGAGAAAATCCTGCATTGAGCTTTTAAAGGATTGGGGCTACACCGTTGAGGAGCGTGCTTTCTCGGTTGACGAGCTTTTTGAAGCCGCCGAAAACGGTACTCTTGAAGAGGCTTGGGGAACAGGCACCGCTGCTGTTGTATCGCCCATAGGTCATCTTTTCTATAACAATAAGGAATACACCGTCGCAGACAATAAAATAGGCGAGCTCACCCAGAAGCTTTACGATGAACTCACAGGAATTCAGTGGGGCAAGGTAGCCGATAAGCATAACTGGACAGTTAAGGTTTGCAATGCTTAAGCGTATAACACTTTTTGCGGGGCATTACGGAAGCGGTAAAACCAATATTGCAGTGAACTATGCGCTGCACCTTAAAAGACAGGGCAAGCCCGTAAAAATAGCCGACCTCGATATTGTAAACCCCTATTTCCGCACTAAGGATAGCGCAAAGGAGCTCTCAAACGCGGGGATTGAGCTTATTTCCCCCGCATTTGCTAATACAAATGTTGATTTGCCCGCGCTTCCTGCCGAGGTTTACTCCCTTGTGCAGAACACAGCGAATTACGCTGTGCTCGATATCGGTGGCGATGATAGGGGAGCCTATGCGCTCGGTCGCTATCGCCCCTATATTTTAGAGGAAAACAATTACGAAATGGTTTTTGTGGCAAATTTTTACCGCCCATTAACCACCACCCCTGCTGATGCGCTTGAGGTTATGCGTGAGATTGAAGCCGCCTGCGGCATAAATTTCACCGCAATTGTAAATAACTCAAACCTCGGTAATGCAACAAAACCGAGAGATATTGAAAAAACCGATGTCTTAGCCAAAGAGCTATCTAAAATTTCAGGGCTTCCCGTAATTTTCACTTCTACCGAGGCGAGTATTGCAAGTAGCGTTAAGCTCGATAATGTTTTCCCGCTGACACTTCAGAATAAATACTTTGACATAAAGGAGATTTAATATGGCTAAAGTAACCTTTAATGCAGATTTATGCAAGGGCTGCGGTCTTTGCGTAGATGCCTGCCCGAAAAAAATTATAGCAATAGCTAAAGACAAAATTAACGCTAAGGGACATTCTCCCGCCGAAATTACCGATCAGGAAAAATGCATTGCCTGTGCTTTCTGTGCAACAATGTGCCCTGACTGTGTAATCACGGTTGAAAGGTAAGGTGAACTAAATGGCAGAAAAGGTATTAATGAAAGGTAACGAGGCTATTGCCGAGGCTGCTATTAAGGCAGGCTGTATGCATTACTTCGGCTACCCGATTACACCACAAACCGAAATTGCCGCTTATATGGCAAAGAGAATGCCTAAAATCGGCGGTACATTCCTGCAGGCAGAGAGTGAGGTTGCGGCTATTAATATGGTTTACGGCGTTGCTGCTGCAGGCTACCGCGTTATGACCTCTTCTTCAAGCCCTGGTGTTTCGCTAAAGCAGGAGGGTATTTCCTATATAGCAGGCGCAGACCTACCCGCGCTCATAGTTAATGTTCAGCGTGGAGGCCCCGGTCTTGGCGGCATTCAGCCCTCGCAGTCGGATTATTTTCAGGCTACTAAAGGCGGCGGACATGGCGACTATCGCCTTATTGTTTTAGCCCCCGCCTCTGTTCAGGAAATGGCTGACCTTACAGTTAAGGCGTTCGATTTATCTGAAAAATACCGCGTTCCCGCAATGCTCCTTGCCGATGGTACAATGGGTCAGATGATGGAGCCTGTTGAGCTTCCTGAGGTGACACCCGCTAATTACGATAAATCTTGGGCAGTTCGCGGTACAAAGGGAGAAAGACCCCATAACATTGTAAATTCACTCTATCTAAAGCCCGAAATTCTCGAGCAGACCAATTTTGAGCGTTACGAGCGCTATGCGGTTATCGAGGAAAATGAGTCGCTTTATGAAGAGTTTATGATGGACGATGCCGAGTATTGCGTAGTAGCATTCGGTATTACCGCACGCGTTGCTAAGAACGCTATTGTAGCCGCCCGCAAAAAGGGCATAAAGGTAGGCCTTATCCGTCCTATCACACTCTGGCCGTTCCCGAAAAAGGTATTAGCCGCCGCTGCCGATAAGGTTAAAGGCTTCTTATCGGTTGAATTATCAATGGGTCAGATGATTGAAGATATTAAACTCGCAATCGATTGCAAAAAGCCCGTAGCGCTTTGCAACCGCACAGGCGGTATGATAGTATCGCCCGAGGAAGTGCTCGAGTCTATTGAAAATCTTGTAAAGGAGGCAGAATAATGGTAGTATTTGAGAAACCAAAAGCATTAACCGATGCTCCGCTTCATTATTGTCCAGGTTGTACTCACGGTATTATTCACCGTCTGGTTGCTGAGGCTATCGATGAGCTCGGCATCGAGGGTAAAACTGTTGGCGTAGCCCCCGTTGGCTGTGCTGTTATGGCTTATGATTATTTTGCCTGCGATATGGTAGAGGCAGCTCACGGCCGTGCACCCGCTGTCGCTACAGGTCTTAAACGCTGTATGCCCGATAATATTGTATTTACATATCAGGGCGACGGCGACCTTGCCTCAATAGGTATGGCTGAGACCATTCACGCGGCCACAAGAAACGAAAATATAACAATTATATTCGTAAATAACGCTATTTACGGTATGACTGGCGGACAGATGGCACCGACCTCTCTTCCCGGTCAGGTAACACAGACTTCACCTTATGGTAGAGATGTAAATGTTGCAGGATACCCTGTAAAGGTAAGCGAGCTGTTATCAAGCCTTGACGCACCCCACTATATCGAGCGAGTTGCCGTTAACAATGTAAAGAATGTTAAAAACGCTAAAAAGGCAATCTTAAAGGCATTTAAAAATCAGGTTGAGGGTAAGGGCTTCTCACTCGTTGAGGTTGTATCGAGCTGTCCTACAAACTGGGGTATGACCCCCTCGAAAGCTCTCGAGTGGATTGATGAAAAAATGATTCCTTATTATCCGCTCGGCGTTTACCGCGATAAAGATGCAAAGGAGGACTAAAATATGACTACACAGATTTTAATTGCAGGCTTCGGCGGTCAGGGCGTCCTTTTTGCAGGTAAGTGCTTGGCGTATGAGGGTATGTTTGAAAACAAGCAGGTTTCGTGGCTACCGTCTTACGGTCCCGAAATGCGCGGCGGTACGGCTAACTGCAGTGTAATCTTAAGTGACGAGCCCGTAGGCTCACCTATCGTGTCAAAACCCGATGTGCTTATAGCTATGAATTTACCCTCTCTCGATAAGTACGAAAACGATACCGTAGCGGGCGGTAAAATCATAATTGACAGCACTCTTATCGGCAGACAGGTTGAAAGAGAAGATGTCGATGCCTATTATGTCCCTGCTACCAAAATGGCGGCAGATGCGGGCACACCTTCGCTTGCTAATATGATTATGCTCGGCAAAATGATAAAGGAAACAGGAATTGTTACCTTTGATAGCGCAGCAGAGGCTATGAAAAAGGTTGTATCTGCAAAGCACGCCGATAAATTAGAAGCTAACATAAACGCTTTAAGAGCGGGATATGAATATTAATTAAAACCAAAACAGACCTTGTATAAGGTCTGTTTTTGTTAAGTAGACAGTAAAAGGGCGAGCAATGCTCGCCCTTTTACTATTTGGCTGTGAGATAGCCGTTATATTCATTTAGGAAATGCTCGGCACTTTTCTTCATATCAATAACGGCGTAGTCACCGTTAAAGCCAATGGTTATGTCAAGTGTACCGATATAGTCATCAATTACCTGAACGAGGATTGCGAGTTTATCTTCCTCTACCCATCCGGCTGATGCCACACATTTATATTGGTGACCCTCACACTCTATTCCGCCGAAATCCTTGGAATAGTTCTTTTGCGGGAAAAGCTGAGTGATGTTTTTGTTCATACCGAATTTAATAGATTTTGCACCTTGCTTATTCACATAATTGAATTCGCCCTCATTTTCGCCGAAGTTGAGCGTAAACTCGGTAATACCCATTGGGTTAGGTTCGGCAACAAAACGTTTTCCTCCGAGTTTTTCGGCATATTTTGAGGCTTTTTCGCCACTCATAGTGAGAAGCTTTAAGCTGCCTATGTAATCAGTAAGTTATGTGTATTTCAAGCTTTCAGGCAATTCTGTATCAGACACGGTGCATAAAATCTCGCGGAAGAAGTTGCGGAAAATTATTTCAGCGTAGCCTATATCCTCCACAGGATAGCCTGCGGTGCAGACAAACAGAATGTCGGTTGCGGGGTTATAGATAGTAAACTGACCGTGCATTCCGAAGAAGGCAAAGGAGCCTTCATTTGTTCCCCAAATCTGGTAGCCGTAGCCCTGCTTGCGGAATTCGTTACCAAAAGCTTTGTTATAGATATGGGTGTTGGTGGCGTCTTTAACGGCTTTGGCACTCAGCAGCTGCTTACCTTTCCATTCACCGCCGTTGGCGAGAAGTCTGCCGAATATAAGCATATCGAGCGGAGTGCACAGAAGTGCCGAATCACCCCAAGCATAGCCGCCTGGTGCTGTGAGCACGCGGGAGGTGCATGAAAAACCAATTTCGCTTAGGCATTTATCCTTTAGAAAATCTAAAAAGGTTTTGCCCGTAAGCTTTTCTACAAGCGCGCCTAAAACAAAAGAGGCGGTGGAATCATAGAAAAAGGTAGTGCCGGGGTAGCGAACGGGAGTAAGAGAGAAATAGTATTTAACCCTGTCCCAGCCGTGGTTGGTAAACCAGCTATCTCCTGCAAAACAGGTCTGCATATTGAGCATATTGCGAATTGTCTGTGCAGCCAGATAGGGGTGAACTTTTTCTGGCAATTTCTCGGGGAAATAGTCGATTATTTTATCATCAAGGTTTATAATGCCTTCCTCGGCTAACTGCGCAATCGCAATACCCACATAGCTTTTGGTTTGTGAATACATACGGTGGTTATCGTCCTTGCCGAACGGTGACCAATATGCCTCGCAGAAAAGCTTATCGCCGCGCGCCATAAGAACACTGTGCATAGCAAGTCCGCTTTTTTCATAAGCCTTTAAAAGGTTCAGCACGCAACTTGATTTAATACCTACACTTTCGGGAGTTGCAGATTTAAAATACATTGCGTTGTTCTCCTAAAATCCAAAGTATTCCTTTGCGTTTTTATAGCAAATTCCCTCAACAATAGCTTTGAGTGCTTCCATATCGGCAGGGTAGAGTCCGTCCTCAACCCAGTCGCCAATCATATTGCAAAGGATTCTGCGGAAATATTCGTGTCTTGGGTAGGATACAAACGAGCGGGAATCGGTAAGCATACCAACAAACTTGCCGAGGTTTCCGAGATTTGCCAGAGCGTCCATCTGTGCCATCATACCGCTTGCGTTATCGTTAAACCACCAACCCGAGCCAAACTGAATTTTCGAAACATAGGGCGCGCGCTGGAAGTTTCCGAGCATTGTGCCCAGCACATAATTATCCTTTGGGTTTAGAGTGTAAAGAATGGTCTTCGGCAGAATATCATCGGTGTCGAGATAGTTCATAAATGCCGATAACTTTTCAGCTATGCAAAGGTCATTGATAGAGTCAAAGCCCGTGTCTGCACCCAATTTTTCAAACATACGCGAGTTGTTATTGCGCAGTGCGCCGATGTGCAGCTGCATACCCCAGCCGAGCCTTGTGTACTCCTTAGCGCAAACGCGGAGCATTGCGGTCTTATAGATGTCAATTTCCTCAGCAGAGAGTTCGCCGCCGGATATTTTCTTCTCGAAAACAGCCTTAGCATCACCCACAGCGAACGGAACATACTCGAGTGCGTGGTCGGAAAGCCTGCAGCCGTTATCGTTAAAGTAATTAAGGCGCTCTACCATCCAAGCCTCGGCTTTTTCGTAAGAGTCAATACCGTTTGCCTCTAAATAACCCAAAAATTCGGGCTTTTCAATGTTAACGAGCTTGTCGGGGCGGAATGTCGGGAGTACCTTTGTGGTAAAGCCTTGATTTCTAAGCTGAATATGGTAGCGCAGGTCGTCGGCGGGATCGTCGGTAGTGCAGATAACCTCAACATTTGATTTTTTGATGAGATTCTGCGCCGAGAAATCCTCTCTCTTTAAATACTCATTGCACTTATCCCAAACTTCTTTGGCGTTGGCTTCACTCAGCGGCTCATCAATGTCGAAATAACGCTTGAGTTCCAGTGCCGTCCAGTGGTAAATCGGATTGCCTATAAGATATGGCATAACGCGGCAGAAGCCAACCCATTTTTCATAGCGGTCAGCCTTACCCGTAATGTATTCTTCATCAATACCGAATGTGCGCATTTGGCGCCACTTGTAGTGGTCACCGCCTAAAAACAAGTCATAAGCGTCTTCAAAACGGTAGTCCTCAGCAATCATTTTGGGAACTAGGTGGCAGTGGTAATCGATAATCGGTAAATTCTCTGCAAATTCGTGATAAAGTCGCTTTGCGGTTTCGGTCTTTAAAAAGAAATCGTTATTGATAATACCCATTTTAAAATCTCCTTAGCCAAAGCATTTAAACCTGAATCAGATTTTGGGATAAGGATTTAACGCTGTGGCATTGTTAAAATACTCGCAAATCCGTCAGGATTTGCTGCGTTTTGTGCCTCGCCACACCGAAAATCCTTTAATCACAAAATTCTCCGACCTAAAAGGTGCGGTTTTATGTGTGGATTTTGGTAATGCGAAGCTCATAAGGCTGTCGCCTATGGGCGACAAAGAGCCAAAATACGCCTTAAACCGCCCTTTTAGGCTGGTTTGGGCTTAAATGATTTGGCTATAGTACTATTCCGTCTTTAAAAATGGAAATTTCGCGGTAGCCGTTAATTTCGTTCTTTGTTTCATTTCCTGAGGCGACACCAATAACATAATCGGTAAGGCGCTCTGTGAGCTCGCTCATTGGTGTGCTCTCAAGCAATGGTGACGCATCAAAATCTATCCAATTGCTTTTCTTCACTGCAATATGGTTGTTTGTTGCAATCTTAACTGTGGGAACAGGGGCGCCAACGGGGGTGCCACGACCTGTGGTGAAGAGAATTAGGTGTGCGCCTGCCGCCGTTAAATTCGTAATGGCAACAATATCGTTACCAGGTCCGTTTAAAAGATTTAAACCGTTCTTTTTTACGGTATCTCCGTAATCAAGCACATCTACAACTTCACTCAGTCCGCCCTTTTGAATACAGCCGAGTGATTTTTCTTCTAAGGTTGTAATGCCGCCCGCCTTGTTTCCGGGAGATGGGTTTTCGTATATCACCTGATTGTGGCGGGTGAAATAATCCTTAAAATTATTAATGAGATTAACGGTCTTATTGAAAAGCTCTTCGGTCGGGCAGCGTCGCATAAGCAGGTGCTCAGCACCGAACATTTCGGGTACCTCGGTCATAACACAGCTGCCGCCCATAGCTATAAGACTATCTGAAAAGGAGCCTACAAGCGGGTTGGCGGTAATTCCGCTAAAGCCATCGCTTCCGCCGCATTTAAGACCGATTTTAAGGCGAGATACGGGCACAGGAACGCGCTTAAAGGTGGCGGCATATGCCTGTAGTTCTTCTATAAGCTTTATGCCTTCGGCAAGCTCGTCAGATGTATCCTGAACATTTAAGAATTTAACTCTTTTTTCGTTCCATTCACCTAAGATTGTTTTGAAAAGCGGGATATTGTTGTTTTCACACCCGAGCCCTAAAACCAGTACGCCCGCGGCGTTGGGGTGGTTAATAAGACCCTTTAAAATAAGCTGGGTTTTTGTCTGGTCGTCACCTAATTGTGAGCAGCCGAATGGATGCTCAAACTGGTAGGCGCCTGTGCGCTCGGCTAAGGTCTTGGCAATTTTGTTAACACAGCCGACGGTGGGAATGATCCAAATTTCATTGCGAATACCAATATCTCCGTTTTCCCGCACATAGCCCATAAAGGTTTTATCGCTTTCTACCTTTTGAGTAGGGGTGTAGTCGGGAGCGTAGGTGTAGTCAAGATTGCTTGAAAGATTGGTTTTTAAATTGTGAGAGTGAATATGCTCACCTTTTTTTATGTCGGCTACGGCGTGACCGATAGGGTTGCCGTATTTAATAATGTCCTCTCCGCTATTTATATCCCTTAGAGCGTATTTATGACCGTCAGCGAGGTTAATTTCAACATTATCAAGCTGATGAATTTTCATTTACTTCATTCTCCTTGATACTTCATCTGCAAGGAAGCTTAAATCTTCACCCCAAAGCTCGGCGTTTGAGAGAATTTCGCTAACCGATGCATTCTTCATAAACGCGGTAACGGCGGGGTCGTCGTTAGTCATATCGGTTTTATAAAACTCTATAAGCTTGGCAAAAGAGGTTAGCAGATAATCGGGGTTTGTGCCTGTGCGCTTAATATATTCAAGTAGGCTTGGCAGAACGCGCACCTTAAATTTGCTTACGCTGTTGAGTGAGATAGAGGCGCAAAGGTGCTTAATGTAGGGGTTGCGGAAGCGCTCGAAAACATCGTCGGCGTAACTAAGCAACTCCTGCTTCGGTAGGTCGAGCGTGGGAATAATCTCGTCGTAAACGCAATGTTTTACAAACTCGCTCATATTTTTATCTTCCATACAGTCGCCAACGGTTTCAATGCCACGAAGCATAGCAAAAGGAATCATAGAGGTATGCGCACCGTTTAAAATGCGCACCTTGCGTGTTCTGTAGCGCTCAAGATTATCGGTAAAGATAATATTAAGTCCCGTCTTATCAAGCGGCAATTCATTATTTATAGCGGCATCGCCCTCAATAACCCAAAGGTGGAAAAGCTCGCTGGTGTTTAACATATTATCGGTATATCCGAGATCAATTTTTTCATCCCTCGGGTAACCAGTAACAATGCGGTCAACAAGGGTGTTACAGAAAATATTGTCATTCTCGATATACGCCTTAAAGTCCTCACCATAGCCCCATAAATCAGCATACCTTAAAATGTATTCCTTTAAGGTTTCGCCGTTCTTATTTATTAGCTCGCAGGGCAGGAATATAAAGCCGCGCAGCCCTAAATCAAAACGCTTCTTAAGCAGTAGAGTTACTTTCGCGGGGAAAGTAACATTCGGTGCGGCAGCCTCGCAGTCTTTTTCAGAGAACGCAATACCCGATTCCGTAGTATTAGAAACCACAAAGCGAAAATCAGGATTTTCAGCAAGGTTTAAATAAGCGTTCCAATCCTTATAAGGCTCAACCGTGCGGGAGATAACATCGATAATTTTTTTATCAACCGTCGGCACGCCGTCTTTTAGACCGCGCATAACATGGGTGTAAACGCAGTCCTGAGCCTCGAGCATTTCGCACATACCTTTTTCTATCGGCTGTACAACCACTACCGAGCCATTAAAGTCAGACACTTCGTTAGTAATCTGTAAAATCCAATCAACAAATCCGCGAAGAAAGCCACCCTCGCCGAACTGAATAACCCTTTCAGGTCGAACAACTTTATTTAACATAATTTTAACCTCAATTAGTTTAATTCGTCTAAGTTATACATAGTTAAGTATTCCTTAGTGTTCTCGCACATCTCTTTAAAGAGCTTCTTAGAGTCTTCGAGCGGACAGGTAACGAGCGGGTCGTTTGCAAATGCGCCGAAAATCTTAGTAAGGTCGCGCTTCTGAATACCCTCAGCGAGTACCTCCTGCTCAGAGCAGATGCGCTGAACCATCGGGTAAATTTCTTTCGGGATTTCGCCTGCGAATACAGGTGTTAAGCTGTCTGAACGGAATACAGCGTTGGTCTCAACTACTGCATCGAGCGGTAGGTTCGGTATCTGACCGTAGTTCGGGATGTTAACATTTGTAACAAGTGTTGTAAGGCCTAAAAGCGCTCTAATCTGCTCAACACCCTCTTCGCCTGTGGGGGCAATTTCAAGAGCCTCTTCGCCGCTTATTAGACGGTCAGCGCGTGCAAGACGCTTCTTTAAGTCGTTCTTTCTGTAGTCAACATCGGTAAGACCGAACTTCATCTCAGCCACTCTCTCGGGGCTCTCTAAATACCATTTGCCCTCGCAGAACTCGGCAAGGTGGCGGTCGCCTGCAGCGGCAATATAGCCGTAGCGGTTAAAGAGGTCCATCTTAACAACCTCTTTAGATTTGAAAGCGGAGTTCATCCAGGTGTTATCTACAGGACCATCCTCGTCGCTGCCGTAACCGTCTTTAACATACTTTTTGCAGAATTCCTTATAATAGGGGAAGAGGTCATAGTTGCGCCATTTAGCCTCGGTAAGCCATGTGAAGTGGTTAACGGCAACAGGGTTAACCTTAACCTCGGTAAAGTCCTTAATGCTGTCATCAATTTCTTCTCTAACCATTCTCTCTAAGAAGCGCTGTGTGCCGAATACCTCATGGCAGCAGCCGAATGCCTTAATTTCAGGGAAGGTCTTATAGAGAGCGCGAACGCAAAGTGTCATGGGGTTAGTGTAGTTAATAACCCAAGCATTCGGGCAGTATTTCTTAATGTTCTCGGCAAAGCCCTCGTACATAGGAAGAGTACGCATAGCGCGAACAATACCGCCGGGGCCGGAAGTATCACCTACCGACTGATAGATGCCGTACTTTTCAGGTGTATGTACATCAGATGCCATTTCATCAAAGGTGCCTGGGAGAATTGAAATAATAACGAAATCGGCGCCGTCTAATGCCTCGCCTATTGTTTCAACAGCCTTGTAATCCCAATGGGTCTTAGCACCCTCAACTGAGTTGTAGCGGTTACCGATAACCTCGTTGTTCTTGGCTGCGGGCAGGTCGATATCATAAAGATAAACGCTACCGCTAATATCCTCAGCACTTACAAGGTCGCTCATAAAGCCCCAAGCCCAACCACGTGAGCCACCGCCGATATAAGCAATTTTAATGTCTTCAACTTTGTTTCCTACATACTTCATAAGAATACCTCCTATAATTTTATGATTTAATTATATATCAAATTTTTGTCATTTTCCTTAAAAATATTGACAAGTTCTGTTTATTTTCTTTACTTTTTTGATATTTTGTGGTATATATTAATTAGATAAAGGGGGAATAAAAGTTGGAGGAAAACAAAACACCCGAAAAAAGAGCTTTTTATTATAACTCAACGGCACTAACACGCACCAATAAAAGCGTTAAGCACTATCATTCTCTTTTTGAGATTTATTATCTAGAAGAGGGTGAGTGCAACTATCTTATAGAGGGTAAGCTTTTTGAAATGCACAGCGGTGATGTGGTGTTTATCCCCAAAAACACAATTCATAAAACAAGCTATAACGATATGTATTCCCGCTGCCTTATAAACTGTTCTGGTGACTATTTAGAGGGCGCCGAAATTGAGGAAGCATTTGTGTGGCGAAATGAAAAATACCGCGCCGAAATTCACGGAATTTTTAAAAGAATAGAAAAGGAATACCTACATGCTGACCGCTTTTCAGATGGAATTATAGCGGGGCATATGCAGCGTCTGCTTTCGGTGGTTTATAGGCATAAAAATGAATATGAGAACACAAGGCAGCAGAACAAGTATATTGAACAAATGCTCGAATATATTGAGAACAATTATACCGCAGAAATAACCCTTGCCTTTCTATCCGACCGCTTCGGCGTGAGTGCCGAGCATCTCTCGCGAAGTTTTAAAAAGGAAACGGGACTTGGATTTAACGAGTATTTATCTTTGCTTCGGCTTAAAAAGGCAGAGTCAATTTTAAAAAGTAGCGAGGCAAGTGTTGCAGAGGTTGCTTTTTCTTGCGGCTTTAACGACAGTAACTATTTCTGCGAGAAATTCAAAAGTGTTTACGGCATTTCCCCCTTAAAATTCAAAAAATCGTTCAAACCGTAGCATGCGAGTAACAGGGCTAATGGTGATGTGCCTAAGGCACAGATAAAAACAGAGTGTGAATTCTTGTCACAAAAAACACCACTCATTCTTTTTATTTATGTAGGTTAGTAAAAAAGGAGTAAGCCTATGAAGTCATTATATTTAAAAATGGCAGAGGAATGCTTGCCAAGACTTCTCGAAACAACTGTAGTGCCCGATATAGAGTTATGTATTTTAAAGCAAAATGAGCAGGTTGTGCTGGATTTAAAAAATCATTATGTGGGGTATTTTTCCTTTAAGATAGCGGCGGTTGATAAACCGCTTGATGCACCTGTGCGGCTTCGCATTCGCTTTTGTGAGACTGAGCGTGAGATAACCGACGATTTTGGGAGTTATCACGGCACACTTTCGGCTTCGTGGCTGAAAGAGGAGATTATAAATTGTGATTGCCCCGCTACCTATAGTCTGCCGCGCCGATATGCCGCAAGGTATATTGTAATTGAGGTGCTGGCTACGCGGTATCCCTGTAAACTTTCCGATTTTTGCTTTACCGCAGTAAGCTCTGCCGATGTGTCAAGGCTGCAGCCTGCCGATATTCGTGATGAGAAACTCAGAACAATTGATAAGGTGGCGGTCAACACCCTTAAAAACTGTATGCATCGCGTCTTTGAGGACGGTCCTAAGCGCGACCGCCGACTGTGGCTCGGAGACCTTCGGCTTGAGGCACTCGGTAATTATTACACCTTTAAAAATTCCGAAATTGTTAAGCGCTGTCTTTATCTTTTTGCGGCAGCAGACCCTAACGAATCGGGCTTTTTGCCGGGGTATGTGTATGAATATCCCGAATATATTTCGGGTAGCTGGTATTTAATTGACTATTCGCTGCTCTTTGTTGCCGCCCTTTGCGATTATTTAGAAGCAACGGGGGATAAGGAGTTATTTAATGAGCTTTATGCTGTGGCAAAATCTGTTATGGATGCCGCTCACCGAGCTGTTGGCACTAACGGAATTATTACCGTACCCACTGATAGCGATGTGTTTATTGATTGGTGCGAGGGACTCTGCAAAGTACCTGCACTTCACGGTGTTTATCTTTACACACTAAAGCTGTGGATAGCCGCACTCGCAAGACTGGGAGTGCAAAGTGATACTTATTCAAAAAGATACGAAAAAGCCTTAAATGCCGCGAGGGTACAGCTGTGCGAAAAAATAGACAGCGTTCACGCAGCGGTATGGCTGATTTTAGGAGGCGCGCTTGAAGGCGAAGACGCATATAAAACTCTGTGTGCTGCCTTTTTGGACAATGATACATATAAGCCATTTACCCCTTATATGCACCACTATTTAGTTGAAGCTCTACTCACCATTTCTAAAACCGACAGGGCAGTAGAGTATATAAAGAATTATTGGGGCGGTATGGTGGATTTGGGCGCCGATACTTTTTATGAGGTGTATGTACCGCATAACCCTGATTTTTCACCTTATAACGACCGAATGATAAACAGTATGTGCCACGCGTGGAGTTGCACACCATCGTATTTTATAAGAAAATATTTTTGTGATTTGTAACTAAAATTAATCGAAAGACAGAAAAAGCACCCCGAGGGGTGCTTTTTCTATTTCTTATATCAGTTTCTCATAATTTGCCTTAAAGGTGTCGGAGAATTCCTTAGTGGGCTTTCCGTAAAGCGAAAGGCTTTTATAGCAAGCGCCGTAAATTTGGGGAAGTGAGGGGGTAATGAACTCGGCGTCTGCCTTTAAATAATACTTAATTTTTTCAAGCAGTACCGTATTATTTTTAAGCAGTCCGCCCGCGATTACAACGGTGCCGCTGCAGTCGTAGTTTTCGAGTGTGAAATCTAACAGCTCGGATATTAGCATAGTGTGATTATCGAGAATTTTCTCGGCGCATTTATCACCTAAATCATAGGCATCAAACACAAGCGGCGCGAATGAGGCTATAAAGCTGTCGCCCTCGGAATAAATTTTGCCGATGCTCTTCCACACATCCGTTCCGAGTCTTTTCTTAACAAGCTCGGTAATAACCGTCTTTTCTCCAAAGCCGTCGTGCTGAGCCAAAGCCGCCCTTAGCGCCTGTCTGCCGAGCCCGAAGCCTCCGCCGATGTCGTCGAGCAAATAGCCCCAACCGCCTACGCGGTGAAGAGTGTCCTTCTGCTTTGCGAATATAGAAAAGCCCGTTCCGCAGATAACGGCAACACAGTTTTCCTTATCGGTAGCCGACGAAAAAACATTCTCAATATCACTTCTAAGGGTGATTTTGAGTAGGGGAAACGCCATGGATAAAAGCGCGGTCATTTTTTCTCCATTATTACCGCTGCTGCAGCCCGAAATACCTGCAAACACGCCCGAAATATCCTGTCTTACCTCTAAAAGCGAGTTGATACCGTCGGTCAGTATCTGTGCGGCGGTGTCTAAGCCGCTTACATTCGGGTTACTGCCTGCAAGCTTTACGCGTTTGAGTATGCTACCGCTGTCGGTAAAGAGTATAAATTCGGTCTTTGTGGCACCGCCGTCAATACCTATAAACACCTTGCTGTTGTCTGACTTTACAACATTTCCCGTGAGTTTATCAAGAGAGATTGAAAAAATTTCGGTAAGCAGGCATAGGTTGCTAAGATCGGGAACGCTCAGCCCCGACTCCCATTTTGATATTGCCTGACTTGAAACAAACAGTCTGTTGGCAAGGTCAACTTGTGTCATACCCAGCCTTGTGCGACAGGTTTTAATGTTTTTTGCCAGTATTTCAGGCTTGAACATCTTTTTCACCTACTTACTTATTATTAAAATCATTCATAGCATCACGGATTACCCAGTTATTCTTTTCGAGTAATGCCTCGCTTTGCTCTTCGCTAAGACCGAGAATTGAGCAAACAATATTAATCATTCTCTGTCGGAGCTTTTTATTGGTGGGCTTCAAATTCACCATTACATTTTCATAAACCTTGCCTGTCTTTATCATAGCACAGGTTGAAAGCATATTAAGGGTGAGCTTTTGGGCGGTACCAGCCTTCATTCTGGTTGAGCCTTGAATTACCTCGGCGCCTGTGTCGGTGAAAATCTCAACATCGGCAATAGAGCCTATAAGGGTGCCCTTGTTGGAGCTTATAGAAATGGTTTTGCAGCCGATTTTCTTGCCCTACATCATAGCAGCCGCTACATAAGCCGCACCGCCCGAGGCTGAAATTCCGCAGATAACATCGTTGGGGGTAAGATTTAGAGCGTTTACATCCTTTGCACCTGTGTCTGCCTGGTCCTCAACATTTTCGCTGGCGCGTGTTAATGCACTCTCGCCGCCCGCAATAACTGCGCGAACGGTGTCATAATCAACGCCAAAGGTAGGGGGGCATTCCGAAGCATCGGTAACAGCAAGTCGGCCTGAAGTACCTGCGCCTATGTAGATAAGTCTGCCGCCCTTTTCGAGTGCCTCGGCTATAATATCAACCGCCTTTGCAATCTCGGGAATGGCATCGTCAACAGCCTTAGCGGCATTAAAGTTTTCTTCGCTTATGCATTTAAGCATCTCGGTTGTGGTCATTTTATCAATATGGGTGGTTTTTTCGTTTCGCATTTCGGTTTTTAACATAAAAATCAACTCCTTAAATTTAGTTTAGCATATATGTGCGGCACAGTCTATCAACCTGTTCTTTAAAATGTCCAAGTAAAAACAACTAACGGTTGAGAAAATTATACAACATTTTGCAAATTTTCTCAACCGTAACTTTAGTGGCTTTGCCGCAATGGATCGAACCTAACGGTTCGTGAATTGGGTTTTACCCATAAATTATCGCTCCGCGATATGAATTTCACCTGCGGTGCATTAATGTTCAATTCAAATTATTTCAAATAGAACATTTTAGTCTGTCCCTTTTTAATGTTAAAGGTAAGTATATCACTGTTTTCGCTATAGTTTTTTTCTTCATAAAGTTCAAAAGCGGTACAGGTTTTTGGTAGCTTAATGCTAACAGTACCCGAGTGCGCCGCGTGTAGCGTTAGGAAGTTTTTGTTCACATGAATCACATGACCTGTTTCCTCGTAAATATGTACGCCTGCATTTCGGGCAAACTCACGAACAACATCTGCGGTAATGTATTTAGCACCGTAGTAAATGGCGTTGTAGCCGTCATTTTCCTTGTAGGCAACGGCGGGCTTCCCGTTAGAGCAGAAGTGGCCAAGTACCGTGCAGCTTTCGTCATCGGCATAAATCATTGGGCACAGCTGTGCGGGCATATAACCCTCACCAACAAATGCCTCATGGCCGTAGCGGTGTTTTAGGAATGCGCCGTAGAATTCGGCAGAGTCGATATTTTGTGTCAATGGGTGCTCTGCGCCGTCAAATTGGAATAGGGGAGAGTGCACCTCCATTAATTCACTGCAACGGAATCCTAAAATATCCTGCATATTATCGGGGCTTAATTTCTTTTCTTTATCGGGATTTATTAAGCCGCCGCCGTATAAAAAGAGCGCAGTAGCGTTATTTTTACGAAGCTTTGCCTTAATTTCCTCGCGCTCTTTATCGGATAAATACATACAGTTAGCAAATATGTAAAGCTTGTAATCGGGCATATCGGGGTTAGCTAAATCGTTGTGGAAATAACTGTCCACAGGAGCGCCGATATTGGCAATTTCATAGCTTCTGAACTGCTCAATGCACTCATTTGTTGTGTGCTTGGAAACGGCAACAATGCTTTCCTCATCGCATACAAAGGCAATTTCGCTGTTCTTTTTGCGGTCAAGACTGTAAGCAAGCTCACCGATTTTTTGCTGCTTTTCGAAAAGCTTATAAACGGCTGGGTACTTGTAGCGCTTACCGCCTACAATCTGGTCAAACCACCAGCTTTGCAGGTCTTCGCAGATATTTCTGCCAAAATCGCGCTTTAATATATTAATGGTAGACTGTTCATTGAACATCATATAGCGACCCGCAAAGAAGGAGTTTTCCGAGCAGGTGCGGGTGTCGTCTTCAACGATATACATTGTGTTTCTGAGCCTATATGAGTCAGGGCACTGGCGCTGACCTGTAAAGCCACCTGGCTGACGGTTTTCGTAAACTCCCGGATTAGCAAGAAAATCCACATAGCCGCTATCGAGCACGCGTAAAACATTGGTAGCATTAGAGCCATAGATTACCTCACTCGAGCCTACTGCGCCAAAAAATGAGCCGACAAGCGTTCCTGGGAAATTCTCCTTAACAAGCCTTGCAAAATGGATAATGCTGTTAGCTGTTCCTGCGTGCCACGCTCTATAGAAATCGAAGGTGTTCTCATTAGTGTCAAAATCCACAAATACGCCGTGATTAGTGCCGTTTAAGGGCGGAGGGGGCGCGGGTAGGGTAGCGTGGAAGCGTTTAGGTCTGGAGAGTGCAAAATCTACCTCCTCTGAATAAAAACGCGCTTCGGTATTAGGAATAACGGGCTCTTTGACACCCTTGCCGTACTTTTCGTCGAGATATTTCTGGAATTCTCTGCGGAAAGAGGGGGAGGTGTCGGCATAGGCGCCTGTGGTAAAATCTTCAATTCGGTTTATGTAGTACCATTCACTCGTACCCCCGCCTGCTAAGAATATACCTACAATTCTGTCGCCACAGGGTAGTGCTTTCAGGCGCTTGATGGTTTCAATCATAGTGTCGCCCATTTCATCGCGCCATTTCTGAGAGCATAGCGAGTGCATACCCTTTAGGTGCACATGGTAGGATTCGGCTGTAAGCAGGGTGGGAATTTCACGGTAGTCTGTGTACTGCACCATCTCGTCAGGGTTGTTTTCGCACCACTCTTCGTTCGGGTGCAGACAAAAACGCACCATTATGTAGGCATCGGGTACGGCTTCAAAAAGGGCATTAGCCTCGGTTTCAAAGTCCTCAATAGCATTTTCGTCAAGCCCTAAGTTATTGCACATAACATAGTATATTTTGATTCCGGCATCGCCCAGCGCCTTAAAATAATCTTTATCAAGAGTTCTGCCATATTCACCAAAACGCGCTCTACAAGTCGTAACTGTAGCAGTCATCGGCGGGAATATTTTGTCTCCGATTTTAATGGCAGGTGAGCCATTGTGGTTAACAAGTTTTGCTTCTGTCATTTTGAAAACTTCCTTTATAATTCATATGTTTGGTCAAGCGCAGTTCTCATATCGGTAAGTCTAAAGTGGTCAAGCTCTCCCAGGCAAAAACACTCGGCGCGAACGCAGTTGTGCATCTCCCTTGCGGCTAAGTACCCGCGCAGACGGGAAAGGGTATCATAATAGCCTAAATAGTTGAAATATTTGGCGTGGGTTGCTAAATATATGTGCTGAATAGCCTTGTACCAAAGGTCATAGGATTCGGTAACATCAACATATAAATAGGGAACAAAGTCTTTCATATCTTCCCAGTTTTCAGCGTAGTAAATCTTACTAACCGAGTGGGGCGGTATCGCTCCGCTCGAGAATGCCGCGCGGCGCACCGCCTTACGCACAATTTTCGGTGCTAAGATGTGGTCCTCGTGATAGCTGCCGTCCCAGTGAGTGAGTATTATATCGGGCTTTTCGCGGCGAATAATATCAGCCATAGCGTTATATATTTCTTCATTTTCAGGCACACTCGCATCAGTATAGTTCATGCAAATAAATTTGCCACCAAGCTCTTCGGCGAACTTTGTAGCGCCCTCAATATTAATTTTCTTAAATTCCTCGGCGGTAAACTCTTGGGGGTGTCCGCCCTCGCCCGCAGTTATTGCAACGGTGGTGATTTTATCCCCCATTAAGCTATGTTTAGCAAGGGTTTTTCCGCAGGTAAGCTCGGCGTCGAGTATATGAGCGCCAACCGCCATAATATGTAATTGTTTTCTCATAATTAACCCCCTAAAATATACCTTGATTTAATAGTAAGATTTTAAAGGCAAAATGTCAATAGATTTTTGGTTAAAATGCGAAACAAATTTTTATACACGCAAGCGTATTTCACAGCGAAGCTATTTCACTCGCCGTAAGGCGAATACAACTAAAAAAAACGACTTGTCGAAACAAGTCGTTTTTTCTGGTGGAGGCGAGGGGAATTGAACCCCTGTCCGAAAATTCATTCCTACGGTTTTCTCCGAGCGCAGTTACTTGAAAAAATTCCCCGAAATTAAACTCAGGCAACAAACCTTAAAATCGGGTAGCCTTTAATCCGTGACGCGTTATAAGGCACTCGCGCGTTCACGTTCACCGCTAATCGACGCCCGTACAAAGCCGCGGTACTCTCTGCTTGGACGGCTGCCTAATTAGGCAGCAAGTGCAACTTTATTGTTGTCAGTTAATTTTAAATTTGCGGCTTTTATAGCGGTACCGCACCGCTGCTCGCTTACCGTAGTTCAAAATCCCCGTCGAAACCATTACGCCCCCATATAGCGCCTTACGGCGCAGATAAGAGATAAAAGATAAGAGAGAATAGATATAAATGTGTAGATTTACTGATTTCTTTCTTTTATAGCCCTTTCAATATCTCGATTAGCCGCTTTCTTGGCAGCTTCGGCGCGCTTATCATAAAGCTTTTTACCCTTGCACAGCCCTAACTGCACCTTAATGAGTGAGCCTTTAAAATAAAGCGACAGTGGAATAAGGGTCAGTCCCTGCTGTTGAGTGACACCGAGAAGCCGCATAATCTCCTTTTTGTGGAGTAACAGCTTACGGTTGCGCATTGGCGGCTTATTAAATATATTGCCCTGCTCGTAAGGTGAAATATGCATCTGCTTAATAATCATTTCGCCGTTATCAACACTGCACCAAGCGTCCTTTAAATTAACGCCGCCGCGCCTTATTGACTTTATTTCGGTGCCAGAGAGGGCAATACCGGCTTCAAGGCTTTCAACCACGAAATAATCGTGAAAGGCTTTTTTGTTTGTTGTAACTGTTTTAACATTATCCACCGTTATACCTCCTCGGATAGAAAATTATAACATAAATATAGTCTTTGGTCAAGATAAATAAGATGTAAAAAAACCGCCAATTTCGGCGGTTTTTAAACTATTGAATCGAACGGAAATAATCGACAATTCCAGCCACTATGGCATCGGCTTTTTTGTCGGTTGTCGCGCTGTTTACTATGTTATTATAGTCAAATTTGTTCGAGATAAATCCGTTTTCTGTAAGAACAACGGGGCAGGCGGTCACGCGCGAAACATAGTAATAATGCGATTCAACCTCCCATATCTTTTGGTAGACCTCGGCGTTTTCTGTTCTTTGCAAAATAAATTCTGCGGCAGTTCTTGAATAAGGCGTGAAATACGCTGATAAAAATCCAGTGGGGGAAGTGCTTGTGCTTGAATCATGGTGAATAGCCACACACAGGTCGGCGTTAGCATCTCGCAGTAAATTCATTCGGTCGGGCGGGGAAATATAAGTATCGCTACTTACTCTGTTCATAAGAACAGTAGCGCCCGTAGCCTCCAGCCGTTCTCTGACCTTATTAGCCAGAGTAAGGTTGAACTGAGCCTCGTTATTGTTGCCAATCCAAGCGCCGCCGTCTTTGCCGCCGTGACCGACATCAATATATACAGTGATTCCGTTGAGTGAATCTTCGCTCTCCATTTTTGCGGGATTTAAAAATTTGAAAACCAGATTATTGTTTTCATCATAATAGCAGTCCCAACCGTAAAAGCCGCCCGTTTTGTTAAGGGTAAGCCTTAGTGTGTAATCTGATTCATTTTTTATTATTTCGGCACTTTTGAATATAGGGTGATTCTCGGGCAGAGCAATTTCGCCCTCGAAAACGGTGGCATAGCAAAATGTAATATCTATGTAGGAAAAAGTTACGGCATCCATAGTGTAGCCGAGTCGTGTTTTTCTGTACGACTGATTAAGCGCTTCAAAATAGAACGGCGCTTTCCAGTCACTCTCAAGCGTAAGGGTGGTATATCTGCCGTCGGTTTCGAAGCCTTTAATGCTGAGCTCATTATGGTCGGGCAGTATTCCCACCGATGTAGTCGCCACGGTTTGTGAGTAGCTTTCGGTCGGATATGATACATTGTAAATTCGCCTGCCGCAACGAAGTGTATAATACTCTTTGCTTCCGTTTGTAACAATTCCCTCGGCGCAATAGTCCTGAGTGCCCTCGGGTAAATAGTTGTTGTATGGCCGCGAATCGTCATCGGTAGTGTCGCCCTCAAAGGTTTCGGCGCTACGCGTAACAATTGTAGCAATAAGCCCCGAGCCTACATCGATATACTTGCCGCCGCTGGGCGTAACCGACGGGTCAGAGTCTTTTATAATACTGCTTTTCTTAACGGTTACGGCGCCCGATTGCATAGTTTCGGTAATACCGTTATAGGTCGCCTTAAAGGTTATTTTACCAATGTTTATGTCACTTACATTGCCCGATGGCAACCTGAATGTTCCTGTGTAATTGGTAAAAGCGCCGCTTTCTGCAATGCCTGCATCACCGTCGTTTTTAAGCGAGGTTTTCTGGCAGGTAACGGTTTGCCCGTTCAGCGTTGCGGTAACTGTGCTTCCGTCACGCGCCATAACGCTAACCGTTAGCACCGAGCCGCTGCTGTAGGTTTTACTGCCTGCGGGCTCATAGCTTTCAATAACTACATAGCGGTAGCGCACTGTTTTTGTAATTACTTTATCCTTGTGCTCAAACTTAAAGGTGTTGGCACCAATTTTAAGCTCAGCTGTAAAAGTAAACGAGCCATCGGTATTACGCTCGACCTCTTCACCGTTTAAAAGCAGCTTTTCTTCGGGGTCGGAGGAGCCTGAAAATACAAAGGTGGGCTCGGTGGTGGTAACATCATCGTCTGCAGGCGATGAAATAATAAGTTCTATTTCCGGCTCAGGCTCGGGCTCTGGTATCGGCTCAGGTTCTGGCTCGGGCTCTGTAACGGGCGCATCACTTACGGTAGGCTCATTCGGTTGAGGCTCCGATTTACCACCCACAATTATGCAGGCGGCGACGGTTATAGACACTATAAGCAACACACTTACTGCAGCTATTATATTGCGCGGCGTGAGGTATTTCTTCAAATTTTTTAATAATTCGGACATAGATGGACTCCTAAAATAATAACTGCTTATACTCTAACACAAATGCGGGAATTTGTCAAAAAATAAATTGAATACATAAAATGCACATATTTGCGCATAAAAGACCTATTTTATGCATAATAATTTAAAAACAAGAATTTTTATGCAAAACACTTGCATTTTTATGAAATGTATGATATATTATTAACATAAACTTTTTTCAGGAGGAAAAATTATGAAAAAAATATTAGCATTAGTAATGGCAGTTTTAATGGTTGCTTGTTGCTTCGCAGGATGTGGCAATGATGACGGTATTAAGATTGGCGTTCAGACAACCACAACAGGCGACATTTATGCATCGGGCGACTTTGGCGAGGATGCAGTTACCCGTTACGACAACGGCGCATTAGCAGTTGAGGCTTTAAAAAGCGGCAAGGTTGATTGCGTTATTATTGATAACGAGCCTGCAAAATCCTATGTAGCTGCAAACAAGGGTCTTAAAATTCTTGAAACCGAGTATGCTGTTGAGGATTATGCAATTTGCTTCCAGAAAGGCAGCAGCTTAAAGGCTGATGTTGACGCCGCTTTAAAGGCACTTATCGACGATGGCTCTGTAAAGAAGATTGTTGATAAATACATCAATGCTTCGGGCGAGGCTTTGGTAGGCGTTCCTGTTAAGGCTGTAGATACCGATAAGCCTAATCTTACAATGGCTACAAATGCTGAGTTCCCGCCCTATGAGTATATCGACGGTGATATGTACTACGGTATCGATGTTGAGGTTGCCAAGATCATTGCCGACAAGCTCGGTTATGACCTTGTAATTGAAAATGTTGCTTTCGATTCCATTATCCCCGGCGTTCAAACCGGTAAATACTCAATGGGTATGGCAGGTATGACCGTAACTGATGACAGAATTGAAAAGGTTGACTTCTCTTCAACATATGCTACAGGCATTCAGGTTGTTATCGTTAAGGAAGAGGGCGGCAAGATTAACACTATTGAGGACCTCGACCCTTACTATCTTCCTGCTGAATAATAATTAATTTCGCGCATATTTCAGGGCGGATTTTGTTCCGCCCTGTTTTTCCGTTTGTTATATATTAAAGGAAAGGAGAGTTGAACATGGCTTTTTTTAGTAATTTATGGAACAGTATAGCCACATTTTTTACAGAGCAGTATACCGAATTCCACCGTGTTATGATAGATGGCGACCGCTACAAATTTATTTTTCAAGGCTTAGAGAATACATTTATAATCACCTTTGGTGCGCTGGCTATCGGTGTTATTATTGGTATAATTGTGGCGGCTATCCGCACATCTTTTGATAAGAACAAAGAAACGCTTAAAATCCGCGGTGGTATAGGTTATGGAATACTCAGCGTTCTTAATGCTATATGCAAGTTCTATTTAACGGTAGCGCGCGGCACCCCCGTTGTTGTTCAACTTATGATTTCATATTTCATTATCTTTGCGGCGGCGGACGACGGCGTACCTGTTGCAATATTTGCGTTCGGTATAAACTCTGGCGCGTATGTTGCCGAAATTTTCCGTGCAGGTATTATGGCGGTGGATAATGGTCAGTTTGAGGCAGGCAGAAGCCTTGGCTTCAACTACTTCCAAACAATGTGGTACATAGTAATACCGCAGATGTTCAAAACCGTTTTGCCAACCCTTTGCAATGAATTTATAGCGCTTTTAAAAGAAACTTCGGTTGCAGGATATGTTGGAGTTACCGACCTTACTAAAGCGGGTAACACAATCGCAGGCAGAACATTCTCGTATTTTATTCCGCTGCTTAGCGTTGCGGCAATATATCTTGTGCTTGTTATAATTCTCTCCTGGCTTGTAGGAATACTTGAAAGGAGGTTGCGTAAGAGTGACCACTAGCGATAATGTTATAATTAAGGTTGATGAGCTGCAGAAATCCTTTGGTAAGGTAGAGGTGCTAAAAGGCATTAATATCGAAATCAAAAAGGGCGAGGTTGTTGTGGTTATAGGTGCCTCGGGCTCGGGTAAATCCACTTTTTTACGCTGCCTTAACCGCCTTGAGGAGCCAACGGGCGGTAAGATTTATTTCGGTGGACAGGATATTACCTCTAAAAAATCTGATATAAACCACCATAGACAGAAAATGGGAATGGTATTTCAGCAGTTTAACCTGTTTCCTCATATGACAATTCTTAAAAATATGACAAAGGCGCCAATAACCTTGCTTGGCCTTTCTAAAGCCGATGCCGAGAAAAAGGCACTCGAGCTCTTAGAGAGAGTAGGTCTTGCTGACAGAGCCGACGCTTATCCGTCCCAGCTTTCGGGCGGGCAGAAGCAACGCGTGGCGATAGTTCGCGCCCTTGCTATGAGCCCAGATGTTATGCTGTTCGATGAGCCGACCAGTGCGCTCGACCCCGAAATGGTAGGCGAGGTGCTTGAGGTTATGAAAGGGCTTGCTCGCGACGGCATGACAATGGTGGTGGTAACCCACGAAATGGGTTTTGCTCGCGAGGTTGCCGATAGAGTAATTTTTATTGACGACGGCGTTATAGTTGAAGAGGCTCCGCCCGAGGAATTCTTCGCGAATCCCAAATCTCCCCGTCTTAAAGATTTCTTATCTAAAGTACTTTAATATCGAAATCCCGTCTATTTACTTAGATGGGATTTTTTCTTTTTTTGTCAAAACACATTGAAATATGTATGCTTTTGCCGTATAATTAAATAGATTGGAGAGGTTTTATGAAATTCACCGTTTTTACACTCGGCTGTAAGGTTAATCAGTATGAATCTCAGGCTGTGACGGAGCTTTTTGAGAAGCTCGGCTACGGTCAGGCAAGTGCTGCCGAAATTCCTGATGTGATTTTCATAAATTCCTGCAGTGTAACTGCCGAAAGCGACCGCAAGACCCGACAGGCGGTTAGAAAATATCGCACTAAATACCCGAACGCCGTTATTGTGCTTATGGGCTGTATGACCTCGGCGCATCCGGCAACTGCCGACGATTTACCCGAGGCTGATATCGTTATAGGCAACCACGCGCATGCTGAGCTCCCAGCGCTTGTAGAGCAATATTTAAGGCAGGGGCAGCGTATAATTAAAATCGGCAGGCACGAAAAAAATGAAGCCTATTCCACCCCAAGCATCGAGGGCTTTTCCGAGCATACACGCGCCTTTATGAAGATTGAGGATGGTTGTGACCGTTTCTGCACCTATTGTGTCATCCCGTATGCCCGCGGCTTTGTTCGCTCAAGGCAGCTCGATGATATTAAGGAGGAGGCTTTATCCCTCGCAAAAAGTGGCTATAGGGAGGTAGTGCTCGTCGGTATTAACCTTTCTTCCTATGGTAAGGATAACGGACTTAACTTGTATGATGCCGTGCGTACCGTGGCGTCGGTTGACGGCATAGACCGCGTGCGCCTCGGCTCTTTGGAACCCGATTTAATGGATGATACTCTGCTTAATAATTTAAAGGGCTTAGATAAATTCTGCCCGCAATTTCATCTATCCTTGCAGTCGGGCTGTGATGCAACGCTAAAAAGAATGAATCGCCGTTATGACAGTGCGTTTTATTACGATTTAATCAGCCGTATAAGAAGCATTTTTGAAAATCCTGCTATCACCACCGATATTATGGTGGGCTTTGCGGGCGAAACTACTGAGGAGTTTCGCGAAAGTCTGTTTTTTGCTAAAAAGGTTGGCTTTGCTAAATCGCATATTTTTGCCTATTCTCGCCGCGCGGGTACCGTGGCAGATAAAATGCCGAATCAGGTAACGGGTGCTGTAAAGCAGGCGCGTAGCCGCGAAATGATTGAGGTAACTCGCAAGAGTGAAAATGAGTTTTTGGCAACCCAGTGCGGAAAAATAGCACAGGTGCTGTTTGAAACTAGCGAAAACGACGAATATGTTGGATATACCGAGAATTACACCCCCGTAAGGGTGAAAAGTACCGATAATTTATGCGGAAAAATTATCAGGGTTAAAATTACAGCCGCCGAAAATGGCTACTGTGTAGGAGAAGTTATAGAATAGGGGAATTTAATGTCGGCTTTAACAATAGTTAAGATTGCAATAATCTTAGTAACACTGGCGGTAGCAGTAGTGTTAGCTGTGCTTGTAAAAAAGAAAAAACTCAACCGAATGTTGACCGTTGTATCATTGCTTGCAGTGTCGCTGGTGTCAGCATCGGCTTTTTTAGCCGTATCATTTTTAGAAAAGCCGGAGTTTGCGGTAATCGGCAAAACCGAGATGGTTTTACCCGTTTTTTCGGAATATGAAGACCCTGGAGCCACCGCATTTTTTCGCAATAAAAACCTGAGCGACCGAATTGCCATTTCGGGTCAAGTCGATACCTCGGTAGTAGGGGAATATGATATCGAATATAATTTCTCATTGCGTGGGCACTATTATTATGCTGTAAGGAGGGTTATCGTAGAAGATAAAACCGCTCCACAAATAGTTCTTTCAGGTGAACAAGCGGTTACGGTGTCGTCGCTTGATTTTTATAACGAAGCGGGCTTTACCGCTACGGATAATTATGACGGGGATATATCGGGAGCCGTAACAACATCAACCGAAACAGTGTCGGACGGAAAGTATAAAATAGTGTATACCGTTACCGATTCTTCGGGTAATATAGCAACCTCGTACCGAGATATCGAGGTAAAGGATATTGTAAAGCCCGTTATTGCTTTAAATAGCGAGCGATACATAAGTGTTGCTAAGGACTCTACCTTTAGTTATCCGAATGTTACAGCAACAGATGATTTAGATGGAGATATTTCGGGGCAAATTACGCTTTCGGGCAGTGTTGACACCGCCGTTTCGGGCGTTCAGAATATTACTTACAGCGTAACCGACAGGGCGGGGAACACCACCAGCGAAAATATACAGGTAAATGTCTATGTGCCCGATGACCCCAGCCTTTCGCGGATATATCTTACCTTTGACGATGGTCCAAGTGATAATGTGACCCCGCAAATTCTTGATGTTTTAAAGGCTAACGATGTTAAAGCTACCTTTTTTATTAATGGCTACAGCGAGGATAAGCTACCCTTGATTAACCGCATAATATCCGAGGGGCACACTCTGGGACTTCACGGAATGTCGCACGATTATGCCGCCGTTTATACAAGCCTTGATGCTTGCGTGGAAAATTTTAACAGCCTACGCGAACAGCTGCTTATACACACCGGCTATAACGCTGAAATATTGCGTTTTCCGGGCGGCAGCTCTAATGTTGTAAGTAAAAAGTATTGCAGTGGCGTTGTAACACAGGCGGTTAAGAAATTGACCGAGCAGGGCTGGCGCTATTTCGATTGGAATGTCGATAGCGGCGATGCCGACGGCAATATGAGCAAAAATTACATAGTAAACAATATTAAAAAGCAGTTAAAAATCGGTAGGGCAAATGTGGTGCTTATGCACGACTTTAAGACAAAAGGCACTACCGCCCAAGCTCTGCAGGAAATTATTGATTACGGTAAATCGGGCGGTTATGTTTTCAGCGCAATCAATGAATCCACACCCGATATTCACCATAATATAGCAAATTAAAGCGTATAATATGTAAACGGAGGTAAAAGCAAATGGCTAACGATGCTTTCCAAAAATTAAAGTCCACGGTTAACAGAGGAATTACAACTATAAGTGTTAAAACCTCATCCTCGCTTGAAAAGTCGAAAATCAAGACCCATATTGAGTCACTCGGCAAGGAGATTGAGAGCCGACTTTTAAATGTCGGTACATCGGCATATAAATTATGGGAAAAGGATACTAAGGATTATTCCTCACTTAATAATCAGTTCGTGTTCATCAAGCAAAAATATGACGAAATTGAGGCGCTCAAATGCGAGCTCGCGGCAATCGATGAGCGCGATAACCAAATTCTCGGCAATAATATCGACGAAATTCCAACCGACGGTACACAGCAGATTATCTGCACACAATGCGGCACACAGTACGAAACAGCAGTAAAGTTCTGCAGAAAATGCGGCAATAAAATGACCGACAATTAAAAGACAGGCTGAAAAATGAAATAGTAAAATGGCAGTTAATCTTTTAGAAATAGATACCGTTGTTTTAGGCGGTGGTCGGCAGAAATGTCAATTTAGATTATGTATGGGAGAATGAAGAGATTCAGGTTTTCATTGGACATGAAGTGCTTTTGAAAATTATAAATCTTTTGAATTGATATAAAATACTATTTATAGTTTTGTGTTATTTGTCGGCTTCATTTTAAATTTCCTTTATGTAAGAAAATTTGTTGAAACGAAGAAGTGGCAGTACAGAGCAAAACGCTCTGTACTACCACAAACAAAGACTTATGTAATATGTTTTAAGAAAAACAACAAACCCGAACATTCTACCTATCGGTAAAATGTTCGGGTTTGAATGCTTTGGTGCGGATAACAGGACTTGAACCTGCACCGAGTTGCCCCGACTAGAACCTGAATCTAGCGCGTCTGCCAATTCCGCCATATCCGCGTATATAAAAAATTTGAATTTCCTATATATTGATATTAAGTTGTAGAAAGCGTGGCAGCCGCGCTCCGCGTGACACTTGCGGTGCCCGACGACTCGATGCTGACGCATCTTGCTTGTCGACCGCTGTGCTTTTTGCGCCTTCGCTTTATCATCCGCAGGATGCGCTCGGCACAAAACTGCCAATTCCGCCATATCCGCGTATTAAAATAAATCGGTGCTTCTTTTAAGCACCGATTTATTATACTATTTTGTTTTTCAAAAGTCAAGTTTTAGTTTGAAATTTATCTGTGGGAAAGCGCGTATTTGCAGAAATCGGAGGCGGCCTGCTGTGTCGGGTCGTTGGCAAGGCGGGGCATAAGGCTCCAACTGCGCTTGTAATGCCTGTCGGTAGGCTCGGCGGTAATATCAGCAAGAAGCCGCTCGCAACACTCATAAAAGAATTCTTGATTAACGGGTTTTGGTTCTTTGCCTATAAACTCAAAATAGTTTTTATATGCGATTTGCTCGACCGTATCTGCATCAAGGTTCAGACCTTTTATAACGAAATCCTTATTGTAGCAATTTTGTGTGAACAAGTCGTAATTCTCACTTAATTTCCGATAAACCAATAATTCTAATTCTTTGTTAAAATCCTTATAGGTGTTGCTATCGGTCCCAAATAAAATGCGATGGCTGTATTTTGTGAAAAAGCCGTGCCAAAACTCAATGTTTTTGTCAAAATTATAATACATTTCGGTGCCCGGCGTTAAATCAAAGTATACATTAGGATACTTTTCCATAACCCTTACGGCTTCCTCCGAGAAGTTTGATAAAAAGAAAAAATGCGCAAAGCAGACCTTTAATTTCTGGTGGCGATTCAACATCTCGAATATTTCCTCATAGTGCTGCTCTTTTGAAATGTAGCTTGGGTCGGCATAGCTTCCGCCCTCTGCCCAAAACTCCTCAGGGTCGGCAACATGAATATTAACGGGGGTTCCGCTTTCCTCTAGTAGGGTGAACATTTTTTCAAATTCGGGGGCATTGAAGCCCATACCCCTGTGTCTGCGTGAATCGGGTGCATCCATAAGCTTCACACCGTCGCAGCCGAGTTTGAGCATTGCTTCAACCTGTTTTTCGAAAGGAATGTCGGTATAGCGGTCGGTCAAATGCAGTCCGCAAAAGGTGCGAACGGGCATTCTTGTGTATTTCATTTTTGCATAAAGTCCCGCTAAATCGTACGCAACGCTGCAATAGGGCAGCGAGAGCAGGCAGGCTTGCCTGACGCCCGCATCGTAAAGCGTATCAAGCATACGGCTGACCGAAGCAAAATCGATATCTCAGTAATGAATATGAGAATCGGCAATTTTCATTGTATTTACCTATTTGCGCTCGGAAAGGCGCTTTTTGCAGAAATCGAGGGCGATGGACTGGTTAGGGTCATCCTTTAGGTGCGGCACCAGCGCGCCGCCTGCAATATAATGTACATCAAACGGCTCAGCCTCAATATCATCGATTATGCGCTGACAGTACTCGTAGAACTTTTCGGTGTTTACAGGCTTTTTCTCTCCCACAAAATCATAGAAGTTTGAGTAGCAAATACGCTCAACAACCTCATCGCTAAGGGCAAGACCTCTAACGGTGAAGTTTTTATCATAGCAAATTTGGGTGAAGTAATCGGTAGACTCTATAAGCTTGCGGTAAACAAGCAACACGAGTTCCTTATTCGTGTAAGCCTTGTATGTATTGCAATCGGTACCAAAGAGAATTCTGTGGCTGTATTTTGTGAAGAATCCGCGCCAGAACTCAAGATTGTTATCAAAATTGAAATACATTTCAACTCCGGGTGTTAAATCGAAATATACATTCGGGTATTTCTCCATAACACGCTCGGCTTCAAAAGGGGAGTTGGATAAAAAGAAGAAATGTGCGAAAGAAATCTTTAATTTGGGATGGCGGTCTAAAACCTCAAAAATTTCATCGTACATCTGCTGCTTCGTGGGGAAGCCTTCACCGTCGCATTCTCTGCCCGGCTGCCAGAATTCTTCGGGGTCGTTTACGTGAATGGTAAGCGGCGTGCCTTCCTTTTCAAACAACTCGAACATTTTGTCGTAACGCATATCGTTAAAGCCGTGGCGGAAAAACTTTCTGTGGGAAGGGCAGTTCATAATCTTGAATCCGTCGCAACCAAGGTCCAAAAGAGTCTTCGCCTGAACTTCGGGCGGTATAGCGGCATAGCGGTCGGTGTTGTGTAGGCCTCCAAAGGCATAAATATCCATATTTTTATAGGTCATTTTATGATAAAGACCTGCAAGATTTTCGGTAACGCCACGGTAGGGAAGCGGCTGAATGCAGGTTGCAACAACGCCGACAGACGCCATATTATCAAGCATTTGGGTGATTTCTTCATCTCGCGAAAAGCGAATGTGAATGTGTGAATCGGCTATTTTTCTCATAATAAAACTCCAAGAGTTAATATCTATTTACATTATAAGGTAGCGGCGGCATAAAATCAAGAATGATATTATATTAAAAGCAAAAATTGTAATTTTTTCAAATAAAATATAAAGGGTTCAAAATTACCAATAACTGTGCGCGATCTTACGGGTTTCATCCTCGATTTCGAATACCTGCAACTTCTAGGTGCATAATATAAGTAACCCCAAATCGATTGACATTTTTTGTATTTGTGGTATTATATTATCAGTAAAAGTAAATTTTGCTAATCAAAAAGGAGAATCGTTATGAAATTTATTAAAGTTGATTCGTATGAGGAAATGAGTAAAAAGGCGGCAGATATTATCGCCGCTCAGATGATTTTAAAGCCGAATTCTGTTTTAGGTCTGGCTACAGGCTCAACCCCTGTAGGACTTTATAAAGAGCTTATTAAGAAAAATGCTGAGGGTGTTATTGATTTCTCTGAAATCACATCGGTAAACCTTGATGAATATATTGGCCTTGACGGTGATAACGACCAGAGTTACCGTTATTTTATGGATAACAATCTCTTTAATCATGTTAATATTGATAAGTCTAAAACCTTTGTGCCAAACGGCAAGGCAGAGGATACAAAAGCAGAGGGTGCGGCATACGATGCTCGCATTGAGGCATTAGGCGGTATTGATATTCAGCTGCTCGGCATCGGTCTTGACGGTCATATTGGCTTTAACGAGCCTGACAGTGTTTTCACAAAAGAAACCCACGAGGTTAGTCTTGATGAATCAACAATAGTTGCTAATTCAAGATTTTTCGAGAGCATAGATGATGTTCCGAAGTCTGCAATTACAATGGGTATGGGTGCGATTATGAACGCTCGCAAGGTTTTACTTGTTGCTAACGGCGCAAATAAAAAGGAAATTCTTGAAAAGTCTTTCTTTGGTCCTATAACTCCCGAGGTTCCTGCCTCTATTTTACAGCTGCATAAGGATTTAGTTGTTATCTACAGTGAAAAATAATTCGAAATTAGGGATTGAATATGGATAAGTATTTGCTTGGTATTTTGGGTGAATACGGGATTTATGAAAAGGATATAACCGATATAAGCCCGTTTGGCAGCGGTCACATTAATACGACCTTTAAGGTCACTACATTTGACAGCGTTTATATACTTCAAAAAATTAACCATTATGTTTTCAAAGAGCCTTTAAAGCTTATGGAAAATATGGTGGCAGTAACCACATTTATCAAAGAAAAGGTTGAGAAATTAGGCGGTGATTCATCTCGGGCGACGATAACCGTTTTAAAAACCTTAAAGGGTAAAAATCTTGTTATAACAAACCGCCGTGAGTATTTCAGATTACAGAAATGCATTGAAGCCGTAACGGTAAACTCGGCGGATAACGAGACCCTTTGTACCGTAGGTCAGACCTTTGGAAGATTCCAGAACTTACTGTCGGATTTTCCAGCGTATACCCTTTATGAGGTTATACCTAATTTCCACAATACCGTTAAAAGATATAACGACTTAATTTCGGCTATAAAAGTGGATATTAAAAGCAGAGCAGAAATTGTAGCAGAAGAAATAGAGTATGCAAAATCTCGCAAGAACTATATCAGTCGTATAGTTGAGGGGCTCAGCACAGGGGAAATCCCGCTAAGGGTAACGCATAACGATACAAAGCTTAACAATGTACTGCTTGAAGAGGAAACTCTTCGCGGTATGTGCGTAATAGACCTTGATACTATTATGCCCGGCTCCTACCTTTACGATTACGGTGATGCACTTCGCTTTGCGGCTTCGAGTGCCGATGAAGATGAAAAGGATTTATCGAAAATATATTTTGATATGGATAAGTTTGAGGCATTCACTAGGGGGTATATTTCCGAAGTTAAGGATAAGCTTACTAAGCTCGAGCTTGAGCTTATGGCATATTCGGTTGAGCTTATGACCTATGAGTGCGGCATTAGATTTTTAACCGACTATTTGTGCGGCGATACATATTTTAAAACCGCTTATGAGGACCACAATCTTGACCGCGCGCGTGCACAGTTTGCCCTTGCTCGCGATATAAATAAAAAGCTGCCAGAGATGCAGAAATGCATTAACAGCTATGCAAAATAATTAAAAGCGTTGGATTGCCCAACGCTTTTTTGTTTAAAAATTTTATAATAACCAATACTTTATCTTGACAACTAAAGGCGAAAGAGGGTACAATAGTAAGGAATATAATGGATGTATTATATATAAATTTATATATAAAGTATTAAATGACGCGGTTTAGCCGGTATTTAATACTAAATGCGATAGTCCTTTAGGTTTATCACATTACATAATTTAACAGGAGGTAAAGAATGGAACAGGAAAAGAAATCCAAATTTAAATCGGGCAAAAAGCCTGTTAAAAAGCAGAACACAAAACCGAACAACAAATCTGCTAAAAGCACTAAAAAATCTGCACCGCCACAGCAGAAAAACCAAAAAACAAACCATACCAAAAAGCCGTACAGAGGCTCTGCTGCTAAAATCAATTCAAAACCGTTGCGCATAACACCGCTCGGTGGTCTTGACGAAATAGGAAAGAACATTACCCTTTATGAATACGGCGATGATATGTTCTTGGTTGATTGCGGTATGAGCTTCCCCGATGAAGAAACACCGGGTATCGATATTGTAATTCCCGATTTTTCTTATGTTGTTAAAAACAAGGATAAAATAAAGGGCCTTGTATTAACCCACGGTCACGAGGACCACATCGGCGGAATACCGTATTTGCTTAAAAACTTTAATCTGCCGATTTACGGCACACGCCTTACCTTAGGTCTTGTTGAGGGAAAACTTAAAGAGCATAATTTGCACGCTGATTTACACACCGTAAAACCCGGAGATATAATTCGTTTAGGGGCTTTTTCGGTTGAGTTTATACACGTCAACCATTCAATACCCGATGCTGTTGCGGTGGCAATTCGCACACCTGCAGGCGTTGTGGTGCAGACGGGTGACTTTAAAATAGACACAACCCCTATAGATGATAAGGTTATAGACTTAGCGCGTTTTGCAGAACTCGGTCAAGAGGGTGTTTTAGCACTCCTTGCCGATTCAACCAATGCAGAGCGTCCTGGTTTTACAGCATCGGAAAGAATTGTCGGTGAGTCTTTTTCGAATCTGTTCAAAAAAGCAGGAAATCACCGTATAATCGTGGCTACATTCTCGTCCAACATTCACCGCATTCAGCAGATTATTGATGAGGCTGTTCGCTGTGACCGTAAGGTAGCGGTGTCGGGCAGAAGTATGATAAATGTTGTGTCTACCGCCGCCGAGCTTGGCTACCTAAAGGTGGCCGACGGCGTGCTTATAGACATTGAAACCATTGGTAAATATCCGCCCGAAAAGCTTGTAATCGTTACTACGGGCTCGCAGGGTGAGCCACTGTCTGCGCTCCACCGTATAAGCATCGGTGAGCACCGCAATGTACAGATAATCCCCGGCGATATGATAATTATATCGGCAACACCGATACCGGGCAATGAAAAGCTCGTCAGCAAGGTTATAAACCAGCTTATGAAGCGTGGTGCTGATGTGGTTTACGAAAAGATGTACGATGTTCATGTTTCGGGTCACGCCTGCAAAGAAGAGTTAAGACTGTTGATGAGCATTGTAAGACCGAAGTACTTTATACCCGTTCACGGCGAACAGAAGCACCTTATAAAGCACGCCGAGATTGCCGCAACTGTCGGTATTCCTAAAGAGAATATCGTAATTGCTACAATCGGCAATGTTATTGAGCTTACAAACCGTGATATAAAAATTGTCGATACCGTGCCTGCGGGCAGAGTGCTTGTAGACGGACTCGGTGTAGGGGATGTCGGCAGTATAGTGCTTCGCGACCGAAAGCATTTAGCAGATGACGGTATAATCGTTATAACCCTTACTATGGACTCGGTTACAAACGAGGTGGTTGCAGGGCCTGAAGTGGTTTCCCGCGGCTTTGTGTATGTAAAGGAGTCGGAGGAGCTTATGAACAGGGTTAATTCGCTTGCCTGTGATATACTTGAAAAGTGTTATGTAACAGGCACTCACGATTGGAACGGAATTAAAATCAAGCTACGCGACGGCGTATCCCGATTTATTTACGAGCGCACCCACCGCAGTCCGATGATTTTACCGATTATAATGGAAATTTAAGAAAAGGTGATATAAATGAAAGTAATTTTATTAGCTGATGTTAAAGGGCATGGCAAGAAAGGCGAGCTCTGCAATGTGTCAGACGGTTACGCCAGAAACTTTTTGTTTCCCAAAAACCTAGCTGTAGAGGCAAACAATGCCTCTATGGCTGAAATGAAGAGCCGCGAGGATGCCAAAGCTCACCACATAAAAGAGGAAAAGGATGCCGCAACTGCCCTCGCTAAAAAAATAGAGGGCAGCCGTTTCACGGTTACAGCAAAGGCGGGCGCAAATGGTAAGCTTTTCGGTTCGGTAACAACCAAAGAGGTTGTGGCGGCTGTTAAAGCACAGAACGGAATTGAAATTGATAAGAAAAAGGTAACAATGAACGATATTAAATCCTACGGTGAATATAATGCCGAGGTAAAGCTTTATAACGGTATTACCGCTAAATTTACAGTAGAAGTAAAACCTAATTAATTGGAGATAAATAAAATGGCTGATGATAAAAATATATTCGACCTCGATTTAAATCGCCTGCCTTATTCTGTAGAAGCAGAGCAGTCGGTTTTGGGAGCTATTATTATAGACCCTGAGAGTATCGACCAGATTGCAGGACAGATTAAGCCTGAATATTTTTACATACCCCAGCACCGCGAAATTTATAAAACACTCGAGAATATGTTCCAGCTAAGCAGGAGTATTGACTATGTAACTCTGCTTGAGCGCCTTAAGGATTCGGGTACATACGATGAGGCGGGCGGCAAGGCTTATATTACACAGCTGGCCCAAATGGTACCGAGCTCTGCTAATATTCTTACATATGCGGCAATTATAAGAGAGCGTTACTATACTCGCTCGCTTATACTAGCGGCTCAGAATATTATTAAAGACGCTAACGAGAATGTTATTGATACAGGTCGCTTGTTAGACTCTGCCGAGCAGCGTATTTTTGAAATTCGTCAGGGCAGGGATATCTCGGGACTTACCCACATTAAGGATGTTATTGAGGGTGAGACCTATGACCGCCTTACCAAAATTACCGACCCAGAAACTAAGGATGATTATATCGGTATTCCTACAGGCATAGGCGACCTTGATCGTGTAATTACAGGACTTAACAAGTCGGACTTAATTATTCTCGGCGCCCGACCGGGCATGGGTAAAACCTCGTTTGCACTTAATATTGCAAGAAATGTAGCTTTAAAGGGCAAAACCGTGTGCTTTTTCTCACTCGAGATGTCGCGTGACCAGCTGGCGCAAAGGCTGCTTTCTAACGAGGCGTCTATTCCCAGCACCAAGCTGCGTACGGGCGAACTATCTCCCGAAGAGTGGACAAGACTCGGTATTGCAGGTCAGCACCTTTCTGAAATGAATATATATGTTGATGAGTCCTCGGGTATTACCGTGCCCGAAATGAAAGCAAAACTAAGACGCATGAAAAAGGTGGATTTGGTAATTATCGACTATTTAGGTCTTATGCAGTCGGCTAAGCGTACCGAAAACCGTGTTCAGGAGGTTTCGGATATCACCCGTAATTTAAAGATTATGGCTAAAGATTTAAAGGTGCCGGTTATTACCTGTGCACAGCTATCGCGTGGTACTGAGGCTAAGGGTAAATCCCACCGCCCTGCACTTTCTGACCTTAGAGAATCGGGATCTATCGAGCAGGATGCAGATATTGTATTATTCCTGTATAGAGATACCTATTATGACAACGAAAAGGCCGAGAGCGATGAGCGCTCAGATCCGAACAAATCAGAATGTATCGTTGCTAAAAACCGTCATGGCGAATTAACAACGGTTGAACTGCATTGGGACGGTCAGTTTACGCGCTTTACCTCTCAGGATGTGTTTAGGTAATGTTAGATAAGGTATTAAAGGGTATAACCGAATATGATATGCTAAGGCAATCGCACCGTGTAACGGTAGCGCTATCGGGCGGTGCAGACTCGGTAAGTCTTCTTAATGCCCTAATACAGCTGAAAGAAGAACTTAATATCGAAATTTATGCCGCACATTTAAATCATTGTCTTCGTGGCGATGAATCCGACCGTGATGAAGCATTTGTCCGCGCTTTATGTGAAAAGATGAATATTACACTTTTTTGCGAGAAAGCCGATATAAATACCGAGAGCGCAAAAAGCGGGGAAAGCACCGAGCTTTGTGCGCGCCGTGTGCGATATCAATTTTTAGAGCGTGTAGCAGCAGGCGGTGTTATAGCTACCGCGCATACCGCATCTGACTCGGCTGAAACGGTGCTGCTTAATTTAACCCGCGGAACGGCTCTTAAGGGGCTTTGCGGTATCCCTGCAGTAAGGGGTATATTCATTCGCCCCCTTATTCTGGTCACCCGCGCAGAGGTTGAGCAGTATTGCGAAAAAAATAAAATTTCCTATGTTACCGACAGCACAAATTTAACCGATGATTATACGCGAAATAAAATACGGCATAATGTAGTGCCCACGCTGTGCGAAATTAATACCTCCTTTGAAAACACCGTTACCCGCACAGCCAAAATACTCAGCGAGGATAATTCATTTTTAGAGCAGGCGGCAGCTAGGCTTTACAGCGAGTCAGAGAAAGAAAACGGACTTAAAACAGAACGGCTCTTAGCAGCTCATCCCGCAATTTCTAAAAGGGTTATAATGCGGTATTTGTCCGAAAACGGTGTAGACGCTTTCTCTGCAAACCTTGAACAGGTTTTAGGTATTTTACAGGGTGGCAAGGTGGTGTTACCCGCCAAAAAAACCTTAAGCGTGAAAAAAGGCGTCTTAAAGCTTGAAAAAGAGGAAGAGGCAGCCGAATTTCAGGTTGAATATTCAGTGATTAACAGGGAAATTTATGAAAATCTTAAAAAAGTTAACACTTTGTTATTAAAAAATACACTCGATTATGATAAGATATCGGGAGAAGTTCTTTTGCGTGGTCGTATTTCGGGTGATAAAATAAGGCTTTCAGGCAGGGGAGTTACAAAAACCCTTAAAAAGCTTTACACCGAAAATGCCGTGCCGCAAGGGCAAAGAGAAAATTTACCACTGCTTGCCGATAACCTAGGTCCTGTTTGGGTGCACGGCTTCGGCGTTGCTGAGCGTGTAGAAGTCGATTGCAAAACAAAAAACATATTATTAGTAAAATCAGAGATTATCGGGGGATAATGAATTATGGAGAAAGATATTAAGGAAGTATTGGTTTCCGAGCAGGAAATTAAAGAAATTTGCAAGCGCTTAGGCGCACAAATAACTGAGGATTATAAGGATAAAAAGCTACTGCTTATAAGCGTGCTCAAGGGTGCAGTTGTATTTATGGCAGATATTATGCGTGAAATCAAGTGCCCGTGTACTATAGATTTTATGGCGGTATCGTCTTATCAGAATTCAACAAAATCATCGGGCGTTGTTAAATTTAAAAAGGATTTGGACATAAGCCCCGAGGGTTACGATATATTAATTGTTGAGGATATTCTCGATTCGGGACTTTCCTTAAAGCATATTACCGATGTTTTAAAGTGCCGCGGTGCTAACAGTCTTAAAATATGTGCATTTTTAGATAAGCCTGAAAACCGCAAGGCAGATATCGAAGCAGATTATGTCGGAGCTGTAGTACCTAACGAATTCGTTGTGGGCTATGGACTCGATTATGCCGAAAAATACCGTAATTTACCCTATGTCGGAGTTTTAAAACCCGAAGTATATAGCAAATAACCGAAAGGAAGCATAAAATGAAGAAAAATTTTAAAAGTGTACTGTTATATATAGGCATTCCGCTTGTTGTAATAGCCGCTATAGTCGCCGCAAACTTAGGTGGTGCAAACCGTGCTACAACCAAATATTACGAAATCGTTGAGTTAATCACAACCAATCAGGTTTCGGAATATGAGCTTAATCTCTACAGTGGCGAGCTGCAGTATGTTAAGCGTGAGGACGGTAAAAAGTATCGCTATACCGTAGCCGACCCATCAATTTTCTATAACGATGTTAACGAAACCGTTATGAGAATTAACGAGGAAAACCGTGAGGCTAATCCTGAAATGATAATAAGGCAGGATTATAAAAGCGGTAACGGCACTTCGTGGATAATGGATTTACTTCCTACCATTTTAATGTTCGGACTTCTTGTGGTGTTCTGGATATTTATTATGCGCAAAATGGGCGGCGGTATGGGCGCCGATAAGACCCTCAATTTTGGTAAAGCCAAGATTAAAAAGGCTAACGATAAGCGCAAGACCACCTTTGCCGATGTTGCCGGTGCAGACGAAGAAAAGGCAGAGTTACAAGAGATAGTTGAATTCTTAAAGGCTCCCGCCAAGTTTAATGAGTTGGGTGCGAGAATTCCAAAGGGTGTACTGTTAGTGGGTCCTCCCGGAACGGGTAAAACACTGCTTGCGCGCGCCGTTGCTGGTGAAGCGGGTGTGCCGTTTTTCAGCATTTCGGGCTCAGACTTTGTTGAAATGTTTGTAGGTGTAGGCGCTTCGCGTGTACGCGATTTGTTCGAGGAAGCAAAGAAAAATCAGCCCGCTATTGTGTTTATCGATGAAATCGATGCCGTAGGTCGCCAGCGTGGTGCGGGTCTCGGCGGCGGTCACGATGAAAGAGAGCAGACACTTAACCAACTGCTTGTTGAAATGGACGGCTTCGGAGCTAACGAGGGTGTAATTATAATTGCCGCCACCAACCGTCCCGATATTCTTGATAAGGCTTTGCTTCGTCCTGGCCGTTTTGACCGTCAGATAACCGTTAACTACCCAGACGTTAAGGGCAGAGAAGAAATATTAAAGGTGCATTCACGCTCAAAGCCTTTGGGACCGGATGTTTCGCTCGAAACCATTGCTAAATCCACCCCGGGCTTTACGGGTGCCGACCTTGAAAACTTGCTTAATGAGGCTGCCCTTTTAGCCGCGCGTAAAGGCCTTAAGGCTATTACTCAAGAGCAGATTGAAGAGGCTACTTTAAAGGTTATTGCAGGTACTGAAAAGAAGAGCCGCGTTATGAGCGAAAAGGAAAAGCTCAACACCGCCTATCACGAGGCAGGTCACGCCATTACAGGATATTTCTTACCCACTCAGGATGATATTCACCACATCACCATTATTCCCCGCGGTATGGCTTTGGGTATCACGGTGTCATTACCGAGAGAGGATAAGTTCACCAAGTATAAAAAGGAAATGGAAGAAGAAATCGTTATGCTCTTAGGCGGTAGAATCGCCGAGTCGCTGACGGGTGACGACATTTCCACAGGTGCCTCTAACGATATCGAAAGAGCTACCAAAATCGCTAAGGATATGGTAGTAAAATACGGTATGAGTGAGGAGTTGGGACCCATTCTTTATGGTGCTAAGAATGAAGATGTCTTCTTGGGTCGTGATTACGGTCAGACCAATAACTGCTCAGACGAGGTTGCAGCCAAAATCGATGCTGAGGTTAAGCGCATTGTCACTACCGCTTATGCCCGCGGCGAAGAAATCCTAAAGAACAATATGGATAAGCTATATAAACTCGGTCAGGTGCTTATGGTTAAAGAAAAAATTGACGGTGAAGAGTTTAAGGCATTGATGGAAGAAAACAACGAAATTTCCGAATAAAAATACAAAATATGGGTTGACTTTTCACCCGTTTTGTGTGACAATAAAGGCGTACTGTAACAGTTAGTTTACAGTGCGCCTAAATTAATGTAAAATGAGGGATGCATTTATGAAGAAACCGCAACTCAGCGAACTTACCCTTCGCGAAAAAATCGGTCAGACCGCAGTCTTCCGTTCTGACGTTTATCAAGACTTTTTTGCCAATAACCGCGAGGATTTCGATATTATTGGCGGCGTTTGGATTTGGGGCGCTCTTGATATGAAGCTTATCAATATGGGTGATGTTACCACCAATGTTAAGCTCACATCTGATGACACTCTCGAATTTATGAAGAACGCAACCAAAAATCAGAAAATCCCTGCAATCGGCTGTATGGATAACGGTCGTGGTATTACCCACGCTTTCCACGATTTGTCCCCTGCAATGAGTCTGCCCATGATTGGTGCTACAGGCTCTGCCGAGCTTTCCTATAAAATGGGTAAGTGCAAGGCGCAGGAGTTAAAGTGCGCAGGTGCACGCTGGCTTTGGGGACCTGAAGAGGACCTTGAAAACCGCAATTCTTCAATCAGTCTTTACAGAAAGTTCTCGGATAATCCCGATTTAGTTATTGAGCTTGCAAAGGCTCACGACCACGGTATTCAGGACCAGAATGTAGTTGCAACCGCTAAGCACTTCCCGGGCTCTGATGAGCTTGAGTACCGTGATGCTCATGTTTCTCAGTCCATGATGCGTCTTACTAAAGAAGATTGGTACAAGCGTCAGGGCAGAGTGTTCCAGGAAGTGTTTGATGACGGCGTTATGTCGGTTATGATTTCTCATAGCTCGTTCCCTGCAGTAGATAACACAAAAATTAATGGTACATATTTGCCTGCTGTTGTGTCAAGCAAAATTGTTACCGATCTTCTTAAAGAAGAAATGGGCTTTAAGGGCGTTGTTATTACCGACGGTATTGCTATGGAAGGCTCACTTGGTCTTTTCGGCGGCGATATTGATACTCTTTGCGTTGAGTCCGTAAAGGCAGGCTGCGACGTTATCTTAGGACCCGGCAGAAACTATCTTAACGCTATTGAAAAGGCAGTGCTTGACGGTTACATTCCTGAAAGCCGTATCGACGATGCTTGCCAGCGTGTGCTCGATATGAAAGAGAAAATCGGTCTTTTCGAATGTCCTGTTGAGCCCGTTGATAAGGCTGCTGTGGTTGCTGAATCTGCCGCAGTTAACCAGGAAATTATCGATAACGGTATGTCGCTCGTTTGCGATAGAAATAATATGCTGCCCTTAACCCCCGAAAGAGCAGAGCGCGTAACAATAGTTTATGTTGGCGACAGACCCAAGATGTATGAAGATTTAGATGTTATGGTGGATGAGCTTAAGAAAATGGGTGTTAAAACCGTTGCTAAGCAGGTTGGCGTTGGCGATCCGCCCGATCCGCAGAATCTGAGTGCTAACTCGGATATTATCCTTTATGTTGCCGATGCAAGAGATTGGGGCATGGCAGGCTTTAGAGGTGAAACCTTCAAAACCTTCTACCGTGTAACAATGTGCGGAATGAAGGGCAGAAGAATCGGTATTAGCATTGGCTCACCCTTCCTGTACTTCGATTACTTCGAGGGTTTTGATTGCTTCGCTAATGTATACGAAACCGATGAGATTATTCTTCGTTCCTGCATTCAGGCTCTCTTCGGTAAAAAAGAGTTCAAGGGCGGTCACCCATTCAAGCTTATTCCCGACGGAATGGAAGTTAATTATTAACAATTAGAAAATCGGAATAAATTTCAGTAAAATATGATAAGTTATTCCGATTGACAAAGTATTTTCAGTATGCGATAATTATGGCAGAAATTAATTTCTGCCATATGCCATAATTTTTTTGGAGGCGGCTTATGAAAATTTTAATGATTGGCGCACATCAGGATGATTGCGAATTCCGTTGCGGCGGTCTTGCTAAGAAATATGTTGAAAAAGGTTTTGATGTTCGCTTTTTGAGTATGACCGACGGTAGGGGTGGCCATCACCTGCTAACTCCCGAAGAAACTGTTAAAAGGCGTGCTGCAGAATCTGCAGCGGTTGCACAACTGCTCGGCATTACCTATGATGTGTGGGATGTTGAGGATGCTACCTTAACTGCTGACCTTGCAACGCGTCACCGCCTTATTCGCTATATCCGCGAATATGCGCCCGATTTAATTATAACTCATCGCCCAAATGATTACCATGCCGACCACCGTGCCGCAGGACTTCTCGTTCAAGATGCTTCATATCTGCTTATAGTTCCGCATGTCTGTCCCGATACTCCCGCACTTAAAAGAACCCCCATTATAATGTATTATGAGGATTCATTTAAAATCCCCGAGTTCAAGCCTGATTTCGTGGTGGAAACCGATAATGAAATAGATATAAAGCTGCAGATTGCTGACCTTAATGTAAGTCAGGTATATGAGTGGTTGCCATATACGAAGGCAGAGACCGTACCCACAGACCCTGCAGAGCGTTTCAAGTGGCTTAAGGGTATGGAGGTAACGGCAGACACCACCGATGCCGAGATTTTGGCGGCACCGCGGGGTTACAGCGTGCGTTTTGCCAAACCTGCTGCCCGCTTCCGTAAAGAACTTATCGAGAAATACGGCGAGGAAAAGGGCAGCAAAGTTCGCTATGCCGAAGCGTATCAGTTTTGTGAATACAGCGGAGCGGTAACCGACGAACTGAAAAAAGCATTATTTTCATTTTAATCAATTAAAGGCGGGATAACCCGCCTTTTTTATTTGACTTTATCGTATAATAATGTTAAAATCTATTAGTAAAACGAAAAGGAGGGCAGAGTATGTATAATTCGTTTGCTTTTTTTTATGACAGCTTCACAGAAAATGTTGAATATAAAAAACGCACCGACTATATCTGCCGCCTTTTTAAGAAGTACGGCAAAATGCCGACATTGCTCCTCGATGCCGCCTGTGGTACGGGCTCATTCTCCTGCGAGTTTGCAAAGCGCGGTGTGAGCGTTATCGGTGCCGATATTTCAGCCGATATGTTATCGGTTGCCGCCGAGAAACGGGCACAAGAAAACCTTGATATTCTGCTTATTAATTCGGCGCTTTCTGAACTCGACCTTTACGGCACGGTTGACGGCGCGGTATGTCTGCTCGATAGCCTTAACCATATAACCGATTATCGCGAGCTTCAGCGTTCGGTAAGCCGCATTTCGCTGTTTTTAGAGCCTCGAGCGCTTTTTATCTTCGATGTTAATACCGAATATAAACACGCTGAGGTTTTAGGGAATAATACTTTCACAATGGAAAGCGAAAATGCTTTTTGTGTGTGGCAGAATAAATTTATAAAAAATAAAAACACAACCGAAATCACCCTTGATTTCTTCGAGAGGGATGGGGATATATATAACCGCTATACAGAGATGTTCTGTGAGCGTGCGTATACCGACACCGAGCTTCAAAAGGTGATAGAAAAGGCAGGGCTCGCGTTGGTTGCAGTTTTGGGTGAAAACTCAATGTCACCGCCCAAACAAGACTGTCAGCGCAAAATTTTTGTTACAAGAAAGGTATAAAAATGGGAAAGCTAATCAGATGTATAACAAGTAACGGTCAGGTAATGGCAACAGCGCTTGACTCTACAGATATAGTAGCCGAGGCTGAGCGTATTCATAAAACCTCCGCTGTTGTAACCGCGGGTCTTGGCAGACTTTTAACCGCTACTTCTATGATGGGAAATATGCTAAAGGGTAAGGATAATTCTATTACGCTCAGAGTAGTCGGCGGCGGTCCCGTAGGCTCAATTATTACCGCAGCCGATTCAAACGGTGATGTCCGCGGCTATGTAACCAATCCTATAGTGGAATTGCCGCTGAATGCTAATGGCAAGCTTGATGTCGGCGGTGCAGTAGGCAAAGAGGGCAACCTTTATGTGCTTAAAGATTTAGGCCTTAAAGAGCCGTATAACGGTATGGTGCCGCTTGTGTCGGGCGAGATCGCAGAAGATATTACGGCGTATTATGCACTTAGTGAGCAGACTCCGACCGTTTGCGCGCTCGGTGTGCTGGTTAATCCCGATTTAACCGTAAAGGCAGCAGGCGGATATATAATTCAGTTGCTTCCCGCTGCTGAAGAAGAAACCATAAATAAATTAGAGGACGGCATAAAGGATATACCCTCTGTAACCCAAATGCTAACCGACGGTATGACACCTGAGGAGATTATTCGCCGTGCCCTTAAAAACTTTGAGGTTGAAGTTCTTTACGAGCAAACCACCGAATATAAATGTAACTGTAGCAAAGAGCGTGTGGAAAAAGCGTTGCTTAGTATGGGTAAAAAAGAGCTGTGTGATATGGCGGACGAGATGAACGAGGCAGAGATACAGTGCCACTTTTGCGATAAGAAATATGTGTTCTCAAAGCAGGAATTAATAGCATTCTCAAAAAAATAAAAAAGTTAAAAAAAATCGAAAAAAAGTGTTGACAAACGCATTTGATTGTGGTAATATATTGCTTGTCGCCGGTGAGTTGCAGCAGCAACAATCAGCCAGCGTGGCACAGATGTGGGAGCATAGCTCAGCTGGGAGAGCATCTGCCTTACAAGCAGAGGGTCACAGGTTCGAGCCCTGTTGTTCCCACCAACTGTGGCCTGGTAGTTCAGCTGGTTAGAACGCTAGCCTGTCACGCTAGAGGTCGTGGGTTCGAGCCCCATCCAGGTCGCCAAATGCCTCTGTAGCTCAGTCGGTAGAGCAGGGGACTGAAAATCCCCGTGTCATTGGTTCGATTCCGATCGGAGGCACCATCTGTGCGGATTTAGCTCATCTGGTAGAGCGCCACCTTGCCAAGGTGGAGGTAGCGAGTTCGAGCCTCGTAATCCGCTCCAAAAGGACGCTTAAAGAACTTTAAGCGTCCTTTCTTAAACTAGACAGCGATAAGCAAATAAATATAAGGCACCATAGCCAAGTGGTAAGGCAGAGGTCTGCAAAACCTTTATGCCCCGGTTCAAATCCGGGTGGTGCCTCCA
>JAZNXU010000031.1:0-14960 GCA_045594065.1 Acutalibacteraceae bacterium
CCCAGTCGTGCCACACCCGAGGACGGCGTCTTGCTGATGAAGATCATCGATGCCGTCTACGAGTCCGCGAAGACGGGCAAGCTTGTGGAAATTCAGTAATTCGGTACAAGAAGGAAAAGCCCCCATGACGGGTGGCTTTTCCTTCTTGTATAACGAAAACCACGCGATAGTCGCGTGGTTGAAAAGAGGTTAACCGGTGAAAAAGAAATCCTCCGATTGTGATATAATGAAATTGACCTGCCAGTCGAAAACAAAAACCACAATCGGAGGATTTATCTATGAAAAAAGAAGCCATAGACACAAATAGTTTAGCACACACGAAATGGAATTGCAAGTATCATGTAGTATTTGCTCCAAAATATCGGAGGAAGGTGTTTTTCGAAGAAAAACGTCTAGAAATTCGAGAGATATTACGCCAATTATGTCAATGGAAAGGTGTGGAGATAGTAGAAGGAGAGGTGTGCGTGGATCACATACACCTGTTGCTGAGCATCCCGCCCAAAATGAGCGTTTCGGGATTTATGGGATATTTAAAAGGGAAAAGCGCCCTACTGATATTTCAGAAATGGGGAAACATGAAGTTTGCATACCGAAACCGCGAATTTTGGTGCAAGGGATATTACGTAGATACCGTGGGGAAGAACACAAAAGCAATAAAAGAGTATATAGCAGATCAATTAAAGAGAGATAAGGAAAGCGATCAAATAAGTATGTTCGACCCACGGGACCCATTTATGGGTAGTAAGTAACAGTTGCACGGCTGGCAGGCCAATCAGAAGCGCACTTGTGCGCAGCCAGTAGTATTAGGGCTATGCCCGAAACGGAAATACCCCCCGTTTTACGGGGGGATATTTATTTTCTACGATTTGCGATTGCGCCTTGATTAAGTGGCCTTTTCCGTTAGACCCAATGACGGGAGATCGAGTTGAGTTCGATTCACCTCATAATTTTAATTAATCCAACAAGAAAACAACCCAACGGGCGTTTTCTCATTGGAGCAAATAACGGGAAATCGAGTCGGGTTCGATTCCCTCCAATCTTATCCAGTCCAGTGAAAAAAGCCACCTAAGGGTGGCTCTTTTCATTGGAGCAAATGACGGGAATCGAACCCGCATAACCAGCTTGGGAAGCTGGTGTTCTACCACTGAACTACATTTGCAAAAATGGTGCCGGTGGCGGGACTCGAACCCGCACGATGTCGCCATCAACGGATTTTGAGTCCGTCACGTCTGCCAATTCCATCACACCGGCATATTTAATTTTCACAACCCACAAAAGTCAACTGCTCGTGACTCTTGCGGTGCCCGACGATTCGATGCTGCCGCATCTCACTTGTCGACCGCGGCGCCTTTTGCGCCTTCGCTTAATCATCCACCGGATGCGCTTGGCACAAAACTGCCAATTCCATCACACCGGCATATTAATTTTTTGCAACACACAATATTATACATAATCTTCAAGTTAAAATCAAGACTTTTTTGAGTAACATAGGGTATAGAATATTAAAAATCTCCGAATTTATTCGGAGATTTTGTATTTTCATCATTTATTTTGGAAGTTGTTTGCTTATTTGGCGTTAAAATCTTTCCCCGTTATAAGATAATCTATCGATACATTGAAATACCTAGAAAAAAGTATAAGCATATCAATATCGGGACTGCGTTTGCCATTTTCGTAATAGGAAAGGGCTTCGCGGGTTATATTAAGCTCCATAGCTACTTTAAGCTGACTGTAACCCTTTTTTTTGCGAATTTCGCGCAAGCCAATCATTTTCATACAGTTTCCTCGTCTAAATTCAGCAGAATGAAAATAGTAAAATCTTCTTGACATTATTGTAACAGTTTGTTACAATGTTTATGTAACAATTTGTTACATATTGCAGATATGTGGGGGATTTTAATGAAAAAGTGTAAACCAGCAAAAAAGAAAGCAGTTATATTAAGCGCTTTGCTGACAGTAATATTATTACCTCTATATCTGAAAATCACGCGCAAAAGATTACCGAAAGGATAATTTTCCTTTAGTAATAAATTTTTCAGAAAGGGGATAACGATAATGGGTAAAGGAAAGGCTATTGCCGGATTTGTACTTAGCATTATAGGTATCGTATTCGGCATTTTAAACGGATGGTTTTCAATAATTGGTTTGCCGATAGCTATAGTAGGCTTAATTCTTGCTGTAACAGGTGGTAAGCAGCTTAAGGCAGCAGAACAACCCGCCGGTATTGCTACTGCCGGATTAGTGCTTGGAATTATTGCTGTAGTTTTCACAGGAATTGCATTCTTCACTTGCGGACTTTGCGTAATTTGCGCAGCAAGTGCTGCTACCGGTATTGAAAGCGCTTTGATGTCTTTATAACATCAAATAATGTAGCCCGATACAATGAAGTATCGGGCTATTAATTTATTAGTGAGGTAAAATTATGGATCCTTTTATAAGCATTTTCGGCAGAGATATTCCTATATACGGAATTTGTTGGATGTTTGGAATATTTCTTGCAGGAATTGCGGCGGTGCTTGTAGCCCCGAAACGCGGAATTGAGAGATATGATGTTGTATATTCGGCAGTCTTTTCGGTGATAGCAGGGGTGGTTGGCTCTAAACTAATGTTTATAGCTGTTTCACTTAAAACAATAATAGAGCAGGATATACCCTTTATGGCAATATTAAAGGGCGGCTTTGTATTTTACGGCGGGTTAATAGGCGGTGCTGTAGGGCTATTTATCTATACATATATGTATAAATTAAGCACCCTTAAATTTTTTGATTTATATGCGCTTGTTTTACCCTTAGGGCACGCTTGCGGTCGCGTAGGCTGTTTCTTTGCGGGATGCTGCTATGGTATGCCTTATGACGGTCTGTTTAGCCATGTATATACACAAAGCGTGGGTAATACGCCGCTTAATGTACCGCTTTTGCCGATACAGCTTATTGAAGCGATATTGTTATTTTTATTGTTTTTAATATTACTTGCAGTTTACTTGAAAAAAGAGCAAAACGGGCTTACTACAGCTGTTTATTTGTATGCTTATTCGGTTATCAGATTTTCACTTGAATTTTTCAGAGGAGATGCCGAGCGTGGCATTTTATTAGGCTTTTCAACATCGCAAATTGTAAGTCTGCTGTTAATTGTAGTTACCACCTTATGTTTAACATACAAAATTATTAAACGCAAAAGCAACTAAGTATTGTATTGCGCACAGTTATGCTGTATACTGAACACAGGTGATGATATGAGAAAATCAGTTTTAATTTTGTTGCTTTGCCTTTTACTGTTGCTTTCGGGCTGTAAAGGCAATAATTCTGAGGGTACAGACACTCCCGCAGTAAACGAGGGTGTGCCTGAGCTTAATATAATAGCCGAGGATGATAGCTTAGACCCTGAAAATACCGAATCTGAGCTGCCCGAGGGCGGTGAGGTATCCGCCGCTGACCTATACCACGAAAGCGGCAGGGCGAACGGCATTGATATTTCTAAATGGCAGGGTAGGATAGATTGGAAAAAGGTGGCGGCAGACGGTATCGACTTTGCCATAATCCGTATAGGCTACCGCGGGGAAAACGGTACCATTTACCGCGATGCAAATGCTGACTATAATATTCAGCAGGCAACCGCCGCGGGAATACCTGTAGGTGTGTATTTCTTTTCAACCGCTGTGTCTGCTGAGGAGGCGCGTGAGGAGGCCGTCTGGACGGCAAACGCCATAGCAGGCTATAAAATTTCCTACCCCGTAGTGTACGATTGCGAGGGCTTTAATTCAGCTTCGAGCCGTATGTACTCGCTTACCGCCTCACAGCGTACCGATAACGCTATAGCATTTCTGGATTATATTAAAAATGCGGGATACGAGGGTATGTTTTACGGTGCTAAAAACGATCTTCAAAATATAAGCGTTTGGGAAACATCACGAATTGAAGCGAGCTTTAAGGTGTGGGTGGCGCAATATACAACACCTGCCTATCCGCAAACCCAAAAGCCCGATTATAAGGGTCGATATGATATGTGGCAGTATACCAACCGCGGCACTGTGGACGGTGTTGAGGGCAACTGTGATATGATACTTTCGTATTTTGTAAGCGAAAAGGCAGAGGCAAAGGATGCCTCCAAAACTCCTGCCACAGCCAAACCGCCCAAGACGCAGGAGGAGCTATTATACACCGATGTAAACGATACAGTTACCGCTAAAGAGGTTGTAAATCTGCGCGAGGGGCCAAGCACTAAGTATAATGTTGTGGGAACACTTAAAAGCGGCGAGTTCTTAACCCGTACAGGCAAGGGCTCAAACGGCTGGTCAAAGCTGAATTTTAACGGTAAAACGGTATATGCAATAACCAGCTATCTTTCAAATGAGGTTATAAAAACGCCTGAGCGCGATATTGTCAACGGCGCTGAATTTACCCCCGCAAGCGATAGGGTAACGGCTAAAAGCGAGGTTAATTTGCGGTCACAACCGACAACCGATAGCGAGATTGTAGGTACGCTTAAAAGCGGAACATTTTTATCCCGCACCGCTACAGGCTCTAACGGGTGGTCACGACTTGATTTCGGCGGTAAAACCGTTTATGCGGTTACAAGCTATCTTACTACCACCGCGCCCGAAATCGACCCTAATGCACCTCATAAGCCAGAGGGTGATACCACCGAACACGGTATGGTTTTCACACCGTCGCACAGTAATGTAACGGCTAAGGAGGAAACAAACCTTCGCGATAAACCTACAACAGACGGCTCTACAGTAATTCATACACTTAAAAACGGCGAATACATCGAAAAGGTCGCCGAAAGCACAGCGGGCTGGTCGAAGCTTATATATAACGGTCAAACGGTTTACGCCGTAACCTCTTTTTTAACTGAATAAAAATAGCATAAACGGCGGAGTATCTTTTGATACTTCGCCGTTTAATTAATTAAATGCTTTGGTTAAGATTTTCTGCCATTAAAGCGTGGATATTATCGCTAAGCTCAGCGGTGGAAAGGGCATCAACCTGAGTTTCATCTACAACCGCTAAAATATCCAAATAAACATCTGTCTTTTTAAAGAACATATTTTTAACAATCTGTCTTGTGTTTTTAATAGTAGCAACAACAATAGGGCAGTGTGCCTTTTTTGCAATTTTAAAGGCTCCGTTGCGGAAAGGCAAAAGCTCACCGGTTTTGCTTGTATATCCCTCGGGGAAAATGGCTATTGAAGCTAAGTCGTTTTTAATTGTTTCTGCCGCCTTATTAATTGTAAGAACTGCACTTCGGTTATTCTCACGGTCAATGGGTAAGCCGTGTAATTTATGCATTGCTTTCGCAACAAACTTTAAATCCTTATATATCTCTTTTTTGCCGATGAAAGCAAGCTCAGCCTCGGGCATACAGTACATAAATACTGCGGGGTCGAAATCGAAAAGATGATTGCTCACAAGTAAGAAACGCTTACTTTTTGGCACTTTGTTAAGCCCTGTGGTATGTATTTTAACCCTAACTATCGGCACTAAAACATCTAAAAGCAGCTTAACCATAAAACGGAAAGGCTTAGAAAAACGCTCAGGTGGCTTTTTTACATCTATAAGCAGCACCGTAATTACGAAAATCAGGCATTGCAGAAGTATGAAGCCTATAAAAGTGCCTGCAAATGTAACGGGAACTATCCAAAGCAGTTTAAGCCCAGCAGATAAATTTATTAAAGCCGTAATAACGGTACAAATTGCCGAAATGGCGGTATATAAATGCAGCATATTAACACCTCGCATTAATAATAGCACAAATTTATGAACAAAACAACAATAAAGAAAAAATTTTCCAAAAGAAAAAGCCCCTCAGGGCTTTTCTATAAATATTTTCTTATATCGATAGCCAAGCGCTCTTCAAGGTTGATTAGTCGCTTGGCTATATCCTTTGAAACCTCATCAGCGGCTTTATACTGATTAAGGTAGCGGTTAAGAGATTTAACCCCCATATTACAGCCGTCGGTCATAAGGTCGGCTATCATACTGTCGGAGTTTTCCATTGCTAATTTCACAGTGGTTTTCATATGCGACATACCCTTAGCCATAGGATTTGGGTCCTTACCGTCATCGTGGTATTTATCAAGCAACTCTTGAATTTCGCTATCCAACTTATCGTGCTCTGCCTTGCAGTGCTTAAGATAGCTTTTAAAATCTTGATTGCTTATGCGGTCGAGAACATCCTCTATAGCCGAAACACCCATTTTAACCCCTGCATCACACTCGCGAAGCAGTTTAATTGTATCGCTTTCAATCATAAAAATAACCCCTTTCTATTAAAAGTATAACCAATAGAAAGGGGTTTATTATTTATAAATTACTGTGCATTTCCGCCGTCAATGCTTGTAATTACCGAATCACTGCCCATAGCCTGAGGCAGTTCGCCGTTCCACTTTTCGTAGAATTTAGAGCGGATAACATTATTATCAAGCGATTCTCTTATTTTGTTGTTGGCTTCCGCTTCGGCTTCAGCCTTAATTCGGGTGGTTTCAGCCTCAGCCTCGGCATTGGTAATGGCGGTCTGTTTTTCGGTTTCGGCTTTAAGCAGCTGCTGTTGAGCTACCTGCTTTTCCTCTATTGCATTTATAAACGCCTCAGAGAAGTCGAAGTTTATGATATTAACATCTGTAATATAAAGTCCGATAGAGTTAAGCTTTTCGTTAAGTCCGGTTACGAGTCCGTCAGAAATGAGTGAACGGTTTGTAACACTTTCTTCTGCAGTGTACTGCGCCACAATTGCTTTTAACACCTCGTTAACAGCGGGAGCCACAAGCACAGCTTCATAATCAGCACCAATATTTTTATAAATGCTGTAGGATTTCGAGGTGTCTACTCGGTAGTTGATAGCAAGGGTTGTAGCAACGGTCTGCAGGTCTTTAGAGAACGCCTCCGTACTAACCTCTAGCTTTACAATACGGTTATCAATTTTAACAACATTCTGAACAAATGGTGCCTTAAAATGGATGCCCTCCTGCAGTACGCCCTCGTTAACCTTACCAAGGGTTACAACAACACCTGTGTGGCCGGCGTTAACAATAGTAAAACAGTTAGCAATAACAAATATTGCAAAAACTGCCGCAACTGCTATAATAACAAGTCTTCTGATTTTTTTATTTTCCATAGGAAAACCTCCTTGAATTTATAACTCTAATATAGCATATTTTAGATAGATTTTCAATAATTCGTACAAAGTTTCACAAATTTTTAATAAATTATTCCCCGATAATTTCTTTAGATATCCGTATAAATTCCGCCATAGCGTTGGTACGGTATTTTGATTTCTTATGAGCTATGTAAAGGGTACGGTGGCAGTCCCTGTCTACATTATAAAGCAAAATATTTTCGCTGGGCTTGACATATTTAAAGAGGGTGTCGGTAACAAAGCAGGCACCCATACCCGAATCTGCTAAAGCGTATGAAATATTTAGCTGGTCAACGCTGAAAATTACATTTGGCGTTATGCCACCGCGCTCAAATATGGTTTGCGCGCGCTCAAACATATCATTTCCGCTTTTAAGCAGCACAAAGTTTTCATCTTTAAATTCTTCTATAGAAACTGTCGGCGCATCGGCGGCTTGAAGAGCACCGTTGTGAATATCGGCAGGGCGGAAAGCATAAGTATTTAGTCTATTATTTAGCTCGCGGTCGGCAGATATACATAACAGAATTTTTTCATTTGCAAGTTGTTCGCCCGCAAAACCTTCGGGAATGTCGCAAAAAGAATCAACAACAATGTCAAGCTGTTCATCGGCTAAAAGGGTGGAAAGTGTATGGGAATTTGCTTCGGTGAGCGTTACCTTGATTTTTGGATAAAGGCTTGTAAAGCGGTTAATTACCTGCGGCAATACATAAGAGCATAAATAATTGGTGCCACCTACCGATAGCTCACCTGTTTCCAAGGAATAAATATCAATGATTTTATTTTTAAAATCATCTTCAATGCTCATTATTTTTTCAGCCGCTGCGATGTATTCAAGTCCTATTTGTGTAGGAGTTACATTTCCTGCAGTTCGGTTGAATAGGGGTGCGCCCACCAGCTTTTCTATATTTTTAATTGCAACACTAAGCGAGGGCTGAGAAATGAAAAGGCGTTCTGCTGCCTTGGTAAAGCTTCGCTCACGGTAAAGCGCGTAGACATATTCGTATTTGCTGAACATAAAACACCTCCAAAAATCGGGAAAAAGGACAGTTCAAAATGAAATGAATTATAAAAGAAAAATAGTCATCAGTTCTCGATAGATAAAAACTATTGAGAATATATTTTAAAAGTATTTGACTATATTATATGTCTGTTTTAGAATAATTGCAATAGCGTTTTGGAGGAAGAATAATGAAAATAATCAAAAACACCGCCGGTTATGCGGCTATTTCGTTACTTGCGGTGCTATCATCACTAAATTATGCGGTGTTTATATTCCCAAATAGCTTTGCACCTGCAGGAATTGACGGTATATGCACTATGATTCAGGATATACTCGGCATTAGTATGGGTTATCTGTCTTTGTTGGTTAATATACCGCTTGGTATTGCGGCATTTATTTTATTAAGTCGTGAATTTGCCTTAAAAACCACCGTTTATGTGTTAAGCTTTTCAATATTTACCGTTTTTATAAGTAACATTGATATTTCAAAATTTGTCTATCATACCGAAACAGGCACCAGCATTGTGTTGGCTCCCGTAGCGGCAGGCGTTATACGCGGTATGCTTTACGCTGCAACACTCAAGCTTGGAGCATCAAGTGGGGGTACCGATGTTGTAGCCGCGATTTTCAAACGGTTTAATCCCTATTTTAATTTAATGAATGTGATTTTCGCTATAAATCTCATTATTGCACTTTGCTCATATTTTGTTTATGGCTTCAAGGCAGAGCCTGTGATTTGCAGTATTATTTATTCCTTTATCACAAGCAGTATCAGCAATCGCATACGCAATAACGAGCATACAATGGTGAAGTTCGAAATAGTAACCAAAAATGCCGAAGAACTTTGTATGCAGATTTTTTCGCGGCTTCATCGCACCGCTACAATTATGGAAGCACAGGGCGCGTATTCAGGGGAGAACAGAAAGATGATAGTCTGTGTAATGGAAAAGAAAAAGGCGTTTATGCTCGAAGAACTTTTAGAAGCCACACCCGATACCGTTTTCTTCAAGAGTATAGTAAATGATGCACACGAATAAAAAAAGCAGCAGTTTTACTGCTGCTTTTTACTTATTTATCCCATTTAAAGGTAACTTCGCGGCCTTGCTTTTTCCATTCTATATATTCTGCAGTTGCGGCAAATTCAACATCGCCTGCCGAATTGAGTGCCGTTTCAACCGAGTCCTGAATAACGCCGATTATAAAGCCAACGGCGACAACCTGCATTGCAACATCGTTGCTAATACCGAAAAGCGAGCACGCCATAGGAATAAGCAGTAATGAGCCGCCCGCAACGCCCGAGGCTCCGCAAGCCGCCAATGTGGCAAGCACGGAAAGAATCAGCGCTGTCGGAATATCAACCTGTATTCCCATAGTGTGTGCCGCGGCAAGTGTCATAACTGCTATTGTTATAGCGGCACCGTCCATGTTGATGGTAGCACCTAAGGGAATTGAGATTGAATATACATCCTTATCGAGTCCGAGTTTTTCGCAAAGCTGCATATTAACGGGAATGTTAGCCGCTGAGCTGCGTGTGAAGAATGCCGTAATGCCGCTTTCTTTAAGGCACTTAAAAACAAGCGGATAAGGGTTTTTTCTAAGAGAGATAAAGATAAGCAGCGGGTTTATAATAAGCGCTACAGCCAGCATACAGCCTACAAGCACTAAAAGCAGCTTGCCGTAATCGGTAAAGATAGAGAGTCCGTTTGTCGAAACCGAGTCGAAAACAAGACCCATAATGCCAAACGGCGCAAAGCTTATAATAAAGCGAACAACGCTTGATACAGCATCGGAAAAATTATTGAGCATTTCCTTTGTTGCGGGTGCGGCAAGCTTTTTAAGCACTATGCCGAAAATAACCGCCCATGTTAAAATACCAATGTAGTTTGAATTAATAATTGACGATATGGGATTTTGAACCATATTGTTAAGCAGGGTTCCTAAAACCTCCCAAATGCCTGAGGGCGCAGTGCTCTCAGCGGCTTCGGTAAGCTTTAGTGTAACGGGAAAAGCGAAGCTTGCAAGAACTGCCAAGAGTGATGCGAGCAGTGTACTCAGCATATAAAGAATAATAACCGTTCTAAACTGTCTGCCAACACCTCTGCCCGCACTCGCTAATGAACTTATTATAAGTACGAATACAAGTATCGGTGCAATGGCTTTAAGTGCACCTACAAATATGTTGCCAAAAATGCTCATAAATGTGGCTTGCGGCAGGAAAATACCAATAACCGCACCAATTACAAGGCCTACCGCAATGCGGAGAATAAGGGGAATTGCGTTCCATTTTTCATACAATTTTTTCATAATTTATCATTCCTTAATTTTAGTCAAATACAAAGCCAAAATGAATCGGATATGGTATATCCTTTCCGTTAAGGCTGTGATACATAGCAAAGGGTCGGGTGCCTCCTAAAGTGCGGAATTTACCGCTCTTGCAACCGAAAGCTGCGGTAATTTCGGGGGTTGCTTGGGTGTTGCCGAGCAGCTCTACCCCGTAAAGAGTGTCGCCCGTATTGCGTGCGGCAAGAAGAAAACCGTCGCCCTTAAAAAACTCTGCTTGAGTTTTAAGAAAATCAAGGTTTTCGTTTTCCTGAATAACTCCTGTTTCGGGTAGGAAAGTGCGGCGAAGCAGAGCATATTCTTGCAACCTTATTTTTTGAATATCTATTGCAGTATCGCAAGCTGTGCATTCGAATTCTTCAATATAGCTGCAGGTTTTATAGCCGAGCCTTTCATAAAATTCAAAAAGTCGATCGCTTGCCGGTACGAGAATAGCGCCGCTGTAGCCGAGTGCCTTTAAATGCTCATGAGTGTTTTCCGTAAGCGTACGGCAAAGCCCTTTTCTCTGATGCTTTTTAGCCGTAGCCACCGCGTATATATACGCGATTTTTTCGCCGCATAAAGTGCAATCAAACCAGTAAAGCACAGCGGCGAGTTCACCGTTTACGGTTAGTGTGCGGCAGCGGTCATAGCTAAATGCGGTGCGGAAAAAAGTATCTAGGAATTCGTCGCTATCCCCGAAAGCCTCCTGCCATAAGGCTCGCAGCTCAGCTGTGTTTTTGCGGGGCTTTTGTATATCTATCATTTTAACACCGCCGAGCATTTTTCTATCATATGGTGCGGGTGGTAGCTGAGCTTTGCACGCCTCAGCCCCTCAAGACCCATATCCTCTTCACGGTTTAAAAACTTAATTTCGGGGTATTTGTTGCGAATATATTTGGCAAATTCACAGTTAATGGCGGTGTAGCCACCCTCAATGTCCATACAAGCCTTTTCGAAATGCACATCAAAGGTATCCTCGCGCATACGGCTTGCCATTGTAAAGGCAATAACCTGTTCGTTATCGCTCAGAACAAGGCTTTCAAGTCCTAACTCTTTATAATGGTGGAAAGCTTTGTCAAGGGCTTGTTTTTCCATTGTAAAGCTGTCGCCCTCGGGTACCTCACGATGGCTAAACCATTCATCTGCCATAGTGCGCACCGCATCAATATTATTTTCGTTCAGCGGCTCTACTCTATAGGTAGGGTGAGCCTCGTAAAAGCGGTTGAGGTGGTTACGCTTGCCGTGATATTTTTTACCCTTTAAATCGGCTAAATCATCAATCGCGTAAACATAATCGCTCGCATCGCGGTTAAATTTAAAGGTAAAGGCATTGGGGAACAATTCTTCAAGCTCTTTGCATTCAGCTTCAAGCAGTCCCGAAAAGCGGCAGGGGATACCACGCTCTTTAGCGTCGGCAATTACCGCTTCAACCGCCGCTTTTTTATCTCCGCAACCCAGCGGGTAGGGGTAAACTGAAAAATCACCGAACTTCGAAAATGCCAGCATACAACCGTTTTGCTCGATTATGTTTTGCTGACCCCACATATATACATTTGCAAAGGAAAAACCGCAACCGCGTGGTGCAGATTTTTGCAGGTATTCTTCATAAATTTTTTTGTCATTAAGGGTTATCGGCTTAAATTCTAACATTGTTCAACATCCTTGAGTTTTACTTTTATTATTAGCCAAGTTAACCCTTTAATCCGCGGGATTGTCTGTCCATATCTTCAACAACAACATCAAAAATCTCACCGAGAGTTGCGCAGTATTTAAGAACTTCCCATGGCTCGTTAGTATGGTAGTGAATTTTAATAAGAGTTTCATCTCCAACAGCTAAAAGGCTGTCGCCCTTAAAATTTTCAAGAAAATAATCGTTTATTGCATCCTCGTCAAGGTTGGTGCCCTCAATTAATAATTGTGTATCGTATCTGTATTCGAGCATTGAATATTCTCCTTAAATTTTGTTGAATACAATTAAATTATAATGGTAAATATTACTTTTGTCAACATTACAGAGATATAGGGCAGGAATGCACGAATTCGATGTCTTTTGATTTTTTTACCTATATGTTTGAACTCCTACATATTTTATAATTGGTCGGCAAAGCCGACACCAAAACTTTTATCTCTTATCTATTATCTTTTATCTGGAAAAGTCGCAAGTTTTTTAGAGAATAGATAAGAGAGAAGAGATAATAGATAAAAGTACAAAAAGAAAAAGCCGCCTTACAGCGACTTTTCTTTTTGGCAGGGGCAGAGCGCTACCCGTCATATCCACAATAGGCTCTAAACCCTGATAAATACTGTAATTGTTTGGATTTTATTTTTTTGCAATATACTTTTTTCTGAGGGAATTTTCTCTATCAATCATAATATCTATAATTTGGTTATATGCTTTATTTGCTTCTTGGATTGACCCATTATCCATATTATAAAAATTTTCGTGCCTACTACTTTTTAGTATATAAATTTGTTCATCTAACTTAGCATCAGCATAAGGACTATGTTCAATTAAGAAGCCCATTATTTTATCTTGGTCTTCTTTGTCCAAATCCGAAAAATTAAAAGCTCGTGCTTGATGTATGCTGTCCCACAAAGTATAAAAGGGATAATAAAAGTTGAAGTATTTTTCACGTTTAATTGTTGTCATATCTTTTGCTTTATATGCTATTGCAGAAGCAAGTAAGGATAGCAGAAAACTTATCACGCAGCATACTACTGTAAAATATCTATCACTCATTAAAATCACCATTGTTTTTTCTTAATTATATCATTGATAATTCCAAAAAACAATAGATAAATGTGTTAAAAAGGTAAATAGATATATCTACCGATTAGGAGTACGAAACATTGATTTTTGAGTATTCCCGCTATGTAACGAACAAACCCCGATAATCCCTGATATTTACAGGGTTTATCGGGATTTTCTTGTTATGTAGTCCTTTTTACTGTTAAGTAATTTTTTTAGTGTTCATTTTCTCTTTTGTAGGCAGATTTGTTGGCAAAGTATTATTTGAAATACAATTTTACTCCTGAGTAATTTCGATTTTCTTTACCCACTAAATGATTAGCTAAATCAAGAACTTCGTTCCTTTTAGCAATAGGAAATGTTATTTCTATTATAGCATCATTCATAACGTCTGTTATTTCGATTTGCTTTTGCGGTGTTGGTATCGAACCCCATCCGTCTAATTCGTATTCACAATTCGGGCAAAGTCTTTTTGGCAATTCTTTTCCTGTAGTCACATTTTCTGCATTTTCAAAGTCCGAAAAGCCACATTTCCAACAATGATAATGTAGAGGTAGAGTGTAAACATATGTAATCTCCATAAAGCACGCAACCCATTTTGTGTCAACATTAACATTTACAGACACTTTTTCATAAATATCATCATAATCAAAAATGCCCATGTCTACAGAAAATCTCATAAGATAGTGTGCGTAATAAAAGACCCCTGCAGTTTTTGTTTCTTTTATAAATTCCAATTCCTTTTGTACTTGCTTTAAAAGGTTTTCGGGTACAGTTTCATTATATGAATAATTACGCTTCAATGCATTAATAACATACATTTCTAAATACTCGTAAGAACACTCCAACTCACGAATATCTTTTATTCCCTTTTTCAAATTTAATCATCTCTTTTTTTAAATTTTAATATGGTTGCAAACTTTGATATTTTTTACTACCAATATACTGTAAAATTCATTGTGTACCCATAGCTTTTTCTTTCAACACCAAGACCAAAGCCACTACAAAGTTTATATTTGAATTCTTCAATATCGAAAACAACTCTAAAGCCGTCTGCGACAAGCTCTTTTTGTAGTTGTTCTTTTAGGCAATTCTTTTCTTCTTTATCAAAAACACAATGAGGCAGATGGTATTCTAAAAATTTCTTTTTTCTTTCAATTCTATCGGATGGAGTATTATCAAAATCATTATATTCCTCTTGATATTTACGTTCTTTTGTTCGGAATGCCTTTTCTTGATAAATACATCGAAAATAATGATTTTTCTCTATTGGAAAACCATATGCCCGCGAGTTTTCCGCTTCTTCTAACAAATTTTTCTTCAGTTTATCAATAATAAATTTTGAAAATTCACCTGACATTATGTATTGATGACGGTTTTGGCGTTCAATTTCTTCTTGGCTTAGAGGAATTTTAGGAGGATTATAAGGCTCTTTTTCCATCTCTTTAAGTTTGTCCACAAATGCCATTTTGTCACCTCTTTCTAATTATTCGCCAAAGCATTTCTTATTAAGTTCAAGCAAATAAATCATTTTTTGCTTTTTAATTTAGAAATCACTGCAATATTAAGAATCAACCTAAATATTGCTTTAATAACTGTAAATAAACTCATACTAATTATTCTTGTATGTAAATATCATCCTTATTAACTTTTAAAGCCTCGGATAATATTGCTTGAATGTCTGTTGCCTTTCCATAGGCTTTACCATCAACAAATCTTTGCTCATTAAATATGACAGTATCATTTTGGTCCATA
>JAZNXU010000032.1:0-2032 GCA_045594065.1 Acutalibacteraceae bacterium
TCTTTAAAGTTTGAAAAAACAACTTCATTTGCAGCCGGCTCAAAGGAAACATCGCTTGTAACGATTACCTTTTCATCGGTAGCAAAAGTGCCGAAAGCAACACTGACTACCGATAATATTACAGCTAAGGCACATATTAAAGACACTGCTTTTTTACCCAGTCTGCCTATAATAAATTTCATATTCTACCCCTCCGTAACATTAATTTTAGTTTGAAACTTCAATACATTTTGTACCTGAATAATCAGCAAAGTATTTACCGCTAAACGAGGTTACATCCTCATGCATATTTATGGAATCGCTTTCCATACTATACACCTTGCGCTTGGCGGCAAGTAAAATAGTATTATCGGTGAATACCATTAATGATTTATCGGGTACGGTAGAGAAAAATGCAACTGCGTTTCTCGGACGGTCGAAAATATTGCCCGAAATTTTTAAAGTTTCCTCGTGCATACCTGCGCGATACTGCAGATGGCAAGCCGCAGTGGTCTTGCGGTCTAGTGTTCCCCAACCGAAGCCCGCATAGCGACAGATATTGTTTTCTATATAAACATCGCCCATACGCGAAGTATAATTTTCAAAATAAGCAGGATAATCAAAAGATGTTCCTGTGTCTTTTTGGGGCACAAATGCCTCAATACTGTAAAGACAATATTCTATAAGATTATTTGTATAATGAATATCGTCCTGATCAACAGAATAGCTCATTCCGTTATTAGACTGATGTGTAATTCCGGCATCAAAGCATTGGAAAATATAATTATCGTGAACATTAGCTGCGTGAACATTGCCCCAAAGCTCAATGCCGTTTCCGAGCGATCCGGCGCCCGTATAAAGATTTTTACCGCCCATATATCCGATAATGCAGCCATCAATTTCTATATTTTGGGAATTTGGCATACCGCCTATACCGAAATTAGCATACATTATGCAGAGATTCTGGATATGGATATTTTTAGGATTATCGGTTCCTGTTACCGCAGTTATAGCCTCTACTATTTCAATAACGCTGTAAACATCGGCAGGGTTACCTTTCGGGCAGTAGAGATACACTTTTCCACCCTTATAAACAACATTTAATTCATTTTTTGTAATATCTTCCATTTTTTGAACGGGTCTGCCGATAGCCTCGCCGTTGTTAAAAATGATATTACAATAATCGGTTATATTTTTATTATAACGCCAAACGCCTGCGGTTTCGGTTTCTTCCCATACACCATTACCGTTCTTCGAGGCGTCAACGCTACCGTAAATACGGGGTTTTACTCCCTCGCCGTATGCACCATATGAAACACCGGATACTAGAGATACATTACCTCTAAAAAGGTCACCGCGACGGAATAGCACCGCGTCGCCCTCTTTTAAAAAACTTTTTACTGCATAGTAATTTTGACGTGCTGTTTCGGGGGTCAAACCGTCATTTTTATCGTCGCCGTCATTAGAAACATAATAGGTATTTCCGCCGTTAGCCACTTTAATACTATCGGAATATTCCTCTATTTTTTTGAGCATTGCATCTGCCTTTTCATCAACTTGCTTCACGGCAGGATCATCAGATACTAAATCCGCACCTGTAACATTGCGATAAAACATTCCCATAACAGTCGGATTTTTTTCAGTAGCTGTTGCTTCAAAATTATTTGCTGATTCTCCATTTGTAGCAGGATTTTCGCCTCCGCGACAGGCGCAAACGGTCAGTAACATACACAAACAGAGTAAAATTGCCGTAAATCTTTTCATTAAAAAAACTCCTTATAAAGCTTGATGCAATACATTAGGCGCTAAACTGTGCACCTACATTTAAATGATTTTTGGGCAAGGTCCCCGCCCATTTTGGCGGGGACCTTACCGTCTCAATATATTCCCTAACACTTATGTGTTGAGGTCAAGTTATGCGTTGTGTACAACGCCCCATTCGTAGTCTCCGCCGTTGCCTTCACCGCCGCCGTCTACAAGGCTTGTGGTTATGATGTCTTCATCGCTGAATTTTACAATCTCCAACTCGGGAGACATATATTCATTTTTCATC
>JAZNXU010000033.1:0-8737 GCA_045594065.1 Acutalibacteraceae bacterium
TTTAAGGACAAGCAAATTTAATCTACTACGCCAATGGTACGCCAGTTACTACGCCAAAATGCCGCACAGATACAAAGGGTTATATTCTGTGCTGTAAAAACGACTCTCTGAGACGACTTGAAACCATTGGAGTTTTGTACACTTAGGTATTGTTTTGTAACTTCGGGGGCAGAGGTCCCCACGATGAAACCCCTCGCAGAGTAATATTAAGCCGAAAACGCTTTTTTAAGGCGTTTTCGGCTTTTTGTTTATCCAAATTATTGCTTAAAAATGTGGTTTACGACAGATTTACGACAAATGAGCAGGTTAGCAGTCCTTGGAAATTACGACAATAAGGTGTCGTAAACGCAATGTACCAACAGGATTACCGCTTACATATGAAATAGAACCGAATAGATGGAAAAACGAGATTTTTCATAATTGAAATGCTATAATTCAGTAAACGCATTCACGGAAAGGACAGATTGTATGTATGCCATAAGGACTGCTAATCTAACTAAAAAATATAAGGATACAGTTGCGGTAGACCAATTAAATTTGCAGGTTAAAAAAGGCGAATTGTTTTCTCTGCTCGGTGTAAATGGTGCCGGTAAAACGACCACGATTAAAATGCTGTCCTGCCTCACACAACCTACAAGCGGAGATGCCTTTATTATTGGAAAAAGCATTTGCAAAGATACAGCCGCTGTAAAATCGCTAATAGCCGTTTCTCCGCAGGAAACTGCGGTCGCATCCGGACTTTCGGTTCGGGAGAATCTTGAGCTGATGTGCGGGGTTCACGGTTTTACAAAGGACAAGCAAAATGCGAAAATTGCAGAGCTGACCAAATTACTCGGATTGGAATCTGTTATCAAAAAAAAGGCAGGCAAACTGTCCGGAGGCTGGCAACGAAGACTTAGTATTGCAATGGCGCTGATCAGCGAACCGGAGATATTGTTCCTTGATGAACCTACGCTTGGTCTTGATGTACTTGCCAGAAGTGATTTGTGGGATTTGATACATTCACTTAAAGGGAAGATTACCATTATTCTGACAACGCACTATATGGAAGAAGCGGAAGCTTTGTCTGACCGTATCGCTATTATGAAAGACGGCAAGCTCCTTATCTGTGACACTGCAGAAAAGATAAAAGAAAGGGTAGGTACAGATAATTTTGAAGAAGCATTTATCCATATTGTCAAGGGGGTGGCAAAATGAGAATGCTCACTTTTGCAAACAGAAATACGAAAGAAATATTACGAGATCCTCTGACTCTCTTCTTTGGACTCGGCTTTCCTCTTGTTTTAATTTTATTGTTAAGTGCCATACAAGCAAATATCCCCGTGAAACTGTTTGAAATACAACACCTGACTCCGGGTATAACGGTTTTCGGTTTGGCATTTATGACCTTATTTTCATCAACCATTATTGCAAAAGACAGAGGTAGTTCGCTATTGCAGCGTTTGTATACAACCCCGCTGACCCCGCTGGATTTCATTCTCGGGTATACTTTGCCTATTATGCCGATTTCTGTCGCTCAATGCGTTATCTGCTATATTGCCGCAATCGTTCTCGGGCTGGACATTACGGTAAATATTTTATATGCGGTGTTATTTATCATTCCTGTTTCCATCCTCTACATTGCCTTGGGACTTCTTTGCGGAAGCGTACTGAACGATAAGCAGGTCGGTGGTATCTGCGGTGCGTTGCTAACCAACCTTTCGGCGTGGCTGTCCGGCGTTTGGTTTGATCTTGACCTTGTGGGCGGTGTGTTTAAGAAGATTTCCTACGCACTCCCGTTTGTTCATGCCGTAGATATGGAACGGGCTGTGCTTGCAGGTGATTTTACAGGGATTTTCCCTCATGTTTGGTGGGTACTTGGATATGCTGCCGTTCTGCTCGTATTGGCGGTGTTGATGTTCCTGCGACAGATGAAAAAACAGTAATTATCTATTTTAGAGGATATGTGTTTCTTTGCTTGACATAGTAAACACCCTTAAATTTTTACGACAGATTTTACGACAAATGGGATAAAGTTATGCCATATTATAAGAGGTTATTTTCTGCAATGAAACCGCTTTGGATTAACAAAGTCAGAAAAAGGCAGGATAAATAAGGGTATAAGATTTATCTCGCCTAAATCCCCACGATGAAACCCATTACAGAGTAACCTTAAGCCGCAAACGCTTATTTGACAGCGTTTGCGGCGTTTTGTTAATCCATAAAATCAATCAGAAGTGTAGTTTACGACAAACAAGTTAAAGGACTATGACATTTTTTGCCATAGTCTTTTTTGCACGGGGCAGAATGTCACGAACGATTGAATATTAATTAAAAATGTGCTACAATAGCTATAACCTAAATTTTTCAGAGGGTGAATTATGAATATATTACATGTTAAATATGCGGTTGAGGTTGCACGTGCGGGCTCGCTTAACAAGGCTTCCGAAAAATTATTTGTGGCGTTGCCGAATATCAGCCGTTCAATAAAAGAACTTGAGGCCGACCTTGGAATAACCATTTTCGAGCGCACCGCCAAGGGCGTTACACTCACCCCCGAGGGTGAAGAGTTTATCGGCTACGCTAAGGGTCTTTTAAAGCAGATTGAGCATATTGAGGGCCTTTATAAAGACGGTTCTGCTAAAAAGCAGAAGTTTTCAATTTCGGTGCCGCGCGCCTGCTATATTTCTGATGCCTTTGTTGAGTTTTCTAAAACTCTTTCAACCGATGCCGCCGAAATATTCTATAAAGAAACCAACTCGCAAAGAACAATAAACAATATTATTAATCATGATTACAAATTGGGTATTATACGCTATGCTGAAAACTACGATAAATTCTTTAAAGCTATGCTTGAGGAAAAGGGGTTAAGCTATGAAATGGTTACCGAGTTTTCGTATGAGCTGCTGCTTAGCGCCAATAATCCGCTGGCGAATAAAGACGAGATTGCTTTCGAGGATCTTAAAGATTTTATAGAGATTGCTCATGCCGACCCGTATGTACCCTCTCTGCCGCTTGCTAAGGTTATTAAAGAGGAGTTGCCCGATAATATTGATCGCCGAATCTTTATTTTTGAAAGGGCGAGCCAGTATGACTTGCTCTCTAGAAACCCGCAAACCTTTATGTGGGTTTCTCCCGCACCTGAAAATGTTTTAAAAAGCTATAACCTAGTCCAAAAGAAGTGCGCTGAAAACAAGAAGATATATAAAGATGTGCTAATATATAAAAACGGGTATAAGCTTACCGAGCTCGATAAGAAATTTATAACAGCATTAACCGATACTAAGAACAAATATTTTTAAGGCATAATGGGTATTATCGCTAATGATAATACCCATTTAACATTTTCATAATTCACAAAAACCTGAAAGTCTGTTAAAATAATAACAAAGTTAATTATGAAAGGAATGCTTTAATTGGAAACAAAAGCGAACAAAATAATCGATAGCGTTGAAAAGCTTGAAGAGGCTATTGAGCTTACCAGAGCCGCTCAACAAATTTTTGCTACCTACACTCAAGAGCAGGTGGATAAGATTTTTTTAGCTGCTGCATCAGCGGCTAACAAGGCGAGAATCCCGCTTGCTAAAATGGCGGTAGAAGAAACGGGAATGGGCGTTGTTGAGGATAAGGTTATTAAAAACAACTACGCCGCCGAATATATATATAATGCCTATAAAGACACTAAAACCTGTGGTGTTATAGAAGAGGATAAGGCATACGGCATTAAAAAGATTGCCGAGCCTATTGGTGTTATTGCGGCGGTTATCCCCACAACCAACCCGACTTCAACCGCAATTTTCAAGTGCCTTTTAGCACTTAAAACACGCAATGCTATTATCATCTCACCACATCCGCGTGCTAAGAACTCAACCATCGCCGCAGCAAAGCTTGTGTTGGAGGCTGCAGTTAAGGCAGGTGCACCCGAGGGTATAATCGATTGGATCGATGTTCCAAGCCTTGAGATGACCAACACCGTTATGAGAGAGGCAGATATAATTCTTGCTACAGGCGGTCCCGGAATGGTTAAGGCAGCATATTCAAGCGGTAAGCCCGCGCTCGGCGTTGGAGCAGGTAACACACCCGCAATAATCGACGAGTCTGCCGATATTCTTTTAGCGGTTAACTCTATAATCCATTCTAAAACATTCGATAACGGTATGATTTGCGCTTCAGAGCAGTCGGTTATCGTGCCCGAGAAGATTTACGATGCCGTTAAAGCAGAGTTTGCTGTTCGCGGTTGCTATTTCTTAAACGATGAGGAAACCAAAAAGGTTAGAAAGACTATCATTATTAACGGTGCACTCAATGCTAAAATAGTTGGACAGACAGCTCACAAAATCGCATCACTCGCCGGCGTTGAGGTCCCCGAAAGCGCTAAAATTCTTATCGGTGAAGTTCAGAGCGTAGAGCTTTCTGAGGAATTTGCTCATGAAAAGTTATCCCCCGTTCTTGCTATGTATAAGGTAAAGGATTTCTCTGAAGCACTCGATAAGGCTGAGCGACTGGTAGCTGACGGTGGTTACGGTCATACCTCATCGGTTTATCTTAACGAAATTACCGAAGGAGAAAAGCTCGATGAATTTGCGGCGCGTATGAAAACCTGCCGTATACTTGTTAACACCCCGTCATCTCACGGTGGTATCGGCGACCTTTATAACTTTAAGCTTGCTCCGTCACTCACCTTAGGGTGCGGCTCTTGGGGCGGCAACTCGGTATCAGAAAATGTAGGTGTAAAACACCTTATTAATATTAAAACAGTAGCAGAAAGAAGGGAAAATATGCTTTGGTTCCGTGCACCTGAAAAGGTATATATTAAAAAAGGCTGCCTGCCTGTAGCGCTCGATGAGCTTAAAAATGTTATGGGTAAAAAGCGTGCCTTTATCGTAACCGATACTTTCCTTTACGAGAACGGCTACACAAAGCTTATTACCGATAAGCTCGATGAAATGGGTATTGCTCATACAACATTCTTCGATGTTCAGCCCGACCCGACTCTTGCTAACGCCAAAGCGGGTGCCGCTCAGATGGCGGCATTCAAGCCCGATACTATCATTGCTCTAGGCGGCGGCTCGGCTATGGATGCAGCTAAAATTATGTGGGTGCTTTATGAACACCCCGAGGCTGACTTTATGGATATGGCAATGCGCTTTATCGATATTCGTAAGCGTGTTTACACTTTCCCGAAAATGGGTGAAAAGGCATACTTTATTGCCGTTCCTACTTCGGCTGGTACAGGAAGTGAGGTAACGCCATTTGCCGTTATCACTGATGAGGCAACAGGTGTTAAGTATCCGCTTGCTGATTATGAATTACTTCCAAATATGGCCATTATCGATACAGATTTCCATATGTCGGCACCTAAGGGCCTTACGGCGGCTTCGGGTATCGATGCCGTAACCCACGCGCTCGAGGCTTACGCGGCAATGCTTGCAACCGATTATACCGACGGTCTTGCACTTAAAGCCCTTAAAACAATCTTCGACTATCTGCCCCGCGCTTACGAAAACGGACAGACCGATGTTCAGGCAAGAGAGAAAATGGCTAACGCTGCTACTATGGCAGGCATGGCATTTGCCAATGCGTTCTTAGGTGTTTGCCACTCTATGGCACACAAGCTCGGTGCTTTCCACCACCTGCCCCACGGTGTTGCTAACGCTCTTATGATTGAGCAGGTGCTTCGCTTCAATGCGGCTGAGGCTCCCACAAAGATGGGTACCTTCTCTCAGTACGACCACCCGCACACCCTTGCTCGCTATGCCGAAGTAGCCGACTATTTAGGTCTTGGCGGCAAAACTGACGAAGAAAAGCTTGAAAAGCTTATAAATGCTATTAATGAGCTTAAGGCAAAGGTTGGCATTAAGGAAACTATTAAGGATTACGGCGTTGATGAAAAGGAATTCCTTGATAACCTTGATGAAATGACCGAGCAAGCTTTCGACGACCAGTGCACAGGCGCAAATCCGCGCTATCCGCTTATGAGCGAAATTAAGCAGATGTATCTAAACGCATACTATGGTAAGGAGGAGAAATAAATGAGAGAGATTATCGTAAGTCGTCCCGAAAAAACCATATACCGCGAGGGTAACACCCTTGTAAAACAGTTTTCCGAGAATTATAAAAAGTCTGATGTTTTAAACGAGGCACTTAATCAGGCACGCGTTGAAGAAACAGGGCTTAATTTACCGAAGCTTCTTGATGTTGAGCAGATTGACGGAAAATGGTCGATAGTGCTTGAATATATCGAGGGCGAAACTCTTGCGAGCCTTATGGAGAAACATCCTGAAAAGGAAGACGAATATTTAGAGCTGTTTGTTGACTTGCAGATGTCGGTACACGAAAAGCGTGCGCCGCTGCTTAATAAACTCAAGGATAAAATGAATCGCAAAATAAATGAAACATCACTCGATGCCACCACCCGCTATGAGCTTCACACAAGACTTGAGGGTATGCCTAAGCACGCAAAAGTTTGCCACGGCGACTTTAACCCCTCCAATGTTGTAATTGCTACTGACGGTACACCTTATATAATCGACTGGTCGCACGCAACACAGGGTAATGCCTCGGCGGATGTTGCAAGAACATACCTTTTGTTCAGCCTTGCAGGCAAAAATGAGCTTGCTGAAAAGTATATGAATCTTTTCTGTCGCAAGAGTGATACCGCCAAGCAGTACATTCAGAAATGGCTGCCTATCGTAGCGGCTTCACAATCGGTTAAGGGAAATGAAGAGGAACGCGCGCTTCTGCTTTCATGGACGGATGTTGTAGATTACGAATAATTAAAAAGGAATAGCGGATAGCCGCTATTCCTTTTTAATTTTGCTCAAAACACAAGCAAAACTAACCTCTGTTTTGATTCCAAGCTTGCAGGAGTGTATACAAGTGCCGTTTTGGGTAGTATGAGTTTCGTTTATTAAACGATAATAATTTTGTTTTTCAATTATAAATTATTGACAAATCAATAAGTGCTTTATATAATTTATTTGTAAGCCATTTTATGATTGAGGTATTGCTATGAAAACAATTGCAATTGTGCTTACTATTAGTGCCTGCCGCGGTCAGCAAATGGTAGATAACGGTGGGACTAAAGTGGAGAAGTCTGAGGTTACAACCGAAGAAAGGTTTATTTTTGGAGCGATTTAGTTGCTCGTTAATATAGGAGAGATACTTATGAGAAAATTAATAGCACTTATTTTAGTATTGTTATTGACTCTAAGCCTTGCGGCTTGCGGCGGTAAGGAAACCCCATCGGTAGACTCTGATAGCGAACAAACTGCAGGAACAACCAATAATGGCGGCGAAAGCCCTAATACCGATGGCGGTGCCACCACTCCTGCAACCGTTTTTGCGTCTGAGCGTAGCCTTGCTAAATTGAGTACTCCAACCGATGTAGATAATCTTAATAATACATATTATAAATTAACCACCGATAAAAAGCTGACCGTTGGTTACATCGGCGGCTCGGTTACAGGCGGTACTGGCGGTAGTGGTGGCTACTGTTGGCGCACTGCCACCACCGAGTGGTTTAAGAATAATTTTTCGTCCGCTCAAATCACCGAGGTTAATCTTGGCTGGGGCGGCACCGATTCCTATTGGGGCTATTTCAGAATGAGCGAGGATAATATAAGGGAGTATCCAAACCTTGTTGCTTCAAAGCCCGACCTTGTATTTGTAGAATTTTCTATTAACGATGCTTATGCAGGCTTTACGCAAATGCAGTCCTCTATTTATATGGAGGGCATTGTGTCTAAGCTTCGCAAGGCTAATCCAAAGGTAGATATCGTTATTGTTTTTGTAACCGATAAGAGCTGTCAGGGCACCGAGCACAAAAACATTTTAGGTCACAAGGATGTTGCGGCGTATTACGGCATACCCACAGTCAATGTTGGTGATGCTCTCGTAGCTGAGCTTAAAAAAACGGGTAACAGCTGGGAGCATTATATGACCGACGTTGTTCACCCGAACAACACAGGTTATAAGATTTATGCCGATTGCATTGCTGAGTATCTAAAAGGCAAACTTATCACAAACCCTGACAAATCCGGCTATACCGATCATGTGAAGCCTGCCAATACCCTTGTGAGCAATGCTCTTGAGGGCTCAGAGATTGTTAAAGCAGAAACTCTTACCAATCATACCGATTTTCAGCTCATCGGCTCTAAAAGCGTTACCGTTTCTTATGTTGGAAAGAGCCTTTTTGGAAAAAAAGGCAGCACTATAGAATTCGAGTTTGTGGGCAGAGGTCTTGGAATGTTGGTAGATACTCAGGGCGGTCCCGCAATCAAGGTGACAATTGACGGTAAAGAGGTTGTTGAAAAGGGCTTCTCAATTTCCTCTAATAGCTCACAGTGGCCGATTATTGATAACCTCAACTATGGCAAGCACACTGTTAAAATAGAGGTTATCGGTGGCTCAAAAATAGTTATCGGCGGATTTTTGGTTGAAAAATAGCATAGTATATATAATAATGCATAGAAAAACTCGGGATTTTCCCGAGTTTTTTCGTGGTTATTGAGTGCTTCAAACACAAGATATTGTGGTGCCGAAAATTATGAAAAAAATATTTAAAAAAATTCAAAAAAAGGCTTGACAAAAGGCTTTTAGTTTGGTATTATATTTGGGCGCCCAAAAAAACGGGAGCAAAAAATGGACCTTGAAAATTAAACAACGACGATAATAAGGACCCGACAATTCTCGAGAGAAATCGAGAGAAAGTCAAGTACTTTTTAAAGTAAACGGACAAAGACAGACAGAAATGTCA
>JAZNXU010000034.1:0-50259 GCA_045594065.1 Acutalibacteraceae bacterium
TTGACCTCAAAGAGAGAATATTTTGAGTGATTTTTATTCAATACGGGTGCAGTAAGGCTGTCGCCTTACAAGAACGGATTGGGTAAAAAGCGCCGAAATAAGCCACTTTGAGGCGGGTTCGGATTATTCGCTCTACCCTAGCTTAAAACCACCCTAAGGGGTGGTTTTAAATTTATACTACCTTTTCAAATTGTTTTTTTAGTTTGTTTATTATCCGCTTTTCTAGTCTAGAGATATACGACTGAGAAATACCGAGCATATCGGCAACCTGCTTCTGAGTAAGCTCTTCAATTCCTGATAATCCAAACCGCATTTCCATTATCCGTTTTTCCCTTATTGGCAGATCATCAATCAAACCCATAAGCAGGCGTTTTTCATCGTCTTGTTCAATACTTTTACCAATATCATCGGTATCACTGCCTAAAACATCCGAAAGCAACAACTCGTTACCGTCCCAATCTACATTCAGCGGCTCGTCAATTGAGATTTCACTGCTACGCGAAGAATTTTTCCTTAAGTACATTAAAATTTCATTTTCTATACAGCGTGAAGCGTATGTTGCTAATTTAATGTTTTTTTCGGGGCAAAAGGTATTAACCGCCTTAATAAGCCCTATAGTACCTATGGAAATCAAATCTTCAACCGATGCGGTATTGGTATCAAATTTCCGTGCGATATAAACCACTAATCTTAAATTATGTACTATAAGTGTTTCGCGCACCGCTGCTTTATCACTTGCAAACCGACTAAGCACCTCTGCTTCCTCGTCAGCGGTAAGCGGCGGAGGTAAGGTTTCAGGTCCGTTTATATAGAACACCCGTTTAATGAGTTTAAATTTAATTAGCAATTTGTATATAGCGTTTTCAACTTTTAACCTTAACATTTCTTTCCTCCGTATACTGTAAAATTTCGGGATTCAGTAAAACTGAATATTCACTGTCAATTACTGCCTCAGAAATCGCTAAAATCGGTTTAGGAAGCGTTATTATTTTATTATCAAATGTTATAACGGCTTTCTCACACCGCACCGCTTCAAGTAATTTTGAGCCTGTTACCGTGCTAAAAGGTAACAACCTGTAACAGCTTTCAAAGGTTTTCGGCTCTCCACCTAAAAAATCAATTGCATTTTTACGGCTGATGAAAATGACAGCGCCACCGCCCAATATATCTCTAGCAGAATTACCAGTATCAAAAATACCTGTAAAATCTGCTTTTTTCTTATTAAAATAAATTTCAACATTACATCTTTTAGCAGTTATTGAATTCCTCTTTAAAATTGACTTAAAAAACACTATTATTATGTAGAAAGCAACCGAAAATCCAATTAAAAATATCGGCGAAACATCAAGATACACCACCGAATTATTAATAACAATGGCTTTTGTTTTAAATATCATCCAAATAGCCAACATACCGCCCGCATAAATAAATGATGCCGCAAATAAGACCGTCATATTACGAAGATATGACTTTAAATTTTTAAAGCCAAATCCCACAAGTATCATTACGGCGCTGCAAATCAGCTTTACAATAATATCGATTAGAGTTCCAAGCTTCGGTAAAAATATGTAAAGAGAGAATGCGCTACCGACTATTGCTGCTAAAATTAAACGAAAATTTTTATAATTAAACGCCGAAAACTTTGCCGTAATCAGTATTAGGTAGTAATTTATAACTATATTAACTGCAATCAAAACATCAACATATACTATCAAGCTCTATTCCCCCACTCGCGGTATTTTTAATTATATACCAAAGAGAGTGAAATTTTTGTCAAATAAAAAAGCACCGAAAGAAAATTCTTTCGGTGCTTAAAATATTTAATTAGTATCCATACGGGAAATCAAATGTACCGCCGTTATTCTCAGGTTTTGGTATTTCAGGCTCCCTTGACAACTCAGATTCATAGCTCGAAGTGCTCTCAGCCTGTATAAGCTGAGCTTTCACGGTTTTATATGTGCGAGAATTATTTATAAATACCGTAAGTTCAACCGTATCACCCGGTTTTGCGGTCTCAATAATATCGAGCACCATATCGCCCTTTGTAATCTTTTGACCGTTAATTTCGGTGATTACATCATTTACACTTACCTTTCCCTTAAGCGAGCTATCATCATTTACTTCCGCTATAAGCAGACCTGTAATATCACTACCGTTAATTTCAGCAGTAACCGAATCAATTTCTGTGTAAGAAACGCCAAGCTTAGCGCGAGAAGTTACGGTGCCATTAACAATTAGCTCCTCAACAACAAATTTAACAGTGGTGGATGGTATAGCATAGCCTACGCCCTCATATTCACTGCCTACAAGCTTTGAGGAGGTTATTCCAACTACTTGACCGTACATATTCACAAGTGCGCCACCTGAGCTTCCAGGGTTAATAGCAGAATCGGTTTGAATAAGGCGTGAAGCATAGCTTGTTGAATTTGAAACACGGCGGTTTAAAAATGAAATATAACCTCCCGTGATTGATGAGCTCGAGGTAGCGTCGTTTGGTCTGCCGATTGCAACTACCTGCTCACCGTATTTAAGTTCATCCGAGTTACCAAAGGTTGCAGGATAAAATCCCGAAGAATCTACCTTTAAGAGTGCTAAATCGCTACGGGAATCACCGGCTACATACTTGGCGGAATAAACACTGCCGTCATATGTGTAAATTTTAAACTTTGCCGCCGTCACACCCTCATAAATGTGGTCGTTTGTGATAATGTAACCATCCTCTGAGTAGATAACACCGCTGGCGTATCCCTTAATACCCTCATTATCATATACCGCAATGCCTACTACCGATTTATTAACTACTTCATAAACCTGTTCCGTTGTGTATTTATCGGAATTCTCGGGCTTTGAAGCTAAGTCAAGTGTATGGCTTCCGCCTGAATTACTCGGGAACGAATTTTTTCCTGCAAAATAGCCAAGAGTTGCCACAGCCGCCAAAACAAGTGCTGCTGCTATAAGCAATACAAATACCTTTATACCCTTTTTGTTTTGAGGGTCAGCCGCGGCGACAGGAGCAGAATATTCAACAAAATTCGGAACATAATTATAGGCTTCTTCCGTTTTAGGCTCTTCTGAAATCGCGCTATCATTCATTTCCTCATCTGATTGAAGAATTGGCTCAACTTGCTCGAGAATTTCATCATCAGCTTTCTCAGAAGTCGGCTCATCGGTAATATCAAAAGTATTTTCAAACTCAGAATCGCTGATTTCGTTATCTTTAAAAAGGTTATTGTCTGACATATTAATCCATCCTTTCAGGGTTTTCCATTGGTAAAACAACACGGAACAAGGTATACTCATTAGGAACGCTCTCGGCTGTAATTTTACCACCGTGAAGCTCTACAATAGTTTTTACTATAAACAATCCAAGTCCCGAGCTATTTTTATTTGTTGAGCGAGACTTGTCAATTTTATAAAATCTATCAAATATTAAATTAAGCTGTTCCTTTTCAATACCCTCGCCGGTATTTTTGATGATAAATTCAACCGAATTCTTATTTTTGTATATAGCAAAATTAATAGTTCCGTTCTCATCAGTAAACTTAACGGCATTATCCACTAGATTGTATAGCACTTGATAAATCAAATCGAAATCGGCATATATTTCGGTTTTTTGCAAGCTGTCCAATCCGCAAATATCAAAATTATACTTTTCAATGGTGGGTTCTCGACTTAAAACAACATTAATAATTGCCCCGCTCAAATCAAATTTGGTCTTTTTAAGGGTTAATGCTCCCGATTCCAATCTCGAAATATTAAGCATTGATTCAACTATTCTGGATAGCCTTTTAACCTCTTCTGAAATTATTTTAAGATATTCATTTTGTTTATCTTTTGGAATTGTGCCGTCGATTATTCCGTCAATAAATCCGGCAATCGTGGTCATAGGTGTTCTCAGTTCATGCGAAACATTGCCTATAAAGCTTCGCCTCATACCCTCTAATTGTGCTAAGGAGTCGGTCATATTATTAAATGACACCGAGAGCTCGCCTATTTCATCATCGCTAAGCACAGGAACGCGCTTTGAAAAATCACCTTCCGCCATACTCTTTGCGGCTTCGGACATCAACTTTAACGGTTTTGTTTGGTTGTATGATATTGCAAATACCGCAATAAACATCATAACCAACGGAAAAATTGCCGAAAGCATATATATATTAAATATTCGTGACATTAATTCACGAAGTGAACCGGTAGAAGTTGTTGCAAACACATAACCGCGTAAGGAATTATCAGTATCGCTAATCCGCGAAGCTGCTATATATTGCTCACTCGGGTAAACTCCTCCCAAATTTCCAAGCTTAAAATATTCATCTTGCTCTACGGCAGATAACACATTTTCGGGTACAGTATTATCGGTATGCATGCATGACATCTCTGTTTGAAAATTACTGCAACCGCAAACGGTAATTTCTCCAATATTGTTGCAAATGAAGATGTCAATATCCGAGATTTCATTCTGAATATTTATGATATTGTAAAGATTGCGCTCATAATTGCTGGAATTCATATCAGCAACAGCAATTTTAGAGACAGCCTCGCAGTTATCCTTCAACAATTCAAACTTTTCGTTAGAAAAATAATTTGAAATTGCAAAGGAAACTATGCTTATCATAACGGTTAAGCTAATCAGAATTATAACCGCTGTTGTAAAAAAGAATTTTTTAAAAAGCTTCATTATTCCGCCTTATTTTACTTCAAATTTATAGCCTACTCCCCAAACTGTTTTGAGCTCCCAATTAACCGAAACCTTTTCTAACTTTTCGCGAAGTCGCTTAACGTGCACATCAACTGTTCTGGAATCTCCGTAATAATCAAATCCCCAAACCTCATCAAGCAGTTGGTCGCGCGTGAACACTCTATTGGGGTTGCTCGCAAGGTGATAAATGAGCTCAAGCTCTTTTGGAGGTGTATCTATAGCATTTCCGTCAACAATCAATTCATAATTCGTTAAATTAATTTTGAGTTTATCGTAGGAAACCTCTTTAATATCAGCATCATTATCCTTAGCTGAACGACGAAGAACTGCCTTAATTCGTGCAACAATTTCCTTAGTATCAAAGGGCTTTGTAACATAATCGTCGGCGCCAAGTTCAAGGCCCAAAACTTTATCAAAAACTTCACCCTTAGCAGTTACTAAAATAATTGGAACGCTGGAGGTCTTTCTGATTTCTCTGCAAACCTGCCAGCCGTCAAGTTCGGGTAGCATAATATCAAGTAAAATTAAATCGGGATTTTCACTTTCAGCAAATTTAACAGCCGTCAGTCCGTCGTTCGCTACAACGGTGGAAAATCCGTCCTTTTCAATATAAAGCTTTAAAAGCTCACAGATATTAGTATCATCATCAACAATTAAAATTTTCTCGGCAGACATTTTAAGCACCTCTTTTTTTGTTTACCCTAATATTTTACATTTAAAAATAAATAATTGTATTAATAATGTGTGAATTTTGAAGACTGAAAGAAAACCGCCCATTAAAAAATGGGCGGTCGAATAATTATATTATGTAAATTTAATTATTCTGCATCAGCGTTTTCTGCTTCCTTCATCTTTGCAAAGCACTCGCTGCAATAAACCGGACGGTCATCACGCGGAATGAAGGGAACCTTTGCAACTCCACCGCAAGCATTGCAGGTAGCTTCGTGTAATTCACGCGGAGCTCTGCCGGCATTCTTACGTTTGTCGCGGCAAGGTTTGCAACGCTGGGGTTCGTTTACAAAGCCTTTAGACTCGTAGAATTCCTGCTCACGAGCAGTAAAAACAAATTCTTCGCCGCAGTCTTTGCAAACTAGTGTCTTGTCCTCAAACATCTTTTGTTACCTCTCTTGTTTTGGTTTTGCACAGTATTTAATCGATAAAATCAAATTACTGTGGCATTTATAATAAAAGCTAACTAATGGCTTTTATTTTTCTTCTAAGACGCACCATTGCGTTATTGACGGATTTAATATTTACACCCAGATTTTGTGAAATAACATCGTACGAACTATGATTTAAATATTCACAAAGCACCTTATATTCAAAGTGTGACAACACACTTTTTATTTTTTCCGTAAATGCCAAACATTCTTCCTTTTCGATAATTAAAGACTCAGGCGTAACCGTTACCGGCTTTTCTAAATAATCAAATGAAACCCTAGCTGTTTCAGGAACTTGTTTTTTGCTGAAAAGCTTACGGTAAGCAGTTATCATACTGCGTTCAATACACAAATTGGCGAATGTTGAGAAAGATGAAAGAGACTCATCGTACACATTAACCGCCGAATATAGAGCAATTATCCCCTCTTGCACCATATCATCAATATCAGCGAAGGGGCAAAGTATTGAAGCTTTTTTCCTTATAATGCCAAGATACTTATCGATTAAAGTATGTAAACTATCACTATTGCCTGCAATAATTAATTTAACAAGCTGTTCATCTGTATTTTGGCAAAAATCCATATAAACTCCAAGACTTATAAATACTACATTATATATATTAACTTATTACATAAATTTTGTCAAGCATTTTTATAATTTTTAAAGATTTAGAAATTTTTTTGTGTACATTAACGAAAAAAGCACCCGAGATTAGGTTGATTTAACCTTAAATTCAAAATCTCAAATAAACAAAATACTTGAATTTATACAAAGAATTTTGTATAATTATAGTAAAAATTTGGGGTGAGTTTTATGAAAAAAACACTTTCAATACTTTTATGTCTGACTTTAATTTTTTCTCTTGCTGCCTGCGGCGATAAAAACCATAATACATCACCCGCAAATGACGGAAATGCGCAGACAAACGAAGAAAACCCGAGTAATATTATAAATACCACGCCTCAAGAAAACAAAGACGGTGATGCAAATAAGGAAGAAACCCCCTCCGAATTACAAACCACGCCATCTGTCGCGGATTGGAATAATGATGGTGTTTTAAAGATTTTAACCATCGGCAACAGCTTTTCAAACAATACAATGAAATATGTTTATGAAATCGCTACTGCCTGTGGTGTTAACGAGGTTTATCTTGGAAATCTATATATAGGCGGCTGCACACTTGATAACCATGCTGAAAATGCACGTAGCGATAAGGGTGCATACATCTATTACCACAACCGAAACGGCGTGTGGCGACATGCAAATGATTATAAAATGAGTGCCGTTATTTCCCGCGAGAATTGGGATTTTATCTCACTTCAACAAGCAAGTCCTGTCAGCGGCAAAGCCGATACCTATGGCGAGCTTGAGTATCTGATAAACTATGTCAAGTCAATTGCCAATGAAGATGCAAAGCTCATTTGGAATATGACCTGGGCTTATCAGAAAGATTATAACGGATTATCAAATTATAGAAACGATGAAATGAGCCGTCAGGATTATATGTACAAAAAAATAGTTGGGACCGTCGAAGAAAAGGTAAAAACACAGCCCGATTTTGTGGCGGTCATTCCCTGCGGTACTGCAATACAGAATGCAAGAACATCGTATATCGGTGATAATTTTACAGCCGACGGTATGCACTTGAATATATTAGGTGAGTATATCGCAGGGCTCACTATGGTGTACAATTTAACCGGACTCCCGATTGAAAATATTGAATTCAGCGCCGGCCTTGATGACGGCAGAAAAAATGTTGCAATTGAATCGGTACTGAATGCAACAAAAACTCCAAATGCAGTAACAGAATCGGTATACAAGGAAAAACCGTAATACAAATTCAAATCCCATAGACGAATGTCTATGGGATTTGAATTTTAATTGACTTGGTCTTTTTCTTGGTGGACCTGAAGAGATTCGCCGACTTCGCTACCGCTCGTGGCACGCACGCGGGCACCAAAACAGTCCACTGGACTGTTTCTAAGCTTCGCTTTGCCCTGTTCGAATCTCTTCTATTTAAAACTGAAACATAAAAATACCGCCTAATGGCGGTATTTTTATGTTTGGTGGACCTGAAGAGATTCGAACTCTCGACCTTTCGGATGCGAACCGAACACTCTACCAACTGAGCTACAGGCCCATTTATGTAATAAAAAAAGAAAAGAAAAACCCGAACGCTACATGTTCGGGTTTTTGGAGCGGGTGATGGGAATCGAACCCACACGACCAGCTTGGAAGGCTGGGATTCTAGCCATTGAACTACACCCGCAAAATCGGCAAGAACTATAATACCACAGTTCCCGCCGTTAGTCAAGTGAAAATTTAAAATTATTTGAAGTCCACAGTAAAATCTTTTTTATAATCGAAATTCATTTCACGAACTGTCTTATTGCAGTTATCAATTATTATATCAACCGCTTTATCCTCAATAAATTTGCGGATATTACTGCGAAGCTCACGGGCACCCGCTTTAGCGCCCTCAGACATTTCGGCAATACGGTTTATAACGGCGTCGGTGAATGTCACCGTAATATTCTTTTCCGCCATAACTTTTTTGAAATCTTCGAGCATTAAGTTAGTAATGCCTTTAAGACTTTCAAGGCCGAGCGGTGAAAATACCACAATTTCGTCGATTCTAGCGATAAACTCGGGGCGTAAGAACTCCCTTAGAGCGTTAATTGCTTTTTCTTTTGAAATCTCAGCCTCTGTTTTCTCAAAGCCTACAAGTCCACCCTTATTAGCACTTCCTGCGTTAGAGGTCATAACAATTATTGTATTCTCGAAATTAACCGTTCTACCTTGTGCATCGGTAACTCTGCCGTCATCGAATATTTGTAAGAGAATATTTAGCACATCGGGATGAGCTTTCTCAATCTCATCAAATAGAACAACCGAATACGGTTTTCTTCTAACTTTTTCGGTTAGCTGACCCGCCTCATCATAGCCGACATATCCGGGAGGCGCACCGATAAGACGCGATACCGAATGTTTGTCCATAAATTCAGACATATCAAGCCTTATCATCGTTTCGGGGGTTGAGAACAGCTGCTCGGAAAGCACCTTTACAAGCTCGGTTTTACCTACACCTGTGGGGCCTACAAATATAAAAGATGCGGGTCTGCGGTGTGGCGTAGTTTGAACACGCGAGCGTTTAACAGCATTTGAAACTAAATGCGCCGCCTCATCCTGACCGACGATGCGTTTTTTAATTTCGTTCTCAAGGTTTGCAAGTTTTAAAAGGTCGCTCTCTTGAATTTTTGTAGCAGGTATTCCTGTCCAAAGCTCAATTACCTTTGCAACATCCATATCGGTAACAACAATATTTGAGGCGGGCTTATAAAGCAACTCTGCTTGATTTTTGTATTGCTCAAGATTAGACTTTTGAAGCGCCAGTTTTTCGTAATTGGGGTTTTCAACATCACTTTCAAGATTCTCAATCTCGATATGGCACTCTGCAATTTTTTTATTAAGCGCATAAAGCTCATCTACACTTTTATTTGCAAGACTTGAGCAGGCGCAAGCTTCATCTAACAAATCAATTGCCTTATCAGGTAAAAATCTATCATTAACATATCTCTCGGAAAGAGTAACAATTTTGTATATTAACTCCTCGGGCACCGTTACACTGTGGAAACCCTCATAATAACTTTTAACACCCATAAGAATTTGGATGGCATCTTCAATTGATGGCTCTTCAATTGTAATCGGCTGGAAACGTCGCTCTAAGGCAGCATCTTTTTCGATATACTTGCGATACTCCTTAAATGTTGTGGCACCAATAACCTGTACTTCTCCGCGAGAGAGTGCAGGTTTTAAAATATTAGCGGCATTCATGGAGCCCTCAGCAGAATCACCCGCACCTACAAGGTTATGGATTTCATCGATAAAGAGAATTATATTGCCCTCTGATTTTATTTCCTCAACAAGACCCTTTACCCTACTTTCAAATTGACCGCGGAACTGAGTACCTGCTACAAGGCCTGTTAAATCTAGTAATAAGATTTCCTTATCAAGCAGTCGTGCAGGCGCTTGACCCGAAGCAATTTTAAGTGCAAGGCCCTCGGCAATAGCTGTTTTACCAACGCCTGGCTCACCAATCAAGCAGGGGTTGTTCTTTGAGCGACGTGATAAAATCTGAATGGCTCTGTAAAGCTCATTTTCACGCCCTACAATAGCATCCAACTTACCCGCTTTTGCCTTTTCGGTAAGGTTGGTGCAATATTGGTCAAGATAACGCCTCTTCTTATTTTTATGCTTGCCTTTTTCTTTCTTATCGCTCTTATCCGAATCGCTTTCCTGTGATTTTTCATCCTCTGTAGGAGCACCGAAAATATTGTTTAGGAACGGAAATGCAGGTGCGGTACCTAGCGAAAAGGCATCTTCGCCATCATCAGTTTCGGCTATGGACATTATATCCATAAACTGGTCGCTCATCTGCTCAATATCCTCGTCGGAAATATTCATTTTCTTTAGCATATCATCTATAGGCTTAATGCCTGATTCCTTAGCGCAAACAAGGCAAAGGCCTTGCGGATCGGAAGACGGCTTTGTGGGGTCGGAAATGAACACCACGGCCGGTCTTTTTTTGCATTTATAACACAACTTCATTAAATACTTAAACTCCTTTTAGATAAGAAAACTTGATGGAAGAATTTGCGAAATCAAACCGAAAAGCCTTGAACTAGCAACAGCAGTTTCGGTAAAGATGAAAAATCCTCCGGTTAGTGATATCAAAATATTAGTGGCAACTACGAAAATCACCGCGAATATTATACCCTCAACAATACCCAGAACACCGCCTAAAATCCTGTTTGCCTTGCCGATAAAGCTAAAAGAAAATATCTTATTCAGAAATTTAGCAAGAAAACTGACAGCGATGGATAAAATTATAAATAAAATAAGTGTAAAAATCGTATTTAAAAAGGATATTGCAAGAGGCATAACAACCTGCTCGCTTATCGCAGCGGCAGTATTCTCACCTGCCGATAAATTCAATTCTGAAATATCAATACGGTTTTTAACATAATCGGGCAAAGCCTCAAAAATATCTTCTTTAAGGGCAACCTCGGTGTTATCGACAACATTATCGATAGTGGCATCTAACGCCTTAGTAACAGCAGGCTCGACAATATTATTATAGGTGAGGTTTGAAAGTGGAGTACTAAGTGTTACGGATATCAGCAACGCTAAAATCATACCCACAAATCCTATTATTGTTTTAACGAATCCCTTTTTAGCAAATAACACCATACACAATATTATTATTGCAACAATTATTAAATCGAGGATAATATGCATAACAGCCTCCTAAAAAGTTAATTTTACAATGTTATTATCCGACACCGCTGCAATCTCCTTCTGTGAAATTGGTAAAATAAATCGAGTTCCAAAATCACAGTTGGTACTGCCTACAAGCTCACCGCTAACGGTATAATGATATACGGTTTTCTCGCTCAGAATATAGATATCTGTACCTTTATATTCAATCGAATCTATAATTCCGTTAAAAACAAAGCTATGCTTTGTATCACCGGATGCATCGAATACAGTTATATTATTTTCATTTTTATTTGCAAGCCTACCCGTTACAACAAGTGTATTGGATTTATAATTTCTTGAAAGCAAAACATTTTCCTCTGTAGAAAAGGTATTGCACCTTAAATTTTTCCAAGTAAAGAAGTCCACAGTATTTTCCAAAATGCAGCTAAATCCTGAATTTCCGGTCCGCCTGAGTCCTAAAAGGAGGGCATTATAATCGAATTGCGCTTCAGGGTCAGCAGAGCTGTAATCGAGAATATAAAGCTTAGATACGAATGCTCCGTCAGACGCATTTACTGCCGAAACCGCAAGTGTATCACCGTCTGGAGAGAGCATAACGCTGTTAATTATATAATCGGCGCAGAACCACTCGTATATTTTTTCGCCCTGCTTGTTAAACACAGCAACCTGTGAAGAATAGCTATCAGAAAGTGTAGCAATAGCGTAATTACCGTTGCGGGTAATATCAGCGGTTAATATTTCCCTTTCGGTAGTATTCGAGAGCACTTCACGGCTTAGGTTATAAATACTGTAATTCTTGCCCGATTGGTCATAAATCAAGGTTCGTGCTTGAGAAACACAAATTATCGGTGATAAATAACCGTGCTGATAAGAAAATATATTCTTACCATTATTGTTATAACACTCAAAATTAGTAGTTGAAACCAAAAAAATATGATTACCTTGCGGTACGGTATTAATCAAAGTACCACCCGAAAGCTTTACTGGGTAACTGCTACCAAACTTAATTGAAGTAGACAAATTTGTAATTGCTTCAACAATACCCGTAGGAGTAAGTAAAGAAATCACAAAAACAGTTGAAACCAAAAGTAAACATATTCCAACTACCGCCAATCGCCTGTTGCGGTTTTTAATTTTATTTCCTCTAATAACGCTGATTTTTTTACGCTGCGGTGTTTTCGCTGAAGCCTTTTTATCTTGAAGCTCATTATCGGGTTGTCTTGAACGCTTCATTACCACTTCTTCGGTAATAACATTTTTAGCCGCTCGCTTATATTTTTTTACATTCTTCTTTTTATATTGAGGCAATTTGTTTCACCACACCTAATAAATAACTTTGTTTAAAAACAGTCCCTTAGCGGGCGCAGTTGGACCTAATAAATCCCGAGATTTTGCAAGTATGAGCTTTTCAGTATCCTTAGGATCAATTTTCCCTGCCGATATAAAAATGGCGGTACCGGCGATTATTCGCACCATATTATAAAGAAAACCGTTTGCCGTTACGCTTAGAAAAACATTGCTGTCTTCCCTTTTTACCTCAGCGGCCGTAATTGTCCTTACTGTATCTTCAACAGTTCTTTTACTCGAAGAAAAAGCGATAAAATCATATGTTCCAATAAGGTTTTTGCAAAACTCATTCATTTTATATTCGTCAAGCTTTACGGGAACTTTATATGAGTACCGTGCAGAAAAGGGGTCAATAACCTCTCCATCGAAAAAGCGGTAAACATAATTCTTGTATTTAGCGGAATACCGAGCGTGGAAATCATCATCAACCCTTTCGCAGGAATAAACTGCAATTGACTGCGGAAGTGTTGAATTAAGACCTTTTACAAAACCTGATTCCGCAATATCAATAGGAGAATCAAAATGGCAATAAAATTCATTTGCATGAACTCCTGCATCGGTGCGACTGCAGCCCGTTACATTAATTTTAGTCTTTAACATATTGCTCAAATTTTCACACATAAGCTGTTGGACTGTTAGTGCATTACTTTGTACCTGCCAACCGTGAAAATCTGTGCCGTCAAAGGCAATTTTCAGCACATATCTACTCATAATCACACCGCCGCAAAAATATTCAGTAAAATCACTACTGCAAACGATAAGGCGATAAAAATCACACTAAAGTAATCACTCGCTGAAAATTTAAACTGCTTAAGGTGAGTTCTACCCTCTCCTCCGTTATAGCAGCGGCTCTCCATAGCCTCTGCTAAATCATAAGCACGGCGCACAGAAGAGATTAATAGGGGGATTAATATAGGTATAACCGCCTTTATCTTCTGAGCAAGCTTGCCGCCCTCAAAATCGGCACCACGCGCTTTTTGGGCATTCATAATTTTCTGGGTTTCTTCAATAAGAGTCGGAATAAATCTGAGCGCTATGGTCATCATCATTGTCATGGTGTGCACCGCTTTGCCAAGACCAATATATTTAAGCGGTGAAAGCAACCTTTCAAGACCGTCAGTTATATCATTTGGTGATGTTGTGTAGGTAAGCGCCGCACTTGTTAAGATAAGTAAAATGACCCTAAGAGCCATAAATACCGAGCGTTCAACACCTGAGTCGGTAATTCTAATCACCCAAAATTCAAGCAGCGTGTTACCCTCTTTAATATAAAAGAGATTGATTACCGTTGTGAGAATAATAATGGGTAAAATGAATTTCAAATTTTTAAGGTACATTTTGAACGGAATTTTTGAAAGCAATAAAATTGTAATTATCGCTACACTTACAAAAATAAGCGAAATAAAATTTGTGGCACAAAAAATTAAAACAATTGCGCAAACGGTAAGCACAAGCTTTGCTCTCGGGTCAAGTCGGTGAATAAGGGAATCTACGGGGAAATACTGACCGAATGTAAAATCACTAAGCATTATTCTCACCGCCTTTTAGTTTAATAATAGCCTTCGCGGCCTCTTCAACGGTGATGATATCACTATCTAAATTAATTCCGCTTTCGCGAAGCTTTAGAATAACTTTTGTTACCATGGGAACATCTAATCCACAAGAAAGGAGTTTATCCCTGTTAGAAAAAATTTCTTTGGGAGTGCCGAACATAAATTTTTCGCCATTGTTCATAACAAGGATTTTATCTGCAATTATTGCCATATCTTCCATTGAGTGAGAAATAATTATTACTGTTGCATTATTTTCATCACGATAATTTTTAATAATTTCAATGATATTATTTCTGCCAACAGGGTCTAAACCTGCAGTAGGCTCATCAAACACAATAACCTCAGGCTTCATAGCAAGAATTCCGGCAATAGCCACCCTGCGTTTTTCACCGCCCGATAAATCAAACGGCGATTTTTCGTAGTATTCTTCGGGAATACCTACCGTTTTAGCGGCAGATTTAACACAATCATCAATTTCCTGTTCGGTTAACCCCATATTTTTGGGGCCGAACGAAACATCCTTGAATACGGTTTCATCAAAGAGCTGATACTCAGGGTACTGAAAAACAAGACCGATTTTTGAGCGAATTTCGGAAATTTTCTTAGAATCCTCCCAAATATCCTTGCCGCAAAAGTAGATTTTGCCCGAGCTCGGCTTTATTAGCCCATTCAGGTGCTGAACAAGCGTTGATTTACCCGAACCTGTATGACCGATTATACCGAGAATTTCGCCCTTTTCTACAGCAAAGCTCACGTCCTTTACGGCATCGCGTACAAAGGGCGTGTTTGGGCTGTAAGTATATGTTAAATTTTCAACCTTTAAAGCTGACAATTTACTTCCTCCAATTATTTTAAAACAGACAGTAGTGCGTTTGCGGTATCCTCAACAGAAATTATACCCTTATCAAAGGTAAAGCCCGCGTCAGATAAAACATCAATGAGCTCTGTGGTTTGCGGAATATCCAATCCGCACGCCTTTAAAAGCTTAATATTTGAAAAAACAGCCTCCGGCTTGTCATCGGCTTTAAGCGCTCCATCGTCGATAATAACCACCCTATCGGCAAATGCTGCGTGCTCCATAAAATGAGTTATCAAAACAATGGTAATGCCCTTTTCCCTATTCAGCTTATAAACGGCATTCATAACCTCGCGTCTACCCTTAGGGTCAAGCATTGCGGTAGGCTCATCGAGTACAATACATTCGGGCTCCATTGCGATAACACCCGCGATTGCGATGCGCTGTTTTTGACCACCGGAAAGCTTGTGCGGTGCACTTTTTCTAAATTCGTACATATCAACGGTTTTTAAAGAATTATCCACGCGCTCTCGAATAATCTGAGGGGGTAATCCTAAATTTTCAGGACCAAAAGCCACATCCTCCTCAACAACAGATGCCACAAGCTGATTGTCTGGATTTTGAAATACCATTCCAACCGTTTTTTTAATATCAATTTCATGCTGTTCATCGGTAGTGAGAATGCCGTTTACCGAAACGGTGCCCGCTTCGGGTTTGTAAAGACCGTTCATCAGTTTAGCAATAGTTGACTTACCTGAGCCATTATGACCTAAAATAACTGTAAAACTGCCGCGTTCAATTTCTAAGCTGAAATTATCCAAAACGGTGCATTCAACATCTTCGTCATTTGAATATTTATAAGTAACATTTTGCAATTTAATAATGCTGTCCATTAATTTTCACCTATCCAGACGGTTGTACTTCCCGCCGGTAAAACAAGTGGCTTAGAGGTAATTTTAAGTCCAATTTCATCGGTATACACCTTTCCCTCTTTGCCATTTGCAATATACAGTTGTGTAATATAGTTTAAAATCGTGGGCGATAATCCCGTAGTATAAGAGTTTAAAAAGAAAAACAACGGCTTATCGCTTAAAATTTGACCCGTCAACTCCAAAAGCTCTGAAATCTGTTGTTCTATCTTCCAAACCTCGCCATTTGGTCCTCTTCCGTAGGACGGCGGATCCATAATTATGGCGTCATACTTATTGCCGCGTCTTATCTCCCTTTTAACAAACTTTAAGCAGTCGTCAACCAACCAGCGTACATTTTTATCGGCAACACCGGACACTACGGCGTTCTCCTTCGCCCACTGTACAATACCCTTTGAAGCATCAACATGGGTAACTGCTGCACCTGCTTTTAGGCAAGCAACCGTGGCACCGCCCGTGTAAGCAAACATATTTAAAACCTTTATAGGTCTGCCTGCATTTTTAATTAATTCCTCAGCCAGCTTCCAATTAACTGCCTGCTCAGGGAAAAGTCCCGTATGCTTAAAGCCCATAGGCTTTAGGCGAAATTCGAGTTCTCTGTATTTGATATTCCATACATCGGGTACCTTTTTAAGGGTTTCCCAATAACCGCCGCCCGAGTTTGAGCGATGATAAATAGCATGCGGATCAAACCAACGCTTATCGGTTTTGGGCAGGTCCCACATAACTGTAGGATCAGGACGAATCAAAATTATATCGCCCCAACGCTCAAGCCTTTCACCTGCTGTTGCGTCGATTAATTCATAATCATAAAAATCTTCTACAAATCGCATTTTAATTTCCTTTAAAGAATTGATTGCTGCAAGCTTTGGGGTACTTTCATATCCAAATGCTCGTAAGCGAGTTTTGTTACGCATCTACCGCGTGGAGTTCTGGTCAAAAAGCCAATTTGCATTAAATATGGCTCATAAACATCCTCAATAGTAATACTCTCTTCTCCTAAAGCAGCGGAAAGGGTATCAAGACCAATAGGTCCACCACCGTAAACATTAATGATGGTAGTAAGCAAACGGCGGTCAAATTCATCAAGACCTAACTCGTCAATCTCGAAGCGTGCAAGGGCGGCAGAGGCAACCTGCTCGGTTATAACGCCGTCAAACTCGATTTGAGCAATATCTCTAACACGCTTTAGTAAACGATTGGCAATACGCGGAGTTCCTCTTGAACGAGAGGCTATTTCGAGTGCACCGTTATTATCAATTTCAATACCGAGTATTCCCGCAGACCTTGTAATGATTTTCGCTAATTCCTCGGGTGTATAAAGCTCAAGCCTTAAAAGAACACCGAAACGGTCCCTTAAGGGGGCGGTTAACTGACCCGAGCGAGTTGTAGCGCCAAGAAGGGTAAAATGCGGCAAATCGAGTCTAATCGACCGCGCTGCCGGACCTTTACCAATGATAATATCTACCGAAAAATCCTCCATGGCGGGATAGAGAATTTCCTCAACACTACGCGAAAGGCGATGAATTTCATCAATAAAAAGCACATCACCCTCGCCGAGATTAGTAAGTATGGCAACCAAGTCGCCCTGCTTTTCGATAGCCGGACCCGAGGTTACTCTTAAATTAACACCCATTTCTCTTGCAATAATTCCCGAAAGGGTTGTTTTTCCAAGTCCGGGAGGTCCGTAAAGCAGACAGTGGTCAAGTGCCTCATTACGTTTTAAGGCGGCCTTAATATAAATTGAAAGATTTTCCTTTGCTTTTTCTTGTCCGATATAATCGCCCAAGCATTTAGGTCTTAATGATAATTCAACATCAGAGTCGTCAGCTACGAATTCAGGAGCAACGATTCTGTTTTCAAAATCCATTTCCTGCATATATTACACCTGCCTTGATAATGATTTGAGGGCGCTTTTAATTAAAGTATTAGTATCCAATGTCGGGTCAAGCTTACCCACTGCAAGCGATGCATCACCCTGAGAAAATCCAAGGGCTACCAAAGCGGCAATTGCCTCGGCGGTATTTGTAGATGCCGCCACATTACCAACAGCCGCAATCTCCCCGCTGTTTTCCGTAACCACGCTGCCTGTTTTATCCTTAAGCTCTAAAACAATTCTTTGGGCGAGCTTTAAGCCAACGCCTGAGGCTGCAGTAAGGGATTTTGCATCGTTACTCGCAATTAAAAGCATAAGCCTGTCCGGCGTGAACTGCGAGAGTAGCGCCATACCTATTTTAGCACCTACACCGTTAACCGAAGTAATAAGCTTAAAAGCGGCAAGCTCCTCGGGAGTAGAAAAAGCATACAAGTCAAGCGCATCCTCCTTAACGGAAAGATATGTATGCACCATAATTTCACTACCTATGCTCGGTAACTTATACATAGCGTTTTTAGTAATAAAGCATTTAAAGCCGACGCCTGAGCATTCAATAACCACATAATCAGGGTCACTGTAGATAAGCTTTCCGCGTAAAGAAGAAATCATATTTTACCCTCCAAAAACATTTTTCCGAAAGAAGAGCCCGCATAATTCGCGTGACAGATAGCAAGTGCTAAGGCATCAGCGGTATCATCGGGTTTTGGCACTGCCTTTAGCCCCAAAAGCCCTTTTGTCATCTCCATTACCTGATGTTTTTCGGCTCTGCCATAGCCCGTAACCGATTGCTTGACCTGCAACGGAGTATACTCATAAACAGGGATACCGCTTTTCTGAGCCGCCAACAAAATTACCCCTCTTGCCTGAGCAACATCGATTGCGGTGGTGGTGTTCGTGTTGAAAAACAACTTTTCAATTGAAAGAGCATCGGGTTTCTGCCTGATTATAATCTCGGTTATACCGTCATAAATTTTTTCAAGACGGCAAGTGAACTCTGTTTTAGCAGGAGTTGTAACCGCGCCATATTCAAGGGGTCTTACCCTAACTCCGTCAGAACTGATAACCCCATATCCGATAATGGCATAGCCGGGGTCAATACCTAAAATTTTCAAAATAACACTACCTACCCTATTATATTCCAATGTATTATACCACAACCTGCCAATAAGAGCAATATTTAAATATTAATTTATTATAAATTTTATTAGCAGTTGCAAAGAGTAAATTTTGTGTTATACTTATATAAAACTGTAATTTGGAGATGAGTTTATGCGATTAGTTGTAAAGGTAGGCACCTCTACTCTGGCTTATTCAACAGGACGACTGAATATCCGTCATATAGAGAATTTCTGCAAGGTGCTTAGTGATATTAAAAATCAGGGTCACGAGATTATTATTGTGTCGTCAGGTGCTATTGGAATGGGTATAGGAAAACTTAATTTAAAATCCCGCCCTGAGGATATACCTACAAGACAGGCTGCGGCTGCGGTTGGTCAATGCGAGCTAATGTACACTTACGATAAATTGTTCTCTGAATACAATCACACCGTAGCACAGCTGCTAATAACCAATTATGTAGTGCGCGATGAAACAATGAATTGTAATTTCAAAAACACACTCAACCGTCTTTTAGAAATGGGAGCCATCCCGATTATAAACGAGAACGACACTGTCGCAACAGAGGAAATTTGCATTGGTGATAACGATACAATTGCCGCAATAGTGGCGGTAACCTCGGGTGCAGATTTGCTTGTTTTATTATCGGATATTGACGGTCTTTACACCGCCGACCCCCGCAAAGATGCAAATGCCCGTATACTGCATGAGGTGCCGGAAATCAATGATAAAATCCGTGCCTTTGCTGACGGCAAAGGCAGTGAAAACGGTACCGGCGGTATGATAACAAAAATTAAGGCTGCCGAAATTTGCACCGATTCCGGATGCGATATGATAATTGCCAACGGCTCTGACCCTCAGGTTTTATATGATATTTTAAACGGCAAGAAAGTCGGCACAAAATTCATTGGAAACAAGGTGAAATAATGACTACTAATGAAATTTTATTGCGAGCAAAAAAAGCCGCACCGATTGCCGCAAGTCTTGATACCGATACAAAAAACAGCGCTTTATTCTGCCTTGCGAATGCGTTAATAGAAAGTTCCGACGAAATTCTTGCAGCGAATCGCAAGGATACCGAAAAAGCCGCCGCCACAATTGGCGAAGTTATGATCGACCGTCTAACCTTAAATCACGAACGAATTCTTTCTATGGCAAACGGTATACGCGAAGTAGCGGCTCTCCCCGACCCTGTAGGGCGTGTTATATCCTCATATCCTCGAAACGGTATGACAATAAGCAAGGTTTCTTCCCCTATAGGTGTTATTGCGATAATTTACGAGAGCAGACCTAATGTAACATCAGACGCTGCAGCACTCGCCTTAAAAAGCGGTAATGTATGCGTGCTTCGCGGCGGTAAGGAGGCATTCCACACTAATACCGCAATTGTTAAAAGTATGCGTGACGCCTTAGAAAAAGCCGGTTTAACCCCCGATTTGGTAAGCCTGCTTGAAGATACCACACGCGCCGGCGCTAGCGAGCTTATGACAGCTGTAGGACTTGTCGATTTACTTATTCCCCGCGGAGGAGCGGGTCTTATTCGTGCCTGCACAGAGAACGCCAAGGTTCCCTGCATTCAGACAGGCACCGGAATTTGCCATATTTATGTTGATGAAAGCGCTAATTTTGATATGGCGCTAAGTATTATCGACAACGCTAAGACGAGCCGCCCCTCTGTTTGCAATGCCGCCGAAGTATGCTTAATTAATGAGAAAATTGCCAATGAATTTTTGCCGCTTTTAAAAAAACAATTAGTTACTGATAAAAAGCAAAAGGTTGAACTCAGGCTTGATAAAAAAGCTCTTGAAATAATCAACGGTACGCCTGCAGGTGAAAATGATTTTGATACTGAGTTTTTAGATTATATCTTAGCGGTAAAAGTTGTTAAGGATATTGACGAAGCTATAGACCATATTACAGCTCACTCAACGGGACACAGTGAAGCAATTATTACCGAAAGCAAGCCTGCTGCCGATAAATTCACAAGACAGATCGATAGTGCTGCCGTTTATGTAAATGCCTCTACCCGCTTTACTGACGGTGGAGAATTCGGACTCGGTTGTGAAATGGGAATTTCTACACAAAAATTACACGCGAGAGGTCCGATGGGACTAAAAGAACTGAACACCTACAAATATGTCATAACCGGTAACGGTCAGATAAGATAGGAGGAATATTATGCCTAAAATCGGTTTTATAGGTACAGGAAATATGGGCAGTGCTTTAGCACAAGCCGCCGCAAAATGCACAACTGCCGAAATACTGCTAAACGATGCTTTACATGATAAGGCTGAGGCACTCGCAAATGAGCTTAGCGCTAAGGCGGTTACTTTAGAGGAGATTTGCAGTACCGCGGAATATATTTTTGTGGGCGTAAAGCCGCAGGTAATCTCTTCTGTTTTGTCGGAAATGGCGAAGCACTTAATAAACAGAACCGACCGCTATGTAATTGTTTCAATGGCAGCCGGTATTTCAACCGCTAAAATCGGCGAAATGCTCGGCTTTGCTGCTCCGATAGTGCGTATTATGCCAAATCTTCCCGTTTCGGTCGGGCAAGGAATGGTTTTATATTGCCAAAACGGTTTAGCCGAGTATAACAAAATTAATGAGTTAGTTAACTTAATGCGATTTTCCGGAGCTTGGGATGAAATCAGTGAAAACTTGATTGATGCGGCAAGTGCACTAAGCGGATGCGGACCTGCCTTTGTGTTTATGTACATTGATGCTCTGGCTAAGGGCGGCGAAAATTGCGGGCTTTCCCGCGAAAAAGCGCTTAAATATGCAGTGCAAACTGCAATCGGCTCTGCGAAAATGTTACTTGACACCTCCGCCGACCCAACAGCGCTTAGAGATGCTGTTTGTAGCCCCGCTGGCAGTACAATCGAGGGTGTAAAATCCCTACAGTCAGACAATTTAGAAGAAATTGTTGCAGCGGCGATCGATAAATCCTACAAAAGAACAAAAGAGCTTGGTAAGTGATAATTTTTCAATTCAGTAAAAAGTGAGTATTTTCGAGAAAAACAGCGATATAAGGAGCATTTAAAAGTTTTCGATATTTTCGAGCTGATTTTCTATCGAAAAATGCCGAATATTCTGAGAAATATGTTGACTTTTAATCAGTTTTGTTCTATATTTAGTTTATATATTTAAAGCATCTGTGCCAAATGTAATTTCAAGGCTGTCTGGGACAACAGCGTAAACTCTTTGCGGAGTAGACAGTACGGAAAAATTACGGGTATCGCACAGAGCTAAAATCTTTTGGCTGGTGTGACACTATGTGTCCGCAAAGGGGGATGCTTAAATGAAAAAAAATAATATTGTAGAGCTCAAAAATATTTCGGTTTCGTTTGACGGTGAACAAGTGCTTTCCGACCTTAATCTTTCAATTAAGGATAAAGAGTTCATTACCTTTCTCGGTCCTTCGGGTTGTGGTAAAACAACAACTCTTCGCATCATTGCAGGCTTTGTTGAGCCCGATAACGGCGAAATTTTGTTTGATGACAAAAAAATAAATGGTGTGCCTGCATATAAACGTCAGGTTAACACCATTTTTCAGCGTTATGCGCTTTTTCCGCATTTGAATGTTTACGAAAATATTGCATTCGGTCTTCGTGTTAAAAAAATGAAAGAAGCCGAAATTGATAAAAAAGTTCACGAAATGCTAGAGCTTGTAAATCTCACAGGTCTTGAAAAGCGTCGTGTTGATACAATGTCTGGCGGACAACAGCAGCGTGTAGCAATTGCCCGAGCGATTGCTAATAATCCCAAGGTATTATTGCTCGATGAACCTCTTGCCGCACTTGATTTAAAGCTCAGAAAAGATATGCAAACCGAGCTTAAAAAAATTCAAGAACAGCTTGGTATTACATTTATCTTCGTAACGCACGATCAGGAAGAGGCTCTTTCTATGTCCGACCGCGTTGTTGTTATGGATAACGGTAAAATCCAGCAGGTCGGTACACCTCAGGATATATATAATGAGCCCGAAAACGCCTTTGTAGCCGATTTTATAGGTGAATCCAATATTCTTGACGGTGTAATGATTGATGATTACCTTGCCGAATTTTCTGGCAAGAAATTTGAATGTCTTGATAAAGGCTTCGCAAAAAACGAAAGCGTCGATATTGTTGTACGCCCTGAAGATGTTGACATTGTACCGCTCGAAAAAGGTATGCTCGAGGGTATTGTTACCTCTATTACATTCCTCGGCGTTCATTACGAAATAATTGTTGATATAGGCGGCTTTAAGTGGATGATCCAAACAACCGACGGCGTTAATGTGGGTGATAAGGTAGGTCTATATATTGAGCCCGACGCTATTCACGTTATGAAAAAATCAGAGTACTCAGGTAAATATGGCGACTACAGCTCTTACAGCGAGGAAATCGAACATCTTTCTGATATCGAGGAGGATGAAAATTGAACAAAAAGAGTTTCGGAAGCCGTATTGTAGCTGCACCCTATTATGTTTGGGCGGCAATTTTCATTATAGTTCCGCTCATTATGATGATTTATTATACATTTACCGATGCTTCGGGTGTTTTCACACTTGCGAACATCGCTACTCTCGGTAAATACAAAAAAGCGTTTGGATTATCTATTCTCTACGCTTTTTTTGCCACGGTTGTAACATTTCTGCTTGCTTACCCACTTGCCTATTTTATGACCAAAATGAAGGTAAACTCACAGCGAATGATTTTAATGCTTGTAGTTTTCCCGATGTGGATGAACTTCCTCATCCGTACATATTCGTGGATTACAATTCTTGCGAATACAGGTCTTATAAACACATTTTTAGGTAAATTAGGCATTGCACCACTAAAGCTCATTAACACGCCAGGTGCGGTAATTTTGGGTATGGTTTACGACTTTTTACCCTATATGGTATTGCCTATATACACCGCTATGACTAAAATTGACCGTTCCCTTTTAGAGGCTGCCGAAGATTTAGGTTGTAATCGATTAAGAACACTTAGAAAGGTTATTTTCCCGCTTACTCTCCCCGGTGTTATTTCGGGGATTACTATGGTATTTGTACCGTCAGTAAGCACTTTTTATATAACCCAAAAGCTTGGCGGTAATAAGACTATGTTTATTGGTGACGCCATTGAATACTTATTTAATTTGGGCCCTGAATTCTATAATGTGGCTTCAGCAATTTCGCTGGTGCTTATGATACTGATTCTTTTATGTATGGCTGTTATGAACCGCTTCTCAGACGGTGATGAGGAGGGTGTAATGATATGAAAACAATCTCACGCATTTACACCGCCCTTATTCTGCTTTTCTTATATGCGCCCATTGCGGTTATGGTTATATTTTCGTTCAACTCCTCAAGCAGCGTTTGGGTGTTTGAGAGCTTTTCGCTCGATTGGTATAAAGAGCTTACCACTAACAGCACAATGCTTGATGCCCTACAGCACACATTGGTAATTGCCGTATTATCGGCTGTAATTTCAACCGTTCTCGGTACTGCCGCATCTGTAGGTATTCTAGCGTTACACAAAAAAATATCCCAAAGCTTTGTAATGTCGGTTACCAACATTCCGATGATGAACGCTGATATTGTTACCGGTATTTCCCTTATGCTTTTATTTGTTTTCTTTGGAAAAATCATCGGTGTTCATGAGTCGCTCGGCTTTTTTACGGTACTTATTGCTCATATAACCTTTAATTTACCCTATGTAATACTCTCCGTAATGCCGAAGCTAAGACAGACAGATGCCAATCTATCCGAAGCGGCACTCGACCTTGGCTGCACCCCGTTGCAGGCATTTTTTAAAGTAATAATTCCCTCAATTGCATCAGGTATTTTCAGTGGATTTATTATGGCGTTTACTCTATCTCTTGACGACTTTGTAATAAGTTACTTCACCTGCGGACATTATCAGACATTACCTATCGTGATTTATAATATGACCAAAAAGACAGTTACCCCTGATGCTTATGCGCTCTCAACAATTATTTTTGCAGTTATCTTTATTCTGCTGATGCTCTATAATGCCGTGCAGAACAAGGCTTACAATAAGGGGGCTGCGAGAAGATGAAGATTTTAAAAAAGCTGTGCCTTATTTTATCGGTACTACTTATTCTCACAAGTCTTTCGGGATGTGGTTACGAATATGCAGATTTGGAGCTTCGTGCAGAATATTCTACCCACCTTGCAGGTACTACATTAAATGTGTACAACTGGGGTGAATATATCTCCGACGGTAGCGAAGATTCTATTGATGTTGAAAAAGAATTTGAAAAGCTTACCGGTATTAATGTTAATTACTCCACTTTTGACAGCAATGAAACTATGTATTCGCAGCTTAAAAACGGCGGTGTATCGTACGATATAATTATCCCCTCCGATTATATGATTGAGAGATTAAAAAGCGAGAATATGCTCAAAAAACTCGATTTTTCATATATTACTAACTATGATTTAATCGATGAGCAGTATAAAAACATATACTATGATGAGCATAATGAATACACCGTTCCCTACAGTGTTGGTATGGTGGGAATAATTTACAATTCCAAAATAGTTAATACCACCGTTGATAGCTGGTCAATACTTTGGAATGAACAATATAAGGATAACATTTTAATGTTCAACAATCCGCGCGATGCATTTGCAATTGCCCAATTCAGACTCGGTCAGGATATTAATTCGACTAACAAAGCTGATTGGGATGCTGCAAAAAATTTGTTAATCGCTCAAAAGCCTATACTGCAATCCTATGTTATGGATGAAGTTTACGGTAAAATGGAAACCGGTGAGGCTGCTATTGCCCCATATTATGCCGGAGATTTTCTTACTATGAAAGAAATTAATGAGGACCTAGAATTTGCATACCCAAAAGAAGGCACAAATATATTTGTTGATGCAATTTGTGTTCCAAGCTCCGCACAAAATTATGAGGCTGCTATGATGTTCATAAACTTCCTTTTAGAGCCCGAGATATCACTTGCTAACGCTGAATATATCGGCTACGCTTCACCTAACACAGATGTTGTAAATAACCCTGATTATTATTACTACAATAACGAAATTCTCTATCCAAGTGAAGAAAATACCCCTAAAACCCAGTATTTCACCGATATTGACAGTGAAACCAGATACTATTATGAAAACCTTTGGATAGATGTAAAGCTACATTAAAAAGCAGCGGTTTTACCGCTGCTTTTAACATTTATATCCCCCAAGAATATAATAAAACAAAAAAACATAAAGGGCGGATAGTATGTACATTCAAAATCAAAAAAGCGGACCAAAACCCGCACTACAATCAACAGGTGATATGAAAGCACCGCTTAACCACTCGGAATTTCTTAAGCGGCATATTGGCAGAAAAGTAAAAGTCGAATATGTTACAGACAATACCATAAATGAGCTTTACGGGCAGCTAATTAAGGTCGGCAGCGATTTTATAACTATAAAGCTTCCGACTAAACCGCTAAGCACCGCTGTTTTTAAGACCGATAAAATAAACAAAATCATAATACAATTTGAAGAAAATTAAAAAAATGACTTGGAGAAATTATTTCTTCAAGTCATTTTATCTTGCCATTGGATGATATTTTTTGTATGCCGCGGCATACTTATTTTTCATAATTTGTGCGTAAATCTGAGTAGATGAAATATCCGAGTGACCGAGCATTTCTTTAATATCAGTAAGCTGCGCGCCGTTTTCAAGCAGATGAGCTGCAAAAGAATGGCGGAGTGTATGAGGGGTTATGTCTTTCTTAATCTTGGCTTGAGCGGCGTACTGCTTGATTATTTTCCAAAAGCCCTGTCGGGTCATAACCTGTCCATTCATATTGGTAAATAGGAAATCGCAATCCTCATCACTTACCATAAACACACGAACACTATTTATGTACTTCGAAATTGCTTTAATTGCTTCGGGATAAATTGGGATTATACGCTCGCTTTTTTCAGTGCGCAAATGCAAAATTCCTATGTTAAGGTTAATATCCGTAAGCTTTAAGGTAATGAGCTCTGACACCTTTATGCCTGTAGCATATAGAAGCTCGAGCATAGCCTTGTCCCTACAACTTTTAAAATCGTTGCCAACAGGTTGATTTAAAAGCGTTATAACCTCTTTATTGGTTAAAATCTCGGGTAGCTTTTTTGCGGAATGAACTTGAGTAATATTTGCCATTGGTGACTCAATGATAATTTTACGGCTTACAAGATACTTAAAATAGCACCTGAGCGACGCTATTGACCTTGAAACAGAAGCCTCGCTCTGACCGGAAGAAAGCATATAATTAGTGTACTTCTTTACGGAAGCCGAATTAATATCCGCAACTTTCTTAATATTGAGAGCATCGAAATATGCAATAAATTTTAATATGTCACGACGGTACGAATCGACTGTGCTCGCCGAAGATCTTTTTTCATTTATTAAATAATTTTCGAAATCCTGTGCATAGCCATTCATAATTTAACATCCTTAAAAAGTAAAGAAATTCATAAAAGCAGCAGACATTATTGCATCAATTGCAGCAGATAGCGTAAATATCAGCAGTGTTAAAGAAAACTGCTTGCAATAATTCTGAAAGAAGCTATATAAATTTACCGCCTGACCCCTCGGTATTGAAACTTTAGCTAAAATATACGAAAAATTAAAGGCGAGCTTTCCGCTCACAATTAAGCCCATTGCTGCAACTATGGTGCAAGGAATGAGCATTAACGCGTTGAAAGCGATACCTTTAAGTAAAAATGTTTTATATAGGTATCCAGCCATAACACCGTACTGAAACCCCTTATAGCAAACTGCTATCGGAGTGAGCGCAATTCCCACAAGCGAAGTACCACACAAAAATATAAGCAAGGCAAAAGGCAGCAGGTTAAAAAATGATGCAATAAAAATTTTAAAAACTCCAGAATCGTTTCTTACCGCCATATACCCTGAAAAATTTTCACTAGCAATGGAATTTATAGTATCGTTTCGCGATACCCAAATGGCACCAAAAACTATTCCCAAAACAAACACAACTGTGAAAATTATCACTAAATAATTATGCTTTAGCGTGTTTAAAAACCTTGATGTATTCAAATTAACAATAGTTGATCTTCTCATATCTTTTTCCTCCGTTTATAGATTAATATGAAACTGAGGGACAAGATATTACCGAACACTATATTTAGTTGAATATAATTATTGGCACCCAATATGTAGCAAAAACATTGGTATTATGTAACCTAAAGGCAAAATAAAAAATCACACTGCTGTGCGATTTTAAGTAAAAATTACCTTTAGCAAATACTATTATACACCAAAAAAATATTATGTCAACAACAATTTTTTCTTTTTAAAATATTATGTTAACTTATTATGTAAACCACACAATATGTGGCAATATACCCTATTATGTAAACCCAATCTGTAGTGATTTCCCACTTGAAAATTTTAAATTGCTAAAAAAGAAATTTTATGTTATAATTTCAATATAAATTATACATAGGGTGATAAATATGAACGATAAGAAAACAGTTGTGATTACAGGCGGCGCTAAGGGCATTGGCGCTCACACCGCAATATATTTTGCTGAGCAAGGTTGGAATGTTGTTATTGGGTACAACAACTCTGCGGAATCTGCTTTTCTACTCCGCAATTCCCTAACACAAAACGGGCACTCTGTTTTTGCACAAAAGGTAAATGTTACAAACAAGCTTGAAGCAGAATTACTTATTAAGGAAGCAATTTATAAATACGGAAAAGTTGATGTTCTTATTAATAATGCCGGAATCTCTGCACAAAAGTTATTTACAGACATTAGCGAGCACGAATGGAATGCTATGCTCGATGTCAATCTTACGGGAGTATTTAACTGCTCGCAGGCAGTTTTACCTCATATGATAGAAAACAAGTCTGGTAAGATTATTAATATCTCATCTGCTTGGGGTGTTATGGGTGCTTCATGCGAAGTACACTACTCAGCCTCCAAGGCAGGTGTAATAGGACTTACAAAGGCGCTCGCTAAAGAAGTGGGTCCTAGTGGCATCACTGTTAACTGTATCGCCCCAGGTATGATAGACACACAAATGAATGCACATTTAACCCCTGACGAGATTAATGACTTTGTGTCTACCCTGCCCCTTGGTCGCATTGGTAACACGCTGGAGGTAGCAAAAACAGCATATTTCCTAGCATCCGACGGTGCAGATTACATTACAGGTCAAACAATTTGCATCGACGGTGGCCTGACTGTATAAAAGAAAAAAGACGGCTTAGCTCGACTTCCTTATGAGAAGATGGCTAAGCCGTCTTTTTTAATTATTAAGTTCTGCTATTGTAACTCCGTTTTCGCCCTCGCCAAAAAGACCTACACGAAAATTTTTGATATATTTATTACCGCGTAAATATCTGTGTACCGCCGCTCTAAGCACTCCCGTACCCTTGCCGTGAATAATAGTAACAGTATTAATGTTTGTCATAATAGCGTTATCTATAAATCTGCCAAGTTCAATTAATGCTTCGTCGGAAGCAAATCCTCTAATATCTATTTCTGTGGCGGCGATTTTCTCAAGCTTAGATGGCTTTGAAACTGTTTTCTTGGGTGTGCTTTTCTTCTTAGCCTCAAGCAACATTAAATTATTAAAGCTTACCCAAAGTTTCATATTGCCCGAAATAATAAGTGCTTTGCCATTCTTCTCTGATACCTCACCTACAGTACCGTCACGGGAAATATCGATAATTTTAACATTATCACCTACTATTAATGCTCGCGGCAACTTATAATCTGAATTCAGTCTTTCCGCTACGGGATTGGCATCATCAAGCATTTCGTTAATTTGATTTTTGGCTAACAGCTTGGCATTTCTGAATTTATCAGCCGCATTCTCGGCGTTAAGTTGCTTCTTTATATCCTCAAGTTCATTAATAAGTGCATCTGACTTATAGCGTGCTTTATCGATGATATAAGATGCATCTGTCTTCGCTTTATCTAAAATCTGATTATATTTCCTTTCAGCCTCGGCAAGCTTTGTGTCCGAGGTTTTTTTCTGCTCAATAAGCTTTAATTTAAGCTCTTCAACCTCTTTAATCCTTTTTTCGGCATCGGTGCGTTCCTTTTCCAGTGCCGAAATAATAGTTTCGAACTGTCGATTTTCCTCATTAACAAAGCTCTTAGCCTCGTCAATAATATTCATATCTAAGCCAAGTTTTTCGGAAATTGCAAAGGCGTTTGACCTACCGGGTACACCAACCAATAAGCGGTATGTAGGTTTAAGTGTTTCAACATCGAACTCACAGCTTGCATTCTCCACCCCGTCGGTAGTAAGCGCATAACTCTTAAGCTCAGCATAATGTGTTGTAGCAGCAATTTTTGCACCTTTTTTATAAAGTTTAATAAGTATTGCAGTCGCAAGCGCCGCACCCTCAATTGGGTCTGTGCCTGAGCCTAACTCATCTATCAAAACAAGGCTCCAAGGGGTTGCATTCTCAATAATTGAAATAACATTAACCATATGCGATGAAAATGTAGAAAGGGATTGCTCAATGCTCTGTTCATCACCAATGTCAACTAAAATCTTATCAAATACCGATAACTCACTGTCGTCATCGCAGGGCACCATAAGCCCGCACATAGCCATAAGGGTTAAAAGACCTATAGTTTTAAGCGTAACCGTTTTACCGCCTGTATTCGGACCTGTAATAACCAAGCTGTTATAATCCTTACCTAAAGTCAACGAAATCGGCACTACATCTTTGGGATTTATCAGAGGATGGCGCGCATTTTTAAGCACAATTCTGCCGTTTGAGTTAATTTTGGGCATACTCGCCCTCATTTTATATGCAAGCGATGCTTTACCGAATATTACGGCAAGCTCAACAATAATTCTATATGAATTTAAAATAGCTTCACTGTGTTCGGCAACATTGGCAGAAAGCTCGGCTAAAATACGCTGAATTTCTTCTTTTTCTTTCGAGCGCAGTACGCGAATGTCGTTATTAATTTCCACAACCGCCATTGGTTCAATAAACAGCGTAGCTCCCGAAGCCGATGTGTCGTGTACAATACCCGGAAAATTGCCCCTGAATTCATTTTTTACAGGAACAACAAATCTACCGTCACGCTGAGTAATAATATTCTCTTGAAGGTATTTCGACTGCTCTCCGCGTATAGCTCTGTCAAGCTTCTCACGAATACTGTTTGATGCCGCCGATATTTTACGACGGATATTTGATAACTCAGGCGATGCGCTATCGCTTATCGTTTCATCATTCTTAATACAATAAAGAATTGAATCCTCTAAAAATTTATTCGGCACAAGATTATCAAAATACCCGTCAATACAGGTTTTATCTGCCATATTAACATTTTCACGCCACGCCTTTAGAGTGCGGATAACCTGTAAAGTTCTGGCAACAGCTAAAAGCTCGCCTGCATTAAGCACACCGCCGAGTGTTGCTCTTTTGAGCGCCTCAGAATTGTCTGCAGCTGCCGAGAATGACGGCATTACGCTAACGCCAAGCAGAGTATAAGCAGCAAAAGTTTTGTCAAGCGAATGCTGCACCTGAGTTTCATCGAACAACGGCAAAATCCCTCTGGCACGCTCGGCGGCAGAGGGTAAAGAAATTTCATTTGATAGCATTGATAAAACCTTATCAAGCTCTAATGTGTTGAAATTTTTAATATCGTTTGACATTTTAATCTCCTATAATAGGCTTTTGTAAAAATCCAATGTATGGTATCTTCGATCGGTTTGAAAAATAAGATATTCTTCGGTTATTCGATTAAGCCGCACGGCGGCATCCTCAGGTATTGAAAAGTTGAACAGCTTTTCAAAATCTGAATATATTATATGCCTTAAAGCAGAAAGTAGAGTTCGGTCAACATATGCACACTTCTCGTCCACACGGCACTCATGACACAAAATAGAGCCATCCTCATAATAAAAGCACATCAAATCATCGTCAAATTTTCCGCATTGTGCGCAAGCGACCAAATCCGGCATATAACCTGAAACGGTCATAAGGCGCATTTCAAAAATCGCCTTTAAAAGCTGCGGCTGAACGCTTTTTTTGCAAAGAAAATTAAGCGAATTAAGTGTAAGTCTTAAATGTTCTGTTGCAGAGTTATCCTCAGGGGAAAACACACCGGCAAGCTCACAGAAATACTGTGCAAGGCTTAAATCCAATATGTCTGAGCTCAACTTAAAGAAACTTGAAATTAAGGTAGATTCCTTAACCTTATATGTATCGCCCGATTTTGCAAGCAAAAAATCAGAATAACAAAAAAGGCTAGTTGCAGCATGATTTTTATTTGAAGTCTTTTTAGCGCCCGAAACGAATGCCTTAATTAGCCCGAATTCAGCCGTAAGCAATGTTATAAGTCGATCATTATCCCTTATATCCATTACCTTTATTACAAGCGCCTTGGTTGCTGTCTGCATTTTTAGCCTCCTCAACTTGCTTTAACTGTGAGTATTCAATGTAGCTCAGCGGAGAGCCACTCGCAATAAAATTATTCCACGCATCATTAACATTCATAAGACTTTCCTCCGACTACAAATAATGTTTGCCGAAAGCGTCTATATATTTAAGGAAAAATATTACTAATCAAGACCAAAGGTGTGAATGAGTCCCTGACGGTTACGCCAATCCTCTTTAACCTTTACCCACAACTTAACATTGGCTTTTATTCCAAAAAAGTTTTCAATATCACGGCGGGAAAGTGTACCTATACGCTTAAGCATGGCACCGCCCCTACCGATAATTATACCCTTATGAGAGTCTTTTTCACAGTATATTACCGCCTCAACTTCGAGTACAGGCTCACCGTCTTTACTATCACGCTCAAAGAAGCGTTCAAGGTCAACAGCAATACCGTGCGGTACTTCGTATGAGAGCAGTCTTAAAAGCTTTTCGCGTATAAGCTCTGCCACCATTACCTTGTCAGACTGGTCGGTAACCTCGTCGTCCCCGAAAAAGTGTACAGAAGCTTTGGCAAATTTAATAGACTCATTAACTATTATATCAACCCCATCGCCCGTTTTGGCCGAAAATGGCACTACAGCGGCAAAATCATATACCGACATATATGCGTTGATGATTTCAAACAAATCGTCCTTATTTTCTAAAAGGTCGATTTTATTAACACCGAGTATAGCCGGAATTTTGCGTTTTTTAAGGGTTTCTATAAGCTCCAACTCTGCCGGCGGTAAATCATCGGGATTGAACTTAAACCGCGGCACAGCCTCAATAATAAGAAGAGCCGCATCAATATCGGTCATACCCTCGCCTACTGCCTTAACCATTTTCTCACCAAGCACATTTTTAGGCTTGTGAAAACCTGGAGTATCAATAAACACAAGTTGGGTTTCATCCACTGTTTTAACCCCCATAATTTTAGTGCGGGTTGTTTGGGGCTTGTCCGATACAATTGACACTTTTTGTGCAAGCGCCTTGTTTAAAAAAGACGACTTACCTACATTCGCCCTACCAATGATGCTTATAAAAGCTGATTTCGTTCCCATAGGTACTCCTAATCTTTGATAAACGCTAATCCGAGATTTTCAAGAATAAATTCCTCTTTTTCGCGCATACGGGCTGCCTCTAATCCACCCGCAATATGGTCATATCCTAAAAGATGCAGCATTGAATGAACTGTCAAAAAGGCGATTTCGCGCTCGATAGTATGACCGTATAGGTCTGCCTGAGCAAAAGCATGTTCTACAGAAATTACAACATCACCGAGCATTTTAGCGCCCGTTTCGGGATTTGTATCATATATGCCATTTTCACCGAGTGGGAAAGAAAGCACATCGGTAGAATCCTCAATATTTCTAAACTCAGTATTCATCCTTTTAATTTCATTATCATCAACAAAGGTAACATTAACCTCTGCATCGTTTTGGAAATTTTCCTCTCCAAGGGTTGCAACACAAGATTTTCTCACAAGCAGTCTTATACCCGTAGGCAACTTTACCGCTTTTTGTCTATCAGCAATATTAACCTTAACTTTTATCATATTTTTTCTTCCTTTCCTCGCTCTTTTCATAAGCTTTTATTATTTCCTGCACCAGCTTATGACGAACTACATCTCTGCCAGTTAATTTAATAATTGCAATATTATCGATGTTTTTAAGCACCGAAATACACTCTTTAAGACCCGATTTTTTGCCCACAGGTAGATCAATTTGCGTGATATCGCCGGTAACTACTATTTTAGAGTTAGCACCGAGTCTAGTTAAAAACATCTTCATTTGTTCATTTGTGGTATTTTGAGCTTCATCAAGAATAATAAAGCTGTCATCAAGCGTTCTACCGCGCATATATGCAAGCGGTGCTACTTCGATTTCACCGCGTTCCTGACACCGCTGAAAGGTTTCGGGGCCAAGCATATCATAAAGCGCATCATAAAGGGGGCGCAAATACGGATCAACCTTTTGTTGTAGGTCGCCCGGCAAAAAGCCTAAACTCTCGCCTGCCTCAACAGCGGGTCTTGTTAGAATAATACGATTAATTTGTTTAGAACGAAAAGCCATAACCGCCATAGCAACTGCTAAATAGGTTTTACCAGTACCGGCGGGACCAACGCCAATCGTAATTGTATTGTTTTTAATAGCCTGAACATATTTTTGCTGACCTAAAGTTTTAGGCTTTACAGGTCTGCCCTTAATGGTAACAGCAATACATTCGGCAGATTTTAATTCCTCGATTTTTGAAACATCACCGTCATCGACAAGACCTATAATATAATCTATGTTTTGTTCAGTAATAGACTCGCCTTTTTCGATAAGAGAAATAAGCCCATCAATAACGCTAACAGACAATTCAACATTTTCGGGTTCTCCACAAATCTTAAGGAGATCCGAATGGCTCGTTATTACAACCTTATAGCGCTTTTCAATGATATTTATGTTTTCGTCATAATTCCCGAAAAGCAGAGAAATATGGTCAAGATTCTTGATTTTTATGGTTTTTTCCGTAAAATTCACGCTCCAGCATATTATTAATTTAAGTATAACATATTTTTCCCTAATTTGAAACATCAAAAATTAAATTTTCTTCTGAACCTATATATTTATTATACCTTATTTCATATTTTAAAGTTATTCCCTGCTCATTTTCGCTTATATTCCGCTCAAGAATTTCACATTCACCCGATATTTTCCTAATCTTTTCATCCATCTGCTTAGTTAATTCTTCTAACAATTCACTTCTCGTATACAAATATTCATAGGTTTCACAAATATGAAATGATTTATTATATATCTTAATCGGCATTTTTTCACCGAATAAATATATATTTTCAACGCTAACTTGCTCATCAAATTCCCCTGCTGTACTACCAAGATAAAGCGGAATTTTAATTCCAAAAAATTCAAGTACCGATTTATTAACTACCTTACCTGTTAAACGCCTCTTTTCCTGGGAAAACACGCTGGAAACCTCTACACTCTCGGTAATATCAGCTTTAATATTAGCTTTAGCATGAATAAATTTATTTACTCCGCTGATATCCGACACTCCGCTTACCAGCAAATCGCCTTTTTTCACCGCTTGACCCTTTTGTACTGCGGGAACTCCCGATTCAACAAGAATTTCTGAAATAATGCAATTATAGTCAGATACTATATTGCACGGAACATCTTTATCGGTGCTGTTTTTAATTTCGGACACATTTACCGTAACCCTCGAGCCCTCAACATTAAAAGAACACCAAGAAAGCCCCTTACACTCAAGCAATAATTTCTCTCTTAAAAGTTGTGAATCTATATTCTTAGTCATAACTCCGTTTTTAATTCCTATATTTTCACATGCGGTTAGAATTGCATTGGTGGGCACACTCTCATTGCCAACAACAATTATGTTCCAAACAAACATTGCTAAAATATTAAGAGTTATAAAAAAGAGAAACACACCTACAGGAATTCCCAAGCGCCATATATATCTTCTAGTTAAAAACACTAAACCGAACTTTTTGAGAATTTTAATTTTAAAATGTGTTTTACCTTTAATTGTTCTCAAATTCTTAAAATCCCTAATTGAGATTTTAAGTCTTATACTGTTTTTATCACTTTCAATATCCCATACATTAATACGATTAGCGGCAAATAGGTTTAGTATCTTTTCGCAAAATTCACCTGAAACCAAAATTTCAACATATCCTGTTAAATATCTGTATAAATTTATAATAAGCATATCTGTCCCCTAAACCGAAAACTCGACCGAAAATACAAAGCCGGAAAACACTATCTGATAGTCTGCAAAAGAGGTTATTTTGAAATCCTTTCCCATAAATGTAATAAATCCATTCTTAACACTGATTTTTACGATACTTTCTTCATACTCTATAATTCCAAAACAGCCGTCTATTTGCACCTGAGAATTTCCAAACAAAGTAATAAGCGGCAAATTTTTGCCGATTACCACAGGGACCTCATCTGTAAATTTAAGCAATTGAATTTTTTTCGTTTTGCCCTTATTAATACCTGTTTTAATCTTTTTAACCATATTAACACCAAGCTTTCTAAATTAAAATATGAAAGCGGTGACTTAATAATTCATAACTACTACTGAGGAGGGCGTTTTTTGACAATAACTATAAAGAAATTTAAAGAAATTACTCTTTTAATCGGTATTATTTGTTTATTATCAATGCTCTTGATAAATCCTGAAATCACAAAAAAATCAGCACTCGAGGGTTTATTGCTTAGTAGCAATGTTATTATTCCATCACTATTTCCCTTTATGGTAGGGGTACTTTTGATATCTAAATCAGGGATTTTATATTCACTCCCCGTTCCAAAACGATTTGACCGTTTTAAACTGCCTATTATAATTTTTATACTTTCAAATCTTGGTGGGTATCCAATCGGGGCGAAAATTATCAGTGAAGAATATAGCAAAGGTTGTCTTAATAAAAACAACGCTGAGCTGCTATTACTCTCTTGTATTAATGCAGGACCATCTTTTATAATACTGACTGTTGGAAGCGGAATTTTAAATTCAACTGCCAGCGGTTTAATTCTCTTTGCAGCCAACATTTTATCATCGCTTGTTATTTTTATCTGCCTTTCTAAAAAGTTGTGCAATAGCGCAGAAAAGAGCGGAACTTCGCAAAAGTTTACCGAAGTATTTGTAAATTCAGTGGCCGATTCTTCGACAGCAATGCTGAATATATGCGGGTACATTGTGGTAGCCTCTACCTTGCTGGGATTAGTGAACATTATGGAAATTTCGAGTGCATTTAAATCCTTTCTAAGCTATTTCTTAGAAATAAGTAACGCTGTTGTAAGCACGAAAAATGTTTATGTTTTGTCTGCAATTTTGGGATTTAGCAGTCTATCAATCATATTTCAAGTACTGCATATATCCCGTGAATTTGCACCCTCAATTACCAAGGTTATCTTTTCAAGAATAGTACACGCATTATTATCGGCGAGCTTCACATTTATTCTTCTAAAGATATTTTCAATAAAAATCGAAACAGTCAGTAACATTGAAAACCGAAATGTCGTTCTTGGTAACTCGTCAGTTATTCTAAGTATTATGCTCATAATTACGACAGCAGTATTTATCTATTCGCTGAGTTCAAAGAAATATTGTGGAAAAATTAATGTAGATATTTTTTAAATTGAGTATTGACAAAAGGCGTTTTTGTGGTATAATTGGTGCATATGCGGTGGATGTAGCTTAGTTGGTTAAAGCGCCAGTTTGTGGCACTGGAGACCGTGGGTTCGAGTCCCATCTTCCACCCCACATAAAAAGGCTTTGGCGTAAGATCGTCCAAAGCCTTTTAAAAAATTAAATATTGGGGTGTCGTCAAGCGGTAAGACACAGCACTTTGACTGCTGCATTCGTAGGTTCGAATCCTGCCACCCCAGCCAGAAAACGACAGATTCCGACAGGAATCTGTCGTTTTCAACTAAATCCACCCTTGCGGGTGGGTGAAATATTGCTTCGCAATGTGAAATACGCCTGCGGCGTGCAAAATTCGCTGTGAACAACAAGTGGATGGATTTAATTTCACTTGTTGCGTCAGCATCAAATTTCACAATTTACGAAGTGAATTATTTCACCGTGAGCGCACGCGAGCGATTTCACTAAAAAATGCGAGAGTTCGAATTCATACGCAAAACTGCCGAAAATATCTTTTTTGTAGCCCATAGCCAGAAAACAAAACAACACCCTCGGCGGTGCTGTTTTATTTTTTGCTTTTTGCAGGATGAGAACCGTAGATTCCTCATAATAACCAATGCTGCTTTCACGAAATTTGTTTCTGAACATAAAATATATAAAATGTTTAGGAGGTAATGTTGTGGAAAAAAGCATTAATGATTATATTAACGAGCTAAGAGAAATGCAGTCCCGAAGTAGGTTTAATGAAGCTAGAATTGCTGTCAATACCAGTCCTGCTGAAATGCCAGTACCGCCCGCAAATAATGCAACAGGTATTTTAAAGTTATCTGTTACCCACTCACAAAACACATTTCCAGTAGCGGGTGCTCAATTTAGTGTGACCGATAAAAACGGAAATGTTGTAAACGAGGGTACTACCGATATGAGTGGGAAATCGCCTAATCTGACGCTGCCTGCTATCCCAAAATCCCTCAGCGAACAGCCCGGTACTAATTTAATTAATTCGGCGGTGTTTTATGATGTAACAATAGATGCAGAAAACTATATACCGTTTACTATCAAAAATATACCTGTATTTGAGGGCGTTACTACCCTACAAAATTTTGATATGACATTCTTCGGCGCTTCACCAGACGGACAGCCGCGTATTATAACCTTACCTACTGAAAATAGTTTATGAGGTGAAATGTATGGCAGTATTAACACCTGTAGTTCCCGAAACTATTACAGTGCACCTAGGCGCCCCCGATACTCCTGCTGAAAATGTAACCGTGTCTTTTACAGATTACATAAAAAATGTGGCATCAAGTGAAATTTACCCCACTTGGCCCGAAGAGGCTTTAAGAGCGAATATATACGCAATTATCAGTTTTGCGCTTAACCGTGTGTACACCGAATGGTATCCGTCAAGAGGGTATAATTTTGATATAACCAATACCACCGCACTTGACCAAGCTTTTTACAAAGACAGAGATATATATGAAAATATAAGCCGAATTGTTGATGACATTTTCAACGATTATGTAGTCCGTCAGGGCGAAGTTCAACCCCTGTTCACCCAGTTTTGCAATGGCACAACCTCACAATGCGCAGGACTTTCCCAATGGGGCACCGTTCGCCTTGCTGAGCAAGGCTATACACCCTACCGTATTTTGCAGAACTATTACGGCGACGATATCGGAATAGTTGAAGATGCTCCAGTAAGCGATGTTCCAGAATCCTACCCCGGCTCGCCGTTAATAATAGGCAGTGCAGGAAATGATGTTAGAATTATTCAACAGCAACTAAACCGAATACGCCGAAACTATCCCGCGATACCTGAAATCAATATAACAACGGGTATTTTCGATGCTGAAACCCGCGAGGCAGTTGAAGTCTTTCAAGAAATTTTCAATCTAAATGTAACTGGCACGGTTGATAAATCCACTTGGTACAAGATTAAAGAAATTTTTAACGGTGTAAAAAGACTTGGAGAGTTGATAAGCGAGGGGCTTACCGAAGAAGAAGTCACAACACAATATGAATCCGAGCTTACTTATGGCTCAAGCGGATACCCAGTAACCACAATTCAGTATTATCTGAATGTTATTGCGTACTTCAATCCCAACTTAAACCTATTCCCTATTTCTTCTATTTTCGATAATGCCACCCAAAACGCTGTATTGGTTTTTCAAACCGAATACGGACTACCGTCAACGGGCGTTGTAAATCGTGAAACATGGAATAAAATCACATCGGTTTACAGCGATATTTTAAGGTCTTTGCCTGCGGGTTATGAGGGTGAAGCCGCAAAATTATACCCCGGATATTTCATAACTCCCGGAGCAGTCGGTGATAATGTAACCGATTTACAAACCTATTTACTCAGAATTTCACAGGCCCTCGGCAACATACCGCCCGTTACGGTAAACGGAATTTATGATGAAACTACACGCGATGCGGTGTCGGTTTTCCAAGAGCTTTACGGTATACCTGCAACGGGCGCTACGGGTCCTGTTACATGGCAAAAAATTGCACAAATTTATGATTCTATAGTGTTTGGCGAGATTTAATTTTTAAATATATAAGAAGTAATGCAGGAAAAGCAATTTCAAAAACTAATATTATAAGATTCGCAATATCTGTGTGTAAAGCTGTTTGCAGAGCGCTAATATTGCAGGTTACTAATAGGACAGCTGCTAAAATTGATGCAGTTGTCTTTTTATATGCCCTAAAGATATTTAAGATTACATTCACAGCAACCGCACATTTAATTAGGCTTGAATAAAAATATACATAATAGGTAAATCCGTCAAGTCGGCTGAAATTTCGCCCGAATGACACAAGACTTGTGAGTGTTGCATACGGGTACTGTACATTAGCGGCGATTTCACTGCCTAAAACCAGCATAATATTAAGAACATAAATTACAACTAATGCGAAACCTGAGGCAATACCTAAATAATATACCTTTTTATCTTGACGAATGCTGTATTCCCTAAAGAAAAATGCAGGGATTATCAACTGACCGAAACTGTGTATAAAAAAAGTAAGCGACTGCCGAAGCAGTGTTTTAAAATCTAAATCAGTAATTTTCAGCGCACCAAAATCGAGTTTATTTAGTGAAAACAAAAAAACCGAAATGAATATAAATGCCGTTATAATAAAGGAAAATAAAGCAAAAAGGTACAATACCTTTTTCTGCATTAATCCCAATATCATACATAATGCTATGAAAATAAAAGATATTATGAGTCGCGGTGTTTTGGGCAGACGCATTGTATCAACAAAGCTGACATAATCTCTTGCGCAAATAATGAATATCACGACGCAAAACAATGCAACAATCCATTCGGCAAATTTCGGAACTTGTATTGTGATTTTTCCAATCGTTACAATTAAAAAGCACAAAGCAGCCGTTGGAATGAGTGATAGAAGCAAAGAAAACAGCGCTGTTTCCACCCCTATTCCCTTGGGAAATACGATTACAGTATTACCTAGAATAAATATTGAAAGTAAAAAAATCTTATGCTTTATAAACGATTTTTCACTCATTTGCATTCTCCGAAATTTCAAATTTGTTTTCACTGCCAACCGAAATTAGCGGTGGTGTAGTTTTTTTGCGCGAAATATCAATAAACTTTGCATCAATGTTCTTTAAATCAATAAGCTCTGTTATTTCATAGCCTAAAAACTCACCCTCTTTAAGCTCAATTTTAGTGAATTCCTGAGCATCCTCACACAATACTAAATTTATTGATAGGCTTAATTGACTGTTATTAAAAAGAAAAGATTGAAGCTCATCCTTTTTAAGAACATAAGTGTCTTTACTGCAAATAATCAGCGGGCAGTGAAAAAATGAGAGTTCCTTAGAAAAATTCTGTTGAAGAGTTTTAAAAGCCGTTTGCAGATTATCACCGCGTCCAATTAAATTTTCACCTTTAAAGCTACTTTCCTTTGCATTATCAGGTACACTTACTGTTTCGGCAGTAATAATATATTCTTCCTTATATTCGGCTATTAATGCCGTCACAATAGTTCTATCCTCTGGCTCAGTGTAATCAGTTTTGGCGCAACCAGATAGCATTAACGCAATAACGCAAATTAATACTGCCAATCTCTTAATCATTTCTATTCCTCTGTCTTATAATATCATTTGTAATACCTTTCGGACGGGTAATCATTTTCCACCAAGGTGCTCTTACCGCTGTATCTTTAAGGCTGTTTTTCGAAAATACGCTCACAGTATACAAATAATCCACCGAAAAAGAGTCAAGAGAATACAAATGAATGTGAATAATGGTAAGTCCTGTAAACAGACCAAACACTCCGAAAAACGATGCCAATAATACTAGCAGTATTTTAGAATATATAACCGCCGCCTTTAGGCGTGGTACCATTAATCCCGCAATACCGCTAAAAGCCACCACTATTAAAAGCGGAGCGCTCACTAAATTTGCTTCAACTGCTGCCTGACCTACCACCAATCCTCCAACTATACTCAAAGCATGTCCCATACTTTGCTGCATACGAATACCTGTTTCTCTGAGAATTTCAAATATGAATATTAAAATCAAGCATTCCGCCGCTGATGGAAAAGGTACGCCCTCTCTTGCAGCTGAAATCGAAGCATAAAACGATGCAGGTAGTAGATTCGGATGAAATAGTGTTACAGCTAAATATACAGCTGGAAGCAACACCGAGAGATGGTAGCAAAAATATCTCAGCATTCTACCAAATCCCGCATAAATATAATTTAAATAATAATCATCATCTGATTGAAAATTCTCAACAAACAAATAAGGCAGAGTGAGGACTACGGGTGTTCCGTCAACCATAATGGCTATTCTTCCCTCAAGCAGCCTTGCGGCAACAATATCAGGGCGCTCAGTGCTGCCCACAGTTTTAAAAATTGAAAATCTATTTTTATTAATGAGCTCGCTTATATAATTGGCGTCTAAAACACCGTCAATAACAATATTTTCTATTTGCTTTTTGATTTTTTTCACCAACTTTTGGTCGGCAAGCGACTCTAAATAGCAAACAAATATATTCGTTTGGCTCTTAACACCGACAGTAATTCTCTCAAGGCATAGATCGGGTGTTGCAAGTTTACGGCGAAGCATTGCAGCATTAAGAATTAACGCCTCATCAAACCCCTCACGGGGTCCTTGCAAAATACGCTCATCCTGTGGCTCGTTAATACCTCTTGTTCGCCAACCTTTAGTATTAACAATCAGTACTTCACGCGTTGCGTTTAATAAAATTACGGTATCTCCCAAATTCATTGCCTGTATCATTAAATATATATCATCGGTTTTGGCAATTTCATTATTGTAGAGTACTTGCTTTTCAAGGTAATCAATTACTGTAGACTGTTTCATTTCTACTTCCGATGTCAATAACGGACGGATAAGACCGTTGTTCAGTTTTTCTGTATCAATCATACCGTCGAAAAAAATTATGGCACAATCAAATTTGCAAGCCCTTTCAATATGCATTTGACGTATACGAAAGGCACCGTCTTTTTTATAAAGCTCCTTAAAATATTCAATTTTTCTGCTTAGTGCTTTATCAAGCTGTTTACCCTTTAAACAGTTCACATTTTCCAATTTTCTCACCAAAAATATTTTGGATTATTTTTTCTTTAATATACAAAAAGTCCTCAGCATAAATCTGCTGAGAACTTAATTTTAACTTATTTTAAGTTTTAACCGAAGCTTATCGGAAATCATTGCAATAAACTCACTGTTTGTAGGTTTGCCACGATCATTTTGTATAGTATAACCGAAATATGAATTAAGTACATCAATATCGCCTCGGTCCCATGCAACCTCAATAGCGTGGCGAATAGCTCTTTCAACTCTTGAAGATGTTGTATTATGCTTTTTGGCAACTGTAGGATACAAAATTTTTGTTACCGAGTTAATAACCTCGGTATTAGTGATTGAAAGAATTATCGCTTCACGCAAGTAGTGATAACCCTTTATATGCGCGGGTACGCCTATTTGGTGCATAATTTCAGTTACCATAAGCTCTAAATCATATTTTGACAGAGCTTCATTCTTATCGGTGCTCTCAGTAGTATCCTTAGCAAAATAAGCAATTCTATCTGCAAAAGAATTAATGTCAAACGGCTTTATAAAATAAAAATCTGCTCCCGCTTCAAGGGTTTCCTTTTCAAGCTTTGGGTTATCGTAGCTTGACATCGCTGCCACAAAGGGTTTGTGCCGAGAATCTGAATTCTTTATATTGTCAAGCACCCCTATTATATCTAAATTTGGCATAAAAACATCTGCAATAACAATGTCGGGGCGAAGCCTTGAAATGTTATCAAGCAGTTTAAAACCATCTTTCTCACAAAGAGTAACGTCCATTCCTCTACCCGCCAACTTCTTTTCTAATGCGCTGCCAAGCTCTGTTGATTTATCGGCTACTAAAATTTTTGTTTTCTTATCCATAATATCGGCTCCTTTAATTTTTGTTATCCATATATTACCATAGAATTTTAGAAAAATCAATACTTTTTGAAAAAAATTGGAAGTTTTTTACAAATATATTAGAAATAACAACTAGAGCCACTTTTTTTGTTTAATTAACAAATAAAAAAAGGAAAGAATTATTAAAACTCTTTCCATTAATTTATATTATTTAGATAAAACAGCGCTTACTGCGTTTTTGATAACCTCTAAAATTTTCTCATCACCTTTTTCGCCTTCACACCAAGGGATATACTTTGCAGTTTTTGGAGATTTACCTGTCAGTTTGCTGTACCAGGTGAGTCCAGCAGCATATCTGCCGTACAGATTCGATAAATGAAATCCGTCACGCGTTAAAAACATACCGCCTGACTTCGCGTCAAATTCGGAAGTATTGTCACGCAGATACTGAATAACTGAGCCCGCAGGAATTATATCAGCACCGATAAGCTCGGCGGCTTTTTCATAGCACTCAGACAATTTTTTGTACATATTTGCTTGATCATCGGTTAGGTTTCCAGTGAATAATTCGCGGTATTGAATTTCCTCATAAGCCCATGTTTTATGAATATATACAGTAGCTTCGGGACAAAGCACTTCAATTACGGCATATAAATTGCCAAGATAAGGCTCATAGGTTTCCCACTTTGGGCTTGAACCACTCGCCTGCTGAAGAGTAATAATATCCCACTTCTCCATTTCGAGTGCCTCATTTAGTGAAATTATACGCTCCTTTTGAGCGTTAATCCAAAGCTCATAATCTTCACTTTTGTTCATATAATTTTCCCAATGAGTTTTCAAAGAACAACCGCCGATATAAAGATTATAACACTGAAAATCCACGCCGCCGCTTTTGGCTATATCGTGCAAATAGTGGTGTGCGTTCATTGAGAAACTATTGCCTATACTTAAAATTTTCATAAAATCACTTCCCGCCACTATTTTAATTAAGAGTAAACAGAATGTCAAATATAAAATAATATATGCTTGCCATATAACACTTTATAAACTGAAATCCACCCTTTCGGGTGGATTTCAAATTTAGATTACGCCCTTTTGAAGCATAATATTTGCATATAGTGCTGACTCGCCGGTTGCAATGATTGCATAACATTTGCTTGCCTCTTCATAGAAAGCAAAGCGCTCAATATTACCAACTGTATCGCCGCCGCGTTCGTCGTATTTTGAGATAATTTGTTTGTACTCATCCCATATTGGTGTTTCTACCTTATCTCCGGGAGTTACCTGCATTAAGCTAACAGGTTTTTCAACATAGGTATCAAGCGGAAAAAGCTGTAATACAGCATCCAAAATCTCGGTGCCCGAATGTCCATCAGCGCGAAGTACTATAGCATTCTTGCCAACCGACTCTGACGGGAAATTACCGTCAGCTATTACAAGGCGGTCACTGTGTCCCATTTCGCACAGCACCTTTAGCATCTCGGGAGATAAAATTTTAGGGATATTCTTTAGCATAACAAATCCTCCTAATTACTTTATTTATTATAATGTTTATAGCCAGGGTGTTTACCCGTAACCTTATAATAATTATCTCTCAAATAAAGCAATTTGTCAATCTGAGGTTTTTCAATTTCCTGAGCGCCGCCTAATAGATGCGCGGTTAAAGAAATTTTAGCAAATAATTCGAGGGTTTCCATACGGTAGTATGCCGTAATTAAATCACAACCAACGGTAAGTGCACCGTGATTTTGTAAAAGGAATACATCGTGCTCGGACAGATACGGTGTGATAGCCTCAGGTACCTCGTCGGTGCTCGGTGTGCCGTAGGGCGTCAGCGGAATTGAGCCTATAGCAATTACGGTTTCAATCATAGAATACTCATCGAGGCTCTTTCCTGCTACTGCATAGCCCGTAGCAGTGGGCGGATGCGCGTGAACTACTGCACCTACATCATCGCGCTCGGCAAAGCACTTTAAGTGCATTTTTATTTCACTCGAAGGCTTATAGCCGGGCTCGCCCTCAATAACCTCACCCTTATTATTAATAATAACGAGCTTTTCAGGAGTTATAAAGCTTTTGCTGATACCTGTGGGAGTAGCCATAAAGTTACCGTCGGGCAGCTTTACAGAAACATTACCGTCGTTAGCGGCAACCCAACCAAGCTGCCACATTTTATGGCAGACATCACAAATCTGCTCACGAATTTCCATATATTTCATAGTTATTCTCCTTATTTCTTAAAGCATGGACCAAATGTTGCGCAAGCGCGATAATCTGCACTCTCCTTATCCATACCGAACGAGTTCCAAACCGCAGGGCGGAAAATTTTATCCTCAGGAACATTGTGCATACAAACAGGAATTCTGAGCATAGAACACATTGTAATAAGGTCGGCACCAATATGACCGTAGCTGATTGCGCCATGGTTAGCTCCCCAGTTCTGCATAACCTCATAAGCTGTCTTGAACGGGCTGCCCTCCTTACCGTCGCAACGTGGTGCAAACCAGGTGCAAGGCCAGGTGGGATTAGTTCTCTCCATTAAAGTATCCGATACTTCATCGGGAAGATTTACAGTCCAGCCTTCAGCAATCTGAAGCACGGGACCAAGCCCTTTTACAAGATTTAAGCGAATCATAGTGCAGGGCATTTCAGCCTTAGTTGTATAATGGCTGGAGAAGCCGCCGCCACGGAAGTTATCAAATCCCGCTTCACACCAAACGGTAGCGTCGGTCATCTTCTTGATATCTTCTTCTGTTACCTCCCACCATTTCTTCATTGTGGGGTTACCGTCTTCGTCGGTGCATTCGCCGCAAGCATCAAGACAAGCAGCTCCAGAATTTAGAAGATGTATAATACCATTAGATTCTTTAGCTTTACCCTCAAATTTATATCCTGTAACACGCTCAGTAGCTTCACCCGACCAATATGTACGAACATCTGCAAAAATCTGTGCGCGATGAGTGAGCAATCTCATAAAGAGCATTCCAAGACCGTTAAGAACATCGTTTTCCGTGGCTAAGGTGTAAGGCTCGCGTGCGCCCTCATAATCGAATGTTGAGGAAAGTAGAGCCTCAGGATAGTCACAGTTTGGCCAATGGTCGGTCCATTGGCGCTGACCCTGAAAACCGCCTGCAATTGCGTTATGTCCTAGCATTTCCTCTTCAAAGCCCTCAGGAAGTGACTCATTTCCGGTCATAAGGTCTTTTATAATGCAGTACATCTTAACGGTGAATTCCCACTGCTTTTCTTTTTCTTCGGGAGTGAATTTAATGCGGCGTTCTTCGCCTAAAAACTCAACCGATTCGGGGTTATCATCACGGCCCTCCTTGCAGTGTTCCTTAGTCCATGCAAGAGCCTTTTTGTATTCTTCCTCGTTATAAATTCCTTCCTCCATACGACGAAGAATTTCAACCTCATCAACCGATTCTACACGCATACCAAGGTATGATTCCATAAAATCCTGATCGATTATCGAGCCTGCTATACCCATACACTGCGAACCAATCTGCAGGTATGATTTTCCACGCATTGTGGCAACGGCAACGGCGGCACGACCGAAACGAAGGAGTTTTTCCTTAACATCCTCCGGAATTTCAGAAACCTGATCTCTATCCTGAACTTCATGACCGTAAATACCAAAGGCAGGCAGACCTTTTTGCGCATGACCTGCCAAAACGGCAGCAAGGTAAACAGCACCGGGACGCTCTGTGCCGTTGAAGCCCCAAACGCCTTTTATTGTATTCGGATCCATATCCATAGTTTCGGAGCCATAGCACCAACAGGGTGTAACGGACAATGTAATGTCAACGCCTGCTTTGCGGAACTGGTCAGCACAAGCAGCAGCCTCGGGCACACGACCGATACTATGATCGGCAATAATAACCTTTACAGGGTCGCCATTTGAGTAAAATAAATTCTCTTCAAAAAGTTTCTTGGCGGCATTAGCCATAGCCATTACTTGGTCCTCAAGACTCTCTCGAAGCTTCATTGGTCCACGACGACCGTCGATAATCGGACGTATTCCTATTACGGGATAGTCACCTATAAATCTTGATTTGCTCATAGTATTACCTCCAAATTAATTTTATACTTGTATTATAATTTAATTTGTGCTAAAATTCTTGTGTAATATTATCGAATAATTGTCTTATTTTGTTTTTTAGGTGATGAGATGAAACATATAGACCTTTACGAATCAAAACAGCGCGGAACTAAAGAATTTCCAATTGAAATTTACACTGTTGACAGCACACACCCGCAATATACTATGCCTGCACATTGGCACAACGAATTTGAGATGATTCGCATCTTAAAGGGGCATTTTGATTTATACATAAACAACACGGTTATATTCCTTAGTGAGGGCGATATTGCATTTATAAATTGCAAGGAATTACATCGCGGAACACCGTACGACTGCAAATATGAATGTATAGTTTTTGATTTGCAACTGCTTAGAGATATAAACAAAGATTTATATATTTCATACTTAGAGCCGCTTACTATTGGCACCTTTGAAATTAAAAACTCCGATAAACTCAAGAATTGTGAGGCATACGGTGTTATCCAAAATTTATTTGATACTCTGAAATTAAAACAGCCTTTTTTCAAATTAAAGGTTTTATCGTATATTTATGCAATAATTGAACTCTTCTATACCGAGGATTTGGTTATCGAAAATGTTACATCTAAAAAGCTACTTAAGCAATCCTCAATTATCACAAACATAATGCACTGGATAGATGATAATTATACAGAAAATATTACCCTCCCCCTACTCGCCTCAAAGGCAGGACTCAGCCAAAGCTATCTCTGCAAAATTTTCAAGGAATATACAGGAAAAAGTCCTATTGAATATGTGAATTCTGTGAGAATTGAAAATATTTGTATCGAAATTAATGAAGGGCAAAAAAATATAACCGCTATTGCTACGAATAACGGTTATAACGATATAAGCTATTTTTGCAAGGTGTTTAAAAAGCAAGTCGGCATTTCTGCCAAGCAATATGCAAAGCTTAACACCTCTCGCTAAAATTAAAGTGTTTTGAGAAAACCAATAATACGGTTTGCAATTATTCCGTGTCCCTCATCATTCGGATGAAGTCCATCAGGCATATACTTTTCTTTGAGAATCGGCTCAGCAGGTTGGAATCTGCCGCACTTCCACAAATCAAGTACAGGCAAAGAATAATACTCAGCAACCTCGCGAATTATATTTACATAGTCCACAAGTACAGCATCGTTTTGAATGTGTCTGAGGCCATCGGCTTCGGGCATATTTTCTCTTCTGCGATGCAAGGGTGTAATTACAACAATTTCTGCTGCGGGGTACTTATTAATAAGTTTTGAAAACAAAGTATGGCACGCACCGTAAAAAGTATAGGGGTCACGGTCACTCTTAGTGCCCAGCGGTGCATCTCCCTCGCCCCAGTCATTAGTACCACCGAAAACTACGATAATGTCAGCGTCTTCATCCATTCTATCGACACGCTGAATAAAACTTTCGTTTTTGGGGGTATGTTCATACTGATAAACCATTTGTTGAATTTTTGTGCCACCTACGCCGTAATTTCGGCAAACAGCACCGCACGAATCGGCAATTCTGTTAACGAATGAATTCTTGCTTTCCGAAACGCCTATTATACCGCAATCAGCTATTTCAATTACAATTAAGCGACTTGAAACCGAGCTGAACACACCGCTCTTTAATCGAAGCGGGAATAAAGTTTTTTTAAACGAAAACGGCATAACATTCTACCGACACGCCAAAAGATGTATTGAAGAATTAGATTGCGCAAAAAATTCTGTTATACACTCTAACGAGCCGATTGGCGAAGTGCGTCTGCTAGTGCTTGAAGAAAGAAGAATTATCGCAGATATAATCCCAAAATTCACGCAACTTTACCCGCAAATCAACTTTTCTATTTGCCACAATCTGTTCGAGCAGTCAACTCTCCCCTTTGATATTCGAATAACATCAAAGCAGAGCCGCGATAGAAACTCCGTTTGCCACCCGATTGTCACCGAAAATCTAATGCTCGCTGTTGCAAACTCCCATCCTCTCTCAAAGCACAGTGAAGTATCAATTTCTGAGCTCTCTAACGAGCAATTTATTATGATGCCAAATGAAAACAGCTTAAAGCAGCTTACAGAGGAAATTTGCAAGCAAAATGGCTTTTTACCTAAAAAATCAATTTTATGTGATGATCCTTTTTGTATCCGAAAGTATATATCTGCGGGGCTTGGTGTATCAATTGTTCCGCCCAATTCGTGGGACGGACTCTGGGATAACAATATAACACTTATTCCCATTTCGGGCAAACCAATAATGCGCACGACATATATTGAATGCCGCAAGGAGCGCCTAAACTTTACACCTGTAAAACTGTTTTATGATTTTTGCATTAATGAATTAACCCACAATAATTAAACCTTTTAAACGACAGAACTCCCTTAAAAATCAAGGGAGTTCTGTCGTTTAAATATATTCATA
>JAZNXU010000035.1:0-40967 GCA_045594065.1 Acutalibacteraceae bacterium
TATAATAAACCATTATAACTTTTTCTAAAAATTTGTATGAGCTTTTTAAAAAATCATTATTGGCAAAAAACTTTTTATACTTTTGGATGTAAGTTTTACTAAAATTATCAAGAATTTCTAATATGCTCTTATTGTTAACCAAATTAAAATATACATCAAAAAATCCACATAAATCACTTATAATTAATTTTGACATATTAGTTTGTAATGTTCGATTCTTAATCCCTTGGTTTCCCAAAAACGATAGCATTTTAAAATCATGATAGTCAGTCTTGATTGTCAGTTTGTTTAGGATAGAATTATTATGTGCAACAATATTACGTATTCTCCTGACAGAAGATAAATGCGTCTCAAATGACAAAAAGTCAATATTATATATTTCGAAAGCGTACTTTTTGTAAAAATAATGTATTAATCTTTCTAATGTGCCAAATTGAGCAACGTCTAAAAATTCCACAAAAGACATTTGCGTTATTGAGCTAAATGTACTATTGTTATTAATAGCATCATTATTATCGGAAACATAATTGTATCCTAAGTATTCCTGGTCACTACTATAATATTCAACTAGTAAAGAATGTGTGTCACATATTCTTTCTGCATCAAAAATCAATTTTGTTTTTAACTTTTCTTCGATTTCCAAGCACATACACATTAATATATGACTTAATTTTGAATCTATTTTAGCTAAATAATATAGTTGACCAAAGTCCAAATCAACAAAAAATCCACTCTTATCTCCGCTATTGTATTTTTCAAAAAGCGATGTATAACTAAATATTTTATGGAATGAAAATTCATTGCTAATTATATTTAATGCTTCTGTCTCGGATATAATATTGAATTTAATATTATGATTTTTAAATTGGCAAATATAATCCATCTTTTTCCTCATATAATTTGTGTTATATTTTCATTCTTGTCAGTCAATAACATAGCATTTGCAGCAATAGAAAAATAGTCATTGCAAAAACGTTTGATTTCAGCTTCTTGTGTTGAAAGAACGCTGTTATTGTAAGCTGTTATTTGCAAAAGTCCGATAGCTTTTCCTTTACAAGAAATTGGCAAAGCTATATACTGAGAATAGTTCTTATCTCCTATGCCTTTAAATTTTTTTTCGACATCTCTTTTATTAATTAAAATTTTCGGTCTCGTAGGATTGCTATCCAACAATTCTTTATAATAAGAACCTTCCGCATCTCTTTCTGAAACAAATTTTCTATAAGAATACGGTATGTGTGCTGCATCATCAGAGGCTCTTGATAACATTGTAAATCCATTTTCATTATTCGATGACATTCTAAACATCATACTCACCGAAAATTCATTACCTTTTTCTGCTATTGTTTTTATAAATCTATGTAATTCGCTACAAAGTTCATCGCCATTAGAACGCATCCACTGCCAATCAGCAATGTCACTATGACCTTTTTTATCTTTGATAACATCATATAACTTATCAGCATTATCCCTTATTATCTTACTATATTTTTGCAACAGCGATGAACTTGCTTGTACTTCTTTAGGCGATTTTTCTTTAATATTTATTAATCGATTTAAAGATTTACTTTGCTTATTTTCTGTGTAACCATAATAAAACAACGCTATGATATGTAATATAGCCAGAAAAACAGAACTACCTATAAGGTTCTCTTTTAAAGATGTATCACTTGTAATCGACAATGCATAAAAAAATAAACTTGGATATATTAAAGGCAATATTGTTAGAATCAATGATTTAGTATATATATTCAATAGAAATTTTTTCATAAAGTTACTCCTCCTACAAAATTTTACATTTTTCTCATTCTATCACATCCAACTATAAAATTCAAGTCATTTTATAGCTGGTTTTTAATAGATTTTTAAATATTTTTATAAGAAAAAAGGACAAACCAAGTCTTAAAAAACAGGTTTGTCCTTTTGGCACGCTGAAAGGGACTCGAACCCCCGACCCTCTGCTTAGAAGGCAGATGCTCTATCCAGCTGAGCTATCAGCGCATACTATTGTTTTCACAGCAATGGCTATTATAACACAACATTTCCAAATAATCAAGCATAAATTTTATTTTCTATATTCACTATTGTAACCCGCACTTGATTGACAAAACAAGGAAAAAGTAATATAATTTCATAATGATAATAATAAGAAAGGTGATTAATATGTCTAATATATGGCACGATATTTCCCCAAAACGGATTATGCCCGAGGATTTTATGTGTGTTGTTGAAATTACAAAGGGAAGCAAGAAAAAATATGAACTAGATAAAGAAACAGGTCTGCTTATGCTTGACCGTATTCTTTACACCTCTACCCGCTACCCTGCTAACTACGGCTTTATCCCCCGTACTTACGGCGACGATAACGACCCGCTTGATGTACTGCTTATCTGCTCTGAAAAGATTGAGCCGATGTGCTTGGTTCGCGCCTATCCGATAGGCGTTATTTCAATGATAGATAACGGCAGAAATGATGAAAAGATTATAGCCATACCATTTAACGACCCGAACTATAATCACTACAAAAACATAACCGATTTGCCCGCTCATATATTTGATGAGATGAAGCACTTTTTCAAGGTTTACAAGAATCTTGAGAATAAGGAAACCGCTGTTAACGAGGTAAGCGACCGCGAAACAGCAATGAAAATAATTGCCGAATCGATTGACAATTACATTGAAACCTTTTGCAAGTAGGTGTTAATATGAAGCTTTCAACACAAACAGAGCGATTCGCAAGCATATTCGGTTATGAAGATGGTGTAAGACGACTTTGCGAGATTGGTTATGACTGCCTAGACCTTACTCTTACGCATTTAGGCAAGGAAGACGGCGACCCGCTACTGCAAGACAATTACCGCGAAATCGCCCTTAATATGCGCAAAATTGCCGAAAGCTACGGTGTTTGCTTTAACCAGTGCCACGCACCGTACCACTTTAAAGCGAGAGATTTTATAGGTGACACCGCCGCTCGCGAGGATATTACTTTCCGCATTGGTCGTGCCATAGAGATTGCGGGATTAGTGGGGGCGAAAGTAATTGTTATCCACCCGCTTCACCACCGCAACTACCATAGCGATTCCCCAGAATATTTTTTCGGTATAAATATGGAGTTTTACGGCACTTTCGCACAAAAGGCGCAGGAATGTGGCGTTAAAATAGCGGTAGAAAACATGTGGCAACGAAGCGCACATAACAACCGCATTGTATCAGATGTATGCTCTAACCCGCACGAGCTTGCTCAATATGTTGACGAGTTAAACAAGCTTTATGGCGGTTTTGTAGCTTGTCTTGATATAGGACATTGCGCACTCACAGGCGCTATCCCCGCAGAGAGCATTCGAGTGTTGGGTGACAGACTTCAGGCTTTACATGTACACGATAACGACACCGAAAATGACAGTCACCTGCTGCCCTTTACGGGAAAAATTGATTTTAAGTCTGTAATGACGGCGCTTTCTCAAATCGGCTACACAGGTGAGCTTACCTTTGAAGCCGATAAATTCTTAAAGCTGTTCCCTACCGAGCACATTACCGCTGCCGCCGAGTTTATGCACAAAACAGGTAGACTGTTAATAAGCATTATAGAAAAAGAGTGATAGGGAATAGCGGATCTGCTAAAGACAATTATCTGTATATGAAATAGAATTTACCGTGCAAATTCCCCGCTTTTAACGGCATAAAAAAGACTACCCGATAAAGAGAACTAAAAACTCTTTTTCGGGTAGTTAATTTTTTGTAGATATATTGCTACGCAATTCGATATTTTTTATTGCTATTTAACTTCGGTAAGCGTAGTACCGCTGAAATCGCTGAAATATTTGGACATAAAGGAAGTAACATCCTCGTGCATATTAACGGAATCCCCTTGCATATTAAACACCTTGCGTTTTGACTCTTTAAGGATAGTATTGTTTGTAAATACTACAAGTTCCTTCTTAGCAACGGTGGTCATAAGTGCCACGCCGTGACGGGGACGGTCGAAAATATTACCCGAGATTTTAAGCGTTTCCTCATGCATACCCGCGCGATACTGCAGGTCACACGCGGCATTGCTTGAGCGGTCTAAAGTGCCCCAGCCGTATCCCGCATAACGGCAAATGTTATTTTCGATATAAACATCACCCATACGCGATGTATATTTTTCGAAATATTTAGGTGCATCGTAGGAGGTGCCGGTATCCTTTTGCGGAACAAATGCCTCAAAGCTGTAGAGGCAATATTCAACAAGGTTGTCGGTGTAATAGATATCGTCTTCGTCCACTGAGTAGTCCATACCGTTATTGGACTGATGGGTAATTCCCGCGTCGAAGCATTGGAACACATAGTTATCGTGAATTCTGGCGCCCTTAACATTACCCCACATTTCAATTCCGTTACCAATAGAGGTGTTACCTAAATACAGGTTTTTACCGCCGATATATCCGATAACACAGCCATCAACCTCAAAATTCTCGCATTGACCTGGGCCAATTCCATGAAGACCTGCAAACATAATGCAGAAATTCTGGATATGAATATTATTGCTCTTGCCGCCTGTGTTATCTCCCGTTATAAGGGTATAACCCTCAGCAATTTCTATTACTTCGTAAACATCCTGCGGGTTACCCTTAGGGCAGTAGAGATAAACCTTGCCCGATTTGTAAACCACATTAAGCTCACGCTCGGTTATATCCTCCATCTTCTGAACGGGACGACCGATAGCCTCGCCGTTATTGAAAACAATGTTTGAATATTCGCTAATTGTTTTATTGAACATATAAACTCCGGCAGTATCGGTTTCTTCCCATACACCTGCACCGTTTTTAGAAGCGTCTACCGAGCCGTAGAAACGAGGTTTAATGCCCTCACCGTAAGCTCCGTAAGATACACCCTCTTTGCAGCTCATTTGACCGCGCCAGAGTCCGCCGCGCTCGAAAAGCACAAGATCGCCCGGCTGTAAAAAAGTTTTGATTGAAAGATATGTAGCGCGGGCCTTCTCAGGGGAAAGACCGTCGTTAGAATCGTTTCCTTTATTGGAAATATAGTAGGTCTTGCCGCCATCGGCAGGCTTTAAGGTGTCGGGGTATTCCTCAATCTTTTTAAGCATTGCATCTGCCTTTTCGTCAACCGCTTTAACGGCAGGATCATTAGACCTCAAATCCACACCTGTAACATTGCGATAAAAAGTGCCCATAACCGTTGGATTAGTGTCGGTGGCAATTGCCTTGTAAATACCGTTATTTGCACCGTTACTATCGGCATTCGGGCCTTTGTTCTTAGAGCAAGCGCATATTGAGAGCGCTAAGCAAAACACAAGTAAAACAGCTACGATTCTTTTCATCAAGTAAAACCTCCAAAACTTTTATAGTTTGATTATAAAATACCGGTAAGTTCGAATCAATAAAACAAATTTATCGTTTTTTCTGCCGCCTTAATGCTCAAATAATAGAATAGTACAAATAACACCCGTTTTTAATCTAAAAATGGGTGTTGAGTTTAATTTATCAACCGAAAAAAGAGTAATTTATTTATATAAATTCAGCAAATATAAAAGCGGCAGTAGCCTGCCGCTTTAGAGTGATTTTAACGGTTTTTTGTATTGTTTATAATCAGCTGGTTTTCACAGTTGCCATTGCTTAAAATTTCGCGGATATTTTCTACCGTTGTTTCGGCAATATTGGAAAGCGCCTCGGTGGTTAAAAAACCCTGATGCGAGGTTAGAATAACATTTGGCATACTGATAAGTCGGGCGAGAACATCATCGTTTACAATGTGCCCCGAAAAGTCCTCAAAAAACAACTCCGACTCCTCCTCGTAAACATCAAGACATGCGCCGCCTATTTTTCGCGCCTTAATGCCCTCTAGCAAAGCCTCGGCATCGATTAACGCACCGCGAGAAGTATTTATTAGCATTACACCCTTTTTCATTTTTTCTATGGATTTTTCATCGATTATATGGTAGGTTTCGTGGGTTAGCGGACAGTGGAGTGAAATAATATCACTCTCTCGAAAAATGGTCGGCATATCCACATAATCTACAGGTATATCGGGATTTGGAAATTTATCGTAGGCAAGAATTTTCATACCGAAGCCGCGGCATATATCGGCAAACACCCTACCTATTTTACCAGTGCCTATAATGCCCACTGTTTTGCCGTGCAGGTCGAAGCCCGTGAGCCCTGAAAGGCTGAAATTAAAATCCTTTGTTCTTATATATGCTTTATGCACTCTGCGAATGGATGTCAACAGCATTGCCATAGCGTGCTCTGCCACGGCATAAGGTGAATAAGCGGGCACATGAACAACGATTATTTTTCCCTCTGCCGCCTTTAAATCAACATTGTTATAGCCCGCACAGCGAAGCGCTATAACCTTTACACCCATATCACATAATCTTTCAATAACGGCACGGTTTAAGGTATCGTTAACAAACACACAAACACCGTCGCAACCGTCGGCTAGGCTTACGGTATCAAGGGTAAGTTTCGTTTCAAAGAACTTAAAATCTATATCCCCTTTTACCTTATCGAAAGACTCAATATCGTAATTTTTAGCATCGAAAAACGCAATTTTCATATTTTCCCTCCTAAAGGTAGTATATACAAAAAAGCACTAAATCTTTCGATTTAGTGCTTTCAAAAAAATTTTATTTAAAGAACAGTGGAAGCGGCTCTAAATATATTATGTCGGTGCGCTCAGCCGCATCGCCCTCGGCAAGAACTGCCACGGCGGCGGCCTCGATTGCGCCTGCCGCTTTAACAAGCTCTCGGACGGCAGTAAGGGACTCGCCTGTGCTTATAACATCATCAACTATCAGCACGCGTTTACCCTTTACTCTTTCTACCTCGTCACTACCTAAATAAAGGGTTTGTATATGGTCGGTGGTAATAGAGCGAACCTCAACCTTAACTGGGTCACCCATATACACTTTCATTCCCTTTCTTGCAACAACATAGGGTTTACCCGATTGCCTTGACATTTCATAAGCCAGCGGAATGCTTTTAGCCTCAGGGGTTAATATAATATCAAATTCTGGCACCTTTTTTAGTAGCTCCCCTGCCGCCGCAACGGTAACTTCGGTATCGCCGAAAAGAATGAATGCGGCAATATCAAGCTTATCGTTCACAGGAAATTTTTTTAGGCTTCGCTCAAGCCCCGCAATTTTCATATTATAAAATTCAGACATAACATCACCCTTTAATAATAATAATCTGTAAACCGGTGCCCACACGATATGTGGACATTTCTCTTAGTCTATAAGTGACAATGAGCCGAATGCTGCCTTAAAACCGCCTTTTTAAGCTGATTCGGGCTTGAATGCTTTAACCTGGAGGCCACGCAAGATTCCTACGGGCAAGCAGGTGAAAATGAATATGGCCTACGGTCTGTCCACCCTCTTCACCGCAGTTATTAACTATGCGGAAACCCTTATCAAGGTTTTCAGCCTTGGCAATTTTTGCCGCCGCCTCAAAAACCTTGGCTATAAGTGCGCTATTCTCAGCGGTAATTTCCGCCGCCGATGTAATATGCTCGCGAGGGATTATAATTGCATGAAACGGCGCTTGGGGATCTATATCAAGAAAGGCATACACGCTTTCGTCCTCATACACCTTAGTGCTTGGTATTTCCCCTGCCGCTATTTTGCAAAATAAGCAGTCTGCCATAAATTTAACCTCCGATTTTTTCGGTAATAATAGTATTAACTGCCGCTAAGGCATCGTTAAGCTTTGAAGAATCCTTACCGCCTGCCATGGCAATATCGGGGCGGCCGCCACCGTTACCTCCCGTAAGCTTTGCAACAGCACTTACTATTTCACCCGCCTTAATGCCCTTTGCAACCGCTGCCTTACCTGCCGCAGCACAGAATGTGAGCTTTTCGGGTGTTACCGCCGCCAAAACTATAACGGCGTTCTCGTTATCATTTTTAACCTTTTCGCAAATAGAGCGGATTTCATCGGCATTCGAGCCCTGAAGCTGAGCCGAAATTACATCAACTCCACCGATTACGGTTTTATTTTTAAGAATTTCATCTAGCTTTCCGAAAGCCAATTTTGCCTCTAGCTGTTCAATTGTCTTTTCAGCCTCTTTAAGCTCTGCCATTACCTGATTTGCACGCTTATTAAGCTCTGCAGGGTTGCCGATTTTAAGCGTAACAGCAGTTTCGTTAATAAGTGACTGCTTATCGGCTATCAACTTTAATACATTAAAGCCTGTAACGCCCTCAATTCGGCGTACGCCCGCGGCAACGCTCGATTCGGAAATGATTTTAAACATACCGATTTTACCGGTATTATTAACATGTGTACCGCCGCAGAACTCAACCGATTTATCGGCCGCCTTAACAACTCGAACGGTGTCGCCGTATTTTTCACCGAAAAGTGCCATTGCACCAAGCTTTTTAGCCTCTTCAATCGGCATTTCAAGGTTTTCAACGGTAATTGCATCGAAAATTATACCGTTTACTATTAGTTCAACCTTTTCAATTTCCTCAGCGGTTAAGGCTGAGAAATGGGTAAAGTCAAAACGGACAACGCTCTCGTTTACCATACTTCCTGCCTGCTCAACATGGGTGCCGAGAACCTGCCTTAACGCTGCCTGCAGTAAATGTGCGGCTGTGTGGTTGCGGCGGATAGCCGAACGACGGGTAGTATCGATTGCGGCTTTTACTTTATCGCCTACGCATACATTTCCGCTTTTAACCTTTGCATAGTGTGTGAAAATACCGTCGGCAGTTTTCTTAACATCAACCACGCAAAGCTCGGCATTCTCTGCCGAAATTACGCCCGTATCTCCAACCTGACCGCCGCTTTCGGCATAGAAAGGTGTTTTATCAAGTACAATAATTACATTTTCGCCCACAGCGGCTGTAGCTACATGCTCACCCTCGCTTACAATGTCAAGTACGGTAGCGGTGCAGCAGTCCTCGGTATAGCCGACAAACTCAGTTGCGGCAACATCCTCAAATGCAATGCCGTCGCTCTTCCAGCTTTCGGCATCAGCTGCCTTTCTGCCGGCTCTTGCCTTTTCGCGCTGACCGCGCATAAGCTCATTGAACTTTTCTTCATCAAGGGTCATATTGTTTTCGGCAAGAATATCTTTGGTTAAATCAAGCGGGAAGCCATAGGTATCATAAAGCTTAAAAGCGTCCTCCCCCGATAATTCTCCACCGTTCTTTGTAAGACCGCCGAGAATTGCAAGACCTTGGTCGATAGTTTTAGCAAAGGCAGCCTCTTCAAAGGAAATAACCTTTTTTATAAGCTCCTGTTTTTCTTCAAGTTCGGGGTATCCTGCCTTGTTTTCGGCAATTACGCTATCGGCTAAAATGCTTAAAAATGCGCCGTTTATGCCAATAAGCTTACCGTGGCGAGCAGCCCTACGGATAAGACGGCGAAGCACATAGCCCCTACCCTCGTTAGAGGGAATAATACCGTCGCTAATCATAAAGGTGGAGGCTCTAGCGTGGTCTGTAATAGCGCGAATGGAAATATCGGTATTTCCACCATTCCCGTACTCCTTACCCGATAATTCGCAAACCTTATTTAAGATATTGCGTACCGAATCAACCTCGAACATATTGTCAACCCCCTGCATAACGCAGGCAAGGCGCTCAAGACCCATACCGGTATCGATATTTTTATGCTCAAGTTCGGTGTAGGTGCCATCCCCCATATTATTAAACTGAGAGAATACATTATTCCAAATTTCCATATAACGGTCGCAGTCGCAGCCAGGTTTGCAGTCGGCGCTGCCACAGCCGTATTTTTCGCCGCGGTCGAAATAAATTTCACTGCAGGGTCCGCAGGGACCTGTTCCGTGCTCCCAGAAGTTATCTGCCTTGCCGAGCTTTACGATATGCTCTTCGTTGACGCCTATTTTATCACGCCAGATGGCATATGCCTCGTCGTCCTCTTCATAAACCGAGGGCCAGAGCAGATTAGCGGGAATTTCTAAAGTGTCGGTTAAAAACTCCCAAGCCCACTCAATAGCCTGCTCTTTAAAATAATCGCCGAACGAGAAGTTGCCGAGCATTTCAAAATATGTGCCGTGGCGAGCGGTGTGACCAACACGCTCAAGGTCGGGTGTGCGAATGCACTTCTGGCAGGTGGTAACGCGATTACGGGGCGGTACTACTTCGCCCGTAAAATATTTTTTCATAGGCGCCATACCCGAGTTTATAAGTAGCAGAGATTTATCGCCCTGAGGTACGAGCGAAAAACTGCCAAGGCGTAAATGCCCCTTAGACTCAAAGAAAGACAAATATTTTTCTCTTAAATCATTTAAACTAGTCCATTTCATTTTATATCACCTGTTCATAAATTTACATACATAATGATTATATAACCAAATACACCTTTTGTCAATAAAACCCATATTAAAAACCCTCCGTTTCGGAGGGTTTTATGACTATTCACACAGATTTTCAATTATTTCGCGGAGCTTATCGGTGCCTGTGCCGTTAAGGGCTGATACGGGCAGAATTTCGGTATTCTCCCCTATTATGCCACTGAGCTCTTCTCTTACAGAACTAAGACGCTCGGCAAACTCGGTTTTATTAAGCTTATCGCACTTAGTGAGCACTATCATATAGGGAATTTTATAGTAGTTTAAAAACTCGAGCATTGATAAATCGAACTCGCCCACCTTATGGCGCATATCTATAAGCTGAAAGACCATTGGAATATTTCGGCGAGCGCGGAAATAGCCCTCCATTAAATCTGCCCACCGCTCCTTTTCGCGGTAATCAACCTTGGCGTAGCCGTAACCGGGCAGGTCTACTATGCGGGCACCGTCTAACTTATAAAAGTTAATGGTAACAGTCTTTCCGGGCTTGCCGCTAACGCGGGCGAGTGCCTTTCTGCCGAGTGTTTTGTTTATAAGCGAGGATTTTCCCACATTTGACTTTCCCGCAAAGCAGATTTCGGGTAATGTGGACTCGGGCAGCTGCGATACAACTCCGTATGCGCTTTCAAAAACTGCTGTATTAAAATTCATATTTACTGCTCCATTACAATCTTGTAAGCAACTTCAGCAAGCTTTTGACGCTCTTCTGCGGTGCCGCCAACGCCGACCATAGTGTTCTGGCGCACGTCGATTTCATCCTTATACAGGAACTGAGCCCAAACGCAAGCCGCAAGGAAGCAGCCTTTCTCGGATAAATGGCTTACCTCATCTGCGTAAATTGAGGTGGTTTTGTCGTAATCATTGGTGAATCCATATTCTTCCTTTGCGAGCTGCACAGCTGCGCCTACGGGAACTATCGGCACATTTCCGAGTCGCTGTGCGGCTATTTCAAAGTTTTCTTTAACCTTTTCAAACTGGTCTGCACCCATTTTGCTTGCAGGATATTTTCCTAAATTTCTTCTCCAGCAAAGCGACCATGTCTGATGAATCATAAATCTAGCATTGGACTGATGACTCTTAACTTTTTCGTACAGAGGTACCAGCTTATCGAAGGTATCAATATCGTCCATACTTACAGAATGGCCCTGGAAAGTTATAATATCATACTCGTAATTCTCAAGCACCCATTTTGAGGTTACAGGCTCGGTGGTTACCTGTTTGCCGTTTGTAAACAACTGGAATACAGCCTCATCATTCATATAAAAATCATAATGCTGCTCTAGCGTACAGCCTGCATAATAAAGGCTTGAGATTTCGAGGTTTCCGCCGAAATCTGCCACCATTTGGGAGGCGTACTGTGTCGAGTTGTTAGAAAAACTGTGGCCTATGCACAGAACTCTTATGGTTTCTTTGTTCTGTATCATCTTCTTTTCGGTGGTTGCAGTACCGTCTGTATCGGTTGCACCGCCTGTTTGCCCATCCATAGTGTTTGGCGCGCCCGAGGCTTCGCCACCTGTATTTACATTTGGAGTTTCAGTTGTCTTACCTCCGCAACCCACTGCAATGCCCATAATAAGAGCTAATGCAAGAACAAGTGAAATAATACATTTTAATTTCATAATTTTACCTCCATTTATTGCCTTACGGCATCTCTGATTGTATCGGCAGGTATGGGCGAAATTTTCTTAACTGCCTTTTTAGGTTTCAAGCCTACAATTGCCGACTTAATAATATCGCTTACATTGCTTACGGGAATAAACTCGATGTTTTCCCGACACGCGGCGTCAATTTCGTCAAGGTCGGGGGTGTTATCTATTGGTATGTACACGGTTTTTACCCCACCCCTATATGCTGCCATACTTTTTTCCTTAAATCCGCCGATGCGCAGCACCCTGCCGCGAATAGTGACCTCACCCGTCATAGCAATATCTCTGCGGACAGGAAGCTTTGTCAGCGCCGATACGAGCGCTACGGTTATGGTAACACCTGCCGAGGGGCCGTCCTTAGGAACGGCGGCTTCGGTAGCGTGAATGTGAATATCTCGCTTGCTGTAAAAATCGGGAGATATGCCGAATTCCTCGGCGTGACAGCGAACATAGGTTACCGCCGCTTTAGCCGATTCCTGCATAACCTCACCCAGCGAGCCTGTAAGCTCTAATTTGCCTGTGCCCGCACAAACGGCTACCTCCAGCTGCATTATCTCGCCGCCTACAGCCGTCCAAGCGAGCCCGTTTACAACGCCTATTTCGTCCCGCTTTAAAATTTCTTCGGGGGTATAGCGCTTTTTGCCAAGCATTTCTTCGATTAATTTCGGGTTAGCAGTTACCTTTTGAGTGGTATTTTCAACCAACATTTTAGCCGATTTTCGGCAAACCGCAGCTATTTCACGCTCTAATTTTCTAACACCCGATTCTCTGGTGTAATAATCTATAAGACTATATAGTGCGGCATCGGTAATACGGAAATTCGCTTTAGTTAAACCGTGGCGCTTCATCTGCTTTGCCACCAAATGCCTTTTAGCAATTGCAAATTTCTCTTCTCTTGAATAGCTTGTAAGCTCAATTACCTCCATACGGTCAAGCAGCGGTGCGGGAATAGTATCCACCGTGTTAGCGGTGGTGATAAACAGCACCTTGCTTAAATCATACGGCATATCTAAATAATGGTCGGTGAAATTAGAGTTTTGCTCAGGGTCAAGCACCTCAAGCATTGCTGACGCAGGGTCACCCTTATAGTCACTGCCTAATTTATCTATTTCATCGAGCAATATGAGCGGATTCCCACAGCCTGCCGACTTTACGGCATTGATGATTTTACCCGGCATTGCCGCAACATATGTGCGGCGGTGACCGCGGATTTCAGCCTCATCGCGAACGCCGCCCAGTGACACCCTTGCAAAGCGCCTACCCATACATTCTGCTATGGTTTTGCCAATGCTTGTTTTGCCAACGCCTGGGGGGCCCACAAGGCAGATAATCTGACCCTTAATTTCGGGCGCTAAGAGATAGACTGAGAGCATTTCGAGAATTCTCGATTTAACCTTTTCCATACCGTAAAAATCACGGTCGAGAATTTTGCGAGCCGCTAAAATATCAATTTTATCATCGGTGTAGCAGTTCCACGGCAGCTCAATGCAGGTATCGAGGTAGCCCCTTATAACGCCGCCGTCGTGCGAGCCTTGCGGTAGCTTTAAAAGCTTGTTTAATTCTTTATTCAACTTTTCTTTAACCGAATTATCGGCACAAAGCGACTTAATTTTCTCGCTATACTCGCTGAATTCGTCCTCGGGCGAATCGTCGCCGTAAAGCTCAGAGTTGATTGCTTTCATCTGTTCGCGAAGATAGTATTCGCGGTTATTATCGTCAATCTGCTCGCGTACCTTTTCTTGAAGCTCGCGGTCAAGCTCTAAAATATTACGCTCCTTTTCAATAAGCTGAATTAACAAGGCGGCGCGGTTTTCAGCCGACAGCTCGGCTAAAACATCCACCTTTTCGCTATAGGGTGAACGCACATTAAAGGCTATGTAATCGGTTATGTATTCAAGATTTTCCGCCCTTGCTTCGGTTACGGTTTTCAAAATATCGGGCGCAAATTTCGGAATATTTGCGGCATAAAGAGCGAATTCCTCGCGAAGACGGCGGAGCAACGCTTCGCGGTATAGTGGGTCGCCGAGGCTTTCTTCGGGTGTGCACTCCTCGGTATCGAGAACAAGCAGGTCCTGCCTGCCGCTTAAATTCTCACCCTTGAAAGTTGCCCTGTAGAGCGATTCCACAACGACTTTAACGGTACCGTCGTGCATTTTAAGCATTTGCGCTACATGAGCCACACAGCCCACAGGCGCAAGACCGCTCAGCGGCGGATAACCCTCTGCCATACCCATTTGTGTTATTAAATAGACCTCGCGGTTGCCCTCAAGCGCGGAATTAAGCGCATTAAGGGAGGCGGGGCGACCTATATCAAAGCCGGTGGTTGTGCCAGGGAAAGGCACAATACCTCTTAAAACAATTGTAGGCAAAATCTTTTGCCTTGGTTTTTTGGTTGACATAAATTCCTCCGGAAATTATCTTGTAAATTGCAAATTGTAAAGCTTGGCGTACTCTCCGCCCTCTTTAATAAGGGCGCTATGTGTGCCCTGCTCAGTTATTTTACCGTTTTCAATAACGGCTATTTCATCTGCATTCTTAACGGTTGAAAGGCGGTGTGCCACAACTATTGTTGTTCTGCCGTGGCAAAGCTCATCTAAAGACTGCTGAATCATAATTTCAGTAGTGTTATCCAGCGCGCTGGTTGCCTCGTCAAGAATAAGTATGGGCGGATTTTTAAGAAAAACGCGGGCAATACTTAGTCTCTGCTTTTGTCCACCCGATAATTTAACGCCTCTCTCGCCTATCTGGGTGTCGTACCCATCAGGCAGGGACATAATATAATCGTGAATATTGGCTCTTTTAGCAGCATCGATTATCTCATCATTTGTAGCATCGGGTCTGCCGTAAAGAATATTATCGCGAATGCTTGCATTGAACAGATAAATATCTTGCTGAACAATGCCGATATTTTTACGCAATGAGTCGATTGTAATTTCATTTACATTAGTACCGTCGATTAAAATTTCGCCTGCTTGTATGTTATAAAACCTCGGCAACAAATGGCAAACGGTAGTTTTACCGCCGCCGCTCGGACCTACGAGCGCATAGGTGCTGCCCGCTTTTATGTTAAGGCTTAGGTTGTTGAGTACATCTATCTCACCGTCGTAAGAGCAGGTGACATTTTTAAACTGAATATCCCCCTTAATATCGGTTTTGGGCTTTGCCGCGAGCAAATCACTCTCGGGCTCGGCATCCATAATTTCAAGAAAGCGCTCAAATCCTGTAACTCCGTCCTGAAACTGCTCCATAAAGTTTATAAGCGTGGTAACGGGATTCATAAATACGCCGACCGACACTACAAATGCCGAATAGTCGCCCATATTTATCTGACCGTTATAAAGGAAAATTCCGCCGAAAATTAATACAATTACATTAAAAACATCCGTAATAAAGGATGTAAAGGAGTGAAACCGACCCATTATGTTATATGCCTCGCGGCGGGCTTCAACAAACAGACCGTTACCCTTTTCAAACTTGCGACCCTCTTCTTTTTGGTTGGTAAATGCCTTTGTTACGCGAATACCGCTGACACTGCTCTCGAGCGCCGCATTAATTTCGGCAATCGACTCGCGGCTTTTTTTGAACGCCTTTTTCATTTTAAGGCGCATTTTAGCCGCCGCTAAAGTCATAACAGGAACACACAAAAACACTATGAGCGCCAATTTCCAATTGATTGTTGCTAGATACACAAATGCAGTAACAATCGAAATTGTAGATATAATTATATTCTCGGGACCGTGGTGCGCAAGCTCGCTCACCATCATAAGGTCGTTAGTCATACGCGACATTATTTTACCCGTTTCGTTATTATCATAAAACCTATAGGGTAGCTTTTGCAGATGCGTGAACATATCGCTACGCATTTGTGCCTGCATTCTAACGCCCATCATATGACCTTGGTACTGAATGAAATACATAAGCAGCATTCGTACAAAGTAAATGGTAAGCAGCGATACACCCGAAATTACAATAAGATTATATTTTCTTTCGGGTATAAACACATTTAGCATATTGCGTGTGATAACCGGGTAGATTATGCCTATTACCGAAATTGCAAAGGACGCGAGCATATCAAGCGCAAATATTTTCTTGTGGGGGCTATAATATTTTAAAAATCTTTTAAGCATTTTACTCTGACCAATTCTCTGTATCGATTAAATTAACAGCTATGAGCTGGTCATCCATAAATAAAAAGTCTACCTTGTGTGCGCCGCTTTGATAGCTTAGCTTTACACAGTCTTCGGTAAGATACGGATGAAAATAAAAATCGCTCTCTTCTATATTACCCTCTTGAAATTTTATATCGGGGAAAGCGTTTTTTACATCCTCAGGTTTTTCATAATTATTGCACATCATACCGAAAACGGTGCCACGGCAAATAATAGCAGAAATGCCCTTATCCTCATTGTCGGTTTTATAATAAAAGGATGCTAAATCGGTCAAAAAATAGGTGTCATTATCACCCTCCATTATATAAAAGCCTGTTTCTCCCTGAGCCTCGGGGTCGTAATTATAAGCCACTTTAACTTCATCGGGAGTCATTCCTAAGCTTACATTAAGCTCGGGAATTTTACCCGAAGTCACAGCAGCAGCTAAATCGATTCCGTTACCCGCATTAGCATTTTTTTCTTCTTTACCGCCACAGGCGCAAAGGCTAAAGCATAACGCAAAGCATAAAACCAAAGCTAAAATCTTTTTCATTTTTATTTTCCTTTCACAGAGTGCTTATTAAGCAGCTCGTTTCTTTGATTCCACAGGTCCCACGAAAGGTCTACATAGTAGGTGTGCGGCTTTTCAAAGCGCTTAACCTCATCCCAAAGGGTTTCAACCTGCTCGGCTCTGTATGCCGAAATCTCTTTAACCGTGGGGGAGGTGTAAACCTGCTTGCCGTTTTCGAACAGCTTTACCTGCAGCTTTTTAGCGGTGAAATCTTCAACCGTTTTACGCTTCCAAGTGTGAACGGGGTCGAAAATCTCATAAGGCTTAGTATCGTCAATCTTTTCGTGATTTAATGTTATAACATCGGCTATAGCCTTGCCCGATTCGTTATCGTAAAGTCGCCATGGAATTTTAACACCTGGGATTGTAATTTTTGCAATGTTCTCGCTTATCTTAATTCGGGGTGTTACCTCGCCATCCTTTTCAACTGCCGCAAGCTTGTAAACGCCGCCGAAAACTGCCTCGGAGGAAGCTGTAATAAGTCTTTCGCCAACGCCGAATGTATCAACCTGCGCGCCCTGCATAATCATATCGCGGATAAGGTATTCATCAAGCGAATTTGAAACACAGATTTTGCAATCGGGATAGCCCGCATCGTCGAGCATCTTGCGAACGCGCTTGGTTAAATAGGTAATATCGCCGCTGTCGATTCGAATTCCCACAGGGCGTTTGCCGAGAGGTTTTAAAACCTCGTCAAAAACCTTAATAGCATTCGGAATGCCCGATTTTAAAACATTGTAAGTATCAACTAACAGTACACAGCTGTCGGGATAACGCTCGGCATAATTCTTAAAGGCTAAGTACTCATCCTCAAAAAGCTGAATCCAGCTATGTGCCATTGTGCCGGATGCCGACACGCCGAAATCCTTTGCCGATTTAATACAAGAGGTGCCCACACAGCCACCAATTATTGCGGCACGAGCTCCATACACTGCGGCATCGTAGCTGTGGGCGCGGCGGGCGCCGAACTCCATAACGGCTCTGCCCTGCGCGGCGGTAGCAATACGGTTTGCCTTAGTAGCAATTAAGGATTGATGGTTAATGGTAAGTAACACCATAGTTTCAACCATAAATGCCTGAATAGCTGGGCCCTTTACGGTAACGATAGGCTCGTTCGGGAAAATGGGTGTACCCTCAGGCACCGCCCAAACATCACAGCTAAACTTAAAATTTCTTAAATAATCAATAAATTCATCACAGAAGAGGTTTAGAGATTCAAGATATTCAATATCCTCGCTGTCGAAATGCAGATTATTAAAGTATTCCATTAACTGCTCAATTCCCGCCATAATGGCAAAACCACCGTTATCTGGAACACGGCGGAAGAACATATCGAAATATGTAATAGTATCGCGCATATCACTGTTTAATATACCGTTTGCCATTGTCATTTCGTATAGGTCCATTATCATCGTTAAATCTTTAATATCCTTTGTCATTTGTATCACGCCCTTTTAAAATAGATATACTTGTATATATAATAAAACATTATAGTCTTAATGTCAAATTAAAACAAGGAATTACACTTAATTAATTATGTTTAAAAAAATACAAAGAATAAAACACTGTATAATTTTGTAGTCAAATAAAAAAGCAGTTCTCAAAAGAGAACTGCTTTTTACATTTCTAATATTTCACTGTACTAAATTCCCATATGGAATTTAGTACATTCCGCCCATTCCTGCACCTGCGGCAGCTGCGGCTGCTGCGGCGCTTGTGTCCTCAGGCTTATCTGCCACAAGGCTCTCTGTTGTGAGCACCATTGAAGCCACGCTTGCGGCATTCTCGAGTGCTGAACGGGTAACCTTTGTGGGGTCTACGATACCGGCTGTAAGCATATCGGTATAGATTTCGTTATAGGCGTCGAAACCGTAATTCGGTTTGCCGCTTGAAACGATTTTATCAACAATTACACTGCCCTCAAGACCTGCATTAAGGGCAATCTGGCGAATGGGTGCCTCGAGCGCTTTAAGCACAATGCTAACACCTGTTTTCTCGTCGCCCTCGGTAGTGCCGAGTATTGCCTCAACCGCGGGAATGGCATTAAGCAGCGCAACGCCGCCGCCTGCAACAATACCCTCTTCAACGGCTGCTTTGGTTGCAGCAAGAGCATCTTCTATTCTGAGTTTTTTCTCTTTCATTTCAATTTCGGTAGCGGCACCAACGCGTAATACTGCAACGCCGCCCGCAAGCTTAGCAAGGCGCTCTTGGAGCTTCTCACGGTCAAAATCAGAGGTGGTGGTTTCAATCTGAGTCTTAATCTGAGCCACTCGGGATCTGATTTCATCGGGAGAGCCTACACCGTCAACAATAATGGTGTTTTCCTTGCCTACCTTAACCTGACGGGCACGACCGAGCATTTCTACGGTAGCGTCTTTAAGCTCAAGACCTAATTCCTCGGTGATAACCTCGCCGCCTGTGAGAATTGCAATATCACGAAGCATTTCTTTTCTGCGGTCGCCAAAACCGGGAGCCTTAACGGCAACGCAGGTAAAGGTACCGCGAAGCTTATTGAGAACTAAGGTTGAAAGCGCCTCGTTCTCGATGTCCTCGGCGATTATAAATAGCTTTTTACCAGTCTGAACAATCTGCTCAAGCAGCGGGAGAAGCTCTTGAATATTGGTGATTTTCTTATCGGTTATAAGGATAAGCGGGTCATCAAGCACCGCCTCCATTTTATCGGTATCGGTTACAAGATAGGGAGAGAGATAGCCACGGTCAAACTGCATACCGTCAACAACCTCTGTATAGGTTTCGGCGGTTTTAGATTCTTCAACCGTAATAACGCCATCGGCGCTAACCTTTTCCATAGCCTCGGCTATAAGCTTGCCGATATATTCGTCACCTGCCGATACGGTAGCAACGCGGGCAATATCCTCGCTGCCCGAAACCTTTTTAGAGTTGCCTGCAACCGCCTGCATTGCGGCGTCTACTGCCTTCTTTATACCCTTTTTAATAATCATCGGGTTGGCTCCTGCGGCAACATTCTTCATACCTTCATTAATAAGAGCCTGAGCAAGTACGGTTGCTGTGGTTGTACCGTCACCGGCGGCATCGTTTGTTTTAACCGACACCTCTTTTACAAGCTGTGCGCCCATATTCTCGAATGCATCTTCAAGCTCGATTTCCTTAGCAATAGTAACACCGTCGTTGGTAATCAGCGGTGAGCCAAACTTTTTATCAAGCACTACATTTCTGCCTTTGGGTCCTAAAGTAACCTTAACGGCATCGGCTAATTTATCAACGCCTGCCTGAAGTGCCTTGCGGGCGTCCTCGCCGAAAATTATATTCTTAGCCATAAAATTCACTCCTAAAAATCAATTATTCCACAATAGCTAAAATGTCGGACTGACGAACAATGCTAAATTCCTCGCCGTCAACCTTAACTTCGTTGCCTGCGTATTTGCTCACAATCACGCGGTCGCCTACCTTAACATACATAGTAACCTCGTTACCGTCAACAATTCCGCCCGGACCCACTGCCACTACCTCGGCAATTTGGGGTTTCTCCTTTGCAGCAGCCGTAAGTATAATTCCGCTTTTGGTGGTTTCTTCAGCCTCAATAAGCTTTGTTACCACGCGGTCAGCTAAAGGCTTAATTGTCATATAAAATGCCTCCTAAAATTAATTTATATTTTATATTTTATCCAAAAATTAGTAAAAATCAAGCAAATACACTAAAATTATTAATTTGTTAATAATTCCGATTTCATACCTTTGGGAAGAATAAATTTAAGTGCCTTTTGCGCAATTTCAAACTTAATCTTTTTTCTATGTATCAGCTCGCCGTCAAGATTTACGGGCATATCGATATCTGATTCAATCTCCATTTTTTTGCATCTGCCCATTGTGCAAATGTCAATACCCTCATGATTTCCGTTTTCATACACCTTTACAAGTTTCGGTATTCTAAGCTTTGAAACGGGGTCTATTATAACAAAATCAAGCTCGCCGTCAAAGGGATTTGCCTTAGGCGCCGCCTTAAAGCTGCCGCCGTAGATAGGACCGTTTGCGCAAACAGCAAACAGATAGTCCTTAGCCTCTTTACACTTACCGTCAACAGTAATTTTAAGCTTTAAACCGATTTTGCCGAGAAATGTTTTCAGTAAAGACAGCTTATATGCCATATTACCGCTGACGCCAGGTATACCCTTAAAAAGACGCATTTCATCGGCAATTATAGCGTCCATTCCTACAGAACAGCAATTAATGCAATAAAATTCGTCGGCTTTAATAAGGTCAATTTCAACCTCCTCGCCGTCGACCTGTGCGGCAATATCGAAAAATAGCTTTTTATCACCGAAGTATTTTAAAAAATCGTTAGCCGAGCCACAGGGTATTACGCCAAAGGTAACATTGCTATAGCCCGCAATACCGTTGACAACCTCGAAGCAGGTACCCTCGCCGCCGCAAGCAAACATACGGATTTCATCGCCCGTCTGAGCTTCTTGCCGCGCAAGCTCGGTGCCCTCACCCTCACGCTCGGTTACAATTATTTTATAATCCTCGCCGTTTTGAAAGTAATCTTCAATCTTGGGTATAATCGCGGTGCCGTTTCCCTTTCCGGCAGTTGGATTAATTATAAATACATATCTCATCCCGTTTTCCCTTTTCTTATTTAAAATACATAAACAGCTGGCATTTTATCATTCCGTTATAGAACTTTCTTCTCTTATCAGCCTGCCTGCCGAACAGCTTTTCAAACTCATCATGCGGGCTTATAACATAGTATTTTTTGCCGTCGGCCTTTATAAATCTTTCGCCCATTGTTTTATAAATTTCCTCAGCCGCCTTAATATCCAACAGCCTTTCGCCGTAGGGCGGATTTGTAATGGTAAGGGCTCTGCCCTCTGGTAGAGAAAACTCCTTTATATCGCGAACCGATGCTTTTATATACCTTTCAACCCCCACCTTTTTAGCATTAGCAAGGGTAAGCTCGACGCAGTTAGGGTCGATATCAAAGCCCTGAGCCTCAAAGTCTATTCCGTGGCGGATGGCATCCATTGCCGCTGTGCGCTCCTCACGCCAAACCTTATCGGGTATAAATCCGAACTTTTCGGCGGCAAAAAAGCGGTTTAGCCCAGGCGCTATGTGAGCCGCATGCATAGCCGCCTCAATAAGAATGGTACCCGAGCCGCAAAAGGGGTCGAAAATTTTAGTATCTGGGTAAATTCGTGCGGTATCGCACATAGCCGCAGCAAGGGTTTCCTTTAGGGGGGCATCGTTAGAAATGCGGCGGTAGCCTCGCTTATGAAGCCCCTCACCCGAAGTATCTATCATAATAGTTGCAACATCTTTCATAATAGAAAAACGGATTTTATATTCACTGCCGGTTTCCTTAAACCAGCTTATGTTATATTTAGATTTAAGCCGCTCAACAATAGCCTTTTTAATTATCGATTGGCAATCCGGAATGCTGAAAAGCTGAGAATTAAGACTATGACCGCTCACTGGAAAGGCATCGTCACGACCTATAAAATTTTCAAATGGAAGTGCCTTTACACCCTCGAAAAGGTCTGAAAAAGTATACGCCTTAAACTGTCCCATATTAATAAGTACTCTTTCGGCATAGCGGGTATTAATATTTACCTTTGCAAGGGTACTAAAGTCGCCTGAGAAGAGCACTCTTCCATTTTCGGCTTTGACATTTTCCACACCCATTCGCCTTAGTTCATCGGCTAAAATTCCCTCTATTCCGAAAAGGCAGGGAGCAACAAAATTCAGTTTCATTTATATCTCCTTAGACAAATCATTCAAACCCAACTCAGATTTTGAGATAAAGATTTAATGTAGTGGCTTTGTTAAAATACTCGCAAATCCGTCAGGATTTGCTGTGTTTTGTGCCTCGCACACTGCAAAATCTTTTAATCACAAATTTCTTCGACCTAAAAGGTACGGTTTTATGAGCGGATTTTGGTGATGCGAAGCATATAATGCTATCACCTATGTGCGACAAAGAGCAAAAAGATGCCTTAAAACCGCCCTTTTAGGCTGGGTTGGGTTTAAATGATTTGGCTTTTGTGACGCGTTACATGGCAGCCGATATTAACGGCTACGGGGAGCCCCGCAATATGGGTTGGGGCATATTCAATATTAACGGCAAGGACGGTGGTTTTGCCTCCGAAGCCCTGCGGACCGATGCCGAGCTTATTAATTTCGCTAAGCAGTTTTTCTTCAAGCGCCGCATAATATTCATTTTCGTTTGGTGTTTGGGTATCACGGCAAAGTGCCTTTTTAGAAAGATAGGCGCAGCTTTCAAAATCTCCGCCAATACCTACCCCCACAACTATAGGTGGGCAGGGATTACTGCCTGCGTTTTTTACTGTATCTACTACAAAATCTATAACTCCCTGTTCTCCGTGGAAAGGGGTGAGCATACAGAGCTTGCTCATATTCTCGCTTCCAAAGCCCTTGGGCGCTACGGTGATTTTAACCTTATTACCTGCCACAATACTTGTATGTATTACAGCGGGGGTATTATCATCGGTATTGCCGCGGTGAATAGGGTCGGCTACCACCGATTTTCTAAGAAGCCCCTCGGTATAGCCTTTAGCTACACCCTTATTAACGGCGGTATAAAGGTCGCCGCCCACAAAATGGACATCCTGACCTATCTCTAAAAACACAACCGCCATACCGGTATCCTGACAAATGGGCAGCCCTTTGTTTTCTGCTACCTGTAAATTACGGCATAGCTCACACATAATGCTTTTGGGCAAATCCTTAGTTTCGGCATTTTTCGCCGCTTCAATTTTGTCTACCAAATCTGCCGGTAAATTCTTATTAGCCAAAATGCAAAGCTGTGCTACGGCTTCGGTTATAACATCGGTATTAATTGTTCTGAGCACCTGCATCTGCCTCTTTCAAAAAAGGCAGACATAATGTCTGCCCCTTAAATTTTATCTTGCTCCCGAGCCGCGTTTTGTGCGTTTGGCATCGGGATTCTTTCTTTTTAAATCAGAAAACTTTTCCTCACTCGTCTGCTTAAAGCGATTCATCATATCTTCAAAGGATTCCGCCTCTGTCTTCTTAGCCGTCCATACAAACGAGCTATCGGGCTTGTTCGGCTGGCGCTCACCGCGCTGACCTTTAAAATTGCGCTCGCCCTCGCGCTTGGGTTGCTCCATAGCACGCTTGATGCTTAAAGATATCTTACCATCATCGCTAATGCTAAGCACCTTCATTTTAACAACATCATTTTCCTTAACATGGTCGCGAATTTCGCTGACATAGGTCGATGCTACCTCTGAAATATGTACCATACCTGTAAGCGAATCACCTAAATCCGCAAAAACACCGAAGTTTGTAATGCCTGTAATTTTTCCCTCAACAATTTGTCCGACAGTAAGCTGCATGAGTGCCGAAAATCCCCCTCGAAATTTTAAAAACTAATTTCCTGAAATATCGATAAAAACCTGTTCATCGGCATAAACATAGCCGAGACGCTCTCTTGCAGCCTTTTCAATTATTTCATTCTCGTTGCCGCTTTCGAGCAAATCCGTCAGATATTCAATTTGCGAAATCTTTTCGTTTTTTTCCCTTTCGAGTTCCGCAAGTGAATTCTGCTCGTTAACAAGGTTTCGCCAAAGAGTGCAAAGAGAAACGATCATATAAACGGATAGCGCAACCGCCGCAATACGCAGCAAGAAGCTGCCCCTTTTCTTTTGATTCTTTTTCATTAAATTTACACCTTTTTGTTTACCGTATTATTGCTTTTAGTATACACCAAACTTACCATAGCTTTCAAGATGTTTTTTAAATATTTATAACAAATTCGTGATTTTTTACCGCAATATGCCGTTATTTTACCCGCCAATTTGCAAAAAACGCCGAAAGCCGCCCCGATAAATGCCCTAACACGCGCAAAAGCCCGCAACAAAAAGCCGAAAACAAAGGCTAAAATTCGGCAAAAAAATTTGGAAAGTGTGAAGTAAAAGGCGACAAAACCAATGAATATTGCAAGCAGAATATAAAACCTTATCTCACCGCCCACAAGACTTAACAGCAGCAAAAATGTAATAAAGGATATAATCTCAAAAAAAATTATATCCTCGAAAAATAATCCGACAGCAGAATGCTTTACCACCCGCCTTACAGCCTTTAAAACGGTGTATGCCATAGCATAAGCCACTCCGAAAACGAGCGAAATTAAGAACGACACTAGCTGGCGGTTATTGCTTATTTCCCACATAGGCTCACCTAAATATTTTTGAAAGGAAGCCCTCTTTCTCGCGGGAGGCGGTGTAAACTATAGCCACAATATTACCCTCTGCTGAAAGGTCACCCTTATCGGCATTAAAATTGTTCATTTTAAGCTCGGTACCGCGAATGGTCACTTCCCCTAAATTTGTTACAGCATTTATAACATCATCGCCGAAATGAAGCACATCTTTAACCCCTGTGAGCAGTATTTTTTTGCGGTTTTCAAGTATTATATTATGTATTCCCTGTTCGCTAGACATAAAATATCACCCGTATAATCTATGCGGGTGATGCTTTAATTTATGAGTTTAATCTGAAATTCTGTAAAGATTTTCGCTTTCTTCCTTTTTAACCGTTTCCTTCACAGAAAGCACCTCGATTTTAACATTTCGGGTGCCGAAATTTATTTCTATTATATCGCCTATTTTAACATCATACGATGCACGGGCGGTCTTCCCGTTAACCGATACTCTTCCGCCGTCGCAAGCTTCATTAGCTACGGTGCGGCGCTTGATTATACGGGATACCTTCAAGTATTTATCAAGTCGCATAAAATCTCCTTAACCAGAAAAAAAGCCGCCACTCGGCGGCTTTTAAAGATACATTACTTATTTTGCAACAGCGTCTTTTAATGCTCTGCCTGCTTTGAACACAGGAACCTTTGATGCAGCGATTGTAATCTGCTGCTTAGTCTGCGGATTGATACCGGTTCTTGCAGCACGCTCACGAACTTCGAATGTACCGAAACCAACAAGCTGGATTTTGCCGCCTGCCTTAAGCTCAGTGCCTACAGTTTCGATAAGAGCTGCTAATGCCTTGTCAGCGTCAGCCTTTTTGATGCCAGCTTTTTCTGCGATAGCTGCAACTAATTCTGTTTTGTTCATTTTTGAGTTACCTCCAAATTTTTTATTTCTAACGGAAAACTCCGCTTGAATACTCTAATATTTCTTAGCTTCATCCCAGAGCTTGTCCAGCTCCTCGATAGATGTGGTTTTCATATCTATTCCGCGCGCTAAAGCAAGATTTTCAACCTTTTCAAAGCGTGATATAAACTTATCGGTGGCACGGGAAAGTGCCTCTTCGGAATTGATATTTAAAAAGCGGGAAACATTGACCGCCGAAAACAGCAGGTCACCGAATTCCTCAAAAATTTCCTCTTGGTTGCCGCCCTCAATGGCAATTTTAAGCTCAGCGGCTTCCTCGTCGATTTTATCAATAGCGCCCTGTTTTTCATCCCAATCGAAACCCGCCTTAGCTGCCCGCTTTTGCACCTTTTGCGCGCGCATTAATGCAGGAAAGGCTTTAGGCACGCTTTTTAGTGTATCGGTAGCGGTGGACTGTGATTTTTCCTGCATTTTAATTTTATCCCAATTAGATAAAACCTCATCGGAATTTTCAACCTCTACATCGCCGAACACATGCGGATGCCTGAGTATCATCTTGCGAGCTACGGTATCAATAACATCCGAAACATCGAATGCCTGCTCCTCACTTGCTATTTGTGAATGGAGAGCTATTTGTAAAAGTACATCACCAAGCTCTTCACAAAGTGCGGCATTGTCATCTGTATCGATAGCATCTACCGCCTCGTACGCTTCCTCAAGGAAATCGTTACGAATTGACTTGTGGGTCTGCTCTCTATCCCAAGGGCAACCACCGGGAGCGCGGAGCATACGGATAATTTCAATGAAATCATCGAAATTCAATTTCTCGGTTTTATTCCCTGCATTTAAATTTAACATAATTTCTCCAATAAATCAATAGAAATTGTTCAAATTCACATCATTTGTGTCAAAATTCTGTGTTTTTAACAAAAAATCCGCTCTTAATTCGGCTTTTTAACAATGAAAAGTGCTGTTTTTTTACTGATTTTTGTAAATTTAACAGTCGCTAAGCTCTGATATAAGGCTTAACAAAGCCACAATCAGCACATCCTCAGCCTGAATATTGAGCTCTCGGTAGTCTTCGGCAGCGTCGTTTCCGGCATCATCAGAAATTTTTCTAACACACACAAACGGAATACCGTAGCTGTATGCAACATAAGCAATAGCCGCCGTTTCCATATCGCAAGACATTGCTGAAAATTCTTTTTTAAGGCTATCGCGGAGCGCACTGTCACTCACAAAACGGTCACCGCTTACAGCAGTTCCTATTTTAGCAAGGGGTACTACCCTTTTTAGAAGCTCTAAAAGCTCGCCGTCAGCAGAATATATATACTCCTGATTCGGCTTTTCACAGGGCTTATAGCCAATGCCGGTTAAATCAAAATCGTGCTCTAAAAAGCGGTCGGGTATGCAAAGCTCACCGCGGCATACCCCCGAAATGCCGCCTGAAAGGCCGCAATTAAGCAGAATATCTACCCCGCTTTCTGCAAGAGCGGTTGCCGCTACAGCGGCATTTACTTTACCGATACCGCAAAGCACGGCGGTAACCTCAATGCCTGCATTAATAAAGGTATACGCCTGTCTGCCCGCTATTTTTGTCTCGACGCCGCAAAGCTCAGACATTTTTCTTTGAAGCGGCAAAAACTCATCGCTATCGGCAATTACTATACCGATTTTCTTTATTTCTTTCATAGCTATTCTTCCGTAAAAATCAGCTTTTCTCCGCAATAGTTACAAAAGGCAGAGGCCTCAGTTATAGCCGCGCCGCATTTAGGACACAGGCGGTTTCCTTTGATTTTTACAAGTTCTGCACGCGCAAGCTCTATAGCCTCGATTTCCGAGGTTATTTCTAATATCAGCGCCTTGATTTCATCGGCAGCGTTTTCATCGCACTTGTAATTTTCATAGCAAAGTCTGCCAAGTGCATTATAGCTTTTGTTAAGGCGACTTTCCATACTTGCTATATCGTACTTTTGTTTGCCTATTGCTACAGCCTCTTCGGTTTTATTCTTAGCAACATCAAAAACATTTTTTGCCTTTACTAAAACTTCATCTAAAAATTCCATAATTGGTCCGTCCTTTCTGACTTTATTATATTTTATATTATTTTTCACCGAGTTTCAAGCGGATATTTTTCATAAAACTCTTTAATGCTTTGTTTGCGAGCTTTTATGGTATCGAATCCGCTTATATATTCATAGGGATATTTGTAATTAAAGATGCGCTCTATATAGTTGCCGTGCGGCTCACGCATTTTGGTAACAGCAGAGGCTCCACAGGCTAGAATTGTGTGGGTTTCATCCATAATATAAACATTATAGTAACCCTCATACCCCGCCTTTGCATAGCCGACATTTTCGAGATTTCCCACGGTTTTGCTCTGTCTATACATATAATATGGAATAATGCCAGCCTCGGTTAAACTCTGCCTTGCATAATCAACCATATCACTTGCAACCTTACCAACCTCAATTTCGGGCAGAGCGCCGCCTTGATTTAGGGTTGAGGCGCGCTTTAGGGACAGCGCGTGCACCGTTACATTCTCTGGGTCAAGCTTAATTATTTCATCAATGCTGTTTTTAAAACTCTCTATGGTATCTTCGGGAAGTCCCGCAATTAAATCCATATTAATGTTATTAAAGCCGCATTTTCGGGCAAGTGAAAAAGCATCCGCCGCCTGCTTTGCAGTGTGACGCCTGCCAACGCCCTTTAAAACCTCATCATTCATAGTTTGCGGATTTATACTTATGCGTGTTGCTCCGCCTGCCAGAATTGCACGGAATTTTTCTTCATCGAGAGTATCGGGTCTGCCCGCCTCAACGGTATATTCAAGAAGCTGCGTTAAATCGAAATTTTTTCGTATAACCGACATTAAATCGGTTAACTGTGTAGCCGACAGCGTAGTGGGGGTACCGCCGCCTATGTATATTGTTCGCAATTTAAGCTTCAGCTCTTTTGAAAGCTTAGCTGTAAGCTCAATTTCCTCTTTTAGCTTTTCTAAATACTCAGGGATTAGCTTTTCAGCCTTTTCTACCGAGTGCGAAACAAAGGAGCAGTAAGCACAGCGTGTGGGGCAAAACGGGATCGAAACATAAAGGCTAAAGCTATCTGCTGTAGATTTTTCCACTATTGCCCTTTCGGTTTTGGAGGTGTCGGCACAAAGCGATATTTTTTTATCGCTCACCCGAAGCTCGTTTTTAAAATACTCCCTTGCCCCATCCTCGCCATATTGGCGCACAAGAGCTGAATATAGCTTTGCAGGTCTGACACCTGTTAAAATGCCCCACTGTGGCGTGTAGCCCGTAAGCGAGCAAAAACAGTTATAAAGACAGATTGCCAGCGTTCGCTCGGCGGTTTTGGAGAATTCTTCGCCCTGTGTGACAATAATTTCTGCCTCAAACGCCGCCTTTTTATCGCCTATATAAAGCTCAGCCGAGGCACTATTACCCGAAAGCCTTGTTATAGCATAAATATCTGCCTTTTCTTCCCTTTCAATAATATTTATTTTATCGAAAGGCAGAAAAAGTCGGCATAGCTTTTCGGTTTCATAATTAAAACTGTGATTAATGTTACATAAATTCATAAATTTTTATCTCATAAACGGATTAAATTTCTTTTCATAAAAAAGAGTTGTTGGGTCGCCGTGACCCGAATACACCTTATAATCGGTATCAAGTGTAGCCAATTTTTTAAGACTCTTTATCATATCGGCGGTACTCGAGCGCGGAAAATCCGTTCTGCCGATAGAGCCCTTAAAAAGGGTGTCACCGCTAAACATACAGTCGCCTAAAATATAGCAAACACTACCAGGTGTATGCCCCGCCGTTGCCATAACGGAAATTTTATCAGAGCCCAAATTCAGCGTATCGCCGTCCGCTACCGTCATATCGGCTTGGCAAGTAAAATCGACACCAAAAATCATTCTAGAAAGATTTAACTTCGGGTCGGTAAGTGCCTCGGCATCGGCGTCGGAAATTACAACAGGGCAGTTCCATATATTCTTCACCTCGGCAACACCTATAATATGGTCAATGTGGCAATGGGTCAGCAGAATATATTTATGCGGTTTTTCCGCCGTATTCCTTGCAAACCCGAGCACATCGCCGTGCGCTTCGGCAGGGTCGATGATAAACGCATAATCCTCGCCAGCTACACAGTAGCAATTGGTGGAGAGCGCGCCTATATTATAACAGCTTATTTTCAAGCCTTTTTCCTCCATATAGCAGTATCAAGAATAATGGTTACGGGGCCATCATTTAAAAGTTCTACCTCCATATGCGCCCCAAAAACGCCCTTTTCGACACTTTTTACACCCTCAGCCGCTAATCTTTCACAAAAATAGTTATACATTTCATCTGCCGCTATAGGCTCCATAGCGCCTATGAACGACGGGCGGTTACCCTTTTTAGTATCGGCGCACAGAGTAAAATTAGAAATTACCAGTGCTCCACCGCCGATATCTAAAAGGGATAAATTCATTTTGTCATCATCGTCACAGAATATGCGTAGATTAGCCGTTTTGCGTGCAAGAATGTCGGCATCCTCTTTTGTGTCGGTTTCTTCAACACCCAAAAGCAACATAAAGCCCTTTTCGGTCTTTCCCTTTAATTCTCCGTCAACACGAACTTTGGCATACGCCACCCTTTGAATTATCGCTTTCATAAAAACCTCTATTTATTAATTCTTTCAACACTGAATACGCCACCGAGCTTTTCAAGATGGGCAACGATATTCTTAAGATGGGTCAGCCCCTCGGTGCTGATTGTAACATCTATAAGGCAGTTACCGCCCTTTAAAGACCTTGCATTTACGCTATGGAGTGATACATGCATATTGTAAAGTGTAATGGTAACCTCAGCAAGCAGACCGTCGCGGTCAACACCCATAATCTGAAGACTTGAGGTGAACAGCTTGTTTTTACTGCCCTGAGCCCAATGGGCATTTATCCATCTGCCGGGCTCTGCACTCTCGCTTATATCCAAAGGAACATTTATGCAGTCCCTTTTATGGATTGACACACCGTGGCCGCGGGTAATAAAGCCGATAATATCGTCACCGGGCAGCGGTGCACAGCATTTCGAAAACTTAATAAGGCAATCGTGAAGTCCGTCAACAATAACACCGTCGGTTGAGGTTTTATGGTTGATAGGCACTATTTCAGGAGCCTCGGTCTTTACAGCCGCCTTACGGAGCTTATTGTAATCGTCCTTAATGCGCGGCATAATTTTCGAGAGCAGAATGCCGCCGTAGCCTATTGCCGCATAGAACTCCTCGGCATCGGGGAACTTGAACTTTTTGGAAATATCGGCAATAAACTCCTCATATTCATTGCTCTCAAAGCTCATTAGGTTGCGCTTAAACTCGGCTTCAACCTCGCTTTTACCGCTCTCGATATTCTCATTGCGTTTCTCTTTCTTAAACCAAGAGCGTATTTTAGCCTTTGCCTGATTGGTAACAGCGATATTCAGCCAATCACGGCTTGGCCCGCGCCCTGCCTGATTAGAGGTTAAAATTTCAATTATCTCACCCGTGTTAATAACATGGTTAATGGGAACTATTTTTCCGTCAACCTTAGCGCCCACCATTTTTATACCGACAGCTGTATGAATGGCAAAAGCAAAATCGATAACGGTGGAGCCTACGGGCAGGTTAATAACATCACCCTTGGGTGTTACGGCAAACACATCGTCCTGAGCGAGGTCTACCTTAATATTGCTGATAATTTCAGAGGAATCGCCCGCGGTCGACTGATTTTCAAGTATCTGGCGCACCCACGAAAGCTGCTCCTCCATTTTTTGGTCGTCGCCCTCAATTCCCTCTTTATACTTCCAGTGCGCCGCGATACCGTATTCGGCAGTATGGTGCATTTCGGCAGTACGGATCTGAATTTCAAAAGGTATACCCTCACGACCGATAACAGTAGTATGAAGCGACTGATAACGGTTGGGCTTGGGCATCGAAATATAATCCTTAAACCTACCGGGTATCGGGCGGAACATATCGTGCATAATACCAAGAATATTATAGCAGTCGGTTACAGTATCGGTTATAATACGGAGTGCGTAAATATCGTAAATCTCATCAAAATCCTTGCCCTGCACAAACATTTTGCGATAAATACCGTGTATCGATTTTACCCGTGACTGCAGTGAGATATTAACTGTGGGGGCTACAGAGCGTAGTCTTGCCTCAATTTTTTCACTGATTGAATGCAGTATTTTTTCACGGTTTTCACGCCTTACCTTTAATAGCTGCTCAATCTGGTCATAGGCTATAGGGTCAAGATGCTTAATGGACAAATCCTCTAACTCCTCCTTAATAGGACGGATACCGAGGCGGTGGGCAATCGGAGCATAAATCTCAAGTGTTTCAACCGATTTTTCAAGCTGCTTATAGTCTGACATTGCATCAATCGTACGCATATTGTGAAGTCGGTCGGCAAGCTTTATAAGAATAACGCGGATATCCTCCGCCATAGCCATAAGCATTTTGCGTAGATTTTCGGCCTGCTGCTGTTCTTTTGTAGTATAGGTGATTTTACCGAGCTTTGTAACACCGTCAACAATGTGAGCAACCTCTTTGCCGAATTTTTTTCTTATATCATCAAGTGTAATTTCGGTATCCTCAACGGTATCGTGAAGCAGCGCCGCCGCTATAGATTCCGAGTCCATACCGAGTGTGATGATTATCTTGGCAACATTGTACGGATGCAGATAAAACTCCTCCTTTGAAGAACGGAGCTGACCTTTATGAGCTTCTACACAGCATTCATAAGCGTTCTTTATAAGCTCATAGTCATAGTCGCCACCCTGAGAATCGAGAAGCTTTACTAACAAATCATAATTTTCCTGATAACTTTTATCCAAGATAATCACCCCCTTAATTTTTTGAGAATTTCGGAATTGTTAAGGTCGGCTTTTTTCCCGTTTACCACCCAAAGATGAACGGTGCCGCCCTCGTTACGGCGTTTGATTAACCCCAATTCCTCTAAAATATCAAGTGCTGTAGCAGTTTTAAACACACCTAACTGATTTATAAATTTCTGTTTAAGCTTTTCTTCATATTCCGTACCGTCGATTGCCTTGTATACAGCACCTATCTCCTCGCGTGTAAGCTGAGGATACAGCGCCTGCTTTCCGCATTTAAAGCTGTCATAAAGAAATAAATCGGCAAAAACAGAGTCCTCATCAACGCCTGTTTTCTTTATTCCCTTAGTCACAAGTGATACGCTTCGGTTGCCGCCGTATTCATTAACGCCCAGAGTTACGGCTAGGTCAACAAGGTCACCAACGCTAAACGGAAATGCTGATGTGGGAACACCAAACACCATTACCTGAGCGGTGTGACCGCCCTTAGTGAGCAGTAATTTCGTGTGCTTTCCGCCCGATAGCTCATTAATCCTTAATATTTCCAAATTATAAAGACCGAAAATCGGCGCGGGATTACCCATTCCAAAGGGCTCGAGCTCTTCGAGTGCCTCGGCAAGGTCAAGCGTTATGCCCGCTATATTCAGCTTACAGTCAAGCTTTAGTGTAGGTATGCAGGGCGGCTGCTGTTCGGCATACGCGTTTAGTTTTCCCCGTAAACATTCTATATTCTCAGCCGTTAAGGTAAGTCCTGCCGCAAGCTTATGACCGCCGAATTTTATAAGAATATCCTCAGCGTTCTTTAAAGCATCGTAAAGCGAAAATCCCTCAATGCTTCTGCCCGAGCCCGAAGCAACACCGTCCTCTACAGATAAAAGTATAGCGGGTTTGCCGTATTTCTCGGTGATTTTTGCGGCGGCTATTCCAAGCACACCATGGTGCCAATTCTCCCCTGCGGCTACTATAACGCGGTTGTGATTGTATCCGTTTTCATCTATTAAACGAACAGCGGCATTATATACTGCCAGCTCCTCTGCCTGACGGGTACGATTTTGCTCCTCAATTAAGGCTGCAAGCTCATTAGCTCTGGCAAAATCATCACATAAAAGCAGCTCCAGCGCGGGTATTGGGGAGGAAATTCTGCCAACAGCATTAAGGCGTGGCGCAATTCCAAATGCTACCCTGCCCGCATTAACGCTCCCTCTGCCAATACCTGCAGCGTTAAGTAATGCTATCATTCCCATTTTTTTGGTGTTATTAATTGCTTTTATGCCCTCTTTTACCGCCGCGCGGTTTTCATTTTTTAGCGGCATAATATCAGCCACAAGACCAATAGCCAACAAATCGGCATATTTAGGTAGCAGCTCTTCCGGCTCGGCACCCTCTATAGCACAAACCACCTTAAAAGCCACCATAACACCACTTATATCCTTAAATTCACAGCCGCTACCATTTAAATGTGGGTCAACAATAGCCAACGCTTCGGGCAGCTCCTCGGGCGGTAAATGGTGGTCGGTAACAACAGTTTCAATGTGGAGGCTCTTGGCATATGCCACCTCTGCAGCGGCGGCAATTCCGTTATCAACCGTAATAATAAGCTCTACGCCCTGATTTTTAAGATAATCTATTGCATTATTGTTCATTCCGTAGCCGTCAGAAAAACGGTCGGGCAGATAATAAACCACATCGGCTTCACGCTCTTTTAAATAACTGTAGAAAAGAGCGGTGGCGGTAATACCGTCACAATCATAGTCGCCGAAAACGGCAATTTTTTTGCCGTCCTCAATTGCCTTGTTTATAATCTCGGCGGCTTTACCTATATCGGGCAGCTCGTAAGGAGAAGCGAGTATTGGCTCATCGGCAAAAAACATTTCGAGCTCGTCAGCATCGGTATACCCGCGCGATACTGCAATAAGGGTTAAAAATGGGTCGGTGTCGCATGCATCTGCAAGCTCAGCGGCTCTTTGCTTATCGTTTTCAGCCACTATCCACTTTTTGTAAGCCATACTATCTCTCCTTTCATTCTTTAATTAATTTATTTTACCATTTATTGCGGCAATTTGCAAGAAAAGCCTATATATTATATAAATATATTTACAAAAACACATTAAGTTCTTGCCGAAATACTATAAATGTGGTAAAATATTATGGATAGTATGTTCCAAAAGGAGTTTATATATATGGAAAACGAAAAGAAAAAGGTTTTAAGCTGTATCCAACCGAGCGGAATGCTAACACTTGGCAACTATCTGGGTGCGCTTAAAAATTGGAAAAATATGCAAGAAGAGTTCGACTGCACCTTTGCCGTAGCCGACCTGCACGCTATTACCGTTCGTCAGGAGCCTGCAAAGCTAAGAGCTCAAATTTACTCTACCGCCGCTTTACTTTTAGCACTGGGTATTGACCCTGAAAGCAACACCCTGTTTATACAGTCGCATGTGCCCGCACATTCTCAGCTTTCTTGGATACTTTCGTGTTACACACAGTTTGGCGAGTTATCGCGTATGACTCAGTTCAAAGAAAAATCTCTCCGCCACGCCGACAATGTGAATGCAGGTCTTTTCACCTACCCTGTGCTTATGGCGGCAGACATTCTGCTCTACAAGCCCGACCTTGTTCCCGTTGGTGCCGACCAAAAACAGCACCTTGAGATTGCGCGTGATATAGCAAATCGCTTTAACGGCGTTTATGGTGATGTTTTCACCGTTCCCGAGCCGTATATACCCAAAACGGGCGCCCGCGTTATGTCACTTCAAGACCCGACCAAAAAGATGTCAAAATCGGACGAAAATGTAAATGCTTGGGTAGCAATTCTCGATTCTAAGGACGATATTATCCGCAAATTTAAACGCGCCGTAACCGATAGCGAGGCGAAAGTTTGCATAGGTGAAGAAAAGCACGGAATAAATAATCTTATAGGTATTTACTCTGCTGTTACGGGCAAAACTGCCGACGAAATCACTAAGGAATTCGACGGTAAGGGCTACGGTGACTTTAAGCTAGCCGTAGGTGAGGCTGTAGCTGAGGAGCTTCGTCCCATAAAGGAGAAGTATGACACATTCATAAGCGATAAAAAGCAGCTTGAGGATATTTATAAAAACGGAGCCCAGCGCGCCGAATATACCGCACGCCGCACACTTTCTAAGGTTATGAAAAAGGTTGGTTTTGTTTTATGATAGGCTGCCTTGTAGGCAACAAAAGGGTAACGGAATCGGTTGAAAATTTAATAAAGGATTCCCATCTGCCACATGCTATCATTATCGACGGCGATGAGGGTACAGGCAGACACACGCTGGCAGATTTTATATCCCGTGCAGCTGTTTGCACAGGCGAAAACAAGCCCTGTAACACCTGCCGCGACTGCACCCTTTTTACAGGTCACAACCACCCCGATGTGGAATATTTTTCGCCCGAGGAAAAGAAAAAATCTTTAAGCGTTGAGCAGGTGCGAAAAATTAAAAGCAACGCCTTTGTTAAATCCCACCGCGCAGGGAAAAAGGTCTTTATAATCGATAAAGCCGATAGCCTTTCGGAAATTTCACAGAATGCTCTGCTTAAAATCATTGAGGAACCGCCGCAAAACATTCTGTTCATTCTGATCTGTGAAGCCGCAGGAAAAATGCTTGATACTATCATTTCACGCTGTGTTATTTTTTCACTATTCCCACCCGACAGTGATGAGGCGTTCGAGTATGTAAAGGCGAACACAAAAAAGCAGGATGATGAAATCCGCGAGGCGCTCAGCCTTACCCACAACAATATAGGCAAGGCGCTGAGTCTTCTCGGCAAACGAAAAAACGAAAAAAGCTATTTAGCACAAAAATTTTTAAACGGTGTTTTGGAGGGAGAGAGTCCCATTGGATTGATGCTCACCCTAAAGCCGCTTGAGAAAGACCGAGTAAAAACGGGCGAATTTATAAGCGAATTAAAGCTTTTAACAGCCGAAAAAATAAGACTAAACGCACATAACACACCATTTTTAAAAAATCTCTTAAAAATTTACGATACCCTCGGCAGTATGGAGGGCGTACTTACTACTAATATCAATTTAACACTGTTTTTTACAACATTAATTGCTAATCTGACATAGGAGGATATATGACACAAGTTGTATCTATAAAATTCAAACAGGACGGCAGAATTTATTATTTCGACCCCGAAAATCATATTTTAAAAGACGGCGACTATGCCGTTGTTGAAACCTCCCGCGGAGTTGAGTGCGGTCTTGTTTACAAGGGCAACCATGAGGTGCCAGACAGTAAAATTACCGTACCGCTCAAAAAGGTGCTAAGGGTTGCAGATGAAAAGGACATAAACCGCCTGCAAGCAAACCGTAAAAAGGAAAAAGAGGCTTTTGATGAGTGCCTAAAGCTTATTGAGTCCCATAAATTACAGATGGATTTAACTCGCGTTGAATATTCTTTTGACGGCAGCAAGATTATTTTCTACTTTACATCTGAGGGCAGAGTAGATTTCCGCGAGCTTGTTAAAGACCTTGCCGCTAAGTTCCACACAAGAATAGAACTCCGCCAGATAGGTGTTCGTGATGAGGCTAAAATGCTCGGCGGTATAGGAATTTGCGGTCAGGCGTTTTGCTGCTCAAGATTTTTAAGTGACTTTCAGCCCGTTTCCATTAAAATGGCAAAAGAACAAGGCTTATCGCTTAACCCCACCAAAATTTCGGGCTCTTGCGGCAGACTTATGTGCTGCTTAAAGTATGAGCAGGACGCTTACGAGCATTTACTGTCTGTTACACCGAGCATTAATTCCACCGTTAAAACCGCCACAGGTAAAATAGGCACCGTTACCGATGTCAATGTTATTACAGGCAATATTATGGTGAAATTTGAGGACTCGGAGTTCCCTGTTAAACTTAATCGCCGTGATGTTCAGCAGCTTAGCGGCGGCAAAAAGAAAAAGCCAAAAAACGACAATAAAAACATTGAAGAAAAATAATACTTGATTTTTTGTGTCTTCCTTGCTACAATTAGTCTAGTGGGGATGAAACCACGCACTAATTTTTTGGAGGTGTGTTTAATGGCTTACAAAATTTCTGATGAATGCATCAACTGCGGTGCTTGCGCTGCTAACTGTCCTGTAGAGGCTATTGCTGAGGGTGACGAGCATTTTGTAATTGACGCTGATACATGTATTGACTGTGGTGCTTGCGCTGCAGGCTGCCCTGTAGAGGCAATTTCTGAAGACTAATTCAGTACATAAAACGCAATATAAAACATTTAAAGGGCTCATTTTTTGAGTCCTTTATTTTTTGCCCCGGATATGTTAAAATATCTATGGTGATAATATGGAATTACCTAAGAGGAAAAATATTAGATTAGCAAAATATGATTACAGTACCCCTGGCGCATATTTTGTGACGATATGTACCCAAAATAAGAAGCATGTTTTTGAAATTGAATCCGTAGGGAACGGCCTGCGTGCCGTTCCGTGTCTGCAAAACGAAATAATACATAAATGGGTGCGGGAAACCGAAAATAAATTTTCAAATATAAAAATTGATAAATATGTTATAATGCCAAATCATTTACATTTGTTGGTTAATATAGCGGAACGGCACGCAGGCCGTTCCCTACAGGATGCAATGCATTTTTTCAAAACAATGACAACAAATGAATATATAAAAGGTGTTAAAAATAATTTGTTACCGCCATTCAATAAAAAATTGTGGCAAAAATCATTTTACGACCATATCATACGAGATGAAAATGATTACAAAAGGATTTTGGAATATATTGACACTAACCCTTTAAAATGGGAAGAAGATAAATTTTATACGGAATAGTTTTTGTGTAGATATTGAATTTTTGGAAAAATGTTGTATAATGAATATGTAAAATTAAATTCAAGGAGAATGAATTATGGAAAAAACAGTTTTAGTTGAAATTTCGGCGCGCCATGTACATGTTAGCGAAGCCGACCTTGAAACCCTTTTCGGCAAGGGCTATAAGCTCACCCCAAAAAAGGATTTATCACAGCCTGGTCAGTTTGCTTGTGAAGAGCGCGTTACAGTTGTAGGTCCCAAAAAGGAGCTTGCAGGCGTATCAATTTTAGGTCCCTGCAGACCCTCTACTCAGGTTGAGTTATCCTTAACCGACGCCCGTTCAATCGGCGTTAAGGCTCCCATTCGCGAGTCTGGCGACACTAAGGACAGCGGCGCTTGCAAGTTAGTTGGTCCCTGCGGTGAAGTAGAACTCACTGAGGGTGTTATTGCCGCTAAGCGTCACATACATATGACCGTTGCTGACGGTGAGAAATACGGAATCAAGGATAAGCAGATTGTTTCGGTTAAAATTCCGACCGAGGGCAGAGCACTTGTATTTGATGATGTTGTAGCGCGCGTAAGTGACAGCTATGCACTCGCTATGCACCTTGATACAGACGAAGCTAACGCCGCCGCTATTCCCGGCAGCTGCACAGGTATAATTCTTGACTAAACACCTAGGTATTTACATACACATACCGTTTTGTTTGTCGAAATGCACCTACTGCAATTTTCATTCTGCCGCCGCCGATAACGCGGCAAAGGATAGATATTGCGAAAAACTTATATCAGAACTAAAGGAATGGGGTACGGAGGTTTCTCGCCCCATTTCTTCGGTTTATATAGGCGGTGGCACTCCGACGGCGCTCGGTAGTGAGCGACTTTCCGCGGTGCTCAGCGCCGTTAATAATTCATTTGCTGTATTACCCGATGCTGAAATTACGGTTGAAGGCAACCCAGGTGACGATTTATCGGAAATTATTCCGAAAATTGCGGCAGCAGGCTGCAACCGAATTTCATTGGGTGTTCAATCAGCTAATGCCGATGAGTTAAGACTACTCGGCAGGCGCCACACGGCAGAGGACGCTCGTCGCGCGGTGGAAACAATACGCGTGGGCGGTATACAAAATATTTCGGTTGATTTAATGCTGGGTCTGCCCGATAGCACCAACCAAACCCTTAAAAACAGTATTGATTTTGCGGCAGGGCTTAACCCTACCCACATCTCGGCATATATTTTAAAGCTTGAGAACGGCACTCCACTTTACAAGAACGCCGATAGCCTTAACATTCCTGATGATGACGCCGTTTCCGACCAATATCTATTGCTTTGTAGTGAACTTAAAAAGGCTGGCTACGAGCATTACGAGATTTCCAATTTTGCAAAAGACGGTTACCATTCCCGCCACAACTCGGCATATTGGGAATGCGAGGAATATTTAGGGTTTGGACCCTCAGCGCACTCGTTTTATGAGGGCAAGCGGTTTTACTATCCGCCCAATACCGAGCAATACATTAAAAAACCCGAACCTATACACGACGGTCGGGGTGGAACAAAAAGTGAATATATAATGCTGGGGCTTCGACTTAAATCGGGCATTTCAGGCACTGAATTTGAAAACAAATTTGGGCTTGCTCTTTCCCCTGCTATTTATGAAAAAGCAAAAAAACTGCAAAAAAACAAATTATGTGATATAATAGGTGACAGGATAAGCTTGACCGATGAGGGTATGCTTGTTTCAAACACCATAATCAATTATTTTTTAGAGGAAATTTAGAATGAGAACCTACAAAATTCATTTAATACGCCATGGCCTTACAGACGGTAATTTAAAAGGACAGTATATCGGTCGCACTGATCTGCCCGTAACACCCGAGGGTGTAAAAGAGCTGCAGATGCTCAAAGAAAATAATGAGTATCCCTTTATCGAACGCCTTTACTGTAGTCCCCTACTGCGTTGCCGACAAACCGCAAAAATTCTCTACCCAGATAATTCGATTAATGTAATTGATAATCTCATCGAATACGATTTTGGGGATTTTGAGGGAAAGACCGCCCACGAATTAGAAATTGACCCCGCTTATCTTGAGTGGACCTCGGGCCAACGCCCAAGCCCGCCAAACGGTGAGGATAACATAGAATTTGCCAAACGCATTGCGCTTGCAATTAATGAGATTGTGCGCGATATGATGGATAAGGGTGTTCACGAATGCGCCGCAATTATGCACGGCGGTACTATTATGACCTTTTTAGCCGCCTGCGCCCTGCCACGCCGCCATTTGACAGAGTGGACTACTGAAAACGGAAGAGGCTACACAATTCTCGTCGACCCCTCAATCTACGGCAGAACAGGCGCAGTTGAGGTAATTGACATTATATAAACATAAACTTATTCAGTAATTTGCCTCCATCTGATAACGGAGATGGATTTTAAAAAGCAAAAAGACGGAGAAAGAAAATGAATTACTGCTCACAGATAATTAATGAAATAAATTCCGACATACGCGGAGAAAATTATACTACAGCGCTGGAAATGGAACGGCA
>JAZNXU010000036.1:0-97549 GCA_045594065.1 Acutalibacteraceae bacterium
ACAGCAGAGTTGAGTATAATATTTTCGTTATTAAGTTCTTGGACTGCCTTAATAACATCACTAAGCTTTCCAACGCCAGATGGCTCAATTAAAATTCTGTCAGGTGAAAATTTCTTAATTACTTCTGTTAATGCTGCCGAAAAATCTCCTACAAGGCTGCAGCATATACAGCCGGAGTTCATTTCTGTAATATTTACCCCTGCATCCTTTAAAAAACCACCGTCAATACCTATTTCTCCAAACTCATTTTCAATTAAAACAAGTTTTTCTCCTTGAAAAGCCTCGTTGATAAGCTTCTTAATAAGTGTTGTTTTTCCTGCTCCAAGGAAGCCTGAAAAAATATCAATTTTTGTCATATTATCAAGTCCTTTAATTTAATATGACTATTATACTCTTATTTGAAGAATTTTGCAATATTAAAAGCCCACTCTCGTGGGCTTTTAATTAAATTATTCTTACTTTTATCACGCCGTCAATAGCTGTTAACTGTTTATAAATAGTATCATAATCCGCTTCATCAATATCGAGCATTGTGTAAGCTACCTCTCCACGCGATTTATTTAAAAGATTTTCAATGTTAACATTATCCTCAGCAACGGTTGAAGTAATAGCAGTTAACATATTTGGTATATTCTTATGAATTACACAGATACGCTTAACACCGCTTCTGGGCATTGAAATAGCAGGCAGGTTAACCGAGTTTTCAATATTACCGTTCTCGATATAATCCATAAGCTCTTTAGCTGCCATTTTAGCACAGTTGTCCTCCGACTCAGGAGTTGAGGCACCAAGGTGAGGAATGGCAATTACTCCGCCGATACCAAGTAATTCATCGGTCGGGAAATCGGTAACATAGGTAGCAACCTTACCGGATTCAAGAGCAATAATCATATCGGCAGAATTTACAAGGTCAGCACGTGAGAAATTAAGAATTCTCACATCATCTTTCATAAGCTTAATTGCATCGCTGTTGATAAATCCTTTTGTATCAGGCGTTAGAGGCACATGGATTGTGATATAATCGCATTTTTCATAGATTTCTTTAATGTCGGTGATATAAACCGCATTATGTGTTAAATTCCATGCAGATTTAACCGAAAGGAATGGATCATAACCGTAAACCTTCATACCGAGTGAATTAGCAGCGTTAGCAACTAAAACACCAATGGCACCAAGTCCTATAACACCAATACTTTTGCCGCGAATTTCGGGACCTGCAAAAGCACTTTTACCCTTTTCAACCATTTTTCCAACATCACTGCCGTTACCCTTAAGGGTCTTTGCCCACTCAATTGCGGGAACGATTTTACGGGAAGCAAGAAGCAAGCCTGCAATAACAAGCTCCTTTACGGCATTCGCATTAGCACCTGGGGTATTAAATACAGCTATACCCTCGCTTGTGCAACGCTCAATAGGAATATTATTGGTGCCGGCACCTGCTCTAGCAATTGCGAGTAAAGAATTATCAAAATCAACATCGTGTAAGGCTGCTGAACGAACGATAGCACCTACCGGATTATCAATTTCATCGGCAACTGCATATTTATCGCTAAATTCGGTAAGGCCGACTTTAGAAATTTTATTATAGGTTTTAATGTTATACATAATTAAGCGTTCTCACTTTCAAATTTTTTCATAAACTCTACGAGCTTTTCTACACCCTCAACAGGCATAGCATTGTAAATAGAAGCGCGCATACCGCCAACACTTCTGTGACCCTTGAGGTTTACAAAGCCCGCTTCCTTTGATTCTTTAACGAATTTAGCATCAAGTTCATCGTTGCCTGTAACAAAAGGTACATTCATTAGTGAGCGGTCCTCAGCCACAACAGTTCCCTTAAAGAGCTTACTGTTATCTAAGAAGTCGTAGAGAATTTTAGCTTTTTTGCGATTAATTTCTGCAATATTCTCAAGTCCGCCTAATTCTTTAATCCACTTGAATACAAGACCTGCAATATAAATAGTGTAGCAAGGTGGAGTGTTAAACATAGAAGCGTTTTCAGAATGGGTATCATACTTAAGCATTGTAGGAGTAATATCCATTGCATTGCCGATTAAATCCTTGCGAATTATAACGATTGTAAGACCGGCGGGAGCAACGTTTTTCTGTGCGCCTGCATAGAGTACACCAAATTTTGATACATCAATAGGCTCAGATAAAATACAGGAAGAAATATCAGCTACAAGCGGAACATCACCTGTATCGGGAATGTTGTGCCACTTAGTACCATAAATGGTATTATTCATACAGATATGAACATAGTCAGCTTCAGGGTCAAAATCTGCCTTTTCTACCTTAGGAATGTAAGAATAGGTTTTATCTGCCGATGAAGCAACAGCACGGGCATTACCGTAGCGGGCAGCCTCTTTATAAGCTTTATTAGCCCACTGACCGGTGATTACATAATCTGCTTTACCGTTTTTTGTCATAAGATTCATAGGAACCATTGCAAACTGTGTTGATGCACCGCCCTGTAAGAAAAGAACCTCATAGTTTTCAGGAATATTCATTATTTCGCGAAGATCAGACTCAGCCTGCTTAATAATCGCATCGTACTCTTTAGAACGGTGCGACATTTCCATAACTGACTGACCGCTTGTGCCATATTCGAGCATTTCAGCTGCTGCTGTTTTAAGAACATCCTCAGGTAACATTGACGGACCTGCACTAAAATTATAAACTCTTGCCATAAATAGGACCTCCAAAAAAATATTTCTTTCCTATTATATACATTCAAAAGCATTTAGTCAACACTATCGTTAATATATTAACGAACTTTTTATTAATTTTAACGAAACACGCTAAAACTTTGTTAATTAATTAACACATAATGATAAAAAAAGCAGTAGGTTTCCCTACTGCTTTAATGAGTTAATTACTCGTTGATCTTAGTAACAACGCCTGAACCTACGGTTCTACCACCCTCACGGATAGCGAAACGAAGACCCTCTTCAATAGCGATAGGAGTGATGAGTTCAACATCCATCTCTACGTTATCGCCAGGCATGCACATTTCAGTACCAGCCGGAAGAGATACAACACCGGTAACGTCGGTAGTTCTGAAATAGAACTGGGGACGATAGTTGTTGAAGAACGGAGTATGACGGCCGCCCTCTTCCTTAGTTAATACGTAAACCTGACCATGGAACTTGGTGTGGGGATTGATTGAGCCGGGTTTGCAGAGAACCTGACCGCGCTCAATCTCGGTACGCTGAATACCACGAAGGAGAGCACCGATGTTATCGCCTGCCTCAGCATAGTCAAGAATCTTACGGAACATTTCGATACCGGTAACAACAGTCTTCTTTCTTTCGTCAGTAAGACCGATAATTTCAACTTCCTCAGAAGTTCTGAGCTGACCACGCTCAACACGACCGGTAGCAACAGTACCACGACCGGTAATGGTGAATACATCCTCAACAGGCATGAGGAAAGGCATATCAGCCTTACGGTCAGGTGTGGGGATGAAGCTGTCAACAGCGTCCATTAACTCAGCAATAGGAGCATAAGCAGCGTCGTTTACATCGTTAGAAGCCTCGAGAGCCTTTAAAGCAGAGCCCTTGATGATAGGAGTATCATCGCCGGGGAACTCATACTTATCAAGAGTTTCACGGATTTCCATCTCAACGAGTTCGAGAAGCTCTTCATCGTCTACCTGATCACACTTGTTCATGAATACAACAATTGACGGAACGCCAACCTGACGAGCAAGGAGAAGGTGCTCCTTGGTCTGAGCCATCGGGCCATCTGTAGCAGCGATAACAAGGATACCGCCATCCATCTGAGCAGCACCGGTGATCATGTTCTTAACATAGTCAGCATGTCCGGGGCAGTCAACGTGAGCGTAGTGACGAGCGTCAGTTTCATACTCAACGTGTGCGGTATTAATTGTAATACCACGCTCTCTTTCTTCGGGAGCCTTATCGATGTTTGCATAATCCTCGAATGCAGCCTGACCCTTTAAAGAAAGATACTTTGTGATAGCAGCAGTAAGAGTAGTCTTACCGTGGTCAACGTGACCGATGGTACCAATGTTAACGTGCGGTTTGGTACGTTCAAATTTAGCCTTTGCCATTTGAATTTCCTCCTAAAAGTAAATTAAAATAAAAGTTTTAACTTTCTAAACAATAGTTTAGCAAATTTTATTGATTTTTGCAAGACTTATTTTAATAAATATTAGTCTTTCTTAGCTCTTGAAGAAATAATCTTCTCAGCAATGCTCTTCGGAACTGCCTTGTAACCGTCGGGCTCCATTACATACTGACCGCGTCCCTGAGTTTTAGAACGAAGGTCGGTAGCATAGCCAAACATATCAGCAAGCGGAACGTGAGCATTAATCTGCTTAACATTTCCCCTGTCCTCAAAGCCTAAAATTTCGCCACGGCGAGCAATTAAGTCGCCCTGAACGGTACCGAAGTAATCTTCGGGTACATTAACTGCAACCTTCATAATGGGCTCTAAGAGTACCGGATCAGCTTTTCTAGCGGCCTCTTTGAATGCCATAGAACCGGCAATCTTAAATGCCATTTCAGAAGAGTCAACCTCATGGTAAGAACCATCATAAAGAGTTACCTTAACGTCAACTACCGGATAACCTGCAAGTACACCTGCGTGTAATGCGCCCTGAATACCTGCATCAACAGGTCCGATAAATTCTTTCGGAATGGAACCGCCTGTAACGGAGTTGATAAACTCATAACCCTTGCCTGATTCGTTAGGCTCGAGAATGATTTTAACGTGACCGTACTGACCGGAACCACCGGACTGACGCTTATATTTGGTTTCGTGGTCAACTTTAGTGCGAACGGTTTCTTTGTAAGCAACCTGAGGAGCACCAACATTAGCCTCAACCTTGAATTCACGAAGCATTCTGTCTACGATGATTTCAAGGTGTAACTCACCCATACCGGCGATAATGGTCTGACCGGTTTCCTCATCGGTATAGAAACGGAATGTCGGGTCTTCTTCTGCAAGCTTGGAAAGAGCAATACCCATCTTTTCCTGACCAGCTTTAGTCTTAGGCTCAACAGCTACACGGATAACAGGCTCCGGGAAGTTCATGGATTCAAGAATTACCGGATGCTTTTCGTCGCAGAGAGTATCACCGGTTGTGGTGTTCTTAAGACCTACAGCAGCAGCGATATCGCCGGCGTAGCAGGTTTCAAGGTCTTCTCTGTGGTTAGCGTGCATCTGAAGAATACGTCCCATTCTTTCCTTATTATCCTTAACAGAGTTGTATACAGTAGAGCCTGCATCAACAGTACCAGAATAAACACGGAAATAGCAGATTTTACCAACAAATGGGTCGGTAGCAATTTTAAATGCAAGAGCGGAGAACGGCTCATCATCAGAAGAATGACGAACTTCCTCCTCTTCGGTATCGGGGTTGATACCCTTAATAGCCTCAACGTCTGTCGGAGCAGGCATAAAGTCAACAATAGCATCTAAGAGCGGCTGAACGCCCTTGTTACGATACGAAGTACCGCAGCAAACAGGTACCATTTCATTAGCGATAGTTGCTTTTCTGATGATTTTCTTCATCTGCTCAACAGTTGGCTCTTCACCCTCGAAGTACTTTTCCATAAGTTCTTCGTCCATCTCAACGATGGATTCAATAAGAGCTGTACGGTATTTTTCAGCTAATTCCTTCATATCATCCGGAATAGGCTCTTTACGTACATCTTTGCCGAGGTCATCATAATAAATTTCAGCTTCGTTGTTAATAAGATCAACGATACCTTTGAAAGTATCCTCAGAACCGATAGGTAACTGAATCGGAACTGCATTACAGCCGAAACGTTCCTTAATCATTCCGAGAACATTGTAGAAATCGGCACCCATAATGTCCATCTTATTGATGTAAATCATACGGGGTACACGATACTCGTCAGCCTGATGCCAAACGGTTTCAGACTGAGGCTCAACACCACCCTTAGCGCAAAGAACGGTAACAGAACCGTCAAGCACGCGCAGAGAACGCTGAACTTCTACTGTGAAGTCAACGTGTCCGGGGGTATCGATAATATTGATACGATGGTCTTTCCAGAAGCAAGTGGTAGCAGCGGAGGTAATTGTAATACCTCTCTCCTGCTCCTGCTCCATCCAGTCCATAGTGGCGGAACCGTCGTGGGTTTCACCAATCTTATGGTTGATACCGGTATAGAACAAAATACGCTCGGTAGTTGTTGTTTTACCAGCATCAATGTGAGCCATAATACCAATATTTCTTGTCATTTCAAGAGTAACCTTTCTTGGCATAAAATCCTCCGTTCACTGCTTTACAGCAGCTTTTTAACAATAGTATTAGTATTTTTTTGTAGTTTTAAACTACCAACGATAATGAGCAAATGCTTTGTTTGCTTCTGCCATCTTGTGTGTGTCTTCGCGTTTCTTGAACGCACCACCCATACCGTTAATAGCATCGAGAATTTCTCCTGCTAAACGCTCTTTCATTGTTTTTTCAGAACGAGCGCGGCTATAAGTAGCTAACCAACGAAGACCTAAAGTTTGCTTTCTTTCAGGACGAACCTCGAAAGGAACCTGATAGGTAGCACCGCCCTTACGAACAGCCTTAACCTCGAGCTGCGGCATAACATTTTCCATAGCAGCTTCGAAAACTTCAATCGGGTCCTTACCGGTCTTTTCACTGATAATGTCGAAAGCACCGTAAACGATTTTCTGGGCTACACCCTTTTTACCGTCTAACATAATATTGTTGATAAGACGAGTAACAATTTTAGAGTTGTAAACCGGATCCGGCAAAACATCACGTTTTGCAATAAAGCCTCTTCTTGGCACTTTTCTTCCCTCCTTCATAGAGATGATATCATAGGTACTCGAGTGACAAAACTTCCCGTAGCACCAAGCAAGGCGTTAACATATATAAACGCCGCTTGATAAATGCAGCAGAGATATTTCGTCTTAATTTCCGAGATTAGTTAGCAGCACCTGCTTTTGGACGCTTAGCACCGTACTTAGAGCGACTCTGCATTCTCTTGGCAACGCCCTGAGCATCGAGTGTACCTCTAATAATGTGATAACGCACACCAGGCAAGTCCTTAACACGTCCACCACGAATTAAAACAACGCTGTGTTCCTGCAAATTGTGTCCGATACCCGGAATGTAAGCAGAAACCTCAATGCCGTTAGAAAGACGAACTCTGGCAATTTTACGGAGAGCAGAGTTAGGCTTTTTCGGAGTAGAAGTTTTAACAGCTGTGCAAACTCCTCGCTTCTGCGGAGAATCATTATCTGTCGGCTGACGCTTCATAGAGTTATAACCCTTTAAAAGTGCCGGAGCCTTAGCTTTCTTCTCAACAGTTTCACGTCCGCTACGAACTAACTGGTTAAAGGTTGGCATATCGCACCTCCTTACTCAAAAATTGTATAGGCACATAGTCCCACATACTAAAATATAATAACACCAATTTCTGCTAAAGTCAATAGCAAAAATTGGTGTTATTTAAAAAATTATTCTTCTGTTACCGGAAATTCAGCATTTTCAGCGATAAAATCGTTCTTTACAGCACGATTTAACTCGCGAACACGCATACCCGTACCCGCGGGCACAAGGTTACCGATAATAACATTTTCCTTAAGACCGAAGAGCGGGTCTACCTTACCCTTAATAGCGGCATCGGTGAGAACACGCGTAGTCTCTTGGAATGAAGCAGCTGAGAGGAACGAGCCTGTAGCAAGGGACGCCTTGGTAATACCAAGAAGCGTTGCCTTGTATTCAGCCTTTTTAAGATTCTCTTCACCTGCTGCAATGCGCTCCTCAATTTCGCGATTAGCAGCGTCAACCTCAGGTAACTCATACATAGTGTTGAGTAACAGCTGAGTTGAGCCCGGATCGGTAATCAAAAGCTTCTTCATCATTTGACGAACAATTACTTCAATGTGCTTATCGTTGATATCAACACCCTGCGTACGGTAAGCATTCTGAATCTCAGCAATAATATATTCCTGAACAGCCTGCGGACCCTGCGCCTCTAAAATATCCTGCGGATATTTAGCACCCGGAATAAGAAGATCACCGGCGGTTACAACATCACCTGTCTGAACAAGCGAGCGTACTCCGTAAGGAATGATAATTTTCTCTTCTTCAAGGGTTTCGGGGTTAGTTATGATAATTACATTGCTCTTCTTTTCTTCAGCAATACGGATTTCACCGCTGATTTTAGCGATTACACCGCAATGCTTAGGTCTACGTGCTTCAAAAAGTTCTTCAACACGCGGAAGACCCTGAGTAATATCCTCTGTACTTGCAATACCACCTGTATGGAAAGTACGCATTGTAAGCTGGGTACCGGGCTCACCGATAGACTGAGCAGCAACGATACCAACAGCTTCACCTTTTGTAACAGGTTTACCGGTTGCAAGGTTGGAGCCATAACATTTACGACAAACGCCATGATGAGCGTGACAGGTAAGAATTGAACGGATAGTAACGGTTTGAATACCGGTAGCAACAATTGTATTAGCTTCTTCCTCGGTCATCATATGGTCGTTAGTAACAAGAATCTCACCTGTTGACGGATCAACAAAGTCATTTAGTAGGAATCTACCAACAAGACGTTCTTCGAGGGTTTCAAGAACATGATTTCCGTCCTTAATTGCGGAAACTTCCAATCCCTCCACAGTTCCACAGTCATCATCACAGATAATAACATCCTGTGAAACATCAACAAGTCTACGTGTAAGATAACCTGAGTCAGCAGTACGGAGAGCTGTATCAGCAAGACCTTTACGTGCACCACGCGAGGAAATGAAGTATTCGAGTACATTAAGACCTTCACGGTAATTAGCACGAATTGGTACTTCGATAACCTTACCTGCAGTATTGGCAATAAGACCACGCATACCTGCGAGCTGTCTAATCTGGCTCATTGAGCCACGGGCACCTGAGTCAGCCATCATAAAGATTGGGTTAAACTCATCAAGGTTACCCTTAAGTGCATCAGCAACATCCTCAGTGGCCTGATTCCAAATTTTAATAACAAGCTCGCTGCGTTCATCATTGCTGATAAGACCGCGCTTATATTTCTTAGTAACATTATCGATTTGATGCTCAGCTTCTGCAATAATTTCCTTTTTCATTTCAGGAATAACTGCATCGACAACAGCTACCGTAACGGCACCCTTGGTTGAGAATTTAAATCCTGTAGCCTTAACATTGTCAAGAACAATTGCAGAGCGGCTTGTGCCGTGCTTGGTAATGCAGTGGTCGATAATTTTACCGAGCTGCTTCTTACCTACCTTGTTCTGAATAATATCATCATTACTCTCAACAAAATTCTTACTTTCATCGCGAAGCTTGAAGCACCACTCAAGGTCGAATGCGTGATTTTCATCTTCACGGTTAACAAAGCCTAAATCTTGAGGAATCGATTCATTAAATATAAGGAAACCAACAGTACACCATACAAGCTGGCTCTTTCCGTCTTTCTGGAAACGAACGCGAATCGGTGCGTGAAGACCGATAACGCCGTCATTATAAGCCATTATAGCCTCATTCTTATCACGGAACACCTTATTTGTACCGGCTTCCTCAGCCTTAACAAGTGTTAAATAGTAAGAACCGAGTACCATATCCTGTGTAGGAACAGCAACAGGCTTACCGTCAGAGGGCTTTAAGAGGTTGTTAGCAGCAAGCATTAAGAAACGAGCTTCTGCCTGTGCCTCAGCAGAAAGCGGTACGTGAACTGCCATCTGGTCGCCGTCGAAGTCAGCATTATAAGCAGTACATACGAGCGGATGAAGCTTTAGCGCCTTACCTTCAACAAGTACCGGCTCAAACGCCTGAATACCAAGTCTGTGAAGTGTAGGAGCACGGTTTAAAAGTACCGGATGCTCTTTAATAACGGTTTCGAGTGCATCCCAAATTTCTGATGAAGCACGGTCAACCATCTTTCTAGCAGACTTAATATTAACAGCAGCCTTAGTTTCAACAAGACGCTTCATAACAAAGGGCTTAAATAGCTCAAGTGCCATTTCCTTAGGTAAACCGCACTGATACATCTTAAGCTCAGGACCTACTACAATAACCGAACGACCCGAATAGTCAACACGCTTACCGAGAAGATTCTGACGGAAACGACCCTGTTTACCCTTTAACATATCCGAAAGGGATTTCAGAGCTCGGTTGTTAGGACCGGTTACGGGCTTGCCGCGTCTGCCGTTATCTATAAGGGCATCAACTGCTTCCTGTAACATTCTCTTTTCGTTTCTAACAATTATATCGGGCGCACCTAGTTCGAGCAATCTCTTTAAGCGGTTATTACGGTTAATAACACGTCTATAAAGGTCGTTTAGATCGCTGGTGGCGAAACGACCGCCGTCTAACTGCACCATAGGACGAAGATCTGGAGAGATTACCGGAAGAACATCCATAATCATCCACTCAGGGCGGTTGCCCGATGAACGGAATGCACCTAAAATCTCAAGACGCTTGGAGATGCGTATGCGCTTCTGACCGGTTGCAGTTTCAAGCTCTGATCGTAATTCATCACAGGCTTTATCGAGGTCAATCTCTTGCAAAAGCTCTTTAATGGCTTCCGCACCCATACCTGCTTTAAAGTCGTCTTCATATTTTTCGCGCATATCGCGATACTGCTTCTCGGTTAAAAGTTGCTTTTTCTCGAGCGGAGTTGAGCCCGGATCGATAACGATATACTGTGAAAAATATAATACCTGTTCAAGTGCTTTCGGAGAAACATCAAGCACAAGGCCCATTCTGGACGGGATAGTTTTAAAATACCAAATGTGAGATACGGGGGCTGCAAGTTCAATACAGCCCATACGCTCTCTTCTTACTTTAGAACGAGTTACCTCTACGCCGCAGCGCTCACATACTTTACCTTTATAGCGAATTCTTTTGTACTTACCACAGTGACATTCCCAGTCCTTGGTAGGTCCAAAGATTTTTTCGCAGAAAAGTCCGCCGGGCTCGGGTTTTAAAGTTCTGTAGTTAATAGTTTCCGGCTTTGTAACCTCGCCGTATGACCAACTTCTGATTTGTTCAGGAGATGCCAGGCCAATTTTAATTGATTCGAATTCGATACCTTCCATTTGCCTTTCCTCCTTTAAATATTATCATCATCGGCTGAATAACTAAAATCATCAGCGCCTGTTTCTTCAACTATATCTTCCCCGTTTTCGTCCTGAAGACCAAATCCGGTAAGATCGTCAGCAACCTTATCTTCGGCAAATTCAGCTGCATAATCAGCAGGAACTAAACCGATTTCTTCATCTTCTTCAAAAGTTTGCTTTAGGTCAATTTCCTCATTGTCCTTATCAAGCACCTTGATATCAAGACCCAAAGACTGAAGTTCTTTGATAAGAACTTTAAATGATTCGGGGATGCCTGCTTTCGGTACATTCTGACCCTTAACGATAGACTCATAGGTCTTAACACGTCCTACAACATCATCGGACTTAACGGTAAGAATCTCCTGAAGTGTATAAGCAGCACCGTAAGCTTCAAGTGCCCAAACTTCCATTTCACCGAAAGGCTGACCACCGAACTGAGCCTTACCTCCGAGCGGCTGCTGAGTAACGAGTGAGTACGGACCTGTAGAACGGGCGTGAATCTTATCATCAACAAGGTGATGGAGCTTGAGGTAATACATATAACCAACGGTTACGCGGTTATCGAACGGCTCGCCTGTTCTGCCGTCATAAAGCTGTACTTTACCGTCTTCATCCATACCTGCCATACGGAAGCATTCGCGAATTTCAGACTCGTGAGCGCCGTCAAATACAGGTGTGGCAATCTTCCAGCCAAGTGCTTTAGCGGCGTAACCCAAATGAACTTCAAGTACCTGACCGATATTCATACGAGAAGGTACGCCAAGGGGGTTAAGAACTATATCAAGCGGAGTACCGTCGGGTAAGAACGGCATATCCTCGCTTGGTAAAATACGGGAAACAACACCCTTATTACCGTGACGTCCGGCCATTTTATCACCGACAGAAATCTTACGCTTCTGTGCAATGTAGCAGCGAACAACAAGGTTAACACCTGGGCTGAGCTCTGAAGCATTTTCACGAGAGAACACCTTAACATCAACGATAGTACCGTATTCACCGTGCGGTACACGGAGTGAAGTATCTCTAACTTCGCGTGCTTTTTCACCGAAAATAGCACGTAACAATCTTTCTTCAGCGGTAAGCTCGGTTTCACCCTTAGGAGTTACCTTACCAACAAGGATATCTCCCGCAGTAACCTCAGCGCCGATACGGATAATACCACGCTCATCAAGGTCCTTAAGGGCATCTTCGCCGACATTCGGGATATCTCTGGTGATTTCCTCTGGTCCAAGCTTAGTATCGCGAGCCTCAAGCTCATATTCCTCAATGTGAATTGAGGTGTACATATCCTCTTTTACGAGCTTTTCATTAATTAAAACAGCATCCTCGTAGTTATAACCCTCCCAGGTCATAAATCCGATAAGAGCATTTCTACCAAGGCTGATTTCACCGTTGCTGGTTGCGGGACCGTCAGCGATAACCTCGCCCTCTTCAATTACCTGTCCTACCTCAACTATCGGCTTTTGGTTAATACAAGTGCCGTGGTTGGAACGTAAAAACTTAATAAGATTGTATTCATCGATTTCGCCGTTTTTCGCTTTAACCTTAATGGTATCAGCCGAAACAGCGGTTACGGTACCTGCACGCTTTGCGAGTACAACAACGCCTGAATCAATAGCAGCCTTATATTCCATACCGGTTGCAACAATAGGACTTTCAGTAACTAATAGCGGCACAGCCTGCTTCTGCATGTTTGAGCCCATAAGTGCACGGTTGGTATCATCATTTTCAAGGAACGGAATCATAGCAGTAGCAACTGATACTACCATCTTCGGTGATACATCCATTAAGTCGATGTTGGTTGCTTCGGTTTCAAGGAATGTATCGCGGAAACGCGCATTAACCTTGCGGTTAACGAAATGGCCCTCATTATCAAGCGGCTCATTAGCCTGAGCAACAACGAACTCGTCCTCTTCATCGGCTGTTACATAGATAACATCATCAAGAACACGACCTGTTGATTTTTCAACCTTACGGAATGGAGCCTCTATAAAGCCATATTCATTAATCTTAGCAAAAGTAGCAAGATAAGAGATAAGACCGATATTCGGACCTTCCGGAGTTTCAATCGGACACATACGACCGTAATGTGTGTAGTGAACGTCACGCACTTCGAAAGATGCACGGTCTCTTGAAAGACCGCCCGGTCCCAATGCAGATAAACGGCGCTTATGAGTAAGCTCAGAAAGCGGGTTTGTCTGATCCATAAACTGTGACAGCGGTGAGGAGCCGAAGAATTCCTTAATAGCGGCAACTATAGGACGGATATTGATTAATGATTGAGGAGTAATAGAGTCAATATCCTGTGCCTGTAAAGTCATCTTCTCACGCACAACGCGCTCCATACGAATAAAGCCGATTCTAAACTGATTCTGTAAAAGCTCACCTACAGAACGAATACGACGGTTTCCTAAATGGTCGATATCGTCAACCGAGCCGATTTCCTTAGAAAGATTGAGGAAATAGTTAATGGTTGCATAAATATCATCAACCGTGATGTGCTTAGGAATAAGGTCATCGATACGAACAGTGATTGCTTCACGAATTTCGTCTTCAGTTTCGTTATTCTCAAGAATTTCTTTTAGAACTTCGAAAGAAACATTTTCATTAACTCCGAGATCGGCAACATCAAAGCTTATAAAGTCCTTAATATCAACCATACCGTTGGAAAGAACCTTAACCTCGTACTTTCTTCCCTCGCTATCGGCATAATCAAGGTAAACTTCTTTTACACCCTTTTTCTGGAGTTCGGTAGCGCGTTCTTTATTAAGCAGCTCGCCTGCTTCGGCAATAATTTCGCCAGTCATCGGATCGCAAACAGCTTTTGATAAAACACGACCGTTAATACGGGCACCCAGACTTAATTTCTTATTATATTTGTATCTGCCTACGCGAGATAAATCATATCTGTGTGCATCAAAGAAAAGCTGAGAGATGTAGTTTTCTGCACCCTCAACAGTAGCAGGCTCACCTGGGCGAAGTTTCTTATAAACCTCAATCAAAGCATCGTCAACACTAACTGACGGATCTTTTTCGAATGTTGCGGTGAGTTTTTCATCATCGCCTAACATTTCACGAATCTGCTGGTTAGTAGCTAAACCTAAAGCACGAACAAAAGTAGTAATAGGCAGCTTACGGTTTTTGTCGATACGAACATAAACAACATCATTCATATCTGCTTCATACTCAAGCCAAGCACCACGGTTAGGTATGATAGTTGAATTGAAGAGTTTTTTACCGGTCTTTTCTTCAATTTTATAATCGAAGTAAGCACCCGGAGAGCGAACTAACTGTGAAACGATTGCACGTTCAGCTCCGTTTATTACAAATGTTCCCGACTCAGTCATTAGCGGGAAATCGCCCATAAATACTTCGCTTTCCTTAATCTCGCCTGTTTCATTATTAATGAGGCGAGCGGTTACGCGAAGGGGTGCGGCATAGGTAGTATCCCTAGCTTTACACTCTTGGATATCGTATTTAGGTGTAGCCTCGAAGCGGTAATCAACAAAATCAAGAACTAAATTACCGGTGTAATCGGTAATTGAGGACATTTCATTGAAAACTTCCTTAAGGCCCTCCTCGATAAACCAATTGTATGAGTCCTTCTGAATCTCAATGAGGTTAGGCATATCAATAACTTCATTGATCTTAGAAAAGCTCATACGAGTGTTTTTACCCAGTTTAACAGGCTTAACCATTTTTGTTTCCATAGGTTAATAATCACTCCTCTAATTTTTGCAAGGGGTCCGCCCTGCAATTAAACATTTCCGACGGTATATTATGACCTAAAATAACCCACATTCAACCACAAATGGATAAAATAGGTGCATATTATCCCATCATCGATATTTTAGTATTATATTCCAAGTTCCGCAAATAGTCAAGCCCTTTTTTCAAAAAAAAGAAAAAACAGACTCTAAAAGTCTGTTTTTTCGCTAAAACACGCCGAAATTACATAATTTTCATAGCATTCCGTATGCAATTTTAAGTTTTTATAATAAAACCCATCGCAGGTAATATTAATATTAATTTCTGATAAGTCTTTAATCCCTGTCCCCTTTTCCTTTACTACGGCTTCTTTTAATGTCCACAAGGTGAAAAATCGTTTATTCGAGTCAGATTTTAAAATATATGAGCGTTCGGAGTCGGAAAAGAATCGGTACAAAACTGAGGAATTAAAATCCCGTATTTTTTCAATATCGACACCGATAGGATTTCGGGATATTGCTACCGCTACATAATCCTCACAATGAGAAATGCTAAAATACGGTCCGTCCGGCAAATAAGGTTTACCTAAATCAGTATAGCAAATATCGGGATTAATAATGCCAAATTCTTCCTCTAATAATTCAAGTAAAAGGCAGTACGCCGCAAGTGACTGCCTTTTAGCTTGTGCGTTAGCTTTATTTTGAACACGTGTTTCGATTTTTTGAGGAAGAAGTCTCGAAAGCTCAGAAGCAGAAAAATCGCTTAAAGATTTAACCTTTAAAAGCATAATTATTTAATAGTAACAATACCTTTAAGATAGTTAAGCACTATACGCTGTACGGTTTCAACCTCAATAGCTCTTTGACCAATGCTCTTCTTTATCTGTTCAGAATCAATAAGGTTGTTGTAGCTGGTAACATAGTTTGATACCGTTGTATTCAATTCCGCATCAGAAATTGAAAGTTCTGCATCATCAAGAATTGCATAAAAAACCATTTCGGTTTTCATTTCTTGTTGTAACTGTTCCTTAAAACTATCCGTTGTATAATTCTGCTGCAATGCACCTAATATCTGGCTATTGTACAATTCGTCGTAGTAAGCCTCATCATCTTCTGAATTTTTAATAATAGTAGAATTCGAAATGATATAGTTGGCAATATAACTTTCAATAGCGGTATTTTGAAGCTGAGATAAAAATTCATCGGAAGAAGTGAATCCGAATTGAGCAGCAAGGCTGTTATCTATTTGCGGAAGTTTTTGAACATAATTAACCGTAACTGTAAATACAGCAGGCTTTCCGGAAAGGTCGGGATTGTTTGGATAAGGATTCGGGAAGGTAACATTAATATCGAATGTAGTTCCAATTTCTTTACCAATAAGTTGTTCCTCAAAACCTGCAATAAATTGACCGGAGCCGATAGTTAAAGTACTACCCTTATCGGAGCCACCCTCGAATTCTATACCATCGATTTTACCAACATAATCAATATTTGCAATATCACCATTAACGATTGTTCCAGTAGTAACCTGCTGATACAAACCATAGGTAGAAACAATATTTGTAAAAATATTATTATAAATCTCAGTAAATTCAGCAGAACTCTTATCAACTACAATACTCTTATAGTCAGCAAGGGTAATATGCTTTTCTAAATTTACATTAAATGCCTCTCTCTTATTACCACATCCTGTAAGTGCCACTGCAATTAAGCAAATGGCAAGCGCTAAAGAAATAATCCTTTTCATAAATAATCTCCTTAAAATTTATTTACTAATCTGTCCGAGTGAAACAGATTTTAAATACGCATTAATAAATCCGTCAAGGTCGCCGTCCATAACGGCAGAAACATTACCTGACTCAAAGCCGGTGCGATGGTCTTTAACTAGTGTGTAAGGCATAAACACATACGAGCGTATTTGTGAGCCCCAAGCAATTTCTTTTTGAACGCCTTTAATATCCTCAATTTTATCGAGGTGCTCGCGCTCCTTAATTTCTATAAGCTTAGATTTAAGCATCTTCATTGCAACTTCTCGGTTTTGATGCTGACTGCGTTCGTTCTGGCAAGCAACAACAATTCCGGTAGGTATATGTGTTATGCGAATTGCAGATTCTGTTTTATTAACATGCTGACCGCCTGCACCGCCTGAACGGTAGGTGTCAACCTTTAAGTCTTCATCACGAATTTCTACGGCAGTATCTTCGGTGATTTCGGGCATAACCTCTATTGAAGCAAATGAAGTATGGCGCCTGCCCGAGGAATCAAACGGTGAAATTCTAACCAATCGGTGAACTCCCGATTCGCTCTTCATATACCCATAAGCATTAGTCCCCTCGATAAGAAGCACAGCACTTTTAAGCCCTGCTTCTTCGCCGTCGAGAAAATCTATCAATTTAACCTTAAAATTATGTCGCTCAGCCCAATGCGTATACATACGCACAAGCATCTCATTCCAATCCTGAGCCTCAGTGCCGCCTGCGCCCGCGTGGAATGTCAATATCGCATTATTAGCATCATATTCACCGCTGAGCAATGTTTCTAGTTTCTGAGTGTCAAGGTTACTTTCAAACGAAGCAATAAGTTCTAAAACCTCATCAAGCAGACTGAGATCTTCTGCTTCGTCGGCAAGCTCGATAAGTGTAAGAGCATCATTATATGACGCTACCAAATCATCATACGCTTTGCGCTTAGCTTTGAAACGGCTAATTTGCTGTAAAACATTTTGAGAATTATCAAGGTCATCCCAAAATCCGTCTTTGGCAGACTCGGCTTCTAAAGAGTTTATATCAGCAACTAGCTTATCATAGCCGATGGCATCTTTAAGCTCTTTGAGTTCAGGACCGTATCCCCAAAGGTTTAACCTTTGTTCTTCAAATTCAAGCATCAATTATCTCCTTTTAAAATTTCAAAGCAAAGGCATACCAATTATCCTTTTTAAGCTCGTCAAGAATTGTAAGACCTGCCTTACTGAATGCAGCGCGGACCTCGTCTGCGCGAATATCAATTATACCTGATGTAATATATATGGCATCATTGCTCATATAGTTGCTAATATCAGCAGTAAGCTTGATTATAATATCCGCAACAATATTAGCACACACAATATTATATTTACCGCTTACCTTGTCAGCCAGATCTCCCACAATATACTCAGTACAGTTTGCAACATTATTGATTTGTGCGTTCTCTTTAGCCACCTTAACTGATGTCGGGTCAATATCTACACCAACACCACTCTCGGCGCCTAGTAAACAAGCGGCAATACTTAGTATTCCGCTTCCACAGCCAATGTCAAGAACGCGATCAGCTAGTTTAGTATATTTTTCAAGCAGTTCTAGACAAAGAGAGGTTGTAGCGTGAGTACCCGTGCCGAAAGCGGCGCCGGGGTCTATTTTTAAAATTGCCTTTTCCGAATTTTCATACTCCTCCCAGCTCGGGCAAATCACGAGCCTTTCGCCTATCTCTGTAACCTTAAAATACTTTTTCCAGTTATCCGCCCAATCGGAGTCCTTAATTGCCGACTTATCTATAGAGTATTCTATACCCGCATTATTAAGCGCCGACTCTAAATAATCTAATGCTTCAGAAATATTATCCTCTTCGGAAAAATAAAGGTGAATAATAGAAATATTTCTATTTTTGTTTAAAAGGTCCTCATCAATTAAATCTATGTGAGCAATTTCTTGAGCTCCCTGCTCTAAATCCGAATAATCCTCAACATAAATGCCTGAACGCAAGGTCATATTACATATATCCGAGGCAACCTCGGTAAATTCGTTATTAACTGTTATGGACAGCTCGGTCCAATTCATAAAATCACCTTTAAATATAATAACATATAATTGTAAAAAATCAAACATATTTATTGTATTATATATTAAAGATTTTGTCAAATAAAATAAATTGTTGTTATATTTAAGATTTTATGTTATAATTAATTCACTATTTAAATGGAGGTTTAACTATGAGCGTTAAAAAGGTTATCATTACATCAGATAGTACAACAGACCTAAACAAAGAATTAATCGAGAGATATAATATTGGTATTCTCCCATTAAATGTTACTTTGGGCGACAAAACCTATACCGACGGTGTAGATATTGACGCCGATTTTATCTATGATTATCACTCAAAAACAGGTGAACTACCCAAAACTTCGGCAATCAATATCCCAACTGCAGCCGATTTTTATGAACAGTACACAAAAGAGGGTTATGCTGTTATTCACTTTACAATCAGTTCAGAAATGTCCTCTACATATCAAAACTGCTGCTTAGCTGCAGAAGAATTTGAGGATGTTTATGTGGTCGATACTAAAAACCTTTCTACCGGTGGCGGACTTTTAGTTGTTGCTGCTGCCGAAATGGCAGCAAACGGTATGGAAGCTAAGGATATTGCTCAGGCGGTTATGAAACTTGTTCCTTGTGTTGATGCTTCTTTTGTTATCGACAGTCTTGAATATCTTCACAAAGGCGGCAGATGCTCTGCCCTTGCGGCACTTGGTGCCAACCTTTTAAAATTAAAGCCCTGCATTACCGTTAAAAACGGCAAAATGGGTGTTGATAAAAAATACCGTGGTAAATATTCAGAGGTTCTTAAGGAATATGCTGCTGAGCGCCTTGCAAATTCTGATGACATAGACCTTGACAGAGTATTTGTTACCCATGCCGGTTGTGATGAAGAAATTATCAACTCGGTAGTTGATGTAGTTAAAAATACACTCCCCTTTAAGGAAGTTCATATCACCCGTGCCGGTTGCACTATTTCTTCACATTGCGGTAGAAACACCTTAGGTGTTCTCTTTGTAAGAAAGTCACCTATTGCTTAATTTCTCATATAATAATGCAGGGGCAACGATAAGGATATCCTGCATTATCGGCGATAGCCATGGTCTATCCACAGACTACCGATATTAAGCCCCATAATATATAAAAGCCGTCTTTTTAAGGCGGCTTTCTTTTATAAAAAAGTCCCCACTCTACAAAAATAAAGCGGGGAGTAAATTTAAAATAGAATTGCTTATTTCTAGTTAATCCTCTAAAATTCCCATACTTCTGCGAAGTTCAATGTCCTCGTCGGGATGCTCAGTATAGTAAGGAATTATCATATACTTTTTAATATTCTCAAAAATGTTGAATTGAATCAATAAAAATTGGAAGCCCGGAAGAGCAAATACGGCAATTAAGGTAGCCACCAATGCGATAATATTTACATTGATAAGGAACAATCCCACAATTGCGGCATAAAGCACGGCGAGTAAAAGAATAACCAAGAAGTTTCTTTTAAGGCCGATAAGTGCAAACTTGAAGCTATTAACATAAATCTGTTTCAATTTCAACTTAAAGGTTATCATAATTGTCCACATATAAAATTGCATCATAACAAACAATAGCAGTACAGTTACAACAACTGCAAGACCGAAAAGCATCATAGCGCCTGATGTCGCGTTATAAAAGAAAAAGAGATCACCGACAAGTATTAATAAAATTATTATATTTATAATTCCCGCCGGAAGCGCTTGCTTCCAATTTTTCTTAACAGTATCGAAAAAGTCGCTCGTACCGAACGAATGCCTATCAAGCGCAATATTTCGGGTAACATTTGTAAAGCCCGCCGCCGCGAGGCCGGAGGTCACAATCGGTATGGATAAAATAAGAAACCAGACTGATGATATTGTCAGCTTCCAAAAATTTTTAAAATAAAGCTCAAAGAATACAATAAAGCCTTTCTTAGCGGGCGCGTCTTTTTCAACACCCGGTCCCTCTTTATCATAATTAAAAAATCCGCCAAATAATCCTGCCATTTCAATACCTAAACCTTTTTCTTTTTATAAACAATACGCTCACTGATGCTAATGCGTTTTAATCCCAATGTATAAGCAATATGTGCAAACAGCGGCAAAACAATAAATGTTAATGCGCCTAAGCCAACATTAAGCCACGGAATATTTGCGGCAGTTGATGTTGATTGACCGTAAAGTGCATTAATAAAAGTAAATAAAGGGAAATTTAAAAATCTGAAAACCGCATACCAAGTACCCGAAATTAAACCGCTCTTGGCAATAATGAAAATTAAATAACTAAAATATATCGGCATATTAGAAAGCAAGCCAATCTTTATACCACGAAATTTATCACTTTGACGATTACCCAATGCTATCAAATTTCTATCAGAATCACCTATTTTCCAAATAGTACCATACACAAAGGCAAATAATATAACAGCACCCGCGATTTGAGTAACACCATCTGTAACAAGCTTGGGAATGCCTGTAAGCTTTTTAGGTGTTTCAATCTTCATAAGCTCGTAACCCTGTGCTTCATACTCAGCGTATTTAGTATCCTCACCCTCGCTATAAGAATAACGGTAAAGCTCGCCCTGGTTTTCACCATTCTCAATATGATAAACAGTGTAGCCAACACTCTCGTAGAAAATTCCACCGATAACAACCGTAATCGAAAGATATATAAAGAAAGTTATTAAAGCTGTAATAATATATCTGATACTGCAGTTAATTCCAAGTTTCAGATTAGAAGTTTCCAAAAAATCACATCCTTTATAAAGAATTATATAGTAGCAAAATAAAAAAAGCAAGTAATTCTTAAAATACTTGCTTTTTGTTTACACTTAGTTAAAAAATCAAAAACAAAACCGCTGTAACCGCTATAAGGAGCATTACTCCCGAAAGTACAAACAGAAACTTTTTATTACTTAGCTTATTTTCCTTATAATCCAAATCGTATTCATCAAAAGAATAGTTTTGCATAATTATCTTTGCTTCTCGATTAAGCTCTTTATTATTTAGCATGGAATATTGAGGACGCACATACAGAACTATTTTTTCGAACACGTCATTACCTGTATCATTAATTTCAATAATTGATTTGTTGACTCCCTTTACCAAAAAGCACCACCATACCTTTCAAAAGTATTTTTCACATCAACTTAAAATAATATTCAGGTTGACATAAAAAAGTTAATAAGTCGGTGGAAAAGTGGAAAAACCCTTTATTTAAAAGGAAAAAGTTATCAACATCGACAAATTATGCCGTTTTATGTAAAGTAAAATTACTCCTCCCGTCCGGTTAAAAAAGCTATTGAACGCTCAACAGAATCTTTAGCATTTTCCCAATCACAGTTATCTTTATTGTTTTGATAGCTGTATACCTTGCAGTAATTTTTAACATCGGCAGATAGCTTTTTACTATGCTCTTTTACGGTAGCCGTTATCGATTTCACGAACTCACTGTGATATTTAGGCATATTGCGTTTATTGGCACCTGATACAAGCAACTCATAATGCGGAATACAAAATACAGATTGATTATCAAACATATTTCGAAAATCGCGTTCCGATTCGTAACAACGGTAAAGCGTGTCGATCATACGCTCCATACCCCAGTTGATTTTATCACATACAAAACATTTATCGTATATATCCCCTGCTTTTTCAGCCTTTTTCTTTTTAGTTTCAAACAGTTTTGTGTTAAGCACGCTGTCGTTAATAAAATCGAGGTGGGTTTCAAGCATTAACGCGAGTGATAACCGACCCTTATGCGCCAGCATCATATCATAATGATTAGGGCAAAAGCCTGTTTTATTGGTTTCTATTCGGACATCGGGCTCCATCATTGCAGCGCCCATAATATAATCGACAATATGGTTTTCAACCGTTCGTTTCATTCGGCAAATGGGACAGCCGTCATCGGTTTCAAACACTTCGCTGACGGGTATAGTACAAATATCATCTCTCATTTTTATCATCTCCACTTGTGATTATACTACAAATATGTTAAAATTGGAATAGATTTTTTTGAGGGCTGGTTTTATGTTTAAAGTTGAATTTAAAAATGGCAATACATATATTTATGACTTAGACTGTTTCACACTTGGCGCCACTCTTGACTGCGGTCAGGCATTTCGCTGGCGTCAAATATCACCTACTACTTGGGACGGAATTGTCAGAGATAAATATCTCAAAATTGAACAAACCGATAATACCGTAATCCTACATAATACATCTCCCGAAGATTATTATAGCATTTGGGAAAGTTATTTCGATTTAAATAGAGATTATGGTAAAATAATTGAACAGATAAATAATCAAAAGCTAAAAACAGCTGCCGAATACAGCCGCGGAATTCGCATTCTGCGGCAAGAGCCTTGGGAAACGCTCTGTTCCTTTATTATTTCCCAAAATAACAATATCCCGAGAATTAAGGGAATTATTGATAGATTAACCGAGAATTTCGGCGAGAAGATAGATGGCGGATACACCTTCCCTACTGCCGAAAAAATCGCCACACTAACGCTCGACGATTTGAGCGTTCTCAGAAGCGGCTTCAGAGCAAAATATATATTAGATGCCGCCAAAAAGGTAGCAGACGGCACCATTAATTTACAAGCTCTTAAATTAATTGACACCGAAAAAGCTAGAGAAGAGCTTCTTAAAATATACGGCGTTGGTAATAAAGTAGCCGACTGTGTGCTGCTTTTCGGTCTCGGGCACCTATCCGCCTTTCCTAAAGATGTGTGGATAAAACGCGCACTCGAGGAAATGTTCGGCGGAAGCCTTAGCGAAACAAATAGCGAATTCGCCGGAATTTATCAACAGTATATATTTTACTATGCAAGAGAAAATAAGATATAAAAAAATCGGGCAACGCCCGATTTTTTAATTTTTATGAATATTATTCAGATTTTCAAGATTTTCTTTGGCTACATCTCTAATAAAATCAAAATCTGCGCCCGCTGAAAGCATCTCGATTCCAAAGAAACTCCAATGCTTTATAATTTCTTCGCTATATCCACCCGAGGCAATACCTGTATACTTACCTGCGGCTTTTAGTTTTTGCACGGTTGACTTTATAATTTTTGTAATCTCAGGCTCGAAAGGTCTGCCTAGCATCCCATAGGAAGCGGATAAATCGTTAGGTCCGAAAATATAGCCATCAATAAACTCGTTTTTCATAATTTCATCTATATTATCAACGGCATCCTTATGCTCAACCTGAATAAAGCAACACATATCCTTATGTTTGTTATCAATATAATCCGCAACATCAGACAAACCATAGTTAATAGCTCCCATCGGACCACACCTATCTGCGATAAATCTTATAGCGATAAAGTAGCAAATGCGCTTTATGACCCGCTTAAGTTCCTGCTTCACGAGCCGGGCGAGGGCACACATACCTTTATGCGCGATATAAGAATGATTGAATCCGAGGATTATGTTAATTGGTCGCCCCAGCGTTTAATCAATACAAGCGGCACCGATTATCAGTTGTATTTTAACACCGTTTTCCCGTATCCCCGTGCACCGCATATATTGGTCGTTTTTCCGATGAGATATGTTGAGCGCAAGGCTTGGACCAAAAGCTATGACGAGCTTTGCGGCAAAGAAAAACGCCTTGAAAGAATGCAAATAATGGCAAGATTGGGACTTGCTATTTCCGATGGACTCTTTATGTCGAGCCGCGACGGTTACAATTTCGATAAGTTTGATGAAGCGTTCCTTCCGCCACCTGCTGAAAGCCCCGAGGCATTTGTATATGGCGACGGTACCGCAGCACCTGCGGTAATTGAGGTTCCGTCTGAGCTGGAGGGCGCCGAAAACGAGTATATGATTATAGTCATGGAGGCGTTCCGCGCCGCAGCAGGACCTAATAAGCTCGCTAAGTACACTATCCGTCTTGACGGTTTTGTTTCGCGTCACGCGGGCGGGCAGGAAGCCACCCTTAAAACCAAGGAAATTACCTATAACGGTGAAAATCTGTATGCTAATATCGCAACCTCGGCGCGTGGATCGGCATATTTTACGATCAAGTGCGGAGATGAAAGTTACACCTCTTGTGAAATGTTTGGTAACTCAACCAATAAGCGCATTCGATTCGAAGATGATGAAGTGATTAAACGCTTCTCGGGCAAACCCGTAACGCTTGAAATTAAGATGTTTGACTGTGATATTTATTCCATTAAATTCGAATAATAAATAACTAAAATATAAAATAAATGGTAAAGTAATTAACGATAATACATTTGAAACAACCGCAAATTTAGCGCCTAAAATATAGTTTTCGTTTGCAGATTTAGCATAAACTATTGTGTTAAGTCCGCAAGGAAGTGCGTGGTAAAGAACTGCTGTTGTTACAATATTGGGATTAAAGAACGGCTTCATAACAAGTAAAACCAGAAGCGGAATAACAAGTAATCTAAGCGCAGACACGATATAAGCTTTCTTATCGGTAATTAAATCTTTAAAATGGAATTCCGAAATTACAATACCTGTAAGCAGCATCGCAATCGGCGACAAACAGTTAGATGCCGTGTTAACAATTTCGTTGAAGAGTGAGGGAATTGGAATTTGTGTAATTCCAAGGAACATACCAATAATCAACCCTACAAAAAGAGGTTTTAAAAATAGTTTATAAGAAAACTTCTGGTTTGTGAGCATTACATAACCGGCCGTACCTATATAAACGCCGATAAAAAGGCAATACACAACCATATTTAACAGACCTTGATCACCGAACATACCCTCAGCCAAGGCATAGCCCATATAGCCATAGTTTGGAACGGTTAAGGTATAGTGATATACATTTTGCTCATAACGGTTTTTTGTGAAAAGCTTGGAAACGAAAAATGCTATAAAAATAAAGGCTGCTAATAAAATCACCGAACTTATTATCATAGGATAGTAATTTTTAATGTATTCGATGGTAAAGCCACTTGAAAGAGCCTTAATAGAGTTACACGGGGATATAAAATACACCAAAATTATGGATAAAATTTTAGAATGGCCCTTATCTACAATATTAAAATGACCTAATATGTAACCAATGGTTATAAATATAAGAAGTTTCCCTACCTGTTCGAATGCTATTAGCATATCATCATTCCCTATCCCAAAAAATATGATACTACTATTTTCTGATTTGTAAAGGCTTTTCAACTATAAATATAGAAAAGACTGTGTAAATACACAGTCTTTAGAATTATACGGCTTTTTTTGTATGTGCAATCAGAGCCTTACCGCCTTTTACGGTATCGGCTGTGATTGTAATTTTATTAACCGTGGTATCTGACGGAGTTTCAAACATTAAGTCGGTTAAAATATCCTCAATGATTGCGCGAAGTCCACGAGCACCCGTTTTGCGCTTTATGGCCAAATCAGCTACTGCTTCTAACGCTTCCTTATTAAACTCGAGTGTTACATTATCCATAGCAAAAAGAGCCTGATATTGCTTAATAATCGAGTTTTTGGGCTCGGTCATTATCCGTATAAGGGTTTCTTTATCAAGTGCCTTGAGGCTTGTTATAACGGGTAAACGACCAACAAGCTCAGGAATCATACCGAATTTAACTAAATCCTGAGGGATAATACGGGTATTCTCAATCTCGACAGTTGCATCCGTTTTAGATTTAACCTCAGCGCCAAAGCCTAAGCTGCTACCGCCTAAACGGCGCTCAACAACTTTATCAAGTCCGTCAAAAGCCCCTGCACAAATAAAGAGAATATTTGTTGTATCAATTGTTATAAACTCCTGCTGCGGATGCTTTCTGCCACCCTGCGGTGGAACATTAGCAACCGTGCCCTCTAAAATCTTTAAAAGAGCCTGCTGAACACCCTCACCGCTTACATCACGGGTAATAGAGGTATTCTCACTCTTTCTGCCGATTTTATCGATTTCATCAACATAAATTATGCCGCGCTGAGCCTTTTCGATATCGAAATCTGCAGCCTGAATAAGGCGGAGAAGAATATTCTCAACGTCCTCACCCACATAACCCGCTTCTGTTAGGGTTGTGGCATCAGTAATAGCTATCGGAACATCGATAATTTTAGCGAGTGTTTGAGCAAGCAATGTTTTTCCAACACCCGTAGGACCTAAAAGAACAACATTACTTTTATTTAACTCAACATCGCTGTCGGTGTTTTTTAATATACGCTTGTAATGATTATAAACAGCAACCGAAAGGGTCTTTTTAGCATCATCTTGACCGATTACATATTCATCAAGCTTCGCCTTGATTTCGGCGGGCTTGAGCATTTTAAACTCTTCGGTCTTTTTCTTTGACGCGCTCTTTTTAGGCTTTCCTAAAAATTCATCATCCTCAGTAAGCAAGGAATTGCAAAAGGATATGCAGCCGTCACAAATATAAACACCGGGACCCTCAATAAGCCTAACTGCCTCGTCCTGTGTTTTACCACAGAACGAACAGCGAACTATTTTTTCGTTATTAGTAGGCATTATATTCTCCTATCTATTGGTAATAACCTTATCGATAAGACCGTACTCAGCAGCCTCTGCAGCCGACATAAAGTTATCGCGCTCAGTGTCTCTTCTAATTTCTTCGAGCGGACGACCGGTGCGTTCAGATAAAATAACATTAATGTTTTCTCTGATTTTCTCAATATGACGAGCGTGAATTAAGATATCGGTCGCCTGACCCTCGGCAGAGCCTAGGGGCTGATGAATCATAATTTCACTGTTTGGCAGAGCGAAACGCTTACCCTTTGTACCGGCAGCGAGTAGAAATGCGCCCATACTTGCAGCCATACCCATGCAAATGGTGCTAACATCACACTTAATATACTGCATAGTATCATAAATTGCCATACCTGCCGACACTGAGCCGCCGGGGCTGTTAATATAGAAGCTTATGTCCTTATCGGGATCCTGAGCCTCTAAAAAGAGCATCTGAGCTACTACTAAGCTAGCTGTAGTATCATTAACCTGATCACACAACATAACTATTCTGTCATTAAGTAAGCGGGAGAAAATATCATAAGAGCGTTCTCCGCGACTTGTTTGCTCAACAACATATGGAATAAAACTCATATCCATAATTTACACCTCCGTAATATTAAGTATGTACAAGACACTAAAATTATAAACAATTATTCAGCGTCTTTCTTATCGGTCTCTTTTTTAGCTGTAGTTTTCTTAGCTGTTGTAGATTTTGTGGTGGTTGATTTTGCAGCGGTAGATTTTTTAGCAGCCGGCTTTTTAGCAGCGGGAGCTTTCTTTTCGGTCTTCTTCTCAACCTCAGTAATAACGGCTTCAGCCTTTACAAGATCAATAGCTTTATTAACAGCTAAATCCTTAGCAATTTCCTTTGCAGGAACTGCAGCCTTAATCTGGTCAGCGGTCATACCGTAATCGGTAGCCATCTTTTCGATCTGAGCGTCAACATCAGTATCGGTTACCTCGATTTTCTCAAGTTCAACTATCTTTTCGAGCGCTAAGCGAATTTTAACCTGCTTTTCAGCTTGCGGACGGAATGTTGCCTTAAACTCATCGAGTGTAGAGCCAGTGTACTGAACATAGGTTTCAATGTTCATACCCTGCATCTGGAGCCTGTACGCAAAATCCTGAACCATCTGATTAACACGATTTTCAATCATAGCATCCGGAATTTCAGCCTTCATACCGTCAACAATAACATCAACGATATCATTTTCAACCTGTTCATCAGCAGTCTTCTGCTTTCTCTCGAGTGCCTTAGCTTTAATATCAGCTTTTAACTCATCGAGTGTATCAAATTCACTTACATCCTTAACAAACTCGTCGTCAATTTCAGGCAACTCGCGAACCTTGATTTCGTGAAGCTTTACTTTGAATACAGCGGGTTTGCCTGCAAGCTCCTCAGCCTGATACTCAGCTGGGAATTCAACATTAACATCAAACTCCTCACCAATGTTGTGACCAACAATCTGATCCTCAAAGCCGGGGATAAACTGACCGGAGCCAAGAGTTAATGAGAATGACTCACCCTTGCCGCCGTCGAATGCAACGCCGTCAATAAAGCCTTCAAAGTCGATAACGGTAATATCATCAAGCTGAGCAGCTCTGTCTTCAATAGAAACCATACGAGCATTGCGGTCAGCCATACGGCGAAGCTCGTCCTCAACCTCGCTATCAGCAACATCAACCTTTAATTTTTCAACCTTAATGCCCTTGTAGTCGCCTACGGTAACTTCGGGAGCAACGGTTATCTTAACCTTAAACTCTACACCCTCTGCACCAATGGAAACCATTTCGAAATCAATCTTGTCATCAACATAAGCAAGACCTGACTCCTCAATTGCGCCCTCAACTGCTTCGGGGTAAAGGATATTTAAAGCATCCTCATAGAAAACGCTCTCGCCGTACATTTTTTCAATGAACTTTCTGGGAGCCTTTCCCTTTCTGAAGCCGGGAATATTCATCTTCTTAACATTCTGACGGTAAGCCTTTTCGCAAGCCTCGCCGAATTTCACACCGTCAATAGCGATTTCGAGTTCATACCTATTGGTATCAACCTTTTTTGTTCCTTTTAAACTCATTAATAAAACCTCCGTAGATTTTTATCTCATAATACTATAACATAGATATCAAAATTTTTCCACATTTTTTTGCAAAAATTTTAAAATTTTATTTTTTTACCCTTACAGGAGTAAAATCAATACAATCACAAGATACTAATTTTAGTGAAACACCGTCAAATTCTGCAACCGATTTATTAAAACCCGCGCCGTGAATGTGACCGTGATAAACTTTTTCAATGTTATATTTTTTAATAATTTCGAAAATTTCTTCGCATACCATATCAGAATACACTGGCGGATAATGCAGAAAAACTACTGGCTCGCCGCCCAATTTTAATGCCTCTTTAATGGAAGCTTCGAGTCTGCCAGCTTCACGGAGAATCACCTTTTTATCGGCATCTTTAGCATCGTAAAACCAACCTCGCGTGCCGCAAACAGCAACATCATCAATTAAGTATGCATTATTAAAAAGTAGTTTGACGGTTTCAATATTATTAGCATCGAAAAATTCTTCAATTTTTTTGCGAGTACTCCACCACAAATCGTGATTGCCTTTACAGATGATTTTTGTACCGTTCAATTTCTCAAGATACTGAAAATCTTTGAGAGTATCTTGTAACTTCAGTGCCCAAGAAAAGTCCCCCGGTAAAACAACCGTATCATCAGGTCCTACTACCCTATTCCAATTCGCGGTTATTTTATCCACATAATTCTCCCAGCCGCGAAATATATCCATCGGCTTATCGGAACCGAACGAGAGATGTAAATCGGAAATAGTATACAAAGACAAAATAATCACCTCACTGAATAGAAAAAGACGCCCTGCAAATAATAATAGTGCCGTTCGCGGTAAATATTATTTGAAAGGAAATTATTATGGAACAGAAGAATAAAATCGATGGTATTGTTTGCCATGTGGAAACCTGCGAATACCACGCAAAGGACGACAAATGTGTTGCAGGAAAAATCAGCGTTGGCGGATGCACCGCTTGCGACTGCACCGATACCTGCTGTAACACATTTAAAGCAAAGATGTAGTTGCAAATTACCCGACTAAATTTTAGTCGGGTAATTTTATTAAAGACCTAAGTATTTAAGGACAACCTCTGGCATATCCTGTTTTTCGGCAACATTTTTAAATCTAACAGCAGCTGTCTTAAGATTGTTAATAGGTGCCGGAATTTTGGTTTTTGTAGCCTTAGATAAAGAATCCAATACAGCAAACTCATCGTCATTGATTTCTCCACCAATGGCAGAGAACACGCTCTTAGCAAATTTATAGGGCGAAGCGGTTGATGCTATAACAACGGGTGTATTATCACCGGTGGCCTTTACATAGTCATCATATACAGCCAAAGCAACAGCAGTATGAGTATCGGCTAAATATCCGTATTCGTTAAATACATTCTTTATAGTTGACAAGGTTTTTTCATCGTCACAGCAGCCACCGTAGAAAAGCTCTTTAATATCTGCTTTCATAGCCTCATCAATTTCGAAGGTACCGTTATCAGCAAGACTTGTCTGCAATGCCGAAACCTTATCACTGTTATGACCCGATAGCTCAAAAAGCATTCTTTCGAGGTTACTCGAAATGAGAATATCCATTGACGGAGAGATAGTTGTATAGAACTTACGGTTACGGTCATAAACTCCGTTATTAATAAAATCGGTAAGAACATTATTGGCATTAGATGCACAAATAAGCTTTTTAATCGGAACTCCCATTTGTTTAGCATAGTAAGCCGCAAGAATGTTACCGAAATTACCTGTAGGAACGACAACATTAAATCCATTTTCAAGGTTTTCGCTGTTTACTAAGTCACAGTAAGCAGATACATAATAGATAATCTGTGGAACGAGTCTACCCCAGTTTATTGAGTTAGCACTTGAGAACAGCTTATTCGCGCTAGCAAGTTTTTCAATAATCTCTTTATCGGTAAAAATCTTTTTAACGCCGGTTTGTGCATCATCAAAATTGCCTTTAATAGCACAAACATAAACATTATCACCGGATTGAGTATCCATCTGTAATTTTTGCATAGGGCTTACGCCGTCCGACGGATAGAAAACTATAATTTTAGTGTTTTCAACATCAGCAAATCCCTCGAGCGCTGCCTTTCCAGTGTCACCGCTTGTAGCAACAAGAATTACTGTTTCTTTACCTGAATTCACTTTTTTAGCAGCGGTTGTCAGTAAGTATGGTAAAAGCTGTAATGCTAAGTCTTTAAAAGCACATGTTGGACCGTGCCAAAGCTCTAACATATTTATGTTTTGACCAAGTTTCGCCAAAGGCGCGGGTTGCTCATTTTCGAAACTACCCGTATATGCTCCGTTAACACAGTATTCGATTTCAGCAGTTGAAAAATCAGTAAGAAAATACTTTAAAATGTATTTTGCTCTGCCCTTATAATCAAGTTTGTAAAGTGCTTCAAAATCAGACGAGGATAAAGCAGGTATAGTTTCAGGAACGAAAAGTCCGCCCTCTTTTGAAATTCCGTTAGCAATTGCCTGCGAGGCAGTTGCGCTAAGTTTATTGTTTCTTGTGCTTATATAATTCAAAATGATCGCCCCTTTATTTAATTAAAAAGCATTTTTAATATAATGAATTTTATATTTATCAGTGCCATCAGGTGCAGTTTTTAAATACACTTCGGCAACATCAAATCGCGGTTGTAGCTCAGGTATATTAGCCTTAGAAAGAAAATCATTTGCAGTTAGTTTGATTTTTTGCTGTTTTCTATAGTCAACCGCTTCCGCTGGAGAAACCAAAGCGTTTTCTCCCCTCATTTTAACCTCAACAAATATAACTGTTTTTCGGGTTTCGGCTATAATATCAATTTCTCCGTAGCGGCTGTGATAATTCATTTTAGCAATAATACAGCCCTTACTTCGAAGATATCCTGCCACCATCAATTCCGCGCTTTGACCAATATCTTTGGTAGTTCTCATATAACACCCTTTAAAAAAGATTTTCTATGTATTTCGGTGATTCCGTGCTTAGCAATCGCCTCATAATGAGCTTTTGTGCCGTAACCTTTATGTGAACTAAAACCGTATTCGGGATATTTCTTATCATATTCTAGTAGCAATCTGTCCCTGCTAACTTTAGCTAGGACCGATGCGGCTGCAACAGACATTGATTTGGAATCCCCTTTAATAACAGCCTGCGCGGGTATAGACAATTCAGGTAATCTATTGCCGTCAATAATAGCAAAATCTGCCGGAATTTTCAAACCCTGTATCGCTCTTTTCATAGCCAAAAAGGTTGCACCTAAAATATTAAATTCTTCAATTTCTTGGACGCTTGCATAGGCCACCGAATAAGCCACAGCCTTATCAGTAATAACATCAAAGAGCAGCTCACGCTTTTTTTCGGTTAATTTTTTAGAGTCATTCAGCCCTAAAATTTCAGTATCTGAATCCAAAATAACAGCGGCAGCACAAACAGGACCTGCCAAAGGACCTCTTCCTGCTTCATCAACACCGCATACAAGCTTATAACCATTTGCTGTTATTTCATTTTCTATTTTATAATCAGGCATTTATACTCTCTCCAAAGAAATTTTACCAATTTTGCAATTCCGGTATTCTTCAAGCAACATATTAGCCGCTCGCTCTGTATCGGTTTCTCCGCCACGAATAACCATACCGCGCTTTTTGCCGATTTGAGCGAGCAATTCATACGGCTCACAGTTAAAATCGAGTTGACCGTAGCGAGTCACTAACAGTTTCGGATATTCCTCGGCTAAGATTTCCAAAAGTCGGACCGCCAAAAGCTCAACATCTACAACTCTGTCCTTAACGGCTCCTGTAAACGCTAACCTTTCACCGACAGTAGTATCTTCAAATTTAGGCCAAAGTACACCGGGGGTGTCTAACAGCTCAAGTTCTTTATCAATTGTAAACCATTGGTTGCCACGGGTAACACCCGGACGGTTTTCAACCTTAGCTTTAGAATTACCTGCTATTCTATTTATAAAAGATGATTTACCAACATTAGGTATTCCCACAACCATAACTCTAAGAGGCTTTCCAACCATACCGCGAGCCTTATACTGCTCTAATTTATCTTTTAAAGATTCTTTAACGGTGGTTTTAAATTTTTCAATACCTCTACCGTTTTTGCAGTCTATTCCAATTGCCGAGATACCCTGTGTTTTATAATAAGCTATCCATTTATCGGTTGCAGCAGGATCAGCCATATCGCATTTATTCAGTAAAACTATTCTCGGTTTATCGCCGATAATATCAAGCAAATCGGGATTTCGGCTACTTATCGGAATTCTCGCATCTACAACCTCTGCCACAGCATCGATAAGGGGCAGAATTTCTGCTATTTTGCGGCGGGTTTTGGTCATATGACCGGGAAACCACTGTATATACTGTGAATTATTACTCATCGATTAATACTCCAAAACGGCTGAAAGGCACAATTCTAAGAATAGCTCTACCTAAAATATGTCGGGTATCTACCATACCGTCATTACCTAGTGTTGACTTGCGGCTGTCGGAAGAATCGTTGCGATTATCACCTAAAACGAAAACATGCCCTTCCGGTACAATTTTTGGGAACTCAACATCCCCCTTATTATTGGTGGGCGTATAAGTATAATCCTCTTTAAGTTCAACACCGTCAACACTTACAATGCCACTTTCAAAGTTAATATCTACAACCTGACCCTCGGTTGCAATTACACGCTTAATAATGCAGGTTTCACTGCTTTTAAAATTAGTGCTGTTATCTGAATTGCGTGAAATTACAACAATATCTCCACGCTTTGGAGTATAGCTTATATTGGAGATTATTATTCTCTCTCCATCGTGTAAGGTATCGAGCATTGAATCACCGCTGATAGTTACTACCTTGAACACAAAAGTGAATAATATAATTACAACCGCGACGCTTGCCACAATAATTTCGAGCCAATCGAAAATCTCTTTTTTACCTTGCGAATTTTTCTTTTTAAGCTCTATGGTTTCGGTAATAACCTCTGTATTATCCACAACTTTTCCCACCTTTCAAAAAAAGCAAAAAGGGGACATTTAAAAACGTCCCCTTTAATTTCTTAGCCGATAAGCTCTTTAACTTTTGCTGCCTTACCAACTCTGTCACGAAGATAATAAAGCTTAGCACGGCGAATTTTACCGTTTCTAACAAGCTCTACCTTTGCAACATTCGGTGAATGTACGGGGAAAACTCTTTCCACACCTACACCGTAAGAAAGTCTTCTTACTGTAAAGGTTTCAGCAATGCCGCTGTTGTTGCGTGCAATAACTGTACCCTCAAAAACCTGAATTCTTTCTCTCTCGCCCTCGCGAATTTTTACATGAACGCGAACTGTGCTACCAATTTTAATTTCCGGAGCATCAGCTTTAAGCATTCCTGCTGTTAAATTTTTTACAGCATCCATCTTTTTTCCTCCTTAAGACTTTTCAGATGTTCATGCAATCGTGTTACAGAGGACCATCCGCTTCAATGTCGAATTTTCGGCATTAAACCCACTTGTAAGGACCAAGTGAAATCAAATGCTAAAGTATAATAACACATTCCGCAGAAAAAATCAAGTATTATTTTGTAAGAGTTCCGCCATTTGTTTTAAATACCAAAAAAATATCCTCTTCAGCTAATGTTTCGGCATTAATATATACAAGAATTTCCCTATCATCTTTAGATTTACAAAGGAATTCATAGCAGAGTTTTTCATATCCGCCCGATGTAGGTATTAAGGCGGTAGCGGTGCTTTTAATTATAAGTGTACTGTCTATTAGAGCTTGCGCCTCTTCCAAAGTATGAATAGGCTCATTAATTTCGCGCTCCTTATGATTTGTTATATATCCTCTCGCATCGAAAAAGACAATATCACCATTCGACATATCAACTCCAACCTTAACTAAGTCAGTATAACAAATTACACCATTTTCAATGAGAGCAAAATTCACAACACAGGTACCGTTATCAGTAAAATAATAGTTTGGCAGAAAATTATCCTCATTATATACTTCGGATATAAATTTTTCCGCCCTCTTTTTCGCCTGCTGATAGGTAAGTGTTGGCTCCTCACCTACATTGTATTTTCTAAAGCTTATCAGATAACCGCCGTTGATGCTTACCGATACTACACCCTCACCATAAACAAAATTAAAAGCTGATATTTTGCCGTTGTCGTAATTATCAAGAGAAATTTCCTGTGTAGGAATATCGAGCGCGTTCGCCGCAATTGTTTTTGCAGTCTGCTCGTCAATAGCCTCTGAGTTTTCGATTAAATACGATGACCCTGAAGAAATATAATCCGAATAAGGTCCGTCATAAAGCAAGGTTGGGTAATCTATAATAGACTCATCGAGCACATTAAGCGATTGCATAAAAATATCTGTGCCTACTGTATCATCCATACTTTGATTTAGCATTTCGCTCCAATATCCAATACTTTCAATGCTAATTTGCATCTCGGTAAAGCTGCTCGACATATCTTTGGCTAAATTTGATAAAACAGTAATATTTTCCTTTTCAGCTTCACTTATTTGCCCACCATCCACCACCTTTTGGGCTAAAAAGACGGTGTAGTTACCTACTTGTGAGAAAAACTTGTTCACATTCGCATATGCCAATTCTCCGGTAGGAAGCTGAGAAAATGCCTGCTTGGCAATTTTGGCCTCGGTATAAATATCGGTAGCAATCTGCGATATTTGCCCCGCTGAAGTTACAAACGGAAGTTTAGCTAAGGCTACATTAATTTTGTTAAGACTTGCATTCATCTCTTCAAACGAACGCGAATATGTGTAGCGTATTTCATTCTGATATGTTTTAGAGAGTTCATAATACTTTAAGCAAAATACAGTAGCCGTTATAAGCAAAGCGAGCAAATAGGCTATAATTCTTATAAATGTTCTTTTCTTCATAAAATCACTGCCTTTCCAAAATATAATTCCCAAAAAACGCTGTTATATAAAAATTTAACAAATATATATAAAATTAACAGTTGTTTATATTGAGATAATATAGTATAATAATTAAGTTAAAAGTCGAGGTGTGTTTTTTTGGAGCCGATGATATATTTAGATAACAGTGCAACTACTAAGCCGTGTCAAACTTCGGTTAATTACATAAATGAATGCTTGAGCGAAAATTGGGGTAATCCCTCTTCGCTCCACACAGTCGGTATATCGGCTGAGGAGCTTTTAATAAAAGCAAGACGCAAAGCTGCTAACCTTATCGGCGCTCAGGAGAATGAAATATTTTTTACAAGCAGCGGCACCGAAGCTAACAACATTGCTGTTTTAGGTACCGCAGCGAAGCTTAACAAACGCGGAAACAGAATAGTTACCACCGAAATAGAGCACCCCTCTGTTAAGGAAGCCATCGATTATTTAGAAACACTTGGCTTTGAAGTCGTACGCCTTAAGCCAGATTCGCGCGGTGTAGTGTCCGATAAGGATATTTCAAACGCGATAAATGAAAAAACTATACTTGTAAGCATAATGCTTGTAAACAACGAATTGGGGGCAATTCAGCCAGTGGCTGTGGCAGCTGATGCTATTAAAAGAATCTCCTCACCTGCCCTACTGCATTGCGATGCCGTACAAGCATTTGGTAAATTGCCGATTGATGTGAATAAACTCGGTGTAGACCTTCTTACTGTCAGCGGTCATAAAATACACGGACCTAAAGGTGTTGGTTTCCTTTATAAGAAAAAAGGTGCAAATATTATATCCCCTGTTTTCGGTGGCGGTCAGGAAAACGGAGTACGTTCAGGAACACAGCCAATGCCTGCCATTGCCGGAATGCTGGGGGCCATGGAAGAACTCCCAGATCCAACTTCACAACTATCTGACCAAAAAAAGCTTTGGCAATATGCCGTCAATAAGCTTTCTGCCACTAATCTTGTCACGCTCAACTCTAACGAAGATTGTCTACCCTATATTTTAAATATTTCGGTAAATGGCTATAAATCTGAAACAATACTTCATTTCCTTGAATCGAAAAATATTTTTGTTTCAAGCGGAAGTGCTTGTGCTAAAGGCAAAAAAAGCTATGTCTTGGAAAGTGTCGGAATGAATTCAAAGCAAATTGATTCTTCAATTCGCCTTAGCTTCAGCCGCTTTAACACTAAAGATGATATAGATAACTTATGCACCGCCATAACTGATGCGTGCAAATTTCTCCGAAAGGCATACTGATATGAAAGAAATTATTTTAATAAAAAACGGTGAGTTAGTGCTTAAAGGGCTCAATCGCAATAATTTTGAAGATATACTTGTTAAAAACATCAAAAAAAGCTTATCTGAGCTTGGTAAGTTTTCCGTCAAAAAAGCTCAATCAACTATTTATATTGAGCCTGCAAGTGACGACTTTAATATCAATACCGCCCTTAATAAAATTGGCAAGATTTTTGGCATAGCGGCATATTCAAGAGCCTGCGTGTGCGAAAAGGACATTAATGATATACTCAGCAAATCCGCTCCATATCTTTCAGAAAGCCTTAGTAACGCTAAAACCTTTAAGGTTGAAGCTAAGCGTTCAGATAAAAAGTTCCCACTTAAATCACCTGAAATCTGTATGGAGGTTGGCGGGCATCTGTTAAAGCATTTTCCACATTTAAAGGTTGATGTACATAACCCTGAGGTCACCGTTTATGTTGAAATTCGCGACTTCAATGCTTATATTCGCGCCGGTCAGATATCGGGTGCCGGAGGACTTCCTGTAGGAACTGCCGGAAGAGCAGCTATTTTAATTTCCGGCGGTATTGACAGCCCCGTAGCGGCATGGACTATGGCTAAACGCGGGCTTGAGCTCAACGCAATACACTTTGCAAGTCCGCCATATACCAGCCCTAGAGCAGAGCTTAAAGTAAGGAATCTGCTTGAAAAGGTATCTCTTTACAGTGGAACCATTCGTTTGGGAGTTGTACCTTTTACCGAAATTCAACAGGAAATTGCCGATAAATGCCCCGAAGATTTCTTCACGCTTATAATGCGACGAATGATGATGCGCATTTCCGCAAGACTTGCCCGTGAGCGCAACTGCTTGGCTTTAATTACAGGTGAGAGCCTCGGTCAGGTGGCTAGCCAGACTCTTCCCGCTCTTGCGGTTACCGATGCTGTATGTAATATGCCCACACTTCGTCCGCTTATCGGTATGGACAAGGAAGAAATCGTAGAAATCTCGCGAAAGATAGATACATTTGAGATTTCAATTCAGCCTTTTGAGGATTGCTGTACGGTATTCACTCCGCGCCATCCGAAAACCCGCCCAACCATTGAGCAGTGCCTAGCGGCTGAAGAGAACTTAGACATCGAAGCATTGGTTAACAACGCCGTAGCAGGTACGGTATATTCCTATATCGGTCAGGAGTGATATATTGAAAAGCGCTCTAATTACTAACAAGAATAAACAAGATTCTTATTCTTATATTTTAGATTTACTGTTAAAGTCACTTAAATGCGAATTAACGGTTATTTCCTGTAGTCCCTCAGAGCTTAGAAATACAGTTAAAAAAGCTTTAAGGGGATACGATACCGTAATTATCAGCGGTGACTTTTTAAATAATAAAGCACTTGATGTGCTACATCGTGATATTCTCAAAAACGCAGAAACCTTTTCTGACGAGAGCGGAAAGGTTATTGGAGAATATACTGTTTTTAAAGAAACCACAATTGCAGTTATTCCATTAGAGCCCGAGCAGGCTGAAAAGTTTATTTACACGAATTTTAATTCCGTAGGCATTAGCTATGGCTTCCAGCACTTCCTTACAGCTACAATAAATGTGGCTTCTAAAGATATTCGTAATATCGAGCAGACCATTAGTGAATTATTAACGACCGAGAATCCAACTGTTACGGTAAAACAAAATAAACTCTATTCTGAAGTAACCGTTACTGCCTTTGGAAATTCCAAGGCTGCTACAAAGGAATTGCTTGATAATACTGTAAGCAAAATTTCTTTATTACTTGGAGATGATTTATTCTCTCTTAATAACCCGCATATTGAAAAAATTGTAGTCGATTTACTTTTGAAAAATAATCTGAAAATTGCTACAGCTGAATCCTGCACAGGAGGATTAATGTCAGAAATGATTACGGCAGTGCCGAATTCCTCAGCAGTGTTTGAGATAGGTATAACTTCTTATTCAAATCGTATAAAACAATATGCCCTCTCCGTACCTAAGGACACTCTTACTAATTTTGGCGCTGTCAGCAAGCAAACTGCCGCTGCAATGGCTGCAGGAGTTAAGAATTTAAGCGGAGCAGATTTCGGTATCGGTATAACCGGAGTAGCGGGACCCTCCTCAAGCGAAGGCAAGCCTGTAGGTACTGTTTATATAGCCCTTTGTGACGGAAAGTATTATTGGGTACGTAAGCTTTCCCTTTCCCCTTTTTCTTCGCGTGAAGAGGTAAGACAAGCAGCCTGCTTTACCGCTTTTGACCTAGCTCGTCGTTATATTGAATGCAAGCCCGCCATACTTCCGGAATATTCTATAGATGCAGATAATATTAATTGCTTGTACGAACAACCGCACTTTATAAATTCGAGTCTGCTGTTTATGAGAAGTAACCTTAGCGAATATTTAAAGCAAGAAGAAACTCGTGAAAACAGTGTTGAAGAATTTATTACAGGTGCTCCGTTTGCAGACGGCACAACCTCTAGTGCTTCGCTTGAAAAGCTTCGCAAGAAAGTTTTAAAGGAGCATCGTGTTAAATTTAGATTCAAAATGCCCGATGTAAAAGCCGTCTTTAAGGACTTTCTTAACAGACTGTATACAACCACCGATTTAAAAGGCTTCCTACTCACCTACTTCTATAAAGCCGCTACGCTGATACTTATCTCATCAGTGATAATGGTTTCTGTATTGGCGATTGATATCTTCACTAAGGATATACAAAACACTCGGTCGATCGAAAAAGCGCGTTCTTTATGGACTAATTCTAATGCTTTAACATCTAATGGCATCTATCAGGATTTTGAAGAAATTCATAAGCTAAATCCACAAATCCACGGTTGGATATCTATTAATAATACCGCGATTAATAATCCCATTTGCGGCTACCGCAGTGATAATTATTATCAAAATCACAACTATCTTAACAAGCTAAGCGAATATGGCTCTCTATATTTTGCCAGCGACACAAACGAAAGCAACCAAAACACAATAATTTACGGAAACAATCCGAATGACGGTTCAATGTTTGCCGACCTGATTAAATACAGAGATACCAATTTTGCAAAAGAATCACAAATTATTGAATTTTCAACACTTAATAACAAGGGTAAATATCAGATTTTTGCGGTTATTACCGCAACCTCAAACCCCGCTCACGATACCGAAAATGCTTATTTTGATTATGAAAGAACTAGTTTCGTCGATGAAAGTGATTTTAATATGTGGCTAAGCGAGGCAAGGCTCAGAAGTTTATATGACTGCTCACTGCCTGTAACCTACGGTGACCATTTACTGACCCTTGTTACCGATTCGGGCGATTTTTCCTCAGCAAAGCTCATAGTAATAGCGCGAAAGGTTGATGATGAAAGTTCAATTAGTGAATTTCCCCTTAAGGTTAATTCTGCGCCAAGATTCCCCGCGGTCTGGTACAAATTGCATAATTTAGAAAACCCCTACAACTTTCTGCCCGATATCATTTCCGGCAACTATTAATTTTTTGAGGTATGAATATGGTAAACAGCATTAAAACTGAAATAATTTATTATGGATTGCCCACCGACTTTGAGTTTGAGTTTAATCTTTGCGGTTGCTGCCAAATGCGCTTGCTGACCGATGTAGTCAACGACGATACAGCACTGCTTAAAGCTTTACAAAGAAGTATCACACGCAGCAGGGTTATAATAATTGTCGGCAAGGTTACCGGAGAAGCTAACACTATAAGCCTTATTTCCAAAGTTATTGGATATGATTGCGAAGAGATTAATACCGATATTTTCGAAGTAAAATCTGATGAGAAAATAACACTTATCAAAAATTCTGTACCTCTCATAACAAACGGCGGTATTTTCGGAGGATGCATTATCGAAAGCGGTCCGCAGTCAATGATTTTCTTAAGCGATGATAAAAAAGTTCGTAAGGAGATTATGAATTCTCTCGTTCACCCATATTTAGCTGATTTAAGCAAATATCCTGTACAGGCTGCCAATTCAGAACCTAGCGACAGCATTAAAGAGACTACGCAGGAGTTTCTTGAGGAAATCGCCGAAGAAATTGTTCCCGACGAAGAGCTCACCGCTGCAGATGAGATTGACGATGAAATAGTCGAGGAAGAAACACAAGAACAAGAAGTTCCCACCGAGTTCGAAGATTTCCCAACATTCTCAGATACTGCACCTGCCGAACCTGAGGACGACCCTTACAATATTGATAACTTCCCCTCTTCGATTGAGATTGACGACATTGCTGATTACAATGCTGATAGCACCGATGATGATACCTACTTTTCTTCTCACAGAGAAAAAAGTAGCGGAAAAGGGTTAAATATTGCCTCGCTCGTACTTTCTATAATCCTTTTAGTACTGCTCGCATTTATTGTTTATGCCTTTATTTATCTACCGCTTAATAGTGGTATCTCAATCACTGAGAATTTTAGTAATGTATTTAGCTTTTTAACTGTCAAATAGAAAAAGCCACCAAACGGTGGCTTTTTTAATAGCTTAAAAATTCATTACTTACATACCCTGTAAATTCTTGATATCTAACGAGTCGCCAATCTCCGTAATCAGAAAACACTGTTACAACAGCTCCGTTAGGTATGGTTGTTATAACATTGCTGCCAATTCCCGGTCCATCTCTCAAATTTAAATTTCCACCTTGAGTAGTTACAGTTGCCGTATAAATCGGCTGTGGGACTATAAATGGAATTCCAAAAAAGTCGGCTAGGGATAGCACAACATTTTCGGCAATTTCATCGATGTTGTTTCTTATCCAATTTGCATCCTGCTCGTTATCGTGATAGGCAAATTCAATTAGCACTGACGGCGCCCGCGTTCTTGAAACCTCCCCTAAACTCGTTGTTGGTACTGTTCTTACATTTTCCGGAATTGGATATATAAGTTTTAAGTTATTGGCAATAATTTCTGCCGCCCTTGCGCCCTGTGTGCTTGACGGGTAATAATATACCTCACTGCCACGGATTCTTCCGGAATTTGCCCCTGCAGCGGCATTAGAATGCAGCGCTAAATGCAGGTCATAATACCCCGAATTTGATGCCGCGATTGAGCTAGCTGCAGTCATATCGGGTGTATTTCTAGTATACTCTATACCTGTCGAATTTAGATATGGAATCATTGCATCTGCCACTAAATTCATATAATATTCCTCATTACCGCTACCTACATATGGATTAAATTCCTGTGTTGACGGACTCAAATATATTCTTGGCATAAAAAATCCCCCTCAAATTCAATGTATGAGTTTGAGGGGGGTATTATTTCTATTTTTGTAAATTCAATTTTTCGGTTGCCGCTTTCACAACTGAAGAAAACCAGCAATACAAAGTTTCTCCAAGCTCTTGAAAAATAGGGTCACCGTCATGCGAGCATAGCATTGCAAAGGTCTGACCAATGCGGCGCTCAATATCACCTTTTCTTCTATAGGCAAGGTAATAGAATGAAAAAGCACCTGTATCGCTGCATGATAAATACAGCTCCTGTGAAATGCTCTTAAGCTTATCAAGAAAGCTCTTTTCGGCAATTCCTGAAATGCTGTCATTCTTACAATACTCATCAAGTGACACCGAAACTGTGAAAGATAAAAGCAGTTTTCTTTGAAGAAGCATTTGCGTATCTTCACTGTCAGCAGATGTAATAGCGTCCGATTCGCTCAAGAATTTCTCAGCAATGATAAGACCCAATTCCTTTGCGGCATTCACTTCTGCAAGGCTTAGGTTTTCATTGCTTCCTATACTGTTGTTTTTTACGCTTTCTGACGGCTTATTACCGACAATTTTCATATCGCTGTCATCAAACATACTATTCACCTTTTTTATAATTTATTAATGCTTCAGCCAATTGAGCCGGACAAGAGGTCGGCTTGAATCCGCATTTAATGTCCTTTAGTCTTTCGATAACTTCATCGATGTCCATACCCTTTACAAGCGCTGAAATGCCTTTAAGATTTCCATTACAGCCTCCCATAAAGGAAACATCATTAACGGTACCATCAGGTGATATATCAACCGTTATGCTTCTTGAGCAAACACCTTTAGTTATATATGTATATTCCATTAAAACTATTCCTTTCTTGAAAAGGTAGCGCTACCGAATTTCTCGCGCATAAAATCGCTTACGCAATTGAAAGTTTCTTTAAAAAGGCAATCACCCTGTGGGTGAGTACAAATGCTTTGAGCACATTGGCAACGACTGAATGTTATCGGGCCACATATCAGCTCAATCACCTCTAAAAGAGTTATATCGTCAGGGTTTCGTGAAATAGTATATCCACCCTTAGCTCCTTTATAAGATTTTACAACACCGCCTAGGCTTAGCTTGTGTAATATTTTAAGGGCATAACGCTGTGTAACTCCGGTGCGTTCTGATATAGTGCGAGCATCAAGCCTCTCATTTGTATCAGAAAGACACGAAACTATTCTGATTGCATAATCTGTCTCGCTGTTAAGAATCATAGCTTACCTATCCTTAAATTTATTGCTTCTTACAGGGTGGCGAAGCTTTCTGAGAGCCTTTGCCTCAATTTGGCGGATACGCTCTCTTGTAACATTAAACTCGGTACCAACCTCTTCAAGGGTATGGCATCTTCCGTCCATAAGACCAAAACGCAGTCTTATAACTGCCTCTTCACGGGGGGTTAAAGTTTTAAGCACACTGTCAATATCTTCATTAGTAATGGTCTTTAAAGCGGCATCATCGGGCGCTAAAGCATCCTCATCGCGAATGAAGTCCATCAATCTGCTGTCTTCCTCAGGACCGATAGGAGTTTCCATAGAAACCGGCTCCTGAGCAACACGCATAATCTCCCTTACCCTTTCAACCGGTAAATTCATTTTTTCGGCTATAAGCTCTTCACTCGGCTCAAAGCCATTTTCGTGTAAAAGCTGACTCTGTATTTTCTTTAAGCGGTTAATGGTTTCAACCATATGAACTGGAATACGAATTGTTCTTGCCTCATCAGCTATAGCACGGGTTATTGCCTGACGAATCCACCAAGTAGCATAGGTAGAAAATTTAAAGCCCTTGGTATAATCAAATTTATCAACTGCCTTAATAAGGCCTACATTACCCTCTTGAATTAAATCAAGGAAATACATTCCGCGTCCAACATATTTTTTGGCAATACTTACAACCAAGCGAAGATTAGCCTCTGTAAGGCGCTTTTTGGCTGCCTCATCACCATCAGCAATTTTAACAGCAAGTTCTATTTCTTCATTAGAGGAAAGAAGCGGTACACGACCTATTTCGCGAAGATATACTTTAACAGGGTCGTCCAGCGACATTAAATCGATATTAAGATTATCATCGATATTCTCAATATCCATTTCTTCAAGCTTTAAATCATCTTCGGACGGCTCTTCATCAAAATCAAGCACAGTAGGCTCAACAAAAAGCTCCTCTAAATCCTCTGGTGCATTCTCGAGCTCATCGATTGAAGAAGCATTCTTTTCCTCTTCATTAACCTGCTCTAATGCAACATTTTCCATCTCTGTCATATCCTTTTTCATTCCCTATTCTCCCTTTTTGAATTTGCTATATTTTTAATTTTATTTGTCCAGTCATCCAGTGACAAATTTTCATCCTTAGCGTCATTAGAGAGCATACTCTCATTTAATATAACCCGAACGCAGTCTTTTATGACATCTTTCGCGTTAATTCCAACACTTATGCCGTTTTGGAGCGATACTATGTACCCTAATTGCTCAGGCGAGAATTTATTACCAAAGAGTGAAATGTCAACATCATTACCCGAAGATAACAACTCATAAACAGCCGAATATATCTCTTTATTTAACGAAGTTATCATCTTATCAGGGGTTAAATTGGATGAGATTTCTTTAAACAAATCGGGGTGCTGTAGCAGAATTGCCAAAAGATTTCTCTCAGCCGCTTCTGCCTTGATGTTTTTACGTTTATCGGGGTTTATATCATTAGGCGAAAACTTTGGAGCTACAACCTCTCTGATTTCCTTTTTACGGACAGATTTAGCATTAATATCTTTGACTCTGCTGATTTCTGACATAATCGTTGATTTAGAAACACCGTATTTTTCAGAAAGCTTACTTGCATATAAATCGGCGGTAATTGTATCGGTGGAAGCTAAAATTTCTGCAGCTTTTTTCAAATATTTAATTTTAGCATCATCTTCCGCTAAATTAATATTATCGGCGGCTCTTAGCAATCGGTAATCGATCTCGCTCACTGCACCGTCTAAAAGCATTTTAAAGCGGGCTGCACCGTTTTTATTTATATATTCATCGGGGTCCTTACATTCGGGTAAAACAAGTACCCTTATGGGCAACCCTAGGTCTTTCATAGTTTCAAGTGCCCGCATAACCGCTTTTTGTCCTGCAGAGTCCGAGTCAAGCGTTACAACTATTTCTTTGGTATAACGCGCAAGAAGCCTAGCTTGCTCCTCAGTAAAGGCAGTTCCTAACGGAGCTACAGTATTTGTAAAACCTGCCTGCTGTAAAGAAACAACATCCATATTGCCCTCAACAAGAATTATTCGTTCGGCACAATCATTCTTGGCAAAATTAATACCAAACAAATTACGGCTTTTCTTGTAAACCGGCGTATCAGATGAGTTAATGTATTTGGCGGCATCTTTTTCAGCTGGATTTGCTCTTCCGCTAAAGGCTATCACATTACCGCGCAAATCTATTACTGGGAACATTACACGGTTTCTGAAACGGTCATAATATCTATCAGTTTTTTGCGATTTTGAAGCAACATTAGCCTGTTCAAGCTCCCATTCCTTAAAGCCTTTTGATTTTAGATGGTCAAGAAGACCTGTCCAACCGTCTGGCGCACAGCCAAGCCCGAATCGCCTAATTGTGCCGATTGACAAACCGCGTCCCTGCAAATAATCAAGTGCCCACTTGCCTGCAGGCGACATTAAACAGCTATGATAATATCGCGCCGTTTCCTTGTTTATCTCATAAATCCGTTTTTTCAAGTTAGCCATTGAATTATCGTAATTATCCTCGGGAATTGTAATTCCCGAACGCTCGGCTAATAGCTTTATAGACTCTATATAATCAAGATTTTCAATAAGTTTAGTAAAGGTGAAAATATCGCCACCAACACCGCATCCGAAGCAGTAAAACGAGCCATTTTCCGGATAAACGGTAAAAGACGGAGTTTTTTCATTATGGAACGGGCATAGCCCCTTAAGGTTCTTACCAGCCCTTTTTAGATTAACATACGGGGAAATTACTGATTCAATATCATTACGGTATTTAATTTCGAGGATAATATCTTCCGGTATTGCCATTAAATTCCCCTCACTTTCAGTTTAAATATCCCAAGACCGTGGAATGTAAATATTTTTAAAGGTTTCTACCGCATAGTGGTCAGTCATACCGGCGATATAATCGGTAACAGCCCGTGAAACACCGTCACGCCTTAAAATTTCGGCATATTCATCTTGAAGCTTTTCAGGATGAACACAAAAATAATCATAAAGCCCTTTAATAATGCCATAGACCTTTGCTTCTTCGGACTTAGCAACAGGATTTCGATATACACTTTCAAATAAAAACTCGTGCAACATATTGTAATATTTGAAAGTATCGTCATCCATTTTTATATCGTCAACGCTGTTTTTTACGATTGAACTTACCATTGTGTTGATACGCTGACTTTTGGTATTTCCTAAATATGCAACAATTTCTTTAGGAATATCTGAAGCCGTAATAATACCACCGCGAATAGCATCGTCAATATCGTGATTTATATAGGCAATTCTGTCAGAATAACGCACAACTCTTCCCTCGAGCGATTCTGCCCAATCACCCTTGGTATGACTTCTAATACCATCTAAAACCTCATATGTAAGATTAAGACCGTTGCCGTTTTTCTCGATAAATTCGCAAACCCTAACGCTTTGCTCATAATGGGTAAAGGTGAAATCACTAATTTCATCTAAAGCGCGTTCTCCCGCGTGCCCAAAAGGTGTGTGACCCAAATCATGCCCCAAAGCGATAGCTTCGGTCAAATCCTCATTAAGTCTTAAAGCCCTTGCTATAGTTCTGGCAATTTGCGCAACCTCTAAAGTATGTGTAAGTCGCGTTCTATAGTGGTCTGACTCGGGAGATAGAAACACCTGAGTTTTATGTTTGAGTCTTCTAAAAGATTTCGAATGAATAATGCGGTCACGATCACGCTGAAAATCGGTGCGGAGCTCGCATTTTATCTCTTCCCTTTTTCTGCCCTTTGAATTTGCACTGAGCACTGCATTATCCGATAAAATTAATCTTTCGGATTGCTCATAAGCTTCACGAATACTCAAACAAATCACCACCTTAAAAATCACTTTATTTATATATACGCAAAATAATGTCGAAAACCTTTATTTTTAATTAAATAGGATAAAATTTATTCCCTTTTACATTTATAGTAACCTTACCGTTAAAAGTGTCGCAAAGCTTTGCAGTAAAATCATCGGCAGAGGCCTCGTCAATATATATTTCAGTAACAACCTCGCTGGTAAAATCAGAACCGATAACTCCGCCTGCGATATCTTTCAAAACACTGCCTAAAGTATCATACATACTGTAATCACAAACGATTTGAAGTTCACGGCAATTTGTCATTGTCTTAATATCAGCGCAATTTACCGCACCCTGCACAGCAGCAGAGTATGCACGAACAAGTCCGCCTGTGCCGAGTAGTATTCCACCGAAATAACGAGTTACAACAACTGCAACATTAAAAAGACCCGCCCCATCAATAACATCGAGTACAGGCTTTCCCGCAGTTCCGTGCGGCTCGCCATCGTCAGAAAAGCGTTTAATATTACCGTCACTTAAAGTGTAAGCATAAACATTATGTCGAGCATCCCAATAATTACTACGCATTTTATTAATAAATTCGGTAGCATCGGATTCGCTTTCAATATGTACTAGAGTTGCAATGAATTTAGAACGCTTTTCTGTGAGCTCGAAAACACTTTCACCGTTTATAGTTTTAAAAGATTTCATAATCTACTCCAAAAAAGAAAACCGCAACCTTTGGCGGTTACGGTATACTTTTAAACTTATTTTAAGCCAAAACGCTTGTTGAATCTATCAACACGTCCGCCTGTATCAACAAGTTTCTGTCTGCCTGTAAAGAACGGATGACATTTTGAGCAGATATCAAGATGAATTTCCTTCTTAGTCGAGCGAGTTTCAAACTCAGCACCGCAAGCACACTTAACAACAGTCTTTTCATAGGTAGGATGAATACCCTGTTTCATAGTGTCACCCCTTTCAAAATTCGATAACAATAGGATAATACCACAAATTACGAGAAAATGCAAGCATTATTTATTTTTTCTTGAAAAAATTTTTAATTTCTTCAAAAATTTCAATGGTTTTGAACTTAATTACAAACTTTTCGTGATTTTTGGCAATATTGGCAGCCTTATCACTAACAGCTGAATTAAGATTAGCGGTTGCAGCAGGAACGCATATTGCAGGGTACATAACACACCACCAATTTTTACCCTCTGCCTTCCCGATTTTAACACAAAGCGCCTCGTATTCCCCTGCAGGTAGTGTAAAGTCATCATAAACACGCGTATTAAAGTAAGTTTTTGCAACCTCCACAGTCACATTATAATTATAGCCGTTATCCTTAATAACTTTTTCGGCGGTTGATTTAAATTGCTCAAGTGAGTTTTCGGCAACCACAAGGGCTTCGCCGATATCGTTAGAGCTCTTAAATTCCGCACAACCAAGCTCGAGCAAAGCATCTCGCACCTGTAATTTTAGGTTTTGGTCCTGCTCTGTATCGGAATTGGCAATGATATGAAGTCTTAACACATTTTCTTTCAGCTCGGCGCAATTTGCCTCAAACTGAACACTGCTTATAAGCAGAGAAAAAACAAGTCCCAATAAAACAGCAATTCGCAAAATCTTAAAATTTTCTTTTTTCATAAATATCTCCTTTGAAAAATTTTTCAAAGAAAATATTGACAATATATAGAAATTTTATTCAAAAACAATTGCAGAATCAGTAGGCTTAGCTATAAATGAGCAAATAGAGCGTTTCTTTAGTGCGCTCAAAGCCCCGTTCGCCTTATCGGCACAATCAAATATTCCAAAATACGATGGTCCGCTACCACTCAAGGAAACAGCCAAGGCATCATTCTGTTTTAATATATCGGTTATTGCATTCGGTTGCCAAGCCGCCGAAAATACATTCTTGACATTTTTGCATAGTTTATTTAAATTGCCGCCTAAAATTGCTTCCTTAGCCGCGCTATTATCAGGGCGGTCAAGTATAACTGTTGAATCAATAACGCGGTACATCTCTTTTGTGGACCGCTTTTCGGCATCTTTGGCTATAACTATAAAACAATCGGGCATATTTGGTAATTTTTCAAAAATTTCACCTATACCCGTAACCGAAATTGTACCGCCGTGCAAGAAAAATGGAACATCGGCACCCAGTTTCAATGCAATGTCTTTGAGCTGTGCCAAACTTAATGGGTTTCCATAAAGCTTATTAAGCAGCATAATCACCGCGGCTGCATCCGCACTGCCACCGCCTAGACCTGCGGCAAGCGGTATATTTTTTGTAATTTCAATATTTGCGCCGCCTTTTGTTCCGCTTTTTGCAAAGAACAGTTTTGCAGCCTTGTGGCAAATATCATCCTCGCCGCCGAGTGTGCTGTCAGTAGATGTAACATTAACACCGTCTTCAATACGCTCAACCGTAACCGTATCGTACAAACTCACCGACTGCATTATCATATCAACTAAATGATACCCATCTTCACGCACACCGACAATATCTAGGGTTAAATTTATTTTTGCACCCGCTTTAGCCGTAATTTTCAAGTCTTCACCCTATTCTTTTAATTCTCCTAAAAACTCGCCTATACGCTTTAACGCCTCACTGATATGCTCTACCGAGTAGCAATACGATGCTCTGATAAAGCCCTCACCGCCAAGACCAAAAGCAGTACCGGGAACCAACGCAACATTTTTTGACATTAAAAGCTTCTCACAAAATTCGTCACTCGTCATACCCGTAGACTTAATTGATGGAAACGCATAGAAAGCTCCCTTAGGCTCACGACAGGTAAGTCCCAAATCGTTAAAGCCCTTAACAATCATTCTTCGGCGGGAATCATATTCTTCCAGCATTTCTTCAACAGCCTCATCGCAATTTTTAAGCGCCTCAATAGCGGCATACTGCGAAACGGTTGGTGCACACATAATTGCATATTGGTGAATTTTTGTTATCTGCTCTATGATTTCCTTAGGTCCGCATGCAAATCCTAAACGCCAACCTGTCATAGAAAAAGATTTTGAAAAACCGTTAATCAAAATTGTTCTCTCTCGCATACCGTCAAGCTCTGCAACAGAAATGTGCTTTTTACCGCCGAAAGTAAGCTGAGAATAAATCTCATCAGATAACACAATAACATTGGTGTCCCGTAAAATGTCAGCAATGTTCTCAAGGTCTTCCCTTTCCATAATAGCACCCGTAGGATTACAAGGATAAGGAAGAATGAGCACCTTTGTCCTATCAGTCAGCTTTTCACAAAGCTCTTTAGGAGTTACTTTAAAATCGTTTTCAGCCTTTGTTTCAATTATAACAGGAACACCGCCTGCAAGGCGTACAATTGGCTCATAGCAAACATAGCTGGGCTGTGGAATAATCACCTCGTCACCGTCATTCACAATGCTTCGTATAGCCATATCTATAGCTTCACTTCCGCCTACCGTTACGAGTATTTCATTCTTCGGTGAATATTCAATATTACACTTTCTGTATACATAATTTGAAATCTCAGCACGAAGTGCATCAAGTCCCCTATTTGAGGTATACCTTGTTTTTCCTTTCTCAAGCGAGCGAATTCCCGCGGCACGCACATTCCACGGTGTTGGAAAATCAGGCTCACCTACACCCAAGGATATAACATTTTCCATACTCTCAGCAATATCAAAAAATTTTCTGATACCCGATGGCTTAATATCCTTAACGGTGTTATTTAAAATCTTGCTATAATCTATCACAGGGAAATTATCCCCCTATCATCGTTTTTACCGTCAAAAAGACAAACATCCTGCTCTTTATAACGGCGGAGAACAAAATGAGTTGCTGTAGAAATAACAGAATCGATTGTTGATAATTCTTTAGCTACAAACATTGCAACCTGCTGGAAAGTTTTACCCTTTACAAGCACACAAAGGTCATATCCACCCGACATTAGATAAACGCTTTCAACTTCACTGTAGCGCATAACTCGCTCAGCAACCTCTTCAAATCCGAGACCTGATTTCGGGGTAACCTTGAGTTCAATTATTGCAGATACCATAACGCTATCTACCTTTTCCCAATCTATAATCGGCTTATAGCCGTGAATTACACCATCCTTTTCAAGGTTTAATAAATCCTCAGCTATCTGTGCCTCGGTAGCACCTAACATACCCGCAAGCTCTGACACAGTGTATCTTGCATTTTTATTTAAAAGCTTTAAAAGTTTAGTGTTCATAATTTTCCCTCCATTTTTTATATGATAACATATAATAGCCGAAAAATAAAGAATAATTTTGCCGTATTCAGGTTTACAATCATTAAAAAATATGATATTATATATTTCAATAATTTATTGAGGTGATTTTTGATGAAAACTGTAATAACAGTTGTTGGTAAGGATACCGTTGGAATTCTCGCAAAGGTATCAGGCAAATGCGCTGAATATAATGTTAATATAGCTGAAGTTACACAGTCCATTTTACAAGGTATGTTCTGTATGATAATGGTTGGCGAAGTTGATGCTATGAAAGGCTCGTTTGCTGAGTTTGCCGAGGATATGGAAAAATTCGGTGAAACAATGAATATGAAAATTCATGTAATGCACGAAGATCTTTTCAATTCTATGCACAGAATTTAAGGTGATATAATGATAAATACAAACGATATTCTTGAAACTATCTCGATGATAGAAAACGAAAATCTTGATATCAGGACCGTTACTATGGGTATTTCCCTGCTTGACTGTATCGACCCTGACATTGATAAAGCCTGTGAAAAGGTTTATAACAAAATTACAAAAACCGCCGAGAAGCTAGTACCAGTTTGCTGTGAAATAGAGCGTGAACTCGGTATTCCGATTATAAACAAGCGAATTTCGGTAACCCCTATAGCTATGATACTCGCTGCTTGTGAGAAAAAAGAGCCAATTAAATTTGCTCTCGCTCTCGAGAGAGCGGCAAGGCAGGTTGGCGTTAACTTTATAGGCGGCTATTCCGCACTTGTAGGCAAAGGCTTTGCTGCGGGTGACCGTGAGCTTATTGAAAGTATTCCTGAGGCACTTGCTAAAACCGAGCACATATGCTCATCTGTAAATATTGGCTCAACAAAAGCGGGCATTAATATGGATGCTGTAGCGCTTATGGGTAAAATTGTAAAGCAGGCTGCTGAACTTACAAAGGATAATCAGTGCATCGGAGCCGCAAAATTGGTTGTATTTTGTAACGCACCCGAAGATAACCCCTTTATGGCGGGCGCTTTCCACGGTGTTGGAGAGGCTGACTGCGTTATTAATGTCGGCGTTTCGGGTCCAGGTGTTGTGCGCGCGGCGCTCGCTAAAAACTCCGACGGTCTTGATTTAACGGGTGTTGCAGAGCTTATTAAGAGAACAGCATTTAAAATCACAAGAATGGGTCAGCTGGTTGCGCGTGAGGCTTCAAACCGCCTTGGCGTTCCGTTCGGTATAGTTGATTTATCACTTGCCCCCACCCCTGCAGTTGGCGATTCGGTAGCACATATACTTGAAGAAATCGGTCTTGAAATGTGCGGTGCCTGCGGCACAACAGCTGCACTCGCAATGCTTAACGATGCGGTTAAAAAAGGCGGAGTAATGGCATCCTCCCGCGTAGGCGGTTTATCGGGCGCTTTTATTCCCGTAACTGAGGATGCAGGTATGATTGATGCCGCGCGTGCGGGCGTACTTACCATTGAAAAGCTTGAAGCAATGACTGCCGTTTGCAGCGTAGGACTTGATATGATTAACATCCCCGGTAACACACCGCCCGAGGTAATTTCCGCAATAATTGCCGATGAAGCCGCAATAGGTATGATAAACTCAAAAACCACAGCCGTAAGAGTTATACCGGCAATTGGCAAAAAGGTTGGCGATGAACTAAACTTTGGAGGACTATTAGGTAGCGGTCCCGTAATGAAAGTTAATACAAAGTCGCCCTTAAAATTTGTTTCCCGCGGAGGTCAAATCCCCGCACCTATACAGAGCCTTAAAAACTAAGCAGAAAAAAATCCCGCATACTTTTGTATGCGGGATATAATTTTAATATAAATTATTCAGCAAAGCCGGATTCAACAAGTTTGATTAAAGAATCTACTGCGTCTTTCTCATCAACACCGTCGGCGATGATGCGAATTTCGGTATCACCTAAAATACCAAGTGATAAAACACCGAGCAAGCTTTTTGCATTAACTCTGCGCTCATCTTTTTCAACCCATATGGAAGACTTATATTCATTAGCCTTTTGGATAAAAAATGTTGCAGGGCGAGCATGTAAACCTACCTGATTCTGAACTACTACTTCTTTAACGCACATATTGATAACTCCTTCTGAATTTTAGAAATTTTCATTTTAACTTCTACTACTATTATATCCATTTAAAATTGAGTGTCAACATTTTGCAGCAAACTTCTATTTTTACAACAAACAGTAACGAAAAGTTATCCGCTGATTTGGTGAAATTGACATAAATAAACAAAAAATCTATCAAAAACAACTATATATCGTGTTTATTCTCTTTTAAGTACGCTATATATCTTGCATCTGAACTAGTAAGCTCAGCTTTTTCAAGCATATCAGGGCGACGATTAAGTGTTTCTTCAAGAGATTTCTCGCGCCGCCATTTTGTAATATTAGCATGGTGACCCGAGAGAAGTACTTCTGGCACTTCTCTATTATTCCACACTGCAGGTTTTGTATACTGCGGAAACTCAAGCAGACTAGAAAAATGACTTTCCTCTTCGAAGCAAATATCTTCACTCAGTACCCCTGGCAGCATACGGCAAACAGCATCCGCAACGGTAAGCGCAGGCAACTCTCCACCTGTAAGCACAAAATCACCAATGGAAATTTCTGAATCTACAATTTCATCTATAACGCGTTGGTCAATTCCCTCATAATGGCCACAAAGCAACACTATATGCTCCTTTTTTGATAACTCAACAGCAGTGCCCTGCTTAAAAGCTTCGCCCTTTGGAGATAGGTAAATTAAATAAGGCTTTTCTTCCCCCTCGTTCCAAAGGCTTTTATAAGCCTGATAAATTGGCTCTGCAGCCATAATCATACCCATTCCGCCACCGTAGGGTGTATCATCCACCTTGTTGTGCTTGTTACCTGAAAAATCGCGAATATTGATGCAATTTATTTCTACCTTTTCAGCTTTTCTTGCCCTACCTATAATACTTGCCGATAAAACTGCTTCGCACATTTCGGGAAACAGTGTTAAAATATCAATCCTCATCATCAAAAATCCCCTCAAGCGGAGTTATCTTAACAATACCGCTATCGATATCAACATTACTTACAACGGGCGGAATAACCGGTATTAAATACTCTTTACCGTCTTTTTTGATATGCCATACATCGTTTGCACCTGTTGCCGATACATCGCTGATTATACCGTAGGTAATACCATTTTCAGCATCAATTACCGTACAACCGATAATATCCTGTATAAAATATCTACCATTTTCAAGTCTTACATCATTACGGCTAATATATATTACACGGTTGCGATAGCTTTCAGCCGCCTCAATACTATCAACGCCGCTGAATTTGGCAATAAAAACATTACCGTTTTCGGCAATTTTTTCGCACAAAAGCTTATTTTTGCCGTTATCATCGGTGAAAAAATTTTTTACACCCTTTAAAAAATCAATACCGTCGCACCAAGGCTGAATTCTCACCATACCGCGAACTCCGTGGGTGCCGACAATTTTACCTATTTCTAAAAATTCTTTTTTCATAATTCATCCTATTATGTGGCAGGATTACCCCGCCCTCTCTATATTAATACCCCCAATAGCTTTGGGGGTAATTTTTTACGCTGAGGCTGATATAAATCAGCCTATATATTAGTCGATTTCTACAGAAATCTTGGTGTTGTTTCTATTAGCAGCAGCGCGCATAACTACGCGGATAGCCTTTGCTATTCTGCCTTGCTTGCCGATAACTCTACCCATATCCGACTCATCAACGTGAAGATGATATACAGTTACACCCTCTTCATTAGGCTCATCAACAGATACGCTAACGGCTTCGGGCTTCTCAACAAGGCCACTTGCTAAAGATACAAGAAGCTCTTTCATAATAATACCCTCCAAAACTGTAAATTAAAGCACGCCGTTTTTCTTAAGCAGAGCTTTTACAGTATCGGTAGGCTGAGCACCGTTGGCAATCCACTTCTTAGCCTTATCGGCATCGATGTTTACGATTGCGGGGTCTTTAGTAGAATCATAGTAACCGATTTCCTCGATGAAACGACCGTCTCTCGGGTATCTGGAATCTGCTACAACTACACGGTAGAAAGGAGCTTTCTTAGCGCCCATACGACGAAGTCTGATTTTTACTGCCATTTTAGTACACCTCCAAATTATTATTAATATTTTAAAAAGATAAATCTTTTAAAAACCAAATCCTCCGGGCATTCCGAAATTCCTACCGAATCCCATCTTGCCCTTTTTGCTGTTAAACTGCTTCATCATTTTTTTCATTTGCTCATACTGACGAAGCAAGCGGTTAACTTCTTCAACGCTTGTTCCCGAGCCTGCCGCAATACGCCTACGCCTCGAAGCATTAATTATATCAGGCTTAGAACGTTCTTTTTTATTCATAGAAGTGATAATTGCCTCAATTCGAAGCATTTGCCTATCATCAATATCAACATCTCTGAGCTGCTTTTCCATACCGGGCATCATAGACATAATGCTTTTAAGTGAGCCCATCTTCTTTATCTGACGAAACTGGTCGAGCAGGTCATTCATATCGAACTTGTTTTCGGCTAGGCGCTTAGCGGTCAGTTCTGCCTGCTTTTCATCAATTTCACTTTCAACCTTTTCAATTAGTGACAACACATCACCCATACCAAGTATGCGTGAAGCCATACGGTCGGGGTGGAATTCATCCAAATCGTCAATCTTTTCGCCGACACCGGTAAACATAATCGGTTTACCCGTAACGGCTCTTAAAGATAAAGCCGCACCGCCGCGGGTATCGCCGTCAAGCTTTGTAAGAATAATACCGTCAATTTCAAGCTGCTCGTTAAATGCTTTTGCGATATTAACGGCATCCTGACCAACCATTGAGTCTACAACTAATAAAATATTATTGACATCAACCGTTTTTGTAATGGTGGAAAGCTCCTCCATTAAAACCTCATCAATATGAAGTCGTCCGGCAGTATCAAGAATGACATAATCATTTCCGTAATCTCTTGCCATTTTAACAGCTTCAAGAGTGGTTTTCTGCGGCGCCTGAGTTCCCTTTTCAAACACAGGAACATTAATGCTTTGACCCAAAACCTTTAACTGGTCAATAGCGGCAGGTCTGTAAATATCACAGCCTACAAGCATCGGGCGGTGACCCTGAGCCTTTAAAAATTTAGCAAGCTTAGCAGCATGGGTGGTTTTACCGGAGCCCTGCAGGCCGCAAAGCATTATAATTGTAGGGATTCTCGAGGCTGTTTTCAGACGGGTTTGAGAGCTACCCATTAGCTCAGTTAACTCATCTTTAACAATCTTTACTACCATTTGTGGTGCGGTAAGACTTTCAAGCACCTTTTCACCGATACATTTCTCAGTAAGTGAATTAGTAAAATCTTTAGCAACCTTATAGTTAACATCGGCTTCAAGCAAGGCTAAGCGAACTTCGCGCATTGCTGATTTAACATCACTCTCTGTAAGTTTACCGCGGGAGCGAAGCTTTTTAAACACAGCCGATAATTTATCAGACAGATTATCAAATGCCAAAACTATTCACTCCCTAAAAATTATTAATTAATTCAATCAGCCTTAAAACAGCGGGGTCATCAGACTGAATTTCCTCAGAAATTTTCTTAAGCTCTCCACACTTTTCGGAAAATTTAAGTTTTTCTTCAAGCTCAAGCAGCTGCTGCTCAGTACGCTTTATGAAATCTCTTACGCCCTGCCGTGTAATGCCCGTATTCTCAGCAATTTCGGAAAGGGACAAGTCAAGATTATAATAAGAATCGAATATTTGCCTTTGCTTATCCGACAAAACATCGCCGTAATAATCGAAAAGCACGGTAATCGATAAATTTTTCAAATAAAACACCTCATCTGCAAAGTGATTTACTTTACAGCGGATATTATATCACAGTAGCCACTCCGTGTCAAGTATTTTTCTTTACACTAAATTCTACTTGAAAAAGGTGGCGATATATACTATAATTTTATTAGTAATTTTGGGAGATAAGGTTATGAAAAAATTTATTGCACTGTTGCTTACAGTTATTAATATTATCTTACTTTGCGGCTGTTCTGATAACACAAACTCGGCAATTATATATTACGGTGTTAAAACTCCGCCTATCACAATAGACCCACAGCTCGCTTCAACCGTTACCGAGCTTACAATCGTGAAAAATATTTTTGAGGGACTTGTCCGTGAGGACGCAAATGGCAACATTGTCCCCGCGACAGCCGAAAGCTATGAAAAAAACGGAAATACTTACACCTTTAAGATAGCAAATACCGCCCGTTGGAGCAATGGAGAAACCGTGACCTCCGAAGATTTTGTTTTTGCTCTTACCCGAGCCCTCGACCCTATAACAGCTTCGCCCGAAGCCTCAAGCCTATTCTCTATTAAGAACGCAAAACAATACAACTCAGGTAACCCTGTTCTACTTGGAGTTTCCGCCCCTGACAATAAAACTCTAATTATCGAGCTCGAATATGATGATCCAAACTTTTTAACTGTGTTGACAACCTGTGTGAGTATGCCCTGCAACAGAAAATTCTTTGAAGAGAGTGCCGGAAAATACGGAATGTCGGAAGATACGGTGCTCTCTAATGGCTCTTTCGAACTCACAAAATGGTCAACCGATGATTTTGCAATGCGTCTGCATAAAAACGACGAATACACGGGTAAATTTGAAGCGGGTGTTGCAGCAGTCTTTTTATCCTACGACGATGAGGAAACTACCCTACAACGCATTCTGGATAACAGCGTTGATATAGGAGAAATAGAGAATAACGAAATCAATGAGGCAACAGCTAATAATTTAAGCACAGTATTTATGCCGAATACTGTCTGGCTGCTGAATATCGGTAAAGGCTACTCGGAACCTCTTAAAAATTCCCTCGTGCGCTCACTCGTTATTTACAGCGACACTACCTCTGTTTATCCAAATGGCATTACTCCCGCTATTAACATTTATCCCGAATTTTTTAATATTGAAGAAAAAATCGATATATATGATTTAAATTATGCGAAAAGCAATTATGCTACAGAAATTACAAAGCTCGCCAACTCTACACTACCGACGAATACGCTCTATTACCGCGAGGACGGAAATATGGTGGATTTGGCGAAAATGATAGTGGGTCACTGGCAGCAGAACTTAGGCGCATATATCAACATTGAAGCTCTCAGCTCAAATGCATCTGTGTTTGCTAAGCAAAATGAATACAGCTTGACTATATACAGTGAGCAAATTAATTCCGCAAACATTACTAAATATACCAAATTCTTCGGCACGGAGAATACAGTTGACCTTAAGAATGAAATTTTAAACGGAAATATATTCCCTGTTGCCTATTCAGGAACTGTAATTGCATATAACAATTCACTCAAAAATATCGTAACTGACAGCACCATAAACCTAATAGATTTTGCATATGCAAACAAAAAACAATAAATATTAAAAATTTATCTTGCATTTTGTTTTCTTTAGTGATATAATATCATTCGTTGACCGGGTGTAGCTCAGTTTGGTATGAGCGCTTGAATGGGGTTCAAGAGGCCGCTAGTTCGACTCTAGTCACTCGGACCAATAAAATCACCATAGCTTTTGCTATGGTGATTTTATTATTTCAAATAAATATAGTCGGTTGGCGGCCGATTGAACCCCGGGGTTCAGGCATCGAGCACGAGCGCTGCCGGTGGCAGATACAGCGAGCGCAAGATGTCGCAGCGGTCAAAAGTTGCCCACGCTCCAAGTGGGTAGCAACTTTTGGGCACCGCAAGTGGTAGCCGCTAGTTCGACTCTAGTCACTCGGACCAATAAAATCACCATAGCTTTTGCTGTGGTGATTTTATTATTTCAAATAAATATAGTCGGTTGGCGGCCGATTGAACCCCGGGGTTCAGGCATCGAGCACGAGCGCTGCCGATGGCAGATACAGCGAGCGCAAGATGTCGCAGCGGTCAAAAGTTGCCCACGCTCCAAGTGGGTAGCAACTTTTGGGCACCGCAAGTGGTAGCCGCTAGTTCGACTCTAGTCACTCGGACCAATAAAAGTACCGTAGTTTTTGCTATGGTGCTTTTATTCTTTCAATGGTGATTATATTTTTTGTTATGTAATTTTAATTAACAGTTTCTTTTTTGATTCCAAAAAACAATCTTAAAATACCTGCTAAAAATTTGGGACTTTTAAAAGTTACAACTTTCATAGCTTACCTCCATTAACCTTTGGCACCAAAAATTCCGAGTACAATTACGGCTATCGCCAATACAGCGATTAGAAACCTTGGTGGGCAATAACAGGCAAGCAGTAAGCCTACCGCAAAGGCTGCAAGTATAATAAACTTGCGTTTAGGGTCGCAATGTTTTCTACGCATAAGGCACCTCCGTAAAATGCAAACCTCAGGAATTTGGGGTTAATACATTATATACAAAGGTGCCGTTAGTGTTACAGTTATTTATATCCTTTGATAATCGCCGCGATGGTATTAACCAGCACTTCAATTGACATTTTAATTGTTGTTTTGTCGTACTGTTCTTTACCAACTGTATCTATACACCAAGGTGTTTCAAGTGTAAACACATTTAGTCCGCGTTTCATTACATAATAGGAGAACTTACCCTGACCGTCTTCAGGCTTGCAGCCGCCCATAATACGCTTTTCGTCAATTTCGGGATATTCTCTCGCCCATTTTGCAGTAAGCGCAGTGAATACCGAGTTGCAGAGAGCGGCCTGTTCTTCACAATTTATAAAATAAATAGGTAAACTAGATGCGATATTATGGTAATCAATCAGATATTCTGCATCCTTATGCATATCTAAAAATTTTACCAGCAACTGCGCCTCTATTTCGGAAAGCGGGTGCTCACCCGAATAATTACCCTGATCACGAGTCCAAATTGATTTCCAATCGGCATCAAAATTACGGTTAATATCAACCCCGTTTTCATTTTTGCGGTCGTTGTGCTCAAAGCCGTATATATTAACAAGCGGCACAACCTCGAAAATAATGTTGCGGCGCATAAAGCCTAAAATAGCATCATCGGTATTATTGCATAATAGTCTAAAAAAGTGAGCAAGAGTCCAAGCACTTCCCTGCTCATATCCGTGAATACCGGCGGTAATAAGAATTTTAAGCTTGCGAATGGGGAAATCGGTTTGATTATTAATTAATGGATATGAGAAGGAATAACTCTTGAATTCCCTTCCCGAAACTTCGCCTAATCTTGTGGATTTAACATAAGTGGGAAAGCGTTTCTCCAAATCCTCATAAATGTCAAAAATAACATCGCTATTTGATTCGATAAGATGAACTTCATCAGACATCGACCCACCTGGGATATTATCGGTGCAGGTGTAAAGCCCACTGCATTCATCCGCAAAATAGTATTTTTTATTCATATAACTCTTCCTTTTACTTGGTTTGCCACCTTTTTAAATCCTTAAGTTCACCAAAAATCAATTTGTAACTTTCATGTCGGCTGACCTTGATATCTCCGTTTTTAACAGCCTCAATTACGGCACAACCTTTTTCGGTAGTGTGTGAGCAACCCGTAAATTTGCAATGCGGAATATACTCTTCGAATTCTTTAAAGTAATATTCTAGATTCTCTTTGAAAGTATAATCGTTTTTAAGGGCTTCAATTTCCGAAAATCCGGGGGTATCGACAACATATCCACCATTGGGAAGCGGATAAATCTCGGTATGCCTTGTGGTGTGTCTGCCACGACCCAACTTTTCACTGACATCGCCTGTTTGGATTGTATCATTGAGGAATAAATTAAGAATACTCGATTTCCCAACACCAGAATTCCCCGTAAGCACTGACACAGAATTTTCGAATTCTTTAGCAAGTTCAGACTGACCTGTACCGTCTTTCGCCGAAGTAATGATAGTTTTGTAGCCTGCCTTAGTGTAGCAATCGGCATATTCGGAAAAATCCCCCAAGTCCGACTTATTAAACACTAATATAGGCTCAATTCCCTTGTACTCGCAAATGGCAATAAAGGTATCGATAATATAACAATTAGGCTTGGGAGTGGCATAAGACGAAACAATAAATGCCTTATCAACATTTGCAACAGGCGGGCGCACTAGAAAATTCTTGCGCTTCTCTATTCTTTCAACAACACCTGTTTTACCATCGCCCTCAGGGGTAAAGAAAATATAATCACCAACAAGTGGAGTTTCCTTGCTTTTTCGCATTACACCGCGCGCCTTGCAGGTGTAAATACCATCTTCGGCTTTTACATAATAAAAACCTGAGAGCATCTTAATGATAATTCCTTGCATTACTCATTCTCCGAGGAATTTGTAACTGTGTAATCTTTAATAGATTTGACTGCACCGGTTTTCAAATTGATTTCAATATCCATAATGGGCGTATATTCAGTATGCTCTGCATTCTTGATTTTGATTTGTGCAGTGATTTTTTCGGATTCAGAGGTGATTCCCGTAAATTTATGAGATTTAGCAGTTGCATCTAATCCCGTTTTCTCCTGCACCATTTTACTGTCTACCCAAATTGAAACAGCTGTTGTACCTTCAGCAAACTGAACTGTAACATCCGAAGTATATGAGGTTTTACCGGAGCTTACAAAGAGATTGATAGCAGTACCCTTGCCTGCCTGTTTAACTTTAGATGGGTCGGGATCTTGAGAATCAACTCTACCCTTTGGATTGGTTGAATTATCAACCTCCTTAACCTCGCCCACAATAAATCCAGCTTTAACAATTTCCTTTTTAGCCGCCTCAAGCTCAAGTCCTACTAACGACGGAACATCAACATAGATTGTAGGAGGTCCATCACTGATGAAAATAGTAACCTCTGTACCCTCCGATACCTTTGAGCCAATAGAGGGCTCAGTTCTTACAACTAAATCTTTATCTACATTTTCGTTGGGCTCACGTGATATTTTAACTACAAAGCCCTCGGTCTTCAACTGATTCATAGCGTAAGTTTCTGTGCTGCCAGAAACATCAGGCACCGTAATAGTCTTCGGACCCATACTTACCCAAAGAGTAATTGTAGCGCCCTTTTTAAGATTACGGTTAGCAGGCTGTGACTGCTGAAAAACAGTACCTGCAGCATATTCAGAGTTATAATCGCTCTTATAAGTAATAACAAAATTCTCGTTATACTCGCTGTTTGACACGACTTCTGACTGAGTAACGCCTACAAATTGCGGGCACTTAATTTCAGAGCCAGTATTGCCTGTAAGTCTTGGGAAGAAGAAGATTGCAAGTGCAATAATAGCCACAACGAATGTTACTGCAACACCTGCAAGAATAGGAATTATTGGGGCTCTTTCGTCCGCCTTAATCTCATCCTCAGGTTGAATTTCGCCCTCATCAGTGCTGATAAATTTTGTGGGAGAATCATCAACGAAATAGGTGTATTCAAAGGTAATTGCAGGGTCTTTTTTGAACTTCTCAAGATCGCACAGCATCTCAGATGATGACTTATAGCGGCTCATTGTATCTTTCTGCATAGCGTGAATTACAATCTGCTCAAGTCCTTGAGGGATTGAGCCGTTAACCTCGGTCAGAGGCTTTGGCTCACGCTGAAGCTGCATAATTGCAACAGATACCGCACTTTCAGCCTGAAATGGTAACTGACCTGTAAGCATTTCATACATCATAACGCCGACAGAATAAATATCTGCCTTTTCATCGGTAACTTCACCACGGGCTTGCTCAGGACTTATATAATGAACGGAGCCTATCGCCTTATCGGTTATAGTTTTCTGTTCACTACGGGCAAAACGCGCTATACCGAAATCAGTAACCTTAATGGTATTATCCGGTAAAACCATAATATTCTGGGGTTTAACATCGCGGTGAACAATGCCTCTGTCATGAGCATGCTGAAGACCTCTTAGAATTTGCAAAGTAAAATGCACAGCATCTTTCCAAGTAAGACAGCCTTCCCTTTCTATATACTCCTTTAGCGTAATACCGTCAATATACTCCATTACGATATACTGAATTATATCACCAAAGCTAACATCAAAAATTTTAACAATATTTTGATGAGAAAGCAGAGAAATGGCTTTCGACTCATTCTTAAATCTGCGTAAGAATTCCTCATTTTTTGCATATTCCTGCTTCAAAATCTTAACGGCAACTGTTTTGTTCTCAAGATTATCATAAGCCTTATAAACTACAGCCATACCGCCTACACCTAAAATTTCGTGTATTTCATATCGTCCGTCTAATCTTTTTCCAACAAACTTATCCATAAAACACCTATCCATTTCTATTAAAAGATAATCAGTTATCTAACTTAGTCTAAAGCAACAGCAGTAACGGTAACATTATCGCCGCTGTCGCGCTCATTTGCGAGATTCACAAGAGCATCAGGCACAACCTTAAGCTCGTTATTATTGACAATCTCGGATAAAGCTTCGGCTGTAATAACATTACTTATACCGTCGGTACACAAAATAAGCTTACTATTATTAAGTTTTACTTCCGTGAAATCGCAATCAATAGCATCTAAAATACCGATAGCTCTGGTAATTACATTTCTTTTTGGATGATTTCGTGCTTCTTCCGGAGTTAAATGTCCATTCTCAATAAGAGTCTGTATCATTGAATGGTCACGAGTTATCTGAGTAACCTCGGAATCACTAATTAAGTAGGCTCGGCTATCGCCTACATGGGCAATGTAAACAGTTTCGCCCATAATGAAAGCCACAACCGCCGTTGTTCCCATTCCGCTATAGTTTGCATCACGCTGAGCCAATTCGTAAATTTCGGCGTTTGCAGTGTCAATCGCGCTGCAAAGCATATTTTTTATCGAAATCGGCTTCATATCAGGTACAAAGGAACGCTTAATATAATCGGAAATAATATTTATTGCCATACCGCTTGCAACATTGCCGGCATTAGCTCCACCCATACCGTCACACACGATTGAAACCGCGGTGTTGGCGCTAAGCACGACATTGAGAAATGCATCTTGATTAGAATGCCTCATAGTGCCTATATCGGTAGCTCCGTAAATTTGCATTTATGTACCCTCCTTTTCAATGTTTTTTCTTCGCAACTGTCCGCAAGAGGCTTCAATATCTGCCCCAAGTGTGCGGCGCACCGTTGCGGTAATGCCTTTGGAATTTATATAATCGGCAAATTTCTTCACCGTATTATTATCAGCTTTTTTAAAATCATTTTCCTTAACAGGATTTGCAGGAATCAAATTAATGTGGCTCATAATTCCCTTGAGCCTTTTCACGAGTTCATCAGCGCACTCTTTAGAATCATTCACACCGCTTATCATTGCATACTCAAAAGAAATACGCCTACCGGTGACCGCCTGATAATCGCGGCACGCTTTTAAAAGCTTATCAATATTCCAACTATTGTTAACCCTCATCATACTGCTACGGATATTATCGTTAGGAGCGTGAAGTGATACCGAAAGAGTTATTGGCAGCCCAAGCTCTGCAAGCTTATAAATACCGGTAACCACACCAGAGGTTGAAAGTGATATATGACGAAGTCCTATATTTAAACCTTTTTCGTGGGATACGAGCTGTAGGAATTTTACCGAATTCTCAAAATTATCAAGCGGCTCACCCATGCCCATCATAACAACATTGGAAATTCTCACATTATTATCAAGTCCCGCAGTTATTACCTGTGAAAGCATCTCCGAGGCTGTAAGGTTGCGGGAAAGTCCGTTAAGACCTGATGCGCAAAAGCTGCAACCCATTCGGCAGCCAACTTGTGTAGAAATGCATACTGTGTAGCCGTGCTTATACTGCATAAATACTGACTCAATATACTCGCCGTCAGACAATCTATAAAGGTATTTTACAGTGCCGTCAATTTTCGACACAAGCCTTTGTTCAATTTCCACTCCCGCAATATAGCAATCAGCCTCAAGCCTTTCACGAAGAGATTTCGGGATATTTGTCATATCATCAAAAGATTTTACACCCTGATGCAACCAATTGAAAATCTGTTCGCCGCGGTAAGCAGGCTCACCTATCGACTTTAAATATTCCTTGATTTCGGGAATATCCATAGATTTTATATCAATTTTCGGCAAAATATCACCTCATTACTTGCGGAGAATTAAGGCTGTGAAAAAGCCATCGCCGCCATCCTTTTTTGGCATATAGGTTTTAACCTTTTCTAATTTAAATTCTTTATTATTTTCTAAAAACTTTTCAACAATTCTTTCATTTTCCGCCTTACGGACGGTGCAGGTTGAATATACAAGCCTGCCGTTCGGCTTTAAATAGTTAACAGCGGTTTCAAGAATTTTCAGTTGAACAGCTTCAAGCTCTATAAAATCGTGTTCATTCTTATATTTAATATCGGGTTTTCGCCTTATAATACCTAGTCCCGAGCACGGAACATCACATAAAACCGCATCAAACAAGCCAAGCTGCGAATTAAATTTTGTTGCATCGTTAACCATTGGCTTAATAATGTTAATACCGAGTCGCTCGGCACCTTTTTTAATAAGCTCTGTACGGTGCGGGTGAATATCACAAGAAACAATTTCGCCCTTATTTTCCATAAGTAGCGCCAAAGAAAAGCTTTTACCACCGGGAGCCGCACACAAATCGAGAACGCGCTCTTTTGCGCGAGGCATCAGCACTGCGGCGCACCTTTGAGAACTTAAGTCCTGAACATAAAACAATCCTTGCTTATATGGCTCAAAGTTTTCGGTATTAAAACCACCCTCTGTTATACGTACTGCCATTTCGCTTAAGATTTCATTATCCCTACCGTTTTGCTTTAAGGTATCGGATAATTCTTCAGCAGAATTTTTGAGGGTATTAACCCTTAATACAAGTGGTGGAGAAAGCACCGATTGCTCTAAATAATCGATAACCGTATTAAGATCGTAATCATTAATAAGTTCGGTAATTATCCATTCGGGGCAGGAATACCTAACGCTCAGCGCAAACACCGAATTATCAGCGGGAAGTTTAATAGGATTCCTTATATAATTTCTGAGCACTGCATTGCAAAACCCCGAATTATAAGCTTCTTTAGAGCTTTTTACAAGCTTTACCGACTCATTAACCGCCGCCGATGCAGGAATATTATCGGTAAAGATCAACTGATATAGACCAATCCTTAAGCACTCAAGCGTATACGGTTTAATTTTGGTGACGGTCTTACCTGTTAATTTTTTCAGGATGTAATCAAGTGTAATTTTAGTATCAAGCACCCCATAAAAAAGCGCAGTTGCAAGAGCCCTATCATTCACTTCTGGATTTGCTGAGTTTAGGATTTCGTTTAAGGCAATATTTGAATAAGCGGTATCATTGTTTACACGCATTAGTGCGCTTACTGCGATTTTTCTCGCATTTGCCATACCTTAAACCTCCGTTATATCTTTAGTCCTACCTCAATTTTATTACCAAGTAAAAACTGTGTATCCGTAGTACGCTTACCGCCCTCAAGCTGAATATCGCAAAGTCTTATTGCTCCTTTTCCACAGGCGATAACTAATTCTTTATCACTTTTAATAACCGCACCTATTTCCCCTGAGGCATCAACCATTTCTGTTTTATATACCTTAAGGCGCTTGCCGTTTAAGAAAGTATACGCGGCGGGCCAAGAATAAAATCCGCGCACAAGATTGTGAATATCCTGCGCTGATTTACTGAAATCAATTTGACCCATTTCCTTTTTTATCATAGGTGCATAGGTGGCTTCCTTTTCATTTTGGGGAGTTCTGACTGCTGTACCGTTTTCGATTTTTTCAAGTGTCGAGCAAAGAAGCTCACCTGCCAAAACAGCTAATCTATCAAATAGCTCTTCAGCGGTTTCATCTTCTCCAATATCTATAACCGACATTTCAATAATATCACCGGTGTCTATCCCATCATCCATATACATAGTTGTAATTCCTGTTTGCTTTTCGCCGCAAACAATCGACCACTGTATAGGTGAAGAACCACGATATTTCGGCAAGAGCGATGCATGTGCGTTAATACAGCCAAATTTAGGTAAATCTAAAATTTCTCTAGGCAAAATTTTTCCGTAAGCCACAACCACTATGATTTCTGGATTCAACTGTTTTAATAGTTGATATGCTGCGCCGTCGCGCAAGGTTTCGGGCTGGTAAACGGGAATATTATTTTCTAAAGCCAATACCTTTACGGGCGGTGGGGTCATAATCTGTTTTCTGCCTACGGGCTTATCGGGTTTTGTGAAAACCGCCGATATACTGTGCCCTGCATCTATTAATTTTTTAAGGCTTTCCGCCGCAATATCGGGCGTACCCATAAAAACAATATTCATACTATTCACCTATTGCTCTATCTATGAACAGAACACCATCAAGGTGGTCTATTTCGTGACAGAATGCACGGGCAAGCAGACCCTCACCCTCTACGGTAAAGGTGTTACCGTTTCTATCCTGAGCACGCACCGTAACCTTCATTGGTCTACGGGTGGTTTTATAATTACCCGGCAGTGAAAGACAACCCTCGGATTCTGTCTGTTCACCGCTATTTTCGATTATAACGGGGTTTACAAGCTCTATGAGCCCTTCGCCGATATCTACAACGCAAACGCGGCGAAGTATACCAACCTGAGGCGCGGCAAGACCAACTCCATCGGCTTCGTACATAGTCTCGCGCATATCATCAAGCAGAGTATGCAGGCGCTCATCAAACTTGAGCACAGTTCTTGAAATTTTCCTAAGCACGGGATCGCCGTGTTTAACAATATTACGGATAGCCATTTTATCACCTTAAAAAAATGTTTCTGGATTAACATCGACAGTAACGGTAGTATCTTTACTAATATTTACCGAAATAGCCGACCTTATTAATTCTCTCGTGCGTGCAGAGTTTTTGCACTTCACCATAAGAGTATATCTGTACTTATTATTTACCTTAGGCATATTGGCGGGTGCCGGACCTAAAGCTATTATTTTAACATCGGAAAATTCTCCCGATACGAGTGTTCTTAGATTTTTTAATATATTATTTGCCGTATCAATTGCTCTATCTTGCGAAACCGACTGTGTCATTACCGAGATAATATCGCAATAAGGTGGATAAACCATTAATTTTCTAAGTGCGATTTCTTCGTTATAAAATGCAACATAATCCTGACTTTGCGCAAGACTTATAATACTGTTATCGGGGTCATTGGTCTGAACAACGGCAACACCATTGTTTTCTCCCCTACCTGCTCTGCCAATAACCTGAGTGAGGAGTGAAAAGGTACGCTCGGTACTTCGGTAATCGGATGAGAGAGCTGATTTATCGGCACCGATAACACCAACAACCGTAACATTTGGGAAATCGAGTCCCTTAGCCACCATTTGCGTGCCGAGCATAATATCATACTTACCGCTTGCAAAATCGTTTAAGTGTTCAGAAAATGAGCCACGAGCTAAGGTCGAGTCAGCATCAAGGCGAAGTATTCTTGCATTTGGGAATAGCATTCTCAGCTCATCCTCAGCGCGCTGTGTGCCCGCTCCCGAAAAGCGCATGTTTTCGTCACCGCAATTGGGGCATTTGCTACTATGCGGCACAGAATGACCGCAATAGTGGCACATAAGGCGTCTATTAGCCGAATGATATGTTAAAGACACACTGCAATTTGGACAGGTCGCAACATATCCGCAAGCAGGGCAAGAAATGTAGGTATTATGTCCTCTGCGATTTAGCAGCACTATCGCCTGATGCTCATCGTTTAGTGCATTATTAATTTCATTATAAAGCTCTTCGCTTAGCACACCTGTGTTACCGCTTTGTATCTCTTTGCGCATATCTACGGTTAATACCTCGGGTAAAACCGCATTGCCATAACGGTTATTTAGCGTGCACAATGTATATTTACCCGAAAGCGCCCTGCTATAAGTACCAATTGACGGAGTGGCAGAAGCCATTAAGAATAGGCACTTGTGGTAAGCCGCACGAAAATGAGCAACATCACGCGCGTGGAAGCGCGGTGACTGTTCCGATTTATAGGTATGCTCATGCTCCTCGTCCATAATTATAAGTCCGAGATTTTTAAATGGCGCAAATACAGCCGAGCGCGTACCTATAGCGATTTGAGCCTTACCGTCGCGAATACGTTTCCATTCATCCATACGCTGACCTAGCGACATAGCGCTGTGAAATACGGCAATTTTACCGTTGTACCTATTATTAAAGGCGGCAATTGTCTGCGGAGTGAGCGAAATTTCGGGTACCATTATAATAACGCCCTTGTTGCGTGATACAACCTCGTCAACAAGCTTTAAGAACACCTTGGTTTTACCGCTGCCGGTAACGCCGTAGAGCAGAGCATCATTTGCGCAATCAAGCTTTTCGCAAAGCTTATTAAAGGCGCTAAGCTGCTCATCGGTAAGAAAAATTTCATCCTTACCACTGCCCTCCTCATATTTCGGCATACGGTAAACAGTATTTTGATAATATTCAAGTACACCTTTTTTAACAAGCGCATCAACTACCGAGAGCGAAACACCCGTAAAATACTGCAATTCCTTAACGCTTACCGCACCAAGGCTCTGCATTACCTCTAAAATTTCGGACTGACGGTCGGTTAGTTTAATACCAGCGAGATTATCGGCTGTAATAGCAATCCTTACCGATTTCTCGGTAGCATCGGTCATTTTTCGAACAGCATCGGTTGTTTTTACTATTAAGTTTTTTGAAAGAAGAGATTTTAAAGTATCCTCAGCCTGTATACCAAACTTCTTGATTATCTTATCAGCAGAAACTGCGGCGTGATGTTCTAAAATGAAGCTGTAAAGCAATGCCTCGCTTTCGGTAAAATCGGTTTTTTCCACAGCTACGGCAGAATAGAAATCCACCATTTTAAGGGAAATACCTGTTGGTAAAACTGCATTAACAGCATCAAAATAAGTGCAAAAGAGCCTGTCGTGAAACCAAAGACAGAGCTTTAACATCTCGTCACCTATAATGGGTGTATCGTCGGCAACGCTGATAATATTTTTAAGATTTTCGTCTGCCGCCGCTTCGGTCACGGCTATAACTAAGCCTTGACGGTGCGAATTGCCTTTTCCAAAAGGCACCACCACGCGGCAACCCGCGCGGCATTTCTCGGCAAGAGCATCAGGTACCGAATATGAATACAGCTTATCGTAGCTGAATGCTGTTTTCTCAAGCACAACCTGCGCAACGATAGCAGACATTTTTCGGCACCTCCCATAACATTACTTTTAGTAAATTACTTAATCTCGCTTGCTAATTTGTTAATAGCTAAGGAAACGGTTTTCTCGATAAGGATTTCGCCATCCTCCTCAGCCTGCTTAGAAATATCTCTAGCACAGTCTGCTACATCGAGTACAAGCTCGTAGCGATTTTCATAATTTTCAATAAGTTCTCCGATTGCGGGATTTAACATTTTTCAAGCACCTCATTAATAATATCTTTTTGCCTTTCCATTCTGAGTCTTCCGCTTAAGACAACGGAAATCACATCATCGACGGCTTTTTCTATCACATCGTTTACAACGATATAATCATAACTTACTGCCCTTTCAATTTCTAAAAGAGCCGACTGCATACGCTTTTCAATAACAGCAGCGTCATCTGTGCCTCTGCCGCAAAGGCGGCGGCGGAGTTCCTCAACCGAGGGTGGCATAATAAATATGCTAACAGCCTCGGGTACTTTTTTCCTAATCTGCTCAGCCCCATTAACATCTATTTCCAAAATGACATCTGTGCCACAATTAATGGCGTTTTCTACAGGAGCCTTTGGTGTTCCGTAATAGTTACCAACAAATACATTATACTCAAGTAACATATCATCGCGGATAAGCTGCTGGAATTCCTCATGGGAAATAAAGTGGTATTTCTCACCCTCCACTTCACCTTCGCGCATATCGCGAGTGATTGATGAAATAGAAAGCATTATTTCAGGGTGTCGTTCTAGCACCTGCTTTAAAACTGTATCCTTACCCGAGCCTGACGGACCCGAAAGTATGTAAAGCTGACCCTTACTCATCTTCTTCCTCCTCATATGCAATATTTTCCTCTTCGTTTATACGGTTGGCAACCGTTTCTGATTGGAGGTAGGTTAAAATAATATGGTCACTGTCGGTAATGATTACGGCTCTTGTTCTTCTGCCATGGGTAGCATCAATGAGAGTGCCCCTTTCCTTTGCCTCTCCGATAATTCGCTTAATTGGAGCCGACTCGGGACTGACAATTGCTACCATTCTGTTAGCCGATACCATATTACCAAAACCAATATTAATTAATTTCATTATATACATCCCCTATTCGATGTTTTGAACCTGCTCGCGTATTTTTTCGATTTCTGCCTTAATATCAACTACACACTGTGCAATATCTATGTTTTGTGATTTAGAGCCGATTGTATTAGTTTCTCTATTCATTTCCTGAACAATAAAATCAAGCTTTTTACCTATATCGTCACCTTTATTTAAAAGCTCGCGAAGCTGCTTGATGTGTGAACGAAGCCTTACAGTTTCTTCATCGACAGCTACCTTATCAGCAAAAATTGCAGTTTCGGTGATAATACGCTGCTCATCAATATTAGCAGTTTCAAGTAATTCTTTTACCTTTTGCTCTAAGCGCTCACGGTAATTCCTAACAGTTTCGGGTGAAGTCCGCTCAATAAACTCAACCTTAGAAAGAATTGTATTGGCGCGGCTTTCAATATCGGCTTTGAGTCTTTCACCCTCGGTTTCACGCATTTTAATAAACGCGTCTATCGCCTGCTCAGCCACCGATAAAACTGCAGTAGTAACCGCCTGCTCGTCAATTTCTTTGGATGTAATTTTAAAAACATCAGAATTGCGTGATACGGTAGAAACCGAAATATCATCGTCAAGGCCGTATTCCTTAGCAAGTGTTCTTAACGCTGCAACATATGAATCGGTAAATTCGCGATTGATTTCAATTTCTGTAAGCGCGGTATCTATCATTTCGACAGTTACATACATTTCAACCTTACCGCGAATAATTTTTGTGCGGGCATAGGTTTTTAGTTTTTCTTCTAAATAATTGAAATTACGCGGCACACGGGAAAAGAACTCAAAAAAGCGGTGATTAACCGATTTGAGTTCAACTGTGATATTCATATTATCAACCGTGGCTTGCGCCCTGCCGTAACCGGTCATACTTTTAATCATAATAGAACCCCCATAAAGGATAATTTTACATAATAGTTCATAATATTTTACCAAATTCCAACTGATAATGTCAACCTTTCTGCACATCTTGCAACCATTTTGTAACCATTTTGAAACCTTTTAAAAATAATTCTTGACATTACAACAAATTTGTCTTATAATATACAGCGTTGCGAATAAACGCTGCTATGGCTCAGTAGGTAGAGCACGTCCTTGGTAAGGACGAGGTCACCGGTTCAAATCCGGTTAGCAGCTCCAGAAAAAGAAAGACACGCTACTAGCGTGTCTTTTCTTTTTCAACGAAATAAATCCCTAACGGGATTTGTGAAATGTGCTTCGCACGTGAAATATTGCTACGCAATATGAAATGCGCTGTAGCGCATGAGGGATTTATTTCATTTCACTTTCTGCGCAAGCAGAAAATTTCACAATTTCTGTAAAGAAATTATTTCACATTGGGCACCGCCAAATATTTCACTTAATCTGACCCCCACTAAAATTCTAATAAAAATTTCAAAGCCACACCTCTCGGTGTGGCTTTAATTATTTTCATCGGGTTTATATTCAGCTATGTCCTCTATTTTACAGTTCAAAATCTTGCATAATTGACTGACGGTATATGTGCTTACATATGAGTTTTTTCTGAGCCTATCTAACTGCCCGCTACTGATTTTATATTCTTTAATAAGCTTGTATTGTGATATTCCGCGTTCTTTAAGTGCATCCCAAAGTTTATCGAAAACAATCACTTTTGGCTTCCTCCGTTTGTGAATTAATATCATTATATTAATATTATTATCTTGCCCCGCACTTGACAATAGCCCGTAAATGGGCTATAATGTTTTAAAATATTTTTGGAGGGATAAATATGAAAGTCAAAAATCTTAAAAAGCTGTTATTTATAATTATGCTAATCGTTTGTGTAATGATACCAAGTATTAATGCAAGTGCAGCAAATACATACAACTCATCTTTAGCTGTTAATTATGCCTCTACCCATTGGAATGATGGAGTTGGATTGTGTGCGACGTTTGTTTCTAACTGTTTAAAAGCAGGCGGCTGTTCGGCATCATCTTCAACAGTAGTTGGACTTTGGAACGCTTTGAAAAATGGGGGTTGGGGGAATGATTATATCTTAACAAGAAATGGAGCATATACGTATGCCTCAGCAAATTCAGGCAAACTTTCAGCAGGCGACCCTATTTTCTTCTATTGTAAAACTTGCGGAAGTTGGCAACATGTAGTTATATGTTCAGGTTTTGATTCTTCAGGAAAAGCTAAAGCTTATGCCCATAATGCGGCTTGGAATGATAAAACTTTTGGAAATTTCGTTGATGCTCAGGGGCATACTGGTAGTTCTATTGTTTATTATTCAATACATATGTCCTCCGATACATCAAATAATTCATCTCACCAACACAACTATAGTATTAACGAATATGAAGCTATACACCCTCACAAATATTATAAAAAATGCAATTGTGGTGACTATTATTATACCGGTGAAACAGCTAAATTATCCAGTTGTTCTGATTGCAATCAAACTTCAACTTCTGTTACAATAACAGTGCAAACCAATAAAAATGAAATTTCAAATAATAATGCAATAGTACATTGTAATTTAAATAAGCCCTCGGGCTATGCTGTGACAAAAATAGGTATACGAGTTAGAAAAGACGGCTCAAATTACAATAGTGGTTGGTCCCATTATCAGACACCTACTTACGGAAATTATAGCACTAATACCTCTGTACCGATATCTTGGAACTTCAAATCTGAACTAGGCTTTACTCCTATTCACGCTACAAAATATTATTATCAATTTTATGTCGTAGTCAATGGCAAAGAATACTGGAGTGAAGAATTTTACATAACTACCACTGGCTCTCACTCTTATCCCTCTACATGGACAACCACGAAATCAGCTACCTGCACAGAAAGCGGCAGTGCAAAACGCTCTTGCTCTTGCGGTAAAACCGAAACAAAGACCCTTTCCGCACTCGGGCATAATTATTCATCAAGTTGGACTACCGATATTGCTGCCAGTTGTACTACTACAGGTACCAAATCTCATCATTGCACAAGATGCTCTGCAAAATCTATGGTTACAACCATAGAGGCAACTGGTCACAATTGGAGTTCTTGGAAAACTACAACGGAAGCAACCTGTACTTCTTATGGTAAGCAAGAAAGAACTTGTAGCATATGTAGTACAAAAGATTTTCAAAACATTAACCCAAAAGGTCATACATATTCAGGCACATATACTATAGATAGTGCCGCTACTTGTATAGCTGCTGGAACTAAATCAAAGCACTGTCAAAACTGTTCTTCAAAATCTTCTGTTACTACCATTAATCCAACAGGACATAATTGGAGTGAATTCACAGCTATTTCTACCGCAACTACCGAAAAGCAAGGCATAAGCCAAAGGAACTGTTTAAACAGTGGTTGCTCTGCTACTGAAAGTAAGTCAATTCCAAAACTTGCGATAGATGGACACACACATGCTTTTGCAGAGTGGTACAATTTAAAGACTGCTACATGTACCGAGCAAGGCGAACAGCAAAGACATTGTACTATATGCAGTGCTGCAGAAAAACAAACACAAGCTGCTTTAGGGCATAATTTCGGTGAGTGGAACGAACCGGACGAAAATGGGGTTATTAAAAGAATTTGCAGTAGTTGTGGAAACACGGAAGAACAAACATCAGTGATAATCCCTGAGGAGCCTACCAATAATACTCAGCCCACAGATACACCGATTTTTGAGCAAACCACCACATCGGAAAATACTGAAGCTACACAAGAATCTAACAACCTACCTTACGTAGTAGTTGGAATAATTCTTTTGCTCGGCGGTGCTGGAACTGCAGGATTTGTAGTTTTCAAAAAGAAAAAATCTTTTAATAAACCTTTGGAGGATTGATTATGTTTGAAAATATAGGAAATAAAATTAAAAAACTTAGCGCAGGTATCTGCTATTTGGGTATAGGAGTGTCCTGTATAATCGGCATTATTTTGTGGTCTTCAGGAGGCGATGAATTAAGCTTTCTATTAGGTGTTATAACAGCTTTGATTGGCTCACTTCTTTCTTGGTTAAGCAGTTTCATGCTTTACGGATATGGAGAACTTATTGACTCAACACAAAAGCTTCAAAAAACCCTTGATGTAATAGACAGAAAAAATTCATATGCTTCGACTAATAAACAGTGGCTATGTCAAAAATGCGGCAATTTAATAGATAAATCGCCTTGCCCTATCTGCGGTCAAGACACTTACGGCAGAAAATTGTCAAAAATTGCAGACGACAAATCCAACTCTGAACAAAACTGTTGGTTTTGCAAAAACTGCGGTGCTAAAAATTCGGCTTCCGCACAATTCTGCAAACAGTGCGGCACATATAAATAAGTATAAGGAAACGGATGCCTTGCGGCATCCGTTTCCTTATATATTCCTTATATCGTTTCTACCTTTATTAAATTTGTATTTCCCGATTTGCCGTTGGTGACACCGCCGGTGATAACTATTTTATCCCCTGCATCAAGAGCTTGTTGGGTTTTGGTAAGCTTCATTGCGGTATAGAACAAAATATCGGTTGACGGTACTTCTTCACACATAAGCGGTGTAACGCCCCAAGAAAGCGCCAGCTTACGCCAAGTTTTCTCACTAGTTGTAATTCCCACTATATCCATTGGCGGGCGGAAACGCGACACCATTCGGGCGGTAATGCCCGAGCGCGAGCAAACAGCAATTGCCTTTGCCTCAATATCAATAGCCATTCCGCAAGTAGCGTGGGAAATTGCATCGACGGTATTTCGGATATTGAACTCGGCATTGCGGAAGCGTTTTACATAATGAATATTTTTCTCGGTATACTCAGCTATCTGTGCCATAGTTTTAACCGATTCTACAGGATATTTACCCGCCGCTGTTTCACCTGAGAGCATTATTGCACTTGTGCCGTCATAAACCGCATTGGCGACATCGGAAATCTCGGCTCTGGTGGGGCGAGAATTATATATCATTGATTCAAGCATTTCGGTAGCTGTGATAACCCGCTTACCTAACAGTCGGCATTTTGTTATTAGCTTTTTCTGAATTGCGGGGAGTTCTTCAAAAGGCACCTCAACACCCATATCGCCTCTGCCTATCATAATGCCTGTACATTCTGAACATATATCCTCGATATTATCAATTCCTGACTGATTTTCTATCTTAGCAATAAGGTCTATTCCGTCGGCATTATTTTCGGCTAAAAACTCCTTAATATCTAAAAGGTCTTGCTTAGAGGAAACAAAAGAGCAGGCTATAAAATCAATATCGTTTGCAATACCGAACTTAATATCCTCTTTATCCTGTTCGCTTAAATATATCTGCTTTAATACTTTATTAGGAAAGCTCATACTCTTACGGTTGGAAAGCACGCCGCCGATAACAGTTTCACAGATAACTTCGGTGTCGGTGGTTTCCTTTACAATAAAAGACATAAGCCCGTTGTTAAGCAGAATTCGGTCGCCAGCCTCCAAATCGTGCGGAAGACCTTTATAGCTGACAGAAACTCTAGTTTCGTCTCCCTCAACATCTTCGGTAGTGAAAACAAAGGTATCGCCCTCGTTAAGTTCAATCTTACCGTTTTTAAAGGTTTTTATACGGTACTCCGGACCCTTTGTATCAAGCAAAATGGCAATAGGCATATTAAGCTCAGTGCGCACCTTTTTTATCATATCAATTCTTTTCCTATGGTCGTCATAGGTGCTGTGTGAAAAGTTTAGACGCGCTACATTCATACCCGCAAGACACATCTGCTTTATTGTATTTTCATCGCTACAGGCAGGACCTATAGTGCAGACAATTTTTGTTTTTCTCATAATTCTACCTCCTTTAAAAAATTGAACACTATTATTATATAAAATTTTCCTACAAAAATAAAGTGGGCAGTGCAAAAAAAATTCGGAATTTCAGTGAAATCCCGAATTTTTTACTTCAATTTTACAGAGATAACAGATACTGACCTGCTTTGTATGCAAATTTCATCATATCCATAAATAATGCGTCAGGATAATTTTTATAAACAAACTCAAAGGTAAAATCGCCCTGATAGTTCATATCCTTAAGGGTTTTCATAGCCGCATTCCAATCAAGATTTCCTATAAATGGTATGCCGTGCATATCTTTGCCAAAATAGTTATCGTGGACATGAGTAGAGATAAGCCAATCCTTTGTTTTTGCCATTTCTTCAATGCTGTTTGGGTCGAACATAACATTACCGTGACCTAAGTCCCAACAAATACCAACAGCACCCGAATCGGCAAACTTCTCGGTAAGGGATATAAGCTCCTCAGGATTCGCACAATAGCTCGGCTGTTTTTCTGACGAAATAGTATTTTCAAAAGCAACCTTCATACCGTTATTAGCGGCATACTCTACAATTGGGGCATAAAGGCGGTAGTTGAACTCTAAAACTTCGGAGGTTACATATGGCTTTGAACGGTCCATTTGATTACCGTGAACAACAAATATTTTTGAGCCTAATTTATGGCATCTTTCAATAGAGCGCATTAAGCTCTTTGCAAAATCGCCGTAATCGTTCTGCGAATAGAAATTACAGGGCGCGTGCGACTGATTAACGGTCATACCGCAACTGTCAATTAAAGCGCGGGCAGCATCAATATCTTTGCAACCGTTGCCATCAAAATCGATTTTTTTGTAACCGATTTCCTTAGCCATTGTAAGAGCCTCTTCAAAAGTATGACCAGGGTCGGTGCTTACAAAGCCCGGACGACCGCCGCCGTTATTAGGTTTCATAAAATAGTTGAGATTTATTGATAAATCCATAAAATCACCCCAATAAATTTTTATAGTAAAATTATAATATCTTAAAAATGAATGTCAATATATAAAAATGTAAAAATTAAAATATAAAGGTTGACAAAACACCCTATTTCGTGGGATAATAGATTATAAATATGGGAGTGTAGTTATGCGTGTTATTACAGGTTTAGCAAAAGGCAGAAAATTAGAAACCCTCACGGGTACTGATGTAAGACCCACAACCGATATGATCAAAGAGGCTGTTTTCAGTGCTATTCAGTTCGATATTGAGGGACGGGCCTTTTTAGACCTTTTTGCTGGCTCGGGTCAAATGGGCATTGAAGCTATATCCCGTGGAGCTGACCGTGCAGTATTTATTGATGCTAATCCCGACGCTGTAGCAGTTATTAAAAGCAACCTATCCAAAACAGGATTTACCGATAAATCAAAGGTTTTTCGCTCTGATTATTTTTCGTTTTTGGCATCAACTAGCGAAAAATTTGATATCGCTTTTCTAGACCCACCCTATAGGCTGGATATTCTTGAAAAAGCCCTCAACACGGTAACTGGTGTTATGCAACCGCACGGTATTATCATTTGCGAGCATCCTCTCGATGTTACGGTGCCAGATAAAATCAACGGCTTTGCACTTGAACGCCAACGAAAATACAGCAAGATAATAATTTCAATTTATAGAAAAGATAGTGAGGAATAATGAAAACAGTAATTTGCCCAGGTAGTTACGACCCGATTACACTCGGTCATATTGATGTAATTACCCGTGCCTCAACTCTTTTTGACAGGGTTATAGTTGTTGTTCTTATTAATCATAAAAAGAATTACAGTTTTACAACCGAGGAACGCGTTGACCTTATTAAAAAGAGTGTAGCGCATCTCAAAAATGTTGAGGTTGATTTTTATGACGGCTTACTTGCCGACTACGCTAAACAACACAATGCTTATGCAATTGTTAAGGGACTTCGCGCTATGTCTGATTTCGAATATGAATTTCAGATGGCACTTACCAACCGTAAGCTTAACCCTGATATTGAAACCCTGTTTTTAACCACGAAATCTGAGTATATGTATTTAAGCTCAAGTATGGTTAAACAGATAGCAAGTATGGGCGGTGATATCTCGGAATTTGTTCCGAGTGTTATACATAAGAGCATAATTGACAGACTAAGATAGAAAGGATGAATAAAATGAGTATTGAAGAATTACTCGAACAGTTTGATGAGGCGTTAGACAGCGGTATGAAAATGCCGGGCAAGCGCGTTGTTGTAAACGCAGAAAGCCTCAGAGCGGTTATCGATGATATCCGCCTTAACATTCCCAGCGAAATTAAGCAGGCACGAGGTATTGTTGCTGACCGTTCAGACATTATCACAAACGCTAAGCGCGAAGCCGACAGCATTATCAGAGGTGCTGAAGAGCGTGCAAAAGCTATGGTTTCTCAAGAGGAAATTACAAAGCTCGCTCAGGAGAAAGCTGCAGAGATTATTGCAAGCGCTCAGGCAAAGAGCCGTGATATGAGAAAAGCTGCTCAAGACTTTGTTGATGATCTTATGAAGAGAGCTGATGAGGGTCTTACTGCTAATCTTTCCGAGGTTAGAAAGACAAGAGCTGCCTTAAAGTCGCAAATCCCCCACCAAGCACCGAAAGCTGAATAGTTTAAAAGAGGTTTCACTTTAGTGAAACCTCTTTTTTAATCTTTAAAATATTTAATTATATTCTGTGCGAATTTTTCGCCGATTCCGTCAACCTTAAGTAAATCTTCAAGGGTGGCTTTTTTAATATTATCAATAGTTTTAAAGTGCTTGATTAAATTTTTAGCTTTTTCTTTACCAATACCTTCAATTTCAAGCAGCTTTGATTCAAGCATTGATTTCGTTCTACGCGTTTTATGGTAGCCAATGGCAAATCGGTGCACCTCATCTTGAATTGAGGTTACAAGGGTAAACGCGCTACGATTTGATTTGATAGCAATATTACCGCCTGTTGTGGCAATAGCATTTGTTTTGTGCTTGTTATCCTTAACCATACCGAACACAGGAACAGTTATATTGTGCTTCTCAAGTATAGGTACTACTGCGGAAAGCTGTGGAAGACCACCGTCCAATAGTATTAAATCAGGTAATGTTTTAAAAGCGGAGTCACTTCCCTGCTCGTATTCAGTGAATCTGCGGTCGAGCACCTCAGCCATAGAACGAAAATCATCTTGACCGACAAAGGACTTAATTTTAAATTTACGGTAATTTTCCTTTTGTGGTCTACCGTCACGAAATACAACCATTGCAGCAACATTTTCACTACCCGCAATATTGGAAATATCGTACGCCTCGATATATCTAGGTGGATTTTCCATACCCAAAACCTTAGCAAGCTCATTAAGTGCCGAAGTTTCTTTAATATTTCGCTCTATTCTCTGCGCAAGATGCTCAGAGGCATTGGATGCGCACATCTCTAACAGTTTTAGCTTATCTCCGCGCTGAGGTATCATAATTTCGGTACTATGCCCCGCTTTGCTTGAGAGCCAATCAATAACTACGGTATCATCGGGTAACGCATCAATAATAATTCTCCTCGGGGCATCATCGTGGTGGCCGTAATACTGCAATAAAAACTCTGAGTAAAACTCGGGTTTACCCGAAACACAGTCAAAAAAGAAATGCTTTTCGTCACTTAAATGTCCGTTTTTAAACATAAAAACTTCGGTACAGGCAACCTCACCCACAAGCGATGTTGCAATAACATCATGGCGCTGCATATCGGAAGAAATTACCTTTTGTTTTTCGTGAACACGCTCTATAGCATTAATTCTATCCCTGAGCTTTGCAGCATATTCGAAATTAAGCTCTTCCGATGCCTTTTCCATTTTAGCCTTTAACAGGGTTATATTCTCGGTGCTGTTGTTCTTAATGAAATCTATGGCAGAATCTACAGCCTCGTTATAATCATTAAGCGTCACCCGTCCGCGGCAGGGCGCCATACACAGTCCTATATGGTAATTAAGGCAAGGCTTTGAATATTTATCGAAATTGCGATTGCAGTCGGGCAGTTTGAAAATCTTTGATGCTTCTTTAACAGTGCGGCTTACTGCATAACCCGAATTATAAGGACCTATAAAGGTACCGCTTTTATCAAGTTGCTTAGCGGCGGTAATTTTGCGCCATTTTTCTTTACTGACCTTTATATAATGATAGCCTTTGTCATCCTTTAAAAGAATGTTATATTTAGGAGTGTGCTGTTTTATAAGAGAATTTTCAAGTGTAAGTGCCTCGAACTCGGTATCACATACGATGTAATCAAAATCACATACATTGCTCATCATTTTTCTAACTTTATTTGTGTGGTTAGTATCAGACCTGAAATATTGAGTAACGCGGTTTTTAAGTTTTTTTGCTTTACCGACATATATAACTTCACCCGCCGTGTTTTTCATAATGTAAACACCGGGTAGCATAGGCAATTTATTCGCTTTATTTCTCAAACTCAAAATTCTTTCTTCCATACTCGACCTTGATTTTAAATTAAATATAGTATACAATAATTACGGTGATAAAATGAAAAGATTAATTGCTTTAACCTTAAGCGTAATGCTGATACTCAGCCTTAGCGGATGCGGCACCACAAATAAAGCCGCAGATGATGACGGTACACCCACCATTGTGATGCCCGACAGTAAGACGGCATCGACCGTTAACGGGTATAAGCAGACAGACACTGACAATACAGCAACTGAAACTGAGCCCGAAAAGGCGCCTGAGTCTGACGCCAATACTACAACATCGCCCGAAGCTTCGACGGGATACTATGCTAACAAATCAAGCAAAAAGTTTCACATATCAACCTGCAGTTATGCTAAAAATATCAAGAGTGAAAATTTATATGCAACCGAAAGCCGTGATGAACTAATAAACGACGGCTATCAACCCTGCAAAAAATGCAATCCGTAAATTCAATTTATTACAGAAAATGCCGTATTAAATACGGCATTTTTTAATAGTATAATGTCGGGTCAACATATTTACCGTCAATTATAATAGAATAATGCAGGTGTGGACCTGTAGAGCGTCCTGTAGAGCCAACCTTAGCTATCTGCTGCCCTACAGATACATATTGTCCCTCATTGACAAGTAAAGTAGAGCAATGCGCGTAAAGCGTTCTAAAACCCGAAGAGTGTTCAATAATTACGCACTTGCCATAACCGTTTTTCTTATCGCTTGCCTGAATTACTTTTCCACCCGAAGCGGCATATATCGGTGTTCCTGTAACGGCACCTATATCCAGCCCGTTATGTGTACTGTCTGCACCGGTAAATGGGTCGGGTCTTCCGCCAAAGTCGGAGGTAATATAACCCTCAACGGGAAAAATTAGCCCCATATTAGTTCCAAGACCACCAGTAATACCACTGCCAATTTGAATTTTAGCGGTTTGTGAATTTTTAATTACAGTTTCATTCACCGTAGTTTTTGAAACCAGCTCTCCATCCTCTACTATTATTTCGTACTGAACGTTTTTTGTTCCGTTAGCACCTTTCGAAATAACCATTTTCTGACCTGCTCTCAGGCTATCGTTTCGTGTGTAATAAGTTACATACGGAATTATTTCTTCCTCGGTTTGCAAGCATTTTATGGTATAGGTAAGCTTATCCTCAAGAATTGCATAAACTGATTTATACTCGTTTTCGGTTATAATCTCTGACATTGCGAGATATTCATGCACAATCTCAACATTTTCTTTAATAGTAACAGTACAGGAGTCGTTTTGGTTTGAGATATATCGGTTTATCGATACTCGGTCAATTTTATAGTTTTCAATTACAGTATTGAGCATTGTTTCATTCATTAATGACGCAACACGTGTACCGTCTATATATAACGAATAACCGTTATATAATGTATTTGAGGCATTTACAATTACATCCATAAACTCGCCTTGGTTTAAGCAGGAAATAAACCAATTAGAGCTTTTGATTTTAGAAACATGAAATTTTCTCATATCTGATGTAACTACTTTATCATCGGCAAATTTTGCTGATACCTCGGCTATAGCGGCACTTACCGTCCCCTCGCTTCGCGAATATCCGATAGGTGCACCATCATAGGTAAGTACATAATAATCAATGGTAATATTGAGTAGAGATATAGCAAATATTACTACCGCAACAAAAACACAGCTCCAAATTAAAACAAACTTATTTTTTAAAATCTTTAAGTGCGGAATTAATCTCTCAAAAAAAGCCTTAACGGTATTTACAATGCACTGAAAGAAATTCAAAATAGCTTTAATATTCATCTCTACCCTCCTTTAACCTGACAAATTCGGACTCATATTAATTATACTGTTATTTTCATTAAATGTCAAACAATTGATAACCATGGAAATAATTACCGAACAAATTTTAAAATTAACAAAACTTAAACATTTTATAAAATTATCTAAAACAACGGGTCGGTAAAATCAACTCATAACAATTTGAAAAGGAGATATTTCGATGAACACAACAGACAAAAATTTCTTAGTACAGAAAATTCGCACACAGTATACCGAAAAGGAGTACACCGCGCTCGATGCTTTAAAAGAGCTAGATAAAAAGGTGAAACGGCCTGCCGATGTATTTGCCTATATTTTTGGAAGTATCGGTGCAATAATTATGGGTAGCGGAATGAGTCTAGTAATGACCGATATAGGTGCTATACTTGGAATATCAGGCACTATGGTAACAGGTATTGCTACAGGTGTGCTAGGACTTATCTTAGTAATTATCAACTACCCTATTTATAAAGACATTCTAAGCTCACGTCGTAAGAAATATGCAGATGAAATCATTGCTCTCAGCGATGAAATAATGAAAGGCTAATGGTGAACTACAATGGCAGAATTTTTTAAAAAAGCTTTTAAAAATATGAAAGAAAGCGCAAAAGCTCAACATAAGGTTGATAAGGCAAACCTAGAAGCAGTTAGGGCTGAAAGCAAAGCGAACTTTGAAGAAAACAGAGGTCATAACACCTTTGCTAAGGCAAAGGCTGATGCAAAAAAGAGTTGGGATGACGCTCATATGAGCCCCGCTGAAAGAGCTGAAAAGTTGCAGGCAGAGCGTGAAGAACAAATTTCCGCCGCAAAGGCAAGAACAGCCGCTGCGAACAAGCGTTACGAAGCAGCTAAGAAAAAATAGTGATTTATAAAAAGCGAGTTTCAACCTCGCTTTTGTTATATCCCACCTTAAAAGACGGGAAAATTGCAAAAACAGCATAAAACAAAAAAGCATAAACAAAACTTTAACATTTCCAAATTATAATGTATAATGAATTATGGCTAATTGTGGAGGTGTTTGAATGTTTAAAATATTGGTTGTTGAAGATGATAGCGATTTAAATAAAACAGTCTGCTCATTTTTAAATCACAGCGGATACGAAGCAACCGGCTGTATGAACGCGGGCGACGCTTACGATGCTTTATATGAAAATATATTCGACCTAATTGTATCAGATATTATGATGCCTAATATTGACGGCTTTGAATTCGCAAAAAATGTTCGCGAAATCGACAGTAATATTCCAATTTTGTTTATGACCGCACGTGATGATATTGCATCTAAACAACGCGGTTTCCGCATAGGTATTGACGATTATATGATAAAGCCCATAGACCTTGATGAGTTGTTTTTACGAATCGGGGCACTACTGCGTCGTGCAAAAATTGCCACAAGTAAAAGATTGGAAGTAGGCAGCTTTATTATGGATGCTGAAGAGCGCACGGCATACTATAAAAATGACGAAATACCTATGACCGCAAGGGAATTTAATATTCTTTATAAACTTCTCTCCTACCCCCGCAAAACATTTACAAGAACTCAGCTTATGGATGAATTCTGGGACGCTGATACCGAAACCGCGCCCCGAGCGGTTGATGTTTATATGACCAAGCTACGCAGCAAATTACACAGCTGTAATTCCTTTGAAATCGTGACAGTTCACGGACTAGGCTACAAGGCGGTGATTAATGAATGAGAGGCGCTAAATACCAAAAAATACTTCGTGCAATTTATCATTTTATAATTTTCTTTATGCTGGTGGCATTTGTAATTACCTGCTGTATGATGCTGTTTGTAACGGCAATGTCACAAACATTAGAGATAACGCTCACACAAGCTAATATTGCCATTGCCGCAAAGCTGACTTTTATTAATGTTATACTGTTAAGCCTTGTATTTACTATAATTGATACTGTAAGGCGTAAGCTTACAATCTTTCGCCCCGTAAAAGAAATAACACTCGCGGCTGAAAAAATAATGCAGGGCGATTTTTCCGTTAGATTAAAACGCAGAAACAGCTTTGCCTCTGACGATAAGTTCAACGATATTATAGATTGCTTTAATCAAATGGCAGAGGAACTCTCAGGCGTTGAAACACTTCGCACCGATTTTATTGCCAATGTTTCGCACGAGATGAAAACACCCCTATCTGTAATGCAGAATTACGGCACACTCTTACAATCTCCCAATTTGTCGGAGGAAAAACGAATTGAGTATGCCAAAGGTGTAACCGATGCCGCACACCGTATGGCGGATATGATGACTAATATTTTAAGGCTTAACCGTCTTGAAAATCAGCAGATATTCCAAAGCGCAACCGAATTTGACCTTGGCGAACAGCTGTGCGAATGCCTTTTGCAGTATGAAAATGTGTGGGAGAAATCGAAAATATCAATTGAAACTGATATTGCAGAAAATGTAACAGTAAAAGCCGATGCAGAGCTTTTATCAATTGTATGGAATAATCTTCTCGCGAATGCATTCAAATTTACCGATACGGGCGGAACCGTAACCTTAAGTTTAACCGCAACCGAGCATCACGCCATAGTAAAAGTAAAAGATACAGGCTGTGGAATGTCCGCAGAAACCGGCGCCCATATTTTTGAGAAATTTTATCAAGGCGATACCTCACATTCCTCTCAAGGTAATGGATTAGGACTTGCCCTAGTGAAGCGTGTCGTTGATATTGTTAAGGGCGAAATCAGCGTTGAGAGCACTTTGGGTGTCGGCTCTACCTTTACTGTAAAAATTCGGAGGAATTAGTATGGACCGAAAAAATTTTTGTAGGAAAATACTGTTTCCACCGATATGGCTTATGGTTATTCTTGCCCTCCTCAGCACTGCGGCACTTATATTTGTATTTCTAAAAGGATTTATGAAGCACCCTATTGCCTACATTGTTTATGTACTTTCATTTTACACATTAACTGTTGTTTGCATATACTTAAGCTTAGTACTACCTAAGCGTTATAAGCAAATTAAACAGAAAATTTTCAAGAATCCTATAAGTCGCCGTTATATAACCGATGCCACATTCAGAACACACATATCGCTGTACTCTTCGCTATCATTAAACCTTTTATATGTAGGTGTATATATTCTTTCTTTTATACTCTACAGGTCCATGTGGTTTATGATTTTCGCAGGCTACTACTGCACATTATCGATAATGCGTTTTTTGTTACTTCGCTATGTGCGCGGCAATGAAATCGGTAAGAATTTATTAGGTGAATTAAAAAGAGCAAGGCTGTGTTCAGTAATTCTAATAACTATTAATTTTGCACTGTCAGGCGCGGTACTTATGATGCTCTATCAGGATAAGGGCTTTAATTATCATGGTATTCTTATTTATGTAATGGCGGGATATACCTTTTATATGACTATACACGCAATTATCGATTTAGTAAAATACCGAAAATATAATAGCCCCGTTATGATAACTACTAAGGTTATTGCTTTATCGGCGGCACTAGTTTCTATGCTCGCGCTTGAGACTGCAATGTTCTCACAATTTGGTGAAAATATGGCACCGGAAAATCAACGGCTCATGATAGCACTCACGGGTGCAGGAGTAAGTCTAGCAGTAATTACAATGTCAGTGTATATGATAGCTCACTCAGGAATGAAAATTAAAAAAATCAGGGGTAAAAAGAATGGATAATATGGAATTTAAACTCACATATTCTGCTAAACAGCAGGAAGAAATCAAGAAAATTAGAGACAAATATTTACCAAAAGAGCAAGCAATTGATAAAATGGAGGAGCTTCTCCGACTTGACCGCAATGTTTCAAATAATGCAAATGCAATATCACTGGCAGTTGGTATAATTGGTACCTTGATTATGGGGATTGGCATGTGCTGTGCTCTTGTGTGGAATCTTTTCGGTTTGGGAATTCCCATTGGAATTATCGGCATAGCACTTCTCTGCCTTGCCTACCCTATTTATAACGCCGTTATAAAAAAGGAACGCGAAAAAATTGCTCCCGAAATTTTAAGACTCACTGACGAATTAATGAAATAGAAAAATTCCCCGTTAAGCAGCCGCTTAACGGGGAATTTAATTTATAGAATTACTTAGAAAGGTCTTCTACAACGAGTGTGCGAACTGCATTCTCATCAGCCTTTGGAGCATTACGCTTAGCTAAGAACTTAGAAGCAACCTGCGGGAAGAGAGCGTAACTTAGCACATCTTCCTCAGATTTTGCAAGGTCGCCTGCCTCAGCTTTGTACTTTTCAAGCTCGGGCTCGAGTAAATCGGCGGGACGACAGGTAATAACACTGTCATTTCCGATTGCCTTGCGGCGAACTTCCTCATTAACTTCACCCGGAACCTGACCGTACTCACCGCGGAGTACGCCCTTAGATTCCTTAGTAATCATCTTATAGCGCTCACCTGCTAAAATATTGAACACAGCCTGAGTACCTACAATCTGACTTGTCGGGGTTACAAGTGGCGGGTAACCGAAGTCTTTGCGAACATTCGGAATTTCAGCCAATACATCATAGTATTTATCCTCGGCATTAGCCTGCTTAAGCTGTGAAATAAGGTTTGAAAGCATACCACCCGGCACTTGATAAAGCAGAGTTTTAACATCTACATTAAGCACCTTGGGATCAAGTATGCCCTCTGCTTTCATCTTATCAGCAACGGTACGGAAGTGAGCTGCAACCTCATTAAGTTTATTTAAGTCAAGACCTGTATCGCGCTCAGTGCCCTGTAAAGTAGCAACCAAAGCCTCGGTAGAGGGCTGCGCAGTACCGTTAGCAAGCGGAGATAATGCAGTATCAACAATATCAACACCAGCCTGAACAGCCATTAAATAGGTCATATCACCTGTACCTGTGGTGTTATGAGTATGGAGGTGAATCGGCACCTTTACATTCTCTTTGAGCTTTTTAACAAGTGAATAAGCATCGTAAGGAAGTAAGAGGTTTGCCATATCCTTAATACAAATAACATCAGCACCCATCTTTTCGAGCTTGCAGGCAAGCTTTACGAAATATTCCTCATTATGAACGGGGCTTACAGTGTAGCTAATAGCAGCCTCGCAAATGCCGCCGTATTTCTTACAGCTCTTCATAGCCTGCTCCATATTGCGGGTATCGTTAAGAGCATCGAAAATACGGATTACATCAATACCGTTTTCAATTGACTTTTTAACAAAAGCATCAACAACATCGTCAGCATAGTGCTTGTAGCCTAAAAGATTTTGACCACGAAGCAGCATTTGAAGCTTTGTGTTAGGCATATGCTTCTTTAATGTGCGAAGTCTTTCCCATGGGTCTTCGTCTAAGAAACGCATACAAGCATCAAAGGTAGCGCCACCCCAGCACTCGAGTGACCAATATCCCATTTTATCAAGCTTTTCTAAAGCAGGAATCATATCCTCAATGCGCATACGGGTTGCCGCTTGCGACTGATGAGCATCACGGAGGATTGTATCGGTAATATAAAGTTTTTTGTTTTCCATTATCGTTACCTCCTAATTAACCGAACAATGCAATAAGAACGCCTGCCGCAATTGCAGAGCCGATTACGCCTGCTACATTCGGACCCATAGCGTGCATAAGCAAGAAGTTTGAGGGATTAGCTTTTTGACCCTCAGCCTGTGACACACGAGCAGCCATAGGAACAGCCGATACGCCTGCAGAGCCGATAAGCGGATTTATCTTGTTCTTTGTGAAAAGGTTCATAACCTTTGCAAGAAGTACACCACTAGCAGTACCAAGACCGAAAGCAACAATACCCATTGCAAGAATTTTAAGTGTCTGCATATTAAGGAATGCAGAAGCGGTTGCAGTAGCACCAACCGAGATACCTAAGAATATTGTTACAATATTCATAAGCTCGTTTTGCGCTGTCTGACGAAGACGCTCTGCAACGCCCGACTCCTTCCAGAGGTTACCAAGCATTAAGCAACCAACGAGCGGAGTAGCCGAGGGTACGAGTAAAGCTACGAAAATAGTTACAACAATCGGGAAAATGATTTTCTCGGTGCGTGTAACCTGACGAAGCGGCTTCATAACGATTTGGCGCTCTTTCTTTGTGGTAAGCAAACGCATAATAGGCGGCTGAATTACGGGAACAAGCGCCATATATGAATAAGCCGCAACAGCGATAGGACCTAAAAGGTCGGGGAAAAGCTTCGAGGTTGTGTAGATAGCGGTCGGACCGTCTGCACCACCGATAATTCCGATAGAAGCCGCAGCCTCCTGCGGGAAGCCTAAATAGAAGCAACCAATAAAGGTTACAAAAATACCAACCTGTGCAGCAGCGCCTAAGAGCAGAGATTTCGGATTGGAAATAAGGGGTCCAAAATCGGTCATAGCGCCAATGCCTATAAAGATAAGGCAGGGATACACACAGGTCTTAACACCGATATAAAGTATATCGAGAAGTCCGCCATCGTGCAAGATAGTACCATAGCCTATTTCACCCGCCATAAAGCTTGTCCATAGGTCGGAATGATACATTTCGGCACCCGGTAGATTGGTAAGTAACATACCAAAGGCAATACCAATAAGAAGAAGCGGTTCAAATTTCTTCTTGATAGCAAGGTAAAAGAGCAGTAATGATACTATAATCATAACAAGGTTTTTCCACAGACCGCCCGCAATAAAATTGCTTGCCATCATATAAAAACCTGTCTGCTCGACAAAGTTCATTATATATTCCATTGTTTTACGCTCCTAAATTAAATTAAGCGATGGTGCAAAGTGTAGCGCCTGTTTCGACAGAAGCTCCGTTCTGAACATTAACGGAAGCTACTGTGCCGTCGCACGGAGCCATAATTTCATTTTCCATCTTCATAGCTTCAAGAACGAAGAGAACATCGCCTTTTTTAACCGCAGCACCGTTCTGTACATTTACAGAAAGAATGGTGCCCGGCATTGGGGCAACAACTTTTTCACCGCCAGCAGGAGCAGCAGCGGCAGGTGCCGGAGCGGCAGCGGGTGCAGGTGCGGCAGCAGGAGCAGAAGCCACGGGAGCAGCTTTAACTTCGGCAGCGTCTACAACCTCAAGGGTAATCTCATAAGCGGTACCGTTAACGGTTACATTATACTTTTTCATAATAAATTTTCCTCTCTACAATTAGATTTTTTTAAAAGAATGAATTCTAAGAGCCGAAATATCAGTTCCAAGCTCCTCTGCTATTACTGCCGATACGGCAGCAATAATTTCCTGACGGTTTTCAATTACGGCAGGAGTAGCTGATGCAACAGCTTTAGGTGCAGCCTCTGTATTTTCAGCCTCTTTCTTTTTAGGAGCTAAGATAGCGCTCATAATTTTGCAGATAACCACAATACAAACAAGACCGATAAACACTGTACCAACGCCCATTGCAACAACAAGTCCGTTAGGTACGCTTTGCTCAGCGAGGGTCAATCCCCCAAATATTTTTTCCAACATTAACCCAACACCTCCCCATTCTAAATTATAATTAATATTATTGTTATATATTTTAATACAAAATATAAATAAAATCAACCTTTATTTTCTTTTTCTGTAAAATAATAGAGTGCAATTTCTTGCACTCTACTTCACACTAAACTGACTGTTATATAATTCGTAATAAAAACCTTTTTTAGCAATTAGCTCTTTATGAGTACCTTTATCTATAACCTTACCGTCACGCATTACAAGAATAATATCTGCCTCCATAATGGTTGAAAGACGGTGCGCTACAATAAAGCTGGTTTTACCTTTCATAAGCTCGTCAAAGGCTTTTTGAATTCTAAGTTCGGTGCGCGTATCAATAGAAGAGGTTGCCTCATCAAGAATAAGCATAGGCGGTGAAGCCAACATAACTCTGGTAATGCACAAAAGCTGGCGCTGACCCGCCGATAGATTTCCCCCACCCTCGGTAATCACGGTATCATAACCGTCGGGCAAGCGCTTAATAAAATTATGCGCAAAGGTCTTTTTAGCGGCAGCGATAATCTGCTCGTCGGTGGCATCGGGGTTTCCGAAAGCAATATTCTCTTTAACAGTACCTTTTTTAAGCCATGTATCCTGCAACACCATACCGTAGCTTTTTCTGAGGCTATTACGGGTAACATTGCGAATATCAGTGCTATCAACTGAAATGGCACCGTTGTTTACATCATAAAATCGCATAAGCAGATTAATTACAGTGGTTTTTCCACAGCCTGTGGGACCAACAATCGCAATTTTCTGCCCTGATTTAACGGTCAGGTTTAAATTCTCAATAAGCGGGCTTTCGGGCGTATACGAGAAAGCAACATTCTTAAGTTCAACATCGCCCTTAACATTCTGCAAAACGGTAGCATCTTCCCCATCAGGTGTTTGTGACGGTGCATCAAGAAGTTCAAATATTCTGGCCGCACACGCAAGAGCGTTTTGAAGCTCAGTAATAACTCCCGAAATCTCATTAAAAGGCTTTGAATACTGAGTTGTATAGCTTAAAAAGCAAGAAAGCTCGCCGACCGTTATAGCCACTACTCCGCCTGATATTGCGAAGAACGCCCCCATTAAGGCAACTACCGCATAAATCAGGTTGTTGATAAAACGGGTTGATGGATTAACGAGCGAAGAATAGAATGTCGCTTTTAATGAATACCTTGTAAGTTCTTCATTTATCTGCTCAAAGCGTTCTATACTTTTTTCTTCATATGAAAATGCAGCAATGACCTTTTGATTATTAACGGCTTCGTTAATGAAAGCAGTCTGCACACCTCGGGTTTCGGATTGCTTTTTGAACATTGAATAGGTATGCGAAGCTACAAATCTAGCAATCAGAAAAGAAAGCGGCGTAAGCAGTACAACGGTAATAGTAATTCGATACTCGATTCTCAGCATAAAAATGAGAACGCACATTATTGTAACCACACCGGAGAACAGCTGAGTAAAGCCAAGCAAAAGTCCGTCGGTAAGCGTATCAACATCCGAAATAATACGGCTTAGCATATCACCGTGTGAATGGGCATCAAGATAAGAAATAGGCAGACTTTGCATTTTTTTAAATGCATCAGCGCGTATATCGCGCGCTACCTGATAGGTGATTTTATTATTAATAACACCCATTATCCACTGAAGCAGCGCTGTTACTGCAATTACACCTGCGAGCTGCAAGGATATATTTGCAATTCCCGCAAAATCGACATTATTTACACCAATTATCATATCAATTGCATGGCCGACAAGTACAGGTGCATATAAAGTAAGCACAACAGTGAGCGCCGCTAAAAGAAACGACAGAACAATAAGTATATTATACTTACCTACATAGCTTATTACCCTTTTTAGCGTTCTAGTATTTATAGATTTATTCTTCATAGTGCACCTCCTGACTTGAAGTGCGCTGAAGCTGTGAATTATAAATCTCTTTATAAACTTCGCAGGATTCAAGTAACTCGTTATGTGTACCTATACCTACTGCTACGCCGTCATCAAGAACAACAATTGTATCAGCTGAGCTTACGGTGGAAGCCCTTTGTGACACGATAAAAACAGTAGGATTAAAATCAAGGCTATTTATCGCCGCTCTGAGTTTTGCCTCAGTAGCAAAATCAAGCGCCGACGAGCTATCATCCAAGATAAGTATTTGCGGACGGCGCACCAACGCGCGAGCAATAGTAAGCCTTTGGCGCTGACCACCCGAGAAGTTTTTACCACCCTCAAGCACATCGGTCTTCAAACCGTTCTTATCTTCAAATAAGAAATCATATGCCTGAGCCGTTTTTAATGCTTCTAGCATTTCTGCTTCGGTTGCTTGTGGGTTACTCATTAATAAATTACTTTTAACTGTGCCCTTAAAAAGTGCTGCCTTTTGCGGTACAACACCAATAATGCCTCTAAGGTCATCCGACGAATAATTTTTAACATCCACGCCATTAACAAGTACACAGCCGTTCTCGGTATCATAAAAGCGCGGAATTAAATTTACCAGCGAGCTTTTGCCCGAGCCGGTACCACCAATAATTCCAACGGTACTTCCCTTTTCGACTTTAAGGTTAATATTCACTAAAGAAGCTTCGGCAGCACCGTTATATTTCATAGATGCATTAAGGAATTCAACTGCGGGTGCCCCATCAATAATAGCAGGTGAGCTTTGTGTAAAATTCATAGAGGATTTTGTATTTAAAACATCGGAAATTCTTTTCACGCTTGCAACAGATTTTGTAATATTAATTATAAGGTTGGCAAGCTTAATAAGCTCAACCAAAATTTGCGACATATAGTTATAAAGTGCTACAACAGCACCCTGCGAAATTATACCCGCCTCTACCCTTACGGCACCCGTATTAATTAGCCAAACAATCGCCAAATTTACAACAACATATGTAGCGGGATTCATTATAGTCGAAATTCCACCTACAAATTTCTGAGTTTTTGATAACGCAATATTAGCAGAATTAAAATCTGCAATCTCATTCTCTTCATTACAAAACGCCCTGACAACACGAACTCCCGTAAGATTATCGTGAGTGATGCCGAGCGTCTTATCTAACTGTGCCTGCACTTTTTTATAAAGCGGAATGCAAACGAGCATTATAAACACCACAATTACTGCCAAAACAGGAATGGTAGCTACAAAAATAAGGGCGCTCTTAACATCAACAGTAAATGCCATAGCCATTGCGCCAAATACCACGAACGGAGAACGAAGAGCTAAGCGCAAAACAAGGTTTACGCCGTTCTGCACCTGATTAACATCGCTTGTAATTCTGTTTATAAGCGTAGAAGCACCTATGCCCTCAAGCTCAGAGAATGATAGCGTGTTAATATGGCGAAACAGAACATTTCTTACTCTACCTGCAAAACCGGTTGCGGCTTTAGCCGAAAAATGCTGTGCAACGGCGGCAATAAGAAGCCCGAATACAGCAAATGCCGCCAAAAGGCAGCACGCTTTTACGGTATAGCCTTTGTTGCCTCCGGCTATACCGTTATCTATTATTGCCGCAATAACAAGCGGAACCGTGAGTTCAAACGACGCTTCTAAAAATTTAAGCAGCGGCGCTAAAATACTCTCTTTTTTATAGTATTTTAAATACTTTAAAACATCTTTCATTATTTCTCATACTTATCCAAATTGAATTTTTCGCCACAGCCGTAATTCTCGTAAACATAGTCGATATCCTTATCGCCTCTGCCCGAAAGACATACAAGTATTGAGCCGTTCTTATGCTCTTTAGCGTACTTAATAGCATAAGCTAAAGCGTGTGAGCTTTCAATTGCAGGGATAATACCCTCATAACGACAAAGCAGGAAGAAAGCCTCCATAGCCTCTTCGTCGGTAGCGGTTTCATAATGAACTCTGCCTTGGTCGCGCAAGAATGCGTGCTCGGGTCCAACACCCGGATAGTCAAGACCACTGGCGATAGAATAAACAGGTAACGGCTCTCCGTTTTCATCCTGAAGAACATAGCTATCAAAACCGTGAAGTCTGCCCTTTGTACCGAACTGCATTGTAGCGGCGTGGTCACCTACATTACTGCCACGACCGAGCGGCTCAACACCATAAATTTCAACGGGATCAGCAAGGAAAGGTGTGAACATACCAAGCGAGTTAGAGCCACCGCCAACGCAAGCGGTAATCGCATCGGGAAGATGTCCTGTCATTTCAACAAACTGTTCTCTCGCCTCATTACCAATTATAGCCTGAAAATCTCTTACCATAAGCGGAAACGGGTGCGGACCTAAGCAAGAGCCAATGCAGTAAATTGCATCTTCATACTCTTTCTCATAAGCCTCAAATGCCGCGTCTACCGCCTCTTTGAGTGTTTTAAGTCCCTTAGTTACGGGGATTACATTAGCGCCAAGCATTTTCATTCTAATTACATTTGGGTGCTGTTTTGCAATGTCAACTTCACCCATATAAATATCGCACTCAAGTCCGAAATAAGCGGCAGCGGTTGCAAGAGCAACGCCATGCTGGCCTGCACCTGTTTCGGCGATGAGTTTCTTTTTACCCATATATTTTGCAAGCAAGCCCTCCCCCATACAGTGGTTGAGCTTATGCGCACCTGTGTGGTTTAGATCCTCGCGCTTAACATAAATCTGGCAGTTACCGAAAAGCTTAGAAAGGCGCTCACAGTGATACACGGGTGTAGGTCTGCCTTGAAAATCCTTACGGATTCTGCGAAGCTCATTAATAAACTGAGCCGACTGACAGATAGCTTGATATGCATCGCTAGCCTCTTTAAAAGCAGGGATGAGTTTTTCATCAAGATAGGCTCCGCCGTACTCGCCAAAATATCCCTCGTTATTAGGATATTCCTTTAAATAGTTATCAAAATCTCTGTATTTATTCATAATAATTTCTCCTTAAATATGTAAAAATCAATTTATCTTTATTTAATATTATACCATCGAAAAACAAAAATTTCAAACATATCAATGCCTCCAAATAAAAAATCCCAAGTACAAATGTACTTGGGACGAATCTGAAAGATACGCGGTGCCACCCAACTTAAAGCAAATTGCTTTCTCTCTTAACGCATACTATCATACGCGACGCTTGTGTTAACGGAAGCGCACCCCGTCAAAGCCTACTTGAAAATCTTTCGGTTTGCCCTCGAAAGTCCATTCACCTGCATTCCCCTGCCGCCCTCACACCACTGAGCGACTCTCTGAAAAGTTTATTGCAGGTTACTACTCTTTCTCATCGGTTTGTTCTTGAAAATTATATCACCGAAAAAAGCGTTTGTCAATATGTTACTGCGCTTTTTTAATATTTACAAGGTGTGCAACACAGGGTATCGTATCTCCCTGCTGGGTTGATGTTGGCGACAAAAGCGCGCCCGTAGCACAAAAGAGAATATTCGGCAAGTGTCCGTTTTCTACCTCTTTGATCAAAAATCCCGTTAGAATACTAGCACTACAACCGCAACCCGAGCCGCCCGCGTGAGCATCTTGCGCCTCACGGTCGTAAATCATCATTCCGCAGTCATTATGATTTGACCGAATATCTATCCCCTGCTTTTCGAGCAGCTCATACAAAAGTTCACTGCCAACAAAGCCCAAATCACCTGTGAAAATCCCGTCATAATCGGTAGGCTTAGTCCCCGTATCCTTAAAAAATCGACTTATGGTATCCGCTGCGGCAGGGGAAAATGTCAAGAGAACACCATAAATTTTCGTCTGCCAAAATTTTCCTTTATTAATGCGGGTTTGGGACGCTTATGGTATGTATGCGGCTATGGGAGGGTTAATGTTAAAGATAGACCATATTTATAATTTGTTGTGAATAATAGACAAAAAAACAATTAAATATAAAACCGCAAAACACTTTAATTTTCGTGTTTTGCGGCATTTAGACATCACAAATATTAAACTAATGCCAGTTTTTTGGATTCTTCTTTATTAAGGTACATTGCGTGGTCGGCATTTGCAAAAACATCTTCATATATTCTGTCAACATCAGGATTATATGAAGCAACGCCACGAGCTATTGATACAGGAATTGTGTTTTCATAAACAGTTATAAAATCCTCCGAACAGGCTTCGTCAAATTTAACTAACAGGTTGCGATAATCTTTATAGTCATTGTTCTTAAGTATTACGGCGAATTCGTCACCGCCGAT
>JAZNXU010000037.1:0-15119 GCA_045594065.1 Acutalibacteraceae bacterium
GAAAGACGTTTTCAACCCGTATACATTGAAGAACCCAGCGCTGAGCAGGCGGTGAAAATCCTTTGCGGATTGAAAAGCACCTACGAAAAATATCACCACGTAACCATTACCGATGAAGCCATAAACGCCGCTGTTTATTGCTCGCAAAGATATATCCACGACAGATTTCTGCCCGATAAGGCTATTGATATTATTGATGAAGCCTGCTCTCGTGCAAGCATTAATGCGCAGGGCAAAAAAATACGCACAAAGCATATTGATGAAGCAATGTCGCTTGAAGAATTGCAGGAACTTTCAAAACAATATTTAAAGCGCCGCAGACCTAAATCTTCCGAAAATGCTAACGAAAGAATAAAGGCGGTTGTAAAGGCAAGCGATGTTTCGGGGGTGATATCGCTGTGGACGGGGATACCTACGGAAACGGTAAACCTTGAAGAAAGTCGTCGTTTGCTTATGCTGGAGCAGAATCTGCATCAAAAAATCATCGGGCAAAGTGAGGCTGTATCGACCGTGTGTGACGCAATAAAGCGGGGCAGGGTGGGACTTAACGACACCAACCGCCCGATAGGCTCGTTTATATTTTTAGGTCCAACGGGCGTGGGCAAAACCGAGCTTTGCAAGGCACTTGCCGAGTGCCTTTTTGACAGTAAGGATAATATGCACAGGTTTGATATGTCCGAGTTTATGGAGAAGCACTCGGTATCAAGATTGATAGGTGCGCCGCCCGGATATATCGGCTTTGAAGAATCGGGGCAGCTTACGGAAAAAGTGCACCGCAAGCCTTATTCCGTTATTTTGTTTGATGAAATCGAAAAAGCGCACCCCGATGTGCTTAACATTCTTTTGCAGATTATTGAGGACGGGATTTTAACCGATTCACACGGGAAGACAACGGATTTTCGTAATACCGTGATTATACTGACGTCAAACATCGGCGCACAGACACTTGCAAAAGCGCACAGCTTAGGCTTTGGCGATGCTGTTGGTAATGCAAAGAATATCAAGGCAAGCGCAATTGAGGAATTGAAAAAAACCTTAAAGCCTGAGCTTATTAACCGACTTGATGCGGTTGTTGTGTTTGAAAAATTAAATCACGATGAGCTGAAAAGCATTGCACGCAGTATGCTTGGCGCACTTGGCGAAAGGGCGCAGAATATCGGTATTTCACTGCAATTTTCCGAAAGCGCGGTTGAATACATCGCAAATGCGCGCGAAACAGATATATACGGCGCAAGACCGCTGCGACGCAGAATATCGCTGAACGTTGAAAGTATGCTTTCGCAAAAGATACTTGAAGGCGATATGCAAAGGGGAGATTGTGCGTTAATCGGTGCGGGAGAAGGCGGACTTACCGTATCACTTGCGCAGAATGCAAAATAAAAAAACGCTCCGGACATGAATTTTTGTCCGGAGCGTTATGTGTTTTTTATCAATCAAGATTTTCGCTGTATTTTTTTATTGCCGAAAAAGTATCATCGCTGATAACGTGTTCAATTCGGCAGGCATCTTCGGAAGCGGTGTTTTCATCAACACCGAGCGAAACCAAAACCTTTGTAAGTACGGTGTGCCTTTCATAAATCTTTTTAGCAAGCTCAAGACCGACATCGGTCAGTGCAATAAACCCTTTTGCGTCTATCAGGATATATCCGCCGTCCCTTAAAATACCAACTGCACGGCTTACACTTGGTTTGGAATATCCCATGTGTTCGCTTATATCAATTGAGCGTACAGAGCCCATTTTTTTATTCAGGACATATATCGTTTCAAGATACATCTCGCCCGATTCCTGTAAGTGCATTTAATACCCACCTTTTGTAATATTAAATTTATTATACCGTAAAAATTATAATAATTCAAGTATTTTGATTTCTTGACAAAAATATTAAAAGTGGTATAATTAAGTTAGCAAGCGCTAACTTTAAGTAAGGTGATTACTATGTACAAATATAATGTTACGGGTATGGACTGTGCCGCCTGTGCCGCGCATGTTGAAAAGGCGGTAAAGAGTGTTAAGGGTGTTACCGCCTGCACGGTTAATCTGTTTACAAATTCCATGACTGTTGAGGGCACCGCAAAGCCCGACAGCATAATCTCCGCCGTACAAAAGGCGGGCTACGGCGCCAGCCTTGAGGGCGGCGGTAAACAAAACCACGCGGCTGACAAAACAAAGGACACTTCTATTGCCAAAAGACTTATATCCTCGGTTGTTTTTCTGTTAATACTGATGTACCTTTCAATGGGTTATACAATGTTTTCAGCTCCCCTACCCGCAGTTATGGCGGCTAACCCTGTGATTATCGCGGTGGCACAGCTGCTGCTCAGCGGAATTGTTATGATTATAAACCAAAAATTCTTTGTAAACGGTTTTAAAGGTATTATAAACCGCTCGCCGAATATGGATACGCTCGTAGCCCTCGGCTCTGCCGCGGCATTTATTTACAGCACCTCTAACCTGTTTATAATGTCAGAGCACCTACGGCTTGGAAATATCGCCGCCTCGGCGCACCTTTTGCACGACCTCTATTTTGAAGCAGCGGCTATGATACTTGTGATAATTACCGTTGGCAAGCTGCTTGAGGCGCGCTCTAAGGGTAAAACCACAAGCGCAATTGAAGCCCTTGTTAATATGACGCCCAAAACCGCAACACTGATTATTGACGGTAAAGAGGTTGTTAAAAACGCCGAAGAGGTATTAGTCGGTGATATATTCATTGTCCGCCCAGGGGAAAGTATTCCAGCCGACGGTGTGATTATCGAGGGCGCAAGCGCCGTTAATGAAGCAACCCTTACGGGCGAGAGTATTCCCGTAGACAAGGCGGAGGGTGATAAGGTATCCGCCGCTACAATAAATCAGTCGGGCTTTATAAAATGCCGTGCTGTGGGCGTGGGTGAAGACACCTCCTTTGCACGCATAATAAAGCTTGTGAGTGATGCTGCGTCTACAAAGGCGCCTATCGGTAAAATAGCTGATAAAGTATCAGGTATTTTCGTACCCGTTGTGTTAGCACTATCCCTTATAACATTTATTGTTTGGATGATTATCGGCGAAACGGTAGGCTTTAGCCTCGCCCGCGCAATATCGGTGCTGGTTATCAGTTGCCCTTGCGCGTTGGGCCTTGCCACCCCCGTTGCCATTATGGTAGGCAGCGGTAGGGGCGCAAAAAACGGTATTCTTTACAAGACTGCCGAAGTGCTAGAAAAGACTGCTAAGGCTAAAACTGTCTGCTTTGATAAAACAGGCACCATCACAGTAGGTTGCCCCGAGGTTACCGATATTATTCCGTTCGGCATTACAGAAACCGAGCTTTTGGAAATGGCAGTATCACTCGAAAGCAAAAGTGAGCACCCGCTCGCTCGCGCAATACTTGAAAAAAGTGAAGATAGCGGTATAACACCGTTCCCCGTTACCGATTTTAAAGCGGTAGCAGGTGGCGGAATTGAAGCAAAGCGCGACGATACTCCCCTATTTGCAGGCAACTACAAATTTATAAACAGCAAAGCCCAAATAAACACCGAAATCAAGCAAAAAGCCGAGGCTTTAATGGCGGACGGTAAAACACCTATGTTTTTTGCAAGCGGCAACACCGTTCACGGCATAATCGCCGTTGCCGATACTATAAAGCGCGATACAGCCACCGCTGTAGAAATGCTTAAGAAAATGGGTATTGAAACCGTTATGCTGACAGGCGATAATTTAGGCACCGCGACTGCCATAGCAAAGGCGGCGGGAATTAAAACGGTATATGCCGAACTGCTGCCTGAGGATAAAAACACTAAAATTTCCGAGCTTAAACAAAACGGCACAGTAATTATGGTGGGTGACGGCATTAACGATGCCCCTGCCCTTACCACTGCAGATATTGGCATTGCGGTGGGAGCAGGCTCAGATGTTGCGATAGATGCCGCCGATATAGTTCTCGTCAATGACAGTATAACCTATGTGCCCGCGGCAATAAAGCTCTCGCGCAGAACGCTCAGCACCATTCACGGAAACCTGTTTTGGGCATTTTTCTATAATGTGCTGTGTATACCGCTGGCGGCTGGCGTATTTGTAAAACTGCTCGGCTTTACCGTAAGCCCGATGCTCGCAGCGGCGGCAATGTGCCTATCAGATATATGCGTGGTTTCCAACGCACTAAAGCTTAACTTTGTTAATATTTTTGATAAAAAGGAGAAGCGTAAAATGAAAAAGACTTTAATTATTGAGGGTATGATGTGTCCGCATTGTGAAAACCGCGTAAAAACGCTCTTAGAGGGCGTTTCAGGTGTAGATTCAGCCGAGGTTTCCCACAAAGCAGGAACGGCAACCGTGAGCATTTCTGACGACATTTCGGACGATATTTTAATATCTACCGTAACAAACGGCGGATACAAGGTAACGGGAATTAAGTAATAAATATTTTCTTGATTAAACGCAAGCATTATGATAATATATTAATATGTTTGCGCCATTAGCTCAGTTGGATAGAGCACTGTCCTCCGACGGCAGGTGTCGCTGGTTCGAATCCAGTATGGCGTGCCAAAAAGAAACGGCAATTTTCGACAAGAAGATTGTCGTTTCTTTTTGTTCTTTTAACTTTTCTCTTTTCGTTCTTCTCTCTTCTCTTAAATTGTCGTTTCCAGATAAAAGATAAGAGAGAAGAGAGAAAAGTTTCGGTGTCGACTCTGCCGACGAAATATAAATAATCTGTAGTAGTTTGAACATATAGTTAAAAAATTAAACGGGTATCGGATTTGTGCAACCATTTTAATAATAATCCAAGTCTTTCGACTTGGATTATTATTTTTATATATTTAAAATGTAAATACCGATATTAAGATACCCTGCAAAGGTTACCCAGAAAAAATACGGAAGCAATAACAGCCCTGCAGATTTTCTAACCTCGTAAAATCTGACAATAGTTATAAGAATAAGCACCCACATAATTACTAGCCAGATAAAGGCAAATAAGTAAGCCTCAAATCTGAAAAATATTATAGACCACATAAAATTAAAAAAGAGCTGAACTCCGTAAACTAACAATGCAGAATTTTTCTTATAGGTTGGCGCATTTGCAGTAGCTACAAGGTAGCTTGCCAAGCCCATCATTAAATAGAGTATTGTCCAAACAACGGGAAAGAGCCAACCCGGCGGAGAAAGTGGAGGTTTCTCAAGTGCTTCGAAATCCCCCATTCCACCCGCAAGTAGAGCTGAGAGTCCACCGACTAATAACGGTATTACCAGCATAATAATTAAATTTTTCACATTTTTTCTCACAAAAATCACCCGTAATAATTTATGCGAAAAAATTCCCTTTTATTCAAAAAGAAACGGTGCCTAAAAAGCGCCGTTTCTAAACTATCAAAATTATTCAAATAAAGGTGTTGAAAAATATCTTTCTGCAGTGTCAGGCAAAATCGTTACAACCGTTTTTCCTTTACCAAGCTTTTTTGCAAGCCGAATTGCCGCCGCTACATTTGTGCCGCTACTGATACCGCAAAGAATACCCTCTTTAGCGGCTAAATCGCGGGACACCTGCAAAGCTTCTTCATCTTTAATAATGCAAACATCATCATAAATGTTCTGATTTAAAATTTCAGGAATAATACCGTCGCCAATTCCCATTTGAACATGGGTACCAATAGAGCCACCCGAGAGAATTGCGGCGTTTTCAGGCTCAACAGCCCATATGGTTATATCAGGATTAGCCGCTTTGAGCGTTTCACCAATTCCTGTTATAGTGCCGCCCGTACCTATACCTGAACAAAAGCCATGTATAGGACCATTTACCTGCTGTAGTATTTCAGCACCCGTAGCAGAACGCTGAATAGCGGGGTTGGCAGGATTTTCAAACTGCTGAGGAACAAATACATTTGGATTCTCGGCTTTCATTTTAAGAGCGAGCTCTAAACACTGCTCGATACAAATACCGATGTTTCCCGCATCGTGAACGAGTATTACCTCCGCGCCGTAATGGCGCACAAGCAGTCGGCGTTCTTCGCTTACAGAATCGGGCATTATAATTTTAACCTTATATCCCTTGACTGCGCCAACGAGCGCTAGACCTATACCCTGATTGCCACTTGTGGGCTCTACGATAATTGTATCCTTATTAATAAGACCTTTTTCCTCGGCATCGCGAATCATATTAAAGGCGGTGCGGGTTTTTATAGAGCCACCAACATTAAGGCCCTCGAATTTAACAAGGATTTGAGCATCGTCAGGTCCCGTCATATGGTTAAGGCGGATTATGGGTGTGTTACCCATAGCCTCTAAAATATTATTGCAAATCATTAACTGCCTAAACCTTTCTATGTAAACTGTCTAACACATTATACTAAAATCAGCAGAAAATGTCAATTAAATATACTGAGCTATCGCAACGACACGCTTAGCTGCATCACGCAATGATTCCAAATACGCAAACTCTCCCCTGTTATGTATGTTTCCGCCCGAAACGCCGATAGAATCGACACAGGGAATGCCGTAGCTTGTGATATCGGCGGCATCAGAGCCGCCCTTGCGCTTATTACCCTCAAGCACGGGCAAACCTGTTTTCTCGAAAATCGCGTTCATACTCTTAAGCAAGCTGACATTTTTCTCGGTATACTCCATAGCAACACGGAAAGACTCCTGCTCTACCTCACATTTACAGCCCTTTATATGCTCGGTAGCGGCAATTTCCTGCACCTTGTCGGTTATCCACTCAAGCTGCTCGGCAGTAGCAAAACGAATATTCACGAAAAACTCACATTTATCGGGAACGGAATTAACCACAGTACCGCCGCTGATAACACCGCAATTGCAGGTAATACCCGCGTCGTCCTTAATCTTTTCAAGCTCAATGATTTTATATGCTGCATCGGCAATGGCGTTGGCGCCATCAGTTGCCGACTGCGCCGAATGTGCCGCAATACCCGTAACGGTTAATTTATAAGTGATAATACCCTTGCGCTCAAGGCAAGCTTTCGCCTGCGTATGACCCTCAAGGTTTAAAAAGGCTACCGAATTTTTTGCCTTTTCACAGATATATTTAATGGTGGCTTTATCGCTTTTTTTGCTTCCGTTTTCCTCATCTGCCTGCAAAAGCAGCTGAACAGGACGCTTGTTGTAGCCACATTTTTTAAGAGCCTCTAAAGCGAGCATTCCCGAAACAATACCACCTTTGCAGTCGGTAACCCCGGGACCGTAAATTTTCTCACTATCACGATTTACAGCAGGGCTACCAAATGAGCCTACAGGGTGAACGGTATCCATATGACCCGAAATACTGAGCGGTGCTTCATTTATTTCGGGATTCAGGGTAATACACAGAACATTACCCGCTTTATCGTGCTTAAAATATTCAACCTTAAGCCCGAGATTTCGTGCAATATCGGCAATATACTCCCCTGCTTTATCGACACCCTCTTTATAATCAGTTGGGCTTTCGATATTGCAGAACTCTTCCCATATATTCAAATATTTATTATAAAGCTCATCAACGGCTTTAAATAACTTATTATGCGGCATTACTGCCCCACCTTTCAGCATCGGTTTTAGCACCGTAAATTTTATAAATCAAGGAACCGCCTTATCAGGCTATGCATTTTTATATCTCGAGCGCATACTTTTTGGCGAGTCCGCCCTCAGAAGTTTCACGATACATTACCTTTAAATCCTTACCCGTTTCATACATTGTATCAACAATCATATCAAAACTAATCATTCTTGAATCCACAAGAAAATCTGCAAGGTTTACGGCATTTAGCGCGCGCATTGCCGCTATGGCATTTCGCTCAATACAAGGAATTTGAACAAGCCCTAAAATCGGGTCGCAGGTAAGACCCAAATGGTGCTCGATTGACATCTCAGCAGCATATTCAATCTGGTCCAAATCGAGTTCATAAAGCTCTGCTGCGGCAGCAGCCGCCATTGCACAGGCAGTTCCTATTTCCGCCTGACAGCCGCACTCAGCGCCGCTTATTGAAGCATTTGTTTTAATAAGGTTTCCTATAATACCGGCAGTAGCGAGTGCGTGAATAATCTGCTCATCGCTAAAGCCGCGCTTTGTTTGCAGAAATTTAAGTACGGCGGGTACCACGCCGCAAGCGCCACAGGTGGGCGCTGTAACAATTGTTCCGCCTGAGGCGTTTTGCTCGCTTACAGCATATGCATAGGCGCATATAAGGCGGTTAGTTTTGGTTTCCTCGCTCTCGTCAATATGCTTTTGCCGATACAGATAACGCGCCTTGCGTTTGGTGCCGATACCACCGTGGAGTATACCCTCTGCTTCAAGTCCGTCACGGATGGCGCCTTGCATAACAGACCATATTTCACTTAGATATTCCCAAATTTCAGCGCCCTCGCACTCTTCAACATATTGCCAAATGCGAATATCTTTTTCACGGCAATATTTTGAAATTTCGGTAAAAGAAGAAAGCGAATAAACCTCTTCTTTCTCTTTTAGACTCTCGCCATCTGCTAAAATCTCACCGCCACCGATACTGTAAAAACGGGTGCGCGCTGTTTCTTTTCCGCCGTTTAAAGCAATAAAATCTAAAGTGTTGGGGTGAAAGTCGGTTGGACTCTCAGTGTCAACTACAATTTCACAATTTTTACCGCTGAATGCCTCTTCTAAAACGCGGTCTGTCATATGTCCGCGACCTGTTTTGGCAAGTGAGCCATAAAGAATAACCTTGTAGCTTTCGGCATTCGTGTTTTCATTTAAAAATCGGGTTGCGGCAGCAAGCGGACCTATTGTATGTGAGGAAGACGGTCCCCTGCCTATTCTGTATAAATACTTCAATGATTGCATAGTAGCACCCCCAACTTTAATTGTAACATATTTACAGTTTATTGCAACAAATTTCTACTAATTATTTTTTAGATTTCCCGTTGCGGGGCCCTCTAAAAGTTTACCGCTATCATCAAATCGCGAGCCGTGACATGGGCAATCCCAGCTGTGCTCTACGCTATTCCATTTAAGCGCACAGCCTAGGTGTGGGCAACGCTTGGTGGTGGGGGAAAGCAGATTAGCAACCGTTTCGACACCATTTACTAAAAGCTGTGGCTTTAGTATACTACGCGAGGGATTAAAGACCTCTGCAAACTCATTTTTATTTCCTGTTAGCATATCACAAAGTAGTTCTGCCGCCACCATTGCGCCACTCATTCCCCATTTATTAAAGCCTGTAGCAACATACAGATTTTTACTCGAAGCCGAGTAATGCCCGATATACGGCACCAAATCTAAACTCATACAGTCCTGAGTAGCCCATCTGGCTACCTCACGCGAATTTGGATAATTACCCGTTTGAAACTGCTTTAGCTCAGAGTAGCTACCGCCCTTTTTACCCGTTCTGTGCCCTCCGCCGCCAAGCAACAAAAGGTCACCGTGGTTTCTAAAGGAAAGACCCGTATCATTCTCGTCAACATACATACCTTTAACCTCCCGAGCGTTCTCAAGCGCTAACACATAAGAGCGGTGCTGATAAAGCTTTAAAAAATAACTGCCGTGCTTATTTATAAATGGAAAATGTGTTGCCACCACTACCCTGTCTGTATAAATTTTACCGTGCTCAGTAACCGCAATGTTATTCACCATTTCGCGCACCTTGGTGTGCTCATAAATATTTAGATTTTCAGTTATTTTGGATAAAAACTCAAATGGATGAAACTGCGCCTGATTTGGTACACAAACAGCGCCCTGAGTGTAAAGCGGCAGTGGCAATTCCTTGCAAAAATGTGCCTCACAGCCGATTTTTTGAAGCGCCGCCAATTCGTCGGCAAGCACCACGGGGTCATCAACCGAATAGACATAGTTGTCTTTTGTAGCATAATCGCAATCAATATTTCGGCATAACTCCGCGTATTTTTCAAGCGCCTTTTTATTGGCAAGGTAGTAACCTTTAGCATTCTCGAGCCCACGGCTTTTTAATAGCTTATGATAATTAAGACCGTGCTGCAGGGTTATCTTGGCGGTAGTGTTAGCCGTAACGCCGCCGCAAATACAGTTTTGTTCCACCAGCACATATTTAACACCCTGCTGATGTAAAAAATAGGCAGTTAAAATTCCCGTTATTCCCCCACCGATAATTAAAACATCGGTTTTAATATCCTCGCGTAAGGTCGGAAAGTGCGGCATTTCTACGCTTTCTTGCCATAAAGATTTGTTATTCATTATATCACCCGAAAATAGTTTCTCTCGGGTAATAATTTATATACAGCGCAAAAACGCCCCTATCTTTCGATAAGGGCGGAATATTTAGTCTCGGTACCCTCGCCATTTCGAGTAGCGCCGAGTAAAGAATAGGAACGAAACTGTTAAAAACAGCCTGTCGGAACAGCCAAACTGTTGTTATGGCTCAGAAACCGTGTGCACCGATTCTCCGTATCTGTTATATTTATTAAACTACATATTTTTTAAAAGCATATAAAAAACTTATAGTATAGAGGATATTATACCAGAACTGTGAAGAGGCTGCAAGGGCATTTAAGTGAAGTATCGGCTTTGCAGTTATGTTTTGCATAATGAAGTTAAGTATGCCACCCACGCTCGATGGCTCTTCTTTTACCGTAGGCATGCTTCACGCACCTAATGTGTATTTATCATACCAAAACCCACTTAGTTTCCACAAAAGAAAGCCAAGTCTTTCAACTTGGCTTTCTTTTTTCATGTTTGAATTTAATAGCACAAATGAAATGTGCTTGAAAATTGAGAATTTCTCTGCTATTTTATGGCTTCTTAATATTCACTCCAAAATAAAATCCTAACTTCTTTGCGATTGCCAAAGCAAAATACGCAAGGACACCAATACCAGCAAAACAGCAGAAAATTAGCATTATATATCTGACTGTGTCTACTTTCCAGCCTTGACCGGCAGAAAGCATACTGCAAACACCCAGGAACTTCTTTTGTGGAAAATATTCCCCTAGTTCAAAAGAACCGACATTATTTTCTGTAAGCTTATCGGTAGGATTTAATCTCAACATTGGATTTACCGCTTTTGCAAACTTTGATAAAGAACCAAACAAAGACTGCCTCGAAAAATCTTGCTTTTCAAAGTGCTTTGCATATTTTATAAAATCTTTTGCTGAAGCATCTTTTTTATCCTTATGTTGCACATAATATGTCAGTTCTTTTTTTAATTTCTTTGGACAATCGAAGTTGCCTATCTCCTTAACCTTGTTCTCGTAAACATTGCGCAATTCGTGATAATAAGCCTCATAACCCAGCAAGAACATTCTAGGCTTGACATTTGCATAATTATAGTATCGATTCGATTCTCTAATTGTTGTGCTGTAAAAATATCCGTAATCAACTGTTAAGGCACTATACCGTTTTCCTTGGTAAACACTATGTTGTTCCGCCGTATATGAAAGCAATATATTCATACAATATGCTTCGATTATATTTAGATCTCTCGCAAATTTTCTTTTATTATATTTAGGAATAAATTTGTTTAACTCATAAATATCTTTTTCTAAAATATCACTCTTATTTACTTTAATATATCTTTGAATTTCAGCGATTTCACGAAGAACAACAGAGTCAGATGCTGAAACCAAAATATCAGAAAAATAAAATAATGCTAACGCCCTTAAAAATAAGCGCCTAATATCATACAAAGAATTTACCGCAACCTGATATTCATCCTTGTATATATCGTTAACTTCAGCAAGACTTTGAAGTTTTTTTAGTAACTCAAAATAATTTGATGCACCTTCATACTCTAATGGATAAACTAAATATTCCTTAGTAAGATATCTTAAATCAACAACGCAATTTGCTATCCCTTCACTTCTAGCCCTATTATAGTAGGAAGAAGCCAAGTTGAAATCGCCTTCAAGAATCTTTGATTTTGCATAAGATAAAACAGGAAACGACATAAATAATCCCTCCAAAACAAAAACAATAACCGATATTGGTTAATATAATTATATACTTTAATCGGTTATTATGTCAATAGGGAGGATTGAAATTTATGATTTCCTATAATAAATTATGGCAAACTATGAAAGAAAAATGTGTTACACAATACACACTTATTAAAAAGTATAATATCAGCCCAGGTCAGATTACACGATTAAAACGCAACGAAAGTGTAAGCACCCATACAATTGAATTGTTTTGCAAGATATTAAAGTGTAACGTTGAAGATATTATGCAATATATAGATGATGAAGAATTATAAAAAGCCGCAGCATTCGCGGCTTTTGTTATTATTATATAGGCAGTGGGGTGCAAGTCAATTTGCACAAAGTGCAACCCCATTTTGTGTTCGCTAATGCGGAATGATATTGTGTCATGCGGACACAAACACAAAAAAGCTCGAACCTGGTTTTATTAAACTGCCAAACTTCTGCGCTACTTATGTTTTGTACAGTCGACTCTTGCGGTGCCCGACAAAAGCTTCCTTGGAGCGTCGCTTTTTTGTCGACCGCTGCGCCTTTCAAACCGCACCTGCATCTGCCACCGGCAGCGGTGCGGTTTGAAACTACCAACTGAGCCCGCTCAGTCGGCATAGTACAAGGCTGTTAACCGTAATATTACACGCTCGGGCTATATTATAAAAAGCCAAAAAGAAAAACCATCCACAAGGGATGGTTTTCTTTTTGTCTCTCCTGTCCGAAAAAGAACTGGTGAGAAACCCTTGATTTTACTGGGTTTTCCCCAGTTTTCTTTACAAATTGATTATACCACAAAAAATAACTTTCCGCAATACAAAAATGCAGAAAGTTATTTCATTTTATATTATTTTTTGAAATTCATGCCAACTCTTCCTCAGGCGGAAACAGAGGCTCGACGATCTCTGCCCCACCCTTTATAAATATTCTTAAATTGAGATCTTTTGTCACCTGAATTGAATTCACAATTCGGTGAATGATGGCATCATCGAACTCGGTCATTACCGGCTTCAACTGTTTGGTGTAATTTTCAATCCGTTCGATTTCTTCTCTGGCTTTTTCATTACACTTTATATGTGTCATAAGCATATCCCGTCTCTCCCGAAGGTCTTTTATCCTTTGGGAACAGTCGGCGATGGCTTCAGTATACCGATCTTTATTAAATTTTGACTGAATCGCCAGGTCTGCAAGCTCTTCAATACGGATCTGCTCGTCGTGAATTCCCTTTTCGACCAGATATAATTCATCGGTATTTACATCAGAAGTAGCATAAATAAGTTTGCTTTTTAGAAGCTCGTACCCGTCTTCTCTCCCCTGCAGCACGCGGGAGATGGCACGACAAATAGCAGCTTGCAGGTTTTTCTCCTCAAGTCCCTTTGAAAAATCGCAATATTTATCTTTATGGTCCAATCGGCTGATGCAACGCCAATAGTGATGAACACCATCCTTTTTCTTGTTGGTTTTACGGCGGAAATGACTGCCGCATTCCTCACAAATGAGCAGTTCACTTAACACATATTTTGCACTGTATCTTCCTCGGCAGGAAATGGTATTGTCCGATTTGCTTCGCAAAGCATTACGGCGAGCGAATTCTGCCATTGCTGCCTTAAATACATCACGCGGAATAATGGCAGGATGATCGTTAACCACCAAGTATTTTGTCTTTTGACCGTTGTTAACCTTTTTCTTTTTGGTTAAGCAATCCACACAATAAGTCTTTTGATACATAACGTCGCCGCAGTACTTTTCATTCTGCAATATGGCTAGAATTGACGTTGTTTGCCAAACACTTTTACCGTAAAAGGTTTTTATGCCGTTTTCTTCAAGCCAGTTCTTAATCTGCAAGGCACTTTTGCCATCAAGGAACATATTGAATATCCAACGAACGACCTCGGCTTCACTTTCCACGATAGTTATTTCTTTGGTAGTTTTATCGCGTCGGTACCCAAACATATTCATATTGCTGCAGTAGGTACCGTTCTCCATCCGTTTTGAAATGCCCCATTTGACGTTGGCGCTGATATTCTCACTTTCTGACTGCGCCATAACGCTGTAAATGCCTATATACGTTTCACTATCCTCTTTGAGCGAGTTGATATTTTGCTCTTCAAAATAGATAGCAATACCCATCGCCTTAAGCTTACGCACAAAAGACAGACTATCCACGATATTTCTTGCAAAACGGGAAACCGATTTGGTCAGGATCATATCGATTTTACCCTTTTCGCAATCCTTTATCATACGAAGAAATTCATCACGCTTTTTGACCTGCGTTCCGGTAATACCTTCGTCTGCGTATACGTCTACGAACTCCCACTTTTCATTGTTGGCAATATAACGTGTGTAATAGTCCTTTTGAACGCGGTAACTGTTAAGCTGATCCTCGTCATCGGTAGATACGCGGCAATATGCAGCCACTTTTATTCTTTTACCAAACTCAATGCGTGAGCTTTTACCGGCATCGGCAGGAATCTTAGTAACAACCCTTCTTCTTTCAGCGGTTTCAACCATTGTCGCACACCTCCTCATTACCGATTTCTTTACCGTTAACAAAGCGGATGCGGATATTACCGTCCGGCTTAATGATAATAGCAGATACGGTCTTTTTCATAAACGGAATATCCAATGCCTGTTCATCCTCAGGCACATATTCCAAAAACAAATCATAAAGTGCATCCGAAACAGCGGCGGAAAGGTCGAGCTCCATCTCCGAAAACTTTGCCGTCACGGTTTCGTATATCAGCTTCATAATCGGATGAAACATCGGGTTTGGCTGTGTAATTAAATACTTTATCTGCCGTTCCTTAAGGCGAATATCCTTTGACGGTACGTAGGTGCTTTCTCCCTTTGGCAGCATAATGAGGTATGGCTGATTTCTCACCGCATTCATAACCGTTTTTATCCTTGAAAACAACAGCGGGTCATCCAAGTATTGGGTTGTAGCAGGACAACCGCCCAAGCAAAGCCAACGCTCACGCACCTTATACTTGCTTTTGCGGGTAAAATGCTTGCCGCAGGTATCGCATATAGTAGTGGCTTTAAAATAGGCGATTTCCTCGGTGTCTTTTTCTCTGGTGCCACCCTTTTCAGCCTTTTGCTTGACTGCTTTATCAAAGGTTTCCCTATCAACAATACGCGGGTATTCCTCATCACCGCAGTAATGCTCGTTTTCTATGATTCGGCAAACCATATTTTTGGTCCACTGAGTCTTATCCTTATAGTAGGAAATCTGCTTTGCAGTCAGCTCTTT
>JAZNXU010000038.1:0-17605 GCA_045594065.1 Acutalibacteraceae bacterium
AGGATGTTATTGTTGATAAGGGCGCTGTTGGTGTTTTCATGGGTAACATTAACCGTAACACTATAGATATGATTACACCTTTCCTTAATGTACATCAGTTTACCGTTTCCCTTAACAACAAAACCAAAGCTATGGGCGGTACTGCAGGTGTTGATTATCCCACATGCAACGAATTCCCGATGTTAAGTGATGGTAGCGCTAACATATTGCTTACCATTAACGAGCCCCTCGCGCTTAGTGAGGTTGCTATTGTTATTGATGATAAAATCTCTACCGGCGACACCGCTACTTGGGTATTTGAGTCTAATAATGTAAAAGAACAAAACAACAGCATTATAGCTACAAAGACTGGCTATTATAACGGTACCGTTACTATAGCGGGTAAGACATTGAATATTATTGTGAATGTTAAGGATGCTGACGGTAATAGCAATAAAATTTTAAATGCTGACGATAAGTATTTTTACATCTCTGTGAGAGAGGAAATAGATTTATCTAAATATTCGGTACTTGTTAACGGCAAGTATACAAATGCTGATGAGGCAACCGTAATACCTGAGGTAAACAGCGGCATTACAATTGTGGGCGGCAAGCTCATAGCAACGAAAGCGGGTTATTCTACCGTAACCTTTACCGACAAAAACGGCAACGGTTTAGATATTATATTTGCCGTTACCGACGGTCAATATTACGCGAATGATAACTATATTTTCACAATATCAGATTATTACAAGGGTGCTAAAAACGACGGTTATAACACAAAGTGGACTGATAATATATTAGCATCGGTAGTTAGAAGAGATAATAGCGTACCGTACAGTAAAGAGCTTATTGTTCCCGACCGTTTGTATAATGTAGAGGTAAAAACCGATAGCGACGATGATAAGGATAAAATATTCGAAACGCTTTCGTGGAATTATCAGGCTGTTAAGCCTGCTGATGCTGATATAACCAACTGGATTAACATTTACGAGGTTGGCAACACATTTTCATCTGGCGAGTATGCAAGATATGTTGAAAAGCTAAGCTTTGGAAACTATATCGAGATTATAGGCGATTATGCGTTCCAGAATTATTCGAACTTAAAGATACTTGAGCTTCCTGAAAGACTTAAGGAAATAGGCGCAGGTGCCTTTAAGAACAACACATCTCTTACAAGCGTTACAATTCCTGCAACCGTTGACGGTATTACCGTTACGAGTATAGGCGAGAATGTATTTGAAGCCGGTGCTGAGTCTAGCTCGGTTTACGCAGTTGTAATTTCTGAGGGTATTACTACAATAGGTGACTATGCCTTTATGAACGGTCTTAAGCTCACCCATGTGTCATTCCCGAATTCTCTTACAACAATCGGCAGAAGCGCATTTGAAGCTTGCGCACTTATAGGCGATTTAGAATTTTCGGAAAATGTTAAGGACATTGGTATGATGGTGTTCAAGGGCAATAATGGTCTTACCTCTGCCACTATTCTTAATAAAAACTGCTTAATTAAGGCATCCGCTTTCCCGAGAGCTCTTAAAACCTTTACTCTCTACGGTTACTACGGCTCCACAGCCGCAAGCTTTGCAGAGCGTAACAGCCTTACATTCGTATCTCTCGATGGCGTGCCCGAAACAACTCCTGACCCGAGTGAGCCTGCTCCCGAGCCGGGTGACAATGTTCAGGATCCGATTAATCCCCCCGACGATATTGGCGGAGGCTCCGATACAATAACATATATTCAGCAGTCCGACATTACTATGGTGCTTATCATAGTTATCGCAATGCTTATGTTTATGATGTTGTTTGGAGGCGTACTCATTCTCTTCATTATCATCAAAGGTAAAAGGCAATACGATGAAATGAATGCCGAATAATCATAAGTTAAAAGAGCAGGATGAAAATCCTGCTCTTTTTTACAAATACAATCTTCTTTATTATTGACATCACAATGCGATTTCATTATAATTAAAGTGGAGGAAACTCCTTTAGGAGGAGATATTATGAATAAGCTTTTGCATTACATAATTTCTAAACAGCACCACAAATTCCGTCACACCGTAGATTGGAATTTGGGCGAGGAATATTCCGCTAAGGGGCTTACCCCGATAGAGCGTATGACCGACCGCTTTGAGCGCTTAATTCGCGAGGAAAAGCCGGTTATTCTGCCTGATGAGAAAATCTGTTTTTTAAGAACGGTTGCGAATATTCCCGACTGCTTTACAGAGGCTGAGTGGGCTGATATAAAGTCAAAGCACTATATTCACGAGCTCGGCTATATGTCCAATTTATCACCCGATTATGAGCATATTTTGTCTGTCGGTTTACTTAAAGCGAGAGAAACGGCAGACGAGTATTCACGCCGCACTATTGATGCTATTATTGACCTTGCCGACCGCTATAAAGCTGAGGCAGAACGCATCGGTCGCACCGATATTGCCGAGGTTTTAAAGGTGGTGCCGCGTTACCCCGCAACCAATCTGCGCGAGGCTATGCAGTTTTTCCGCATTGTGCATTATGCGCTCTGGCTTGAGGGTAACTATCACAATACCGTTGGTAGACTTGATAAATATATGTATCCCTATTTTAAAAAGGATATGGATGCAGGCGTTTACACTATGGATACCGCTTTAGAGCTTGTTGAGGACTTTTTCTTATCATTCAATAAGGATAGCGACACTTATGTAGGCGTTCAGCAGGGCGACAACGGTCAGAGTATGGCACTCGGCGGCGTCGATGAAAACGGAAACGAAGTATTCAACGATTTCTCTAAGCTTTGTCTGAAAGCCAGCAATAATTTAAGGTTAATCGACCCGAAAATTAATCTTCGTGTTAACAAAAATACTCCTATTGAGATTTATGAGCTCGGCACCGAGCTTACTAAGGCAGGACTCGGTTTCCCGCAGTATAATAACGACGATATCGTAGTACCCGCGCTTGAGGCTTTGGGTTATGAGCATAATGACGCTGTGAACTATGTTACCGCGGCTTGCTGGGAGTTTATTATTCCCGCCGTTGGCGCAGATACCGCAAATATTGCCGCGCTTTCCTATCCTAAGGTAATTGATGTAACGCTGCATAATTCGCTTGCGGGATGCGAAACTTTCGAGCAGTATTTTAATGCTGTTAAGGCAGAAATTTTTGCCGAGTGCGACAGAATTGTTGACTCGGTTAAGGATTTATGGTTTGTACCGTCACCGTTTATGAAGGTTATGATGTCGGTACCCGATATTGCCAACGGCGGAAAATACAATAACTTTGGCGTTCACGGTACAGGTATTGCCACCGCTGCCGATAGCCTTATGGTAATAAAGAAATATGTTTTCGATGAAAAGAAATTCACCGCTCAAGAGCTTATAAAAGCGGTTGACGAAAATTTCGAGAATAATCCCGAAATGCTATCCTTGCTTCGTTACGAAACACCCAAGTTCGGTCAGAACATCGATGAAGTAGACACCCTTGCCTGCCGATTGGTTGATACATTCTCAGCAGGTCTTGAGGGCAAGAAAAACTGCCGCGGCGGTATTTGGAGAGCGGGTACAGGCTCGGCTATGTATTACCTATGGCACGCAGCCGAAATCGGCGCATCGCCCGATGGCAGACTTAAAGGTGAGCCTTTCGGCACCAACTTCTCCTGCAGTATTTATGCTAAAATTTCAGGTCCTATTTCGGTAATTTCCTCATTCTCTAAGCCTAATTTTGCAAAGGCAATAAACGGCGGTCCATTAACGCTTGAGTTCCACGGCGGAATGTTCAACGATGCTGACAGTATTGGCAAGGTTGCCCGCTTGGTTAAGCAGTATTTTGATATGGGCGGTCATCAGCTTCAGCTTAACGCCGTTAATGCCGAGGCTATGAGAGATGCTCAGCGCAACCCCGAAAAGCACGCACAGCTGGTTGTTCGCATTTGGGGCTGGAGTGCATATTTTGTTGAGCTTGATAAGGAATATCAGGACCATGTTATGATGCGTCAGGAATATACCGTATGATAGGCACGGTTTTTGACATTAAGGAAATGACGGTGCACGACGGCCCAGGTAGCCGCGTAACTGTTTTTCTTAAAGGCTGTCCGCTCAGATGCATTTGGTGCCACAACCCCGAGGGGCTTGAGGCGCATCCTGAAATTATGGATAAACCTGCACAATGTGTGCACTGTGGGCTGTGTGGCAGAAAGTGCAACCATCCCGAGTGTCAGCCGTTTGGGCGCTGCTTGCACGCCTGCCCAAAGGGGCTTGTAACCCTTGCGGGTACACAGATGACCCCCGAAGAGCTTGCAAACAGGCTTATGTCGTACGAGCGTTTTTTAAATTCGGTTGGCGGCGGCGTTACATTTTCGGGCGGCGAGCCGCTGTTGCAGGCAGATTTTGTGTATGAAACCGCAAAGTGCCTGCCGAGTATTCATAAGGCTCTGCAAACAAGCGGTTACGCGGACGATGACGCTTTCAAAAAGGTAATATCTGTTATGGATTATTGCCTTTTCGACATAAAATTAGCCGACCCCGATGAGCATAAAAAATATACCGGTGTCAGCAATGAAAAAATACTTAAGAATTACAAAATTTTAGTTGAATCGGGGCTTCCGCATGTAGTGCGCATTCCGCTTATTCCGGGCATTACAGACACACCCGAAAACCTCAAAGCCATTTCCGAAATTGTAGGGGAGGATAAGGTTGAAATAATGCGATATAACCGCTTAGCGGGCGCAAAATATTCAATGGTAGGCAAAGAATTTACTTTACCCGATTTAGAATCAAACGAAGTTGACTTGAGTATTTTTAAAAATGCAACAATGCTTTAAAAAACAGACCTCGAATGAGGTCTGTTTTTTAGAATTAGGGTAAAGTATTAATTATTAAATCGTTTTTAATTTTCTTTAATCTCAAGGTGATTTCATCGAGTTGTATTAAGGCTTTATCAATTTCTTTTACGGTATGTGTATTGCTGGTTTGAGATTCCTCCATGTTTGAGGTAGGGCTTTGCAAATCGGTATTTAAAAGTTTATCAATTGTATACCCAAATTCTTCAAAAACCACTTTCTGCAAAAGAGGAGTTATTATGGCATTTTTGCTGTGCTTTTCCATATGGGCATAGGTGGAGCGTTTGATTTTGAGCTTTTCACCCATAGCTTCTTGCGAAATGTGCTTTTTCTTTCTTAAATACCGAAGATTTTTATAAAAAAGTGAGCCATCCATACTTTCACCCGCAAATAAAAAAGTGCGCAAGCAGAGCCTACGCACGAAAAACGCATGCATCTACTTTGCACCACACAAAGTTCATTCCTAACAGGGATTGAATAATAGAGCATACATTTTTACCAATGTATACCCAGTTAGGAATAAAATATTTAACTTTGTGTGGCAAATAAAGTATAGCACCTTTTTTAATAAATGTAAAGAGTGAATATAAAGCCTCCCTCTGACGAGGGAGGTGGATTTTTGCGTGGCAGAAGCGCAGGGAGAGAACAAGGTCTAATCATAGCTGAGAAGACATTGTTCTTCTCGCATTCCTCTAACAGGGGAATTTTTGCTGGAGAAAGCTTATCTACCCGTAAAGTCGTTATCAAAGGTGATAACGGTATAATAAGTGGGGTTAATTTGCTTTACTGTTTCGTCGATTTTTTGCCGTAGCTCCTTATTAGTCATTTTAAGGTCGGCGGGCACTACAACATCGAAGATGAAGTTGGTACGACCCTCAGATTTTGGTGTCATACGGAAATCGTGCAGTGTTAAGTGGGGGTGGATTTTTTTAAGCTCCCCAGCAATTGCTGCTTTTGCAAGGTTGATCTCCTTGTTATCGGTTTCTACGGGATCCATATGGATGACCAGCTCTACAGCCAGCTTTTCCTTTACAAGCTTTTCGCAAAGGTCAATGCGTTCGTGGCATTTAACAATGTCTATATCCTGTGGCACCTCAACATGTACTGAGGCGAACTCTCTGCCGGGGCCGTAGTTATGAATAATCAAATCGTGAACGCCTATAAAGCCCTCAAAGGAAAGAATTGTGTTCTCAATATCGTTTATAAGCTGCTTTTCGGGCGGCTTGCCTAAAATTATATTTATTGTATCCTTAGCTAGCATAACCCCTGAATAGAGTATAAACAGGGCGACACCTACGCCCATAATGGCATCGAGGTTAAAGGGCAGAGTAGTGAGTCTTGAAATTATTACCGATACTAAAATTGCCGTGGTGGCAATGGCATCGTTAAGGCAGTCCTGCGCGGTTGCTGAGAGAGCACCCGCATCTATTTTCTTGGCGATTTTTCGGTTGAAGAAGAAAAGCCACAGCTTTACAGCCACCGAAACGCAAAGTATAATAACCGAAATTAGGGGGTATACAGGCTGAGCCTCCCGTGCAATTATGGCACCCACCGATTCTCTGAGCAGTTCAATGCCCACAAAAAGAATAAGCACCGATACAATAAATGCCGACATATATTCCATTCTTCCGTGCCCGTAGGGATGGTCTTTGTCGGCAGGCTTACTTGACACCTTAAAGCCAATCATTGTAATAACCGAAGAGCCCATATCGGTGAGGTTGTTAAGACCGTCCGCCACAATAGAAATACTGCCGGAAATTATTCCGGCGGTAATTTTTATAAGTGATAGGACTATATTCCACACAATTCCCATAACAGAAGCAAAGGTGCCGTAGTTTTCCCGCACCATAGGGTTACCTAAATCGTGTGAGTTTTTAATAAAAATTCTTGTTAAAAGCTCAGTCATTAAAATTTACTTCCCTTAGCTCCCTTAGTGCCGAACGACACACCCGAGAGGATATTTGTGTTAATTGTGAATGTTAAATTTTCGCGATTTCTCTGACGCCTGAAAGCAAGGTCAACAAGGCGGTCAATCATATCGGTGTATTTAAGCCCCGTAGCTTCCCATAAATAGAAAGAGAGCGAGCCCGGAATGGTATTAATTTCATTGGCGTAAATCTCACCGGTTTTGTCATTAAGCAGATAGTCTATACGAACAACACCGCTGGCTCCAATAGCCTTAAATATATCGACAGATAACTGTCTTATTTTATCCGAAACGCTGTTTGGAATATCGGCAGGCAGCTTGCGACCGAGGGACGCCATACCCTTAGCGCCCGAGTTACCCATATATTTATCCTCATAGGAAAGGATTTTATCGTGCATAAAGGGCTCCTCACAAACAGACGCCTCGGCAGAATCGGTATCGCCCAAAACCGAGCAATTGATTTCGCGTAAATTCTCAACTGCTTTTTCAACAAGTATCTTATCAGAGAACGAAACGGCGAGAGAAATAGCCTCTTCCAACTCCTTTTCGTTATCAGCCTTGGATATGCCGATGCTCGAGCCTAGGTTTACAGGCTTTACAATGGCAGGCAGACCGCATTTCTCATTAATTTCTGCTAAAATTTCCGCTTTTTTAGAGGTGTATTCACGCGCGGTAAATTTAATGCAGGGAAGTACGGGAAGCCCTGCGGCAGATAAAACATCCTTAAACACGGTTTTATCCATTCCCACAGCGGCAGACAGAATATCGCAACCAACATAGGGAAGACCTAAAAATTCAAGCAGACCCGAAACAGTTCCGTCCTCGCAATTGGTGCCGTGAACAACGGGAAAAGCAACATCAACGGGGATATCCGCGTTTTTCTTGAACATTTTATTATCAAGGTGCTTAATAACTACATTCTCTCCCTCGCGAACTAGGCTTACGGGGTGGGACTTTTTGAGTAACTCGGGAATATTTTTGAATTCATCAATGTTCAGCATATCGGCACCTGTGTACATCTCTCCCGATTTTGTAACATAAAGGGGAATAAGATTGTACTTATCGGTATTTACCGAATGCATTGCCTGAACTGCAGATATAATTGATACCTCGTGCTCTACCGAGCGGCAACCGAAAATTACTGCTAAATTTGTTTTCATAATGTCATCTCCAAAGAGTTTTTATTTAAGATAATTATCGGGTAAATCGTTTTCAATCAAAACAACGGTGTTTTCGTCGGCAACGGTGGTATAAATCTCTAATGCCTCTTTGAATGAGCCGACGATGTAAAGATTATCCAAATTGAAATCGGTGGTTTTAACGGCGTCGCTCATAGGTACAGAGCGCTGCTTACCCACAAGAATTATTATATCAGAAATATTAGCCGCCGCAAGACCTAATTTATAGTTGAAGTTATATTCCTCGTCGCCGAGCTCAACAAGTCCTGGGGTAATAATAACCTTTTTCATATCCTTAAAGGATGATAGTACCTGCACCGCCTCAATACAGCCCTCGGGGTTGGCATTGTAGGCATCGTCAAGGCAGACCGAGCCGTTTAAGAATTTTTTGAGCTCTAAGCGGTGCTCTGTAGGTTCAAGCCGCGATACGGCAAACTGAATGTCCTCAGGGGTTAAACCGAGTTTTAAGGCGATAGCGGCAGCACCTGTGATATTAAGTACATTATGGCGTCCGAGCAGCTTTGTGCTAACGGGTATATCGTTATAATCGCCAACTATGCGGAAAGCCGCACCCTCGGGCGAATAGGTAATATCCTTAGCGGTGAATTCAGCACCGTCGGTGCCGTAGGTAACGCAGGCTCGCTGACCAATACGCTCACTAATTGCCTGACTCGAAAGATTCACGAAGACATCTCCGCCCTTTTTTCGGCAGGCATCATACAGCTCGAATTTGGTTTTAAAAACATTGTCAACCGACTTAAAGGTTTCAAGATGCTGGGGACCAACCGAAGTAATAATACCCATATCGGGATTTACGATATCGCAAATTTCTTTAATATCTCCAACATTTTTAGCACCCATTTCGCAAACGAAAATCTGAGTTTGCGGGCGCAATCTCTCTCTTATGGTGCGCACAACGCCCATCGGTGTATTGTAGCTTTGCGGTGTGGCTAAAACATTGTATTTTTCGCTGAGTAGGCGGGAAAGAATAAATTTGGTGCCGGTTTTGCCATAGCTTCCCGTAACGCCTATTACTTTTAAATTTCTGGCGCTTTTAATAATCTTTTTAGCATCACCGATATAGTATTTTGAAAATGCAAGCTCTATAGGCTTTGTTATAAAGAATGAAATAAAGGCAAGCGCCGGTGAGAATATGCAAAGGAATAATAAAATACAAAGCGTAATGCCCTGAGTAAGGTTTTTAGTGGTGACGGCAAAGAAAGTAATAAGCGCCAACACTGCCGCTGCAGCCGCATAAAGCCTAATAACACGCGCGGTAAAAACGAGCTTTTTAATTGATTTTTTATGTGTTTTAATGCAGGCGAAAATTTGCCAAGCGGCATAAATTACAGATATCGCCACAGATATATATGGGTTTACGGTGTAGAACACCGTAATTGCACAGAAAAACAATGTCAGAACAATAATGCTTTCAAAAAACGCTTCCTTTAGCCATTTAAAATAGCGCGATGCAAAGTAAGAATTTTGCTGCAGCATCTGGAACTGTTTTGTTACCGAAAAAAGCGCCGACGCCACTGCTAAAACACATATAATAATAAATGGGGCCATTTTAATTTCCTCCTAAAAAGCTTCGAATAATTGCGATTGCTTCGCCGGGGCGCTCACAAAATGAGAAATGCCCCGTGCCTTTAATCACACAAAGTCCCGCATCGGGGATAAGACTTTCAATGATTTTTGCATCGCTAAGCGGTGTTGCGGTATCGTTATCGCCCCATATAAGCAGTGTGGGCGCTTTAATATTCGGCAAAATATCGCGTAAATCGGTGTTAACCAAATTAACAAGGGTTTTGCGAAGCACGGGCGGCGCGGCATTGTAATCGGCAGAGCCGTAATGAGCGCGCGCCTTGTTTAAGAGCTCTTCACTGTGATTTTTTATTATCGGCAGGGTTAAAACCGTTTTAATTGCCTTAAAGCTTTTTGCTTTGAATTTTTGTTTGAAGCTTTTTTTCGGAATAAGTCCAGCGGCATCCAAAAGAATAATTTTAGGTGGATTAAGAAGTCCCTTAGCGGCTAAGTACATACAAACCCTGCCACCGTGTGAATGACCAACGATTATTGGATTAGTAAGCTTTGTTTTTTCTATAAACTCCAAAACAAAATCGGCATAATCCTCTACTGTCCAAGGCTGCTTCATTGTATCGCTTTTGCCACAGCCTGGGAAATCAGGGGCAACAAAGTGGCAAAAGCCGCTGAGTGTATTCATAATAGCGTTATACACATCACAGCTCGAGCCCCAACCGTGCAGCAGTAAAACATCCTGACCACAGCCCGATTCTTTATAGTGAATTTTAAGTCCCTTAACAGCAATTTCCATAGTAAGACTCCCAAAACTTCTCATAATTAATCTTATTATACCAAATATTTACTTAAAAAAGAAGATATATTTTATAAAAATTTAATATTATATTTATTGCCTTGGCATTTTGCACAAAATGTGGTGGATTACAAATTCTGAATTGACAATATAGCGGTGTGCGTGTATAATTAGTGTGTTAGGTCTCGAACCTGCTACGCCCGCGAAACAAAATTTTTGATAATACTTTGCCTCGGCACTTGAAATACGACAGTATATCTGCATTTCTCGGCTTTGTCTTATACAAAAATTTTTAGTTTAGCGGGTTAAAAGTTTTTGCCGCCGAGTTTCTTATTCGGTGAAGCAGAAAATTTGCCGCAAGGCTAACGCCTTGTAAAAATGAGTGCGAGCCGCAATATAAAATGCGGCGAGCGAAACCGTGACAGGTGCGAGTCCTGTCACACTAATTGGTAATCTAAAATGTCACAAGAACGGCAATACTATAAAAGAATTAAAACAAAAAATTTAGAGGAGTGCCTTTTTTGGAAAAGTTTGTAATTAAGGGTGGTAAGCGTCTTCGCGGCACGGTTAGAATAAGCGGTGCCAAGAATGCGGCAGTTGCGGTGCTTCCCGCTGTGCTGTTGGCTGACAGTCCCTGTGTAATTGAAAACCTACCCGAAATATCGGATGTAAGCGCAATTTGCTCGTGTATGGCGGCATTGGGCGCTAAAGTTAATTATATAGACGGCGCAACGGTTGAAATCGACCCTACAAGCGTTAATTCCTTTATCGTTTCAAAAGAAATGGCAAAGAATATGCGCGCTTCCAGTTATTTTCTAGGTGCACTTTTAGGGCGTATGAAGAGAGCTCGCGTGGCGCCCCCCGGTGGCTGCGATTTCGGCGTTCGACCGATTGATCAACACATTAAGGGCTTTGAGGCACTTGGTGCAAAGGTTACTATTGAAAACGGAATGGTTGAAGCCCGTTGTCAGAAACTCGGCGGAGGCTCGGTTTACTTAGATGTTGTATCGGTTGGCGCTACAATTAACATAATGCTCGCCGCCGTTAAGGCGCGCGGCACTACTATCATTGAAAATGCCGCAAGAGAGCCGCATATTGTTGACCTTGCAAACTTCTTAAACTCTATGGGTGCCAACATAATGGGCGCGGGAACTAATGTTATTAAAATTCGCGGAGTAGAAAGGCTTGAGGGCACAACCTATAGCGTTATACCCGACCAGATTGAGGCGGGAACCTACCTTGTTGCCGCTGCTGCTACACGCGGCGATGTCACAATAACCGATGTAATACCTAAGCATTTGGAGTCTATCATTGCAAAGCTGGTTGAAACCGGAGCTACGGTTGAGCAGGGTGACGAAGAAGTTCGCATCTATGTTAAAGGTAAGCTTAAAAAATGCAATGTAAAAACAATGCCGCATCCGGGCTTTCCAACCGATATGCAACCACAGATGGCAACGCTTCTGACTACTGTCGAGGGCACAAGTATAGTGAACGAGGGCGTGTGGGACAACCGTTACAGATATGTTGAACAGCTCACATTAATGGGCGCTAAAATTCAAGTTGACGGCAAGACCGCCGTTATAACAGGCGTTGAGAAGCTAAACTCTGCACCCGTAAGGGCGGTAGACTTGCGAGCTGGAGCTGCTATGATAATTGCAGGTCTTATAGCAGATGGTGTTACCGAGATTGAGAGCATTGAATATATCGATCGCGGCTATGAAAAAATTGTTGAAAAATTCACTGCACTCGGTGCCGATATTAAACGAGTGGACGCCGATAAGCCTAATTTAAAGGCGAAAGCAAACTAATTTAACGGGCTGTCTTTGACAGCCCTTAATTTTTAAAGGAGGGGAGTATATGGCTAAATTTTGTCCGTTATTTTCGGGCTCTACCGCTAACAGCACATACATAGGTTTTTCGGGCGGCGGAGTACTTGTTGATGCCGGCTCCTCTTTTGCCTCTTTAAAAAGAGCGTGCGAGCAGCGCGATATTGATTTGTGCGGTATTAAGGCGGTGCTCATAACACATAGCCATTCTGACCACACAAAGGGGCTTTCGGTGTTGCTGAAAAAATTGAATATTCCTGTTATAGCATCGGCTAATACCCTCAGCTATCTTTCAGAGCATAATGCTTTCCCTGCGGGTACGCAAACTTGTGAAATAGGGGAGAGTACGCTTGATATTTGCGGTGCTCAGGTCAATTTTTTTAATACAAGTCACGATGCGTTGGGCTCAGGCGGGTATTTCCTTTTGCTTCCCGATGGAAATAAGATTTCGGTCTGCACAGATTTAGGCGTTATTACCGATGAAGTGCGAAACGCTATACGCGGCAGTAATCTTATACTGTTAGAATCTAATCACGATTTGAAAATGCTTAAAAACGGACCTTATCCACCAGAGCTTAAAATGCGAATTATGAGCGACCGCGGACATCTCTCTAATGTGTCGGCGGCGGCAGAGCTTAAAGGCCTTTTGCAGTCGGGAACGAATCGTTTTGTGCTCGGTCACTTAAGCCGCCATAACAATCTGCCTACGCTTGCCGCGTCAGCCGCAACGGCAGCACTGTTGGATATTGGTGCCAAACGGAATGAGGATTACATATTAAATATAGCGGCGCCAGAAGATAATGAGGTTATATATTTATGATAAAGGTTAAGATTATAGCACTCGGTCGCCTTAAAGAAGACTATTTAAAAAGTGCGTCGGACGAATACTCGAAGCGATTGTCGCGTTATTGCAATCTTGAAATTATTGAGCTTAATCCGAAATCGCTTCCCGACAACCCGAATGATACCCAAATAGCAACGGCGCTTGAGTGCGAGGCGGAGTTAATTCTTAAAGCCATTCCACAGGGCAGCGAGGTGGTTGCTATGTGTATTGAGGGTAAGCAGTTTTCTTCTGAAAAGTTAAGCGGTGTTTTGGATAATGCGGCACTATTAAGCGGCAGTATAGTTTTTATAATAGGTAGCTCATACGGTCTTGCTGACAGGGTTAAGAGTAAGGCGGACATAAAAATGTCAATGTCGCGTATGACCTTTCCGCATCAGCTTGCCCGCGTAATGCTGCTTGAACAAATCTATCGGGGCTTCAAAATAAGCGAGGGCTCGGCTTATCATAAATAATGTAAAAAAACACTTGACCTTTAGGGGGAGTTATGTTATAATGACTTTACCTCTGAAGGTCTTTTTTTTTGCGCAAAAAAATGGATCTAAAGTAAATTTTGCGTATATTGTATGTGCTTCGCTTTGTTACCTCAATATATGGTAAAAAGCCGGTATACGCGGTTACTGAGGGAGGCTCAATTTGCTGAAAAAGCAAAAATATTTTCCGTAAAACGGGAGGTGCCGTTATGAGAGTTAAAATCACTTTAGCTTGTACAGAATGCAAGCAGCGCAACTACAACACAATGAAAAACAAGAAAAACGACCCGGACAGACTTGAAATGAATAAGTATTGCAGGTTCTGTAAGAAGCACACCGTACACAAGGAAACAAAGTAAGGGGGCAAAAATATGAAGGTTATCAACAAAGCTTGTCAAATCTTGGCAGTAGTATTTGGTGTTGCCGCTCTGTTTTTGTTCTTCACAAACTTTGCTACAATCACAACTGCAACAGGCACTTACAGTGCAGCAGGTTCTATTTTAGCTTTTGGCGGTAAGTTTAACGCTGCCGGTGTTACAATGGCTAAATCGAGCAAGATTCTTTTCTGTTTCCTGCTTTCTGTTATAGCAGTTGCTTGCGGCGGTTTTACCTTTAAATCAAAGGGCGCAAGATATTTCAGCCCCGCTTTTGCGCTGGGTGCAGCAATTTATATGCTGGTTATCACACTCAGCAACGCGGCGAAATTTGTTGATGTTCGTCCTTTAGAGGCTACTGCTGTTAGCTATACCGTTTCGGTACTGCTTGCAACTATCGCTCTGTTTGTGTGTTTCTGCTTTGGTACAGCTCATTTACTTATCGATGACTACATTATCGCTTCAAGCTCTAAGGATAAGCTTACACTTCCGAAGAAGATAGTGCGCTTCCTGCGCGACTATAAGAGCGAAACAAAGAAAATTGTTTGGCCCGGTATTCGCGATGTTGTTAAGAACACTGGTATTGTTCTTATAATGTGTCTTTTCGTAGGCATATTCATTTGGCTTGTTGATTGGGGTCTCGGTTCATTACTTACATTCTTGTTAGGGCTTTAATCCATTAGCGGAGGAAAAATAAATGGCAGAATTAGGCGATGCAAAATGGTATGTCATTCATACCTATTCCGGCTATGAAAACAAGGTAAAGAACGACCTTGAAAAAATGGTGGAAAACCGCAAGATGCAAGACCTTATTATGGATATTAATATCCCCACAGAAACCGTTACAGAGGTTAAGGGTGATACTAAGCGTGAGGTTGAGCGTAAGATTTTCCCCGGCTATGTTCTTATTAAAATGATTGTTACTGACGACAGCTGGTATGTCGTTCGTAATATAGTAGGCGTTACGGGCTTTGTAGGCCCTGCGTCAAAACCGGTCCCGCTTACCGATGAAGAGGTTGCAGCCTTAGGCGTTGAGAAGCACAGCGTTGAACTTGAATATAAGGTTGGCGACAATGTTAAGGTTACCTACGGACCGTTCGAGGATATGGAGGGCACCGTTGAGGAGATTGATATTCCCGCCGGTAGTGTTCGTGTTCTCGTTACCGTTTTCGGCAGACAAACACCTGTCGAAATGGAATTAGACCAGATTGCTCTGGTTGACTAATTAATTTAGTTAATTTACGGGTTTTCCCGTACATTAAGCGGCTATTTTGCCGCCGGCGGATAATACCGCCACGGTGGGAGGAGCAGGAAGATGAATGCTCCGCCAAGTGAAAAAATCACTGTTACCACGAATATTGGAGGTGCAAACAATGGCTCAAAAAATTACAGGTTACATCAAATTACAGATTCCGGCAGGTAAAGCCACTCCGGCTCCCCCTGTTGGTCCGGCGCTGGGTCAGCACGGTGTAAACATTATGGCGTTCACTAAGGAATTCAATGAGCGCACTAAGAATGACGCAGGTCTTATAATCCCTGTTGTTATCACCGTTTATGCAGACCGTTCGTTCAGCTTTATCACGAAGACTCCGCCTGCAGCTGTTCTTATTAAGAAGGCTTGCGGCATCGAGACCGCTTCGGGTGCGCCGAACAAAAACAAGGTTGCAAAAATTACCAGCGAGCAGATTAGAAAAATCGCAGAGCAGAAAATGCCCGATTTGAACGCTGCATCTATTGAGGCTGCTATGTCTATGATAGCAGGTACCGCACGCAGCATGGGCGTTGAAGTTGTCGATTAATCTCTCTCGTCGTGGGAGGAAAATTCCGATTTAACCACTTATTGGGAGGTAAAGAAAGATGAAACACGGAAAAAAATATAACGAGAGCGCAAAGCTTATCGAAACAGGTAAGTTTTACGATGCAAATGAAGCAGTAGAAATTGCCGTTAAAACCGGTACTGCTAAGTTTGACGAAACTGTAGAAATCCACGTTCGTCTCGGTGTAGACTCACGTCACGCAGACCAGCAGGTACGCGGTGCCGTAGTTCTTCCGAACGGAACAGGTAAAACTGTAAGAACTCTTGTTCTTGCAAAGGGCGACAAGGCTAAAGACGCTGAGGCTGCAGGAGCAGACTTCGTTGGCGCTGAGGAAATGGTTGCCAAAATTCAGAATGAAAACTGGCTCGACTTCGATGTTGTTATTGCAACACCGGATATGATGGGTATGGTTGGTCGTTTAGGTAAGGTTTTAGGACCGCGCGGTCTTATGCCTACTCCTAAGGCGGGTACTGTTACTCCTGATGTTGCTAAGGCTGTAACCGAAGCTAAGGCAGGTAAAATTGAGTACAGACTTGATAAAACCAATATTATTCACTGTCCTATCGGCAAGGTTTCTTTCGGTCCTGAAAAGTTACTCGAGAACTTCGATGCTTTAATGGGCGCAATTGTAAAGGCTAAGCCCGCTGCAACAAAGGGTCAGTACATTAAGTCCTGCACACTGGCTACCACTATGGGCCCCGGTGTAAAACTCAATGTTGCTAAATTTGGTGCATAATTAGCACTTGACAAATCAGCGAAATTGTGGTATTATACCACTGTTGCAAAACTCTGAAGACAGCAGGTCCCCAAAAGGGATAAGATTTTAAATCGCCTGCCGAGGTGTTAGCTCAAAAAACTTTTATCAGTATTTTTGTGCCTACCTCTGTCTTTAGAGGTAGGCATTTTATTTGTTATTATCACGGAGGTGAAACAATGCCAAACGCTATCGTATTAGAACAGAAACAGCAAATTGTTAAGGAGCTTTCTGAGGCTATTCAGGGCTCTGTAGCAGGTGTTATTGTTGACTATAAGGGTATCAATGTTGCTGACGATACCGCTCTTCGTAAAGAGCTTCGTGAAGCAGGTGTAGATTACCGCGTAGTTAAGAACACACTTTTAGGTCGCGCTATTGAGGGTACTGAGCTTGAGGGTATTAAGTCGGTGCTTGAGGGCACAACCGCTATCGCAATTTCTCCGGAGGATCATGTAGCAGCAGCAAGAATTCTTTCTAAGTTTGCGGATGCTAATGATAACTTCAAAATCAAGGCTGGTTACTTAGATGGTAAGGAAATCGACCTTGACACAATCAAATCGCTTGCAAAGCTTCCCTCAAGAGAGGTTCTGCTCGCAACAGTTGTTGGTGCTTTCCAAGCACCCATCGCAGCATTTGCACGTGCTGTACAGGCTATCGTTGACAAAGACGGCGAAGCCGCAGAATAATTATTAAAAATCAAATTTTAAATTAATTGGAGGAAAATAAAATGGCATCTGAGAAAATCACAGCTATGATTGAAGAGTTAAAAGCTCTTACCGTTCTTGAGCTTTCTGAGCTCGTTAAAGCAGTAGAAGAGGAATTCGGCGTATCTGCAGCAGCAGCTGTAGCAGTAGCAGCTCCCGCAGCAGGCGGTGCAGCAGCAGCTGAGGAGAAGACCGAGTTTGATGTAGTTCTTGCTAACGCTGGCGCTGAGAAGATTAAGGTTATTAAGGCAGTTCGCGAGATCACCGGTCTTGGCCTTGCTGAGGCTAAGGCTCTCGTAGACGGCGCTCCCAAGACCCTTAAGGAAGCTGTAGCTAAGGATGAGGCTGAAGCTATGAAAGCTAAGCTTGCAGAGGTTGGCGCTACTGTTGAGCTTAAGTAATTTAAGTTTACAAGTAAATCAAAAAAGCACTCTTAATGAGTGCTTTTTTTGTTTTTATTTGACTAGGTGAAAAGGGTTAGGGACAAAGGAAAGCGAGCCGCTGCGCCGCGATGTTTCACAAAACAGATAAATCCGTTTTGTAAATTCACCCTTGTTACAAAACGGAAAAGTGTTTACAAA
>JAZNXU010000039.1:0-19884 GCA_045594065.1 Acutalibacteraceae bacterium
GGCTCATTTCGCAGGGAACGAAATCATCGTCTTCACCGTGAATGAACATAATGGGTATTTTGCATTTTTTTACAGCGTTTTCAGCGTCGGCGTCATTCGGGTCGAAGCCGCCGAAAATTTTAGCACCCAGCCTTACAAACGGGTAGAGCAGGCGGGAGGGCAATTTCATTCCGTCAATAACCTTACAGATAATATCGCGGGCGCTTGTGTAGCCGCAATCGGCAAGCACGCCAACAACATTTTTTGGTAAATCTTCACCCGTTGCCATCATAACGGTAGCGGCACCCATTGAAATTCCGCAAAGAATAATCTTTGTATCATTTCCGAATTTTTCGTTTATAAGATTTATCCAAGAAAGCACATCTCGGCACTCGTTTGCACCAAAGGAAATAACATTGCCGTCACTTAAACCGTGGGCGCGTTGATCCACTATGAGCACATTACGACCCAGTTTAAAACAGCGCTGAATTCCGCCGCAGAGGTCGCGCTCAGCACTGCCGCGGTAGCCGTGGAACATAAGCTCAATCGGTGCGCCGGGGGTTAGTTCGTAATATTTTCCCTTTAGTATCAGCCCATCAAAGGATGTTACCTGCATATCGGTATAGGGCATTAAGTTGCGCTCTCGCATCCAGCCGAGCATCTGCTCGTGATACGGCTCGTATTCTTTACCTGGCGGCAATTCAAATTCGGGACGGATTTTTTTAGAATCAGGTGCGTAAAATGCCATATAAAAACATATGTATGAAATTAAAATTACAAGCGTTGCTGCCACTGCAGCTATGCCCAAAACAATATATAGAAATTCCATAAATAAATTCACCCTCTTACAGAATAATTATATTATACGACTTTTTTGTCAAAAAATCAAATATCTTGCCTTTTTTGGCGATTTCGGTTAAAATGGGCTGGGGGAGATGAGAAAAAATGAATATAGATGTTAATTATAAGAATAAAAAGCGTTATAAAACTGCTAAGTATCCTATTCGCCAGCCGATTATTATAGTCTTGCTTATTTGGTTGCTTTCAAGAATAATGCTTATTGGTAAAAAATATAAGGTTGAAAAGATTAATATGGAGGGATTAAAGCCACCATATATGATGCTTAGTAACCATATGTATTTTATAGATTTCGAGCTTGCGGCTATGGGCACTTTGCCTTACCGCGTTAATAATGTTATGAGTATCGACGGATATTATCGCCGACCGTGGTTAATTGAGCTTATCGGCGGTATATGCACCCGCAAATTTACAATGGATTTGCATCTTATTAAGTCAATTCGCCATGTGCTTAAAAAGGGTGATATACTTTCAATGTATCCCGAGGCGCGCTATTCGCCCTGCGGTATTACTTCGTATATGCCCGAGTCGCTCGGAAAATTAATTAAGATGAATAAGGTGCCTGTTGTGGCGGTTGTTCACCACGGAAACTATCTGCATTCGCCTTTTTGGAATTTCCGCAAAAAGCGCAAGGTGCCGCTTCACACCACTATGACACAGATTTTAACCGTCGAACAGATAAAGGCGATGAGTGTTGATGAGATAAATGCTGCTGTAAAGCAGGCGCTAACCTATGACGATTACCGTTACCAAAAGGAAAACGGAATTTTAATTACCGAGCCGTTCAGAGCTGAGGGTATGCACAAAATACTCTACCATTGCCCGAACTGCAAGACGGAATTTAAAATGGCGTCAAAGGGTACCGAAATTTACTGCACCGAGTGTGGCAAGCGTTGGAATTTAAATGAAGACGGTACACTTTCCGCCCTTTCGGGGGAGACCGAATTCAGCCATGTTCCCGATTGGTTTGAGTGGGAGAGAAGTGAAGTTCGCAAGCAGGTCGAGAGTGGAGAATATTCATTTTCAGATGAAGTTGAGGTTTATACACTGCCGCGTTGCTGGAGGTTTATAAATATTGGAAAAGCTACCGTTACGCACGACCCCAAAAACGGCTTTGTGCTCAAAGGTAACTACCGCGATGCCGATTATTACATTCAGCGCCAGCCGCTTGAAACAAACAGTTTGCATATAGAATATGATTACTGTTATATCAAGCCGTTTGACTGTTTTGATATTTCAACCGAGAACGATTCGTTCTATTGTTATCCCACAAAGGAAAATGTTGTAACCAAGCTTGCCTTTGCAACCGAGGAGATTTACAGACTCAATCTCGAAAAAGCGAAGAAAATGTCGTAGAACTTACCCTGCTTTTTTAAGCAGGGTTTTTATATCAATAAATAAACCGTTAGTTTGGTCGTTTTACACAAAAATTTTCTTGCTTTATACTTTTAGGCTTGATAACAGCGTAGAATTGTTGTATAATGGTTTTAAATTATTAAGAGGAGGAAATATTATGAAAAAGATTATTTCAATTGTTCTTGTTTTAGCTCTTATGTTGACTCTTGCCGCTTGTGGCGGCTCGACCACTATGACTATGGGCACAGGAAGTCCCACCGGCACCTATTATGCTTACGGCGGTGTTCTCAGTCAGTACATTACCAACAACACAGATAACACGGTAACCCATGTTTCAACAGGTGGCTCTAAAGATAATATTCAGGGTATCGATGTTGGCGACTATCAGTTAGGTACCGTTCAGTCGGATGTTATGCATTATGCTTGGCAGGGTACACGCTCTTTTGAAGAAGAGGGTAAAATTGATACATTCCGCACAGTTGCTGGCCTTTATGCAGAGGCAGTTCAGCTTGTAACCACCAATCCGAACATCAATTCTGTTGCAGATTTAAAGGATAAAAAGGTATCTATCGGTGCGGCAGGCTCGGGCGTTTACTTCAATGCTATCGATATTCTTTCAGCCGCAGGTCTGACACTTGATAATATTGATGAGCAGTTCCTTAACTTCGACCAGAGTGCCGATTCTCTTAAGGACGGCAAGATTGATGCCGCATTCATCGTTGCAGGTGCTCCCACACCCGCTGTTACAGAGCTTTGTATGACAAACTCTAATGCAAAAATAGTTCCGATTGACGGTGCTATTGCAGAAAAGCTTATGAACGATAACACTTTCTATTCTGTATACAAGATTCCTGCAGGCACCTACAATAATCAAACTGCAGAAATTTCTACCGTTACAGTAAAGGCAACCTTAATAGTAAGTGCTTCAGCCGATGAAGATGCTGTTTACAATCTAACAAAGGCTATCTTCGATAATATGGAAGCTATTGCAAAAGAGCACGGAAAGGGTGCAGAGTTAAGCCTTGAGAACGCAACCGAGGGTCTTACCGTTCCTTTCCACGCAGGCGCCGCTAAATACTTTAAAGAAAAGGGAATTGAAGTAGCAGTTCAGTAATTAACCAAAAGTTTTGTATGGGTAAAATAGCTGCGGCAAAACAGTCGCGGCTATTTTAATGTTTTAAGAAAGGGGAATGCTGTTTGTTGTTTTCAAAAAAGAAGACGGCTGCTGTAGAAGAGCCTATGGATTTAGATGCCGTTATGAAAAAGTTCGACAGAGAATCGAACACAAGAATTTGGGATGGCAAACCGAAAATAGTTGTTAACTGCATACTTGCGTTGTTTTCGCTGTTTTGTATTTATGTAACTTTTTTTGCAACTTGGCCACAGGAAATAGTGTTATCTAGCTTTGTGGGCTGTATTGTCTTTGCGGGGTATTTGCTTTATCCTGCGAAAAAGGGCGCACAGAGGGTTAACTATATTCCGTGGTACGATATTATTTTAATGAGTGTAGGCTCGGGGTCGTTTTTTTATTACACCTTTGATGCAATGACCATTATAAATCAGGGCAGAAACTTTGAAACCTATCAGATTATTATTGCTGCGCTGGGAATTATCTGCCTGTTCGAGCTGTGCCGCAGGTGTGTGGGACTTCCCATACTTTGCGTAGCAGGGGCATTTATTGTTTATGCTCTGGCTTGGGGACTTAAAAATCCTGATTTTTTCAGAAGACTGAGCACTCTTTTAAGTCAACTTTTCTATTCGACTACATCGGGTATTCTTTCAACACCTATTAATACCTGTGCTAAGTTTATAGCAATATTCATAATTTTCGGTGCGTTTTTAGAGCGTACCGGAATTGCCGATTTCTTTATTAAAATTGCCAATTCTGTTGTTGGCGGATTTTCGGGCGGTCCTGCAAAGGTTGCCGTTGTGGCATCTGCATTGGAGGGTATGGTTTCGGGCTCGTCGGTTGCAAATACCGTAGGCTCTGGCTCGGTTACCATTCCGCTTATGAAGAAAACAGGTTACAAGCCCGAGTTTGCCGCCGCCGCTGAGGCTGCCGCTTCAACGGGCGGTCAGATTATGCCGCCTATTATGGGCGCCGCCGCTTTCCTTATGGCAGAGAATATCGGCGTACCGTACAGCAATCTTGTTGTTCGTGCAATTTTGCCCGCGGCACTTTACTTCCTCGGTGTTTTCATTGCTGTTCATTTAGAGGCTAAAAAAGAGGGGCTGCGCGGACTAACCCGCGAGGAGTTGCCGAGATTTTTACCCCTTTTAAAACAGTCGTATCTGCTGCTACCGTTGATTATACTTATAGCTTTGGTAGGCTCAGGCTCACGCTCTATTGCCTATGCCGCCGCTATTGCTATTATTGCTACAATTGTTGTGGGTCTGTTTAATAAAGAAAACAGAATAACCCCCATGCGTATATTCGAAGCACTTGCCGCAGGCGGACAGGGCATGATTACCGTTGCCGTTGCTTGTGGTGTTGCCGGAATTATTGCGGGAACTATCACTATGACGGGTCTTGCAAACATCATTATAAACGGTATTGTAGCCTTGGCGGGCGAGCAGATTATAATAGCCCTTTTCCTAACAATGCTTTGTTGTATCGTTCTTGGAATGGGCGTGCCCACAACGGCAAACTACTGCATTATGGCGGCTACCTGTGCGCCCATACTTATTAAAATGGGTGTGCCTGACCTTGCCGCGCATTTCTTCGTATTCTACTTCGGCATAGTTGCTGATTTAACCCCGCCCGTAGCTTTAGCGGCTTATGCGGGTGCAGCAATTGCAGGCGCTAATCCTATGAAAACGGCGCTTAACTCCACAAAGCTTGCGATAGGTGCCTTTATAGTGCCCTATGTGTTTGCGCTCAACCCCGCAATGCTGTTTATTAACACAAACGCCATAGATGTTGTGATTATCTGCATAACCTCTTTTATAGGTATATTTGCGGTATCGGCGGCGTTGAGTGGCTATTTCTTAAAACGAATGGAATGGTACGAGCGAATTGTAGCCGCCGTTGGCGGACTGCTGCTTATCTACCCCGGTATTGTAACCGACTTAATAGGTGTGGCTCTTGTAGCTATTGTGGCAGTAGGACAAATCATAACGCGAAAAAACCAAAAGGCAATTGCTTAAATTTTTCCGCCGAAGCGCTGCTTCGGCGGTTTTTTTGCCGCAAAACCCAAAATTGCAAACGAGCATTCGTGAGAAAAACGGAGAAAAAACGAGCAAAACAGAGCTTTAGCTTTTTAAATTAAAATTTTTCAAAAAAGGTGTTGACAATGCGTGCGCTGTGTGGTATTATACTAAGGCTCGAAAAATTTATGGAGGTAAAAAGATATGTCTACATTTATGGCAAAACCTGCTGAAGTTCAGCGCAAATGGTATATTGTAGATGCTGCAGGCCGTCCGCTTGGTCGTACTGCTGCTAAGGTTGCCGACCTTTTAAGAGGTAAAGGCAAGCCTGAATTCACTCCGCATGTTGATTGCGGTGACCATGTTGTTGTTATCAACGCAGCAGATGCAGTTTTAACAGGTAAAAAGCTTGAGAAGAAATTCTATCGCCGTCATACAGGCTACATCGGCGGCCTTAAAGAGGTTCAGTATTCAACCCTTATGGCTACTCGTCCGGAACTTGCTATGGAGCTTGCAGTTAAGGGAATGGTTCCCGATACTACAATCGGCAGAAAAGCTTTAACCAGACTTCATGTTTACAAAAACGCAGAGTACGCTCAGGTAGCTCAGAAGCCTGAAACTTATGAATTTTAATGAAAGGGAGACAGAATAATGTTTGAAGGAAAGCCTTATTTTTACGGTACCGGCAGAAGAAAAAGTTCTGTTGCCCGCGTACGCGTATACAACGGTACAGGTAAAGTTACCATTAACGACCGCGATATCGACGATTATTTCGGTCTTGAAACCTTAAAGCTTATCGTTCGTCAGCCTTTGAGCTTAACAGGCACAACCGATAAGTTCGACATCGTTTGCCGCGTAAACGGCGGCGGTGTTACCGGTCAGGCAGGTGCTATCCGTCACGGTGTTGCACGTGCACTTCTTCAGTATGATGAGGAGCTCCGTGCAGAGCTCAAAAAGGCCGGCTTCCTCACTCGTGACCCGAGAATGAAGGAAAGAAAGAAATACGGTCTCAAGGGCGCTCGTCGTGCACCGCAGTTCAGCAAGCGTTAATTGTTGGTATTTCAAAAATTACAGCACTCACAAAAGTGGGTGCTGTTTTTTTGCGCTTCCTGCGCTCGCTGTGGAGTTGACTGCGCTCGTGCTTTTTGTCGCTATATAACATTTCCTCGCACTGTGGAGGAGGGTGCCTTTTGCTGAAAAAATGGCGGATATTTCCCATCAAACCACAAAATGTGGATAAAATATACCAAAAAAGACGATATATAGATAAATTTGTCAAATTAATTGGATGTATTGCACCAAAACAACTAAAAATATATAGCAATTTTTATTAGAAATCATTTAAAATCGCTTGACATTATACCACTATTTTGGTATTATTGTATAGTAGTTATGATAGGGTAAAAAGGGTTCTTGCCCCTTGGTGAGATTCCTTTGTGCAATATGCATAACTCGAATAAAAACTTTTTGGAGGGAACGGTGCAATGAAAAAGAGTATTGCTATTGTTTTAGTGTTAGCATTTATGTTTTCGCTTTTTCAGGTTACCTGCTTCGCAGATGAAGCAGCTACCGGTGACGGAAAGGTAAAAGAAATCACGGTTGCGGATAACGGTGATGAGTATACCTATTCCGATTATCTTGAGGAGAATAAGGCTTTTGCCGATGCTACACAAGACATTTTTATTGCCGCAGACGCATACGCTTCGTCGGATGGGGCAGCAATTGAAAATGTTGCTGAATACACCGATGAAAATGGTGGAGTTGGCAAAAATGTGATTAAGTGGACAGGTGAAGCCGGTACGGTTAATTACACATTTAATGTTGAAAAGGCGGGAATGTATGAAATTCAGCTTTCGTACTGCCCGATTAAGGGTCGCGGTCTTCCGCTTCGCTTTGCTTTCAAGATTGACGGGGCTTCGCCTTATAGTGCGCTGGATGCCGTAAACTTCGAGAGAACTTTTGTAGACAAAAAGCCTGAGGGTGTTGCAGACGGTAACGGTAACATTTATGCCTCTGAGCAGGTTGAGAAGTTTATGTATAAGAAAATTAAGGCTATGGAAACCAGCGGTCAGTACACCGAGCCGCTTAAAATCGCTTTAAGCGAAGGTAGCCATACTATTTCTTTAACCTCGCTTTCCGGTGAGCTTTATCTTGCAGGTATTACCCTTACTGCTCCTGCGGTTATAAAACCGTATGCTGATGTTAAGGCAGAATACGATGCATTAGGCTACAAATACTATTCCGGCAGTGATATTACGGTTGAAGGTGAAAAAGCAACATACAAGAGCACCGCATCAATGAACCCTCTTATTGATAACAGTGATCCTAGTATTAAAAGTATTGTAGGCGAATCAGAAGCCTTTAAGAGCATTATTAACTATGTAGGCGGCACCGGCTGGCAGAAGCCGAACGATACGCTTACTTGGAAAGTTGATGTTCCTGAGGATGGCCTTTACAAGGTTGCTTTCCGTTTCCGTCAGAATGTAGTAATCAGCGGTAACTCCTACCGTAGCCTTACTATTGACAGTGTATCTCCGTTTGCTGAGGCACAGAAGATTCCGTTCTATTATGACGGCAACTGGCAGTTCTCTGAGATCACCGCGGGTGACGGCTCCGAGCCGGCTCTTATCTACCTTACAAAGGGTACACACGAGTTAGCGCTTTCCGTAACACTTGCCGATTTCGGTGATGTTAGCCGTAAGATAAGCGATGTTACCTATGATATTGGTAACCTTTACCTTAAAATCAGAATGATTACGGGTGAAAATATCGATACAGGTCGAAGCTACGAGTTCTTCAAGAACATTCCGCAATTCAACGAAACCCTCGAGGCATCTATTAAAGACCTTGAAGAAATCCGTGCAGACATTATCGAAATCACCAAAGAAGAAAGCGGTACCTATATTGCAACAATCGATAATATGATTCGTGCAATGAGGGATATGTACGATAACCCCTATACCGCTCAGAAATATGTAAATACATATTACGACAGCTATACTTCGCTTTGCGCTCTTGTTACCGATATCGCAAAGCTGCCGCTCGACCTTGACCAGATTATTTTAGGCTCGCCCGAAAAGGACGGCTATGATTATGAAATGGCAGGCTGGTGGGACAAAACCAAGTATTCGTTTGAGCGTTTCCTCGTTTCGTTTATGGACGACTACAAATATAAGACCGAGAATGTAGACGGCAAAACCACACTTACCCTTTGGGTAACATGGGGTCGTGACCAGACACAGATTCTCACCTCTCTTGTTAAAGATACATTTGAAGCTGAGCACCCCAACATTAATGTTAATATCCAGATTGTTGGTGCAACGCTTATTCAGGCAATTCTTGCAGGTAGCGGACCCGACCTGCTTATAGGTCAGGCTCGTACGGAGCCCGTTAACTACGGTATGCGCGGTGCGCTTTATCCGCTTTCTGAATTTGATGATTACGAAGAGGTAGTTTCCCGCTTCCAAAAGGGAGCAGATACACCTTATAAGCTGAACGGTGTAAGCTATGGTATTCCGGACACACAGAACTTCTCCATTATGTTCTACAGAACAGATATCTTCGAGGAGATGGGCGTAGCGGTTCCTAAAACATGGGATGAATTCAAGGAAGTAGCGGCGCTCTTCCAGCGTCAGAATCTGGCAGCAGGTCTTCCCACAGGCGCTACTACTGTTAATACCTATGCTACGCGTTTAATGCAGAAGGGTATTCCGGTTTATACTGAAAATCAGAGAACTAACTTCCTTTCAGGTGAAGCGGTTGAAACCTTTGTTGAATGGACCGAATACTACACCGATTTAGGCTTCTTAAAGGCCTATGACCTGTACAACCGTTTCCGTGCGGGTACAATCCCGATAGGTGTTGCTGATTATACACAGTACACACTCTTCAGTCAGGCGGCGCCTGAAATTGTTGGCAAGTGGGACATTGCGTTAATGCCCGGTACAATGCGGGAGGACGGTACCATTAATTATGCTCAGGCAGATACCGGTACATCCTGTGTAATTCCTAACATCAGTGAGCATAAAGAAGAGGCATGGGAGTTCCTTAAGTGGTGGACCGACGCTAATGCGCAGTACAGATATTCCGTTATGCTTGAGGCTATCCTCGGTGAAACCGGTCGACGCGCTACCGCCAATGTTGAAGCGTTCAAAATGCTTTCTTGGGAATCTGACCACCTTGATACCTTGTTAGAAGCTTGGAGCTATGTTGAGGGTCTGCAGGAGGTTCCCGGTGGATATTATGTAGACCGTTCGGTAATGCAGGCGTTCCAAAATGTTGTTAATATTTCGGAAAACCCGAAAGATATGATATTTAAGTGGGCAAACATCGCCGATCAAGAAATTGATAGAAAGAGAGGGGAATACAACCTTGACTAGTAATAATACTTTAAAACGCAAGAAAAGCAAGTCATCGTTCGGCGGAAGCGAGATTTCACTGTTTTCGTTATCTCTTCCTTTCCTGATTCTTTTCTTTCTTTTCACGGTACTGCCTATTTTGGCATCGCTCTTTTTGAGCTTTTGTTCTTACGATATGTTATCAAGTCCGAAATTTATAGGACTTGATAACTTCCTTAGAATGTTCGTTACCGATGATATGTTTATGACGATCACGGTAAACACCCTCATTTTAGCCGTTGCAACCGCACCTGCAGGCTTCTTGCTTTCTTATGTGCTTGCATGGTTTATCAACGAGTTCAACCCCAAGGTTCGTGCGTTTATGTCATTCCTTTTCTACGCACCTGCCCTTGTTGGTAACGCATACTTCATTTGGCAGATTGCTTTCAGCTCCGACTCTTACGGTTATATTAACAGCTTACTGCTGAGTGTTGGACTTATCAATGAGCCTATTCTTTGGCTTGCCACACCTCAGTATATTGTTCCTATTATCATCGCGATTACAATCTGGTCAAGTATGGGTGTATCTTTCCTTGCCGACATCGCCGGTCTTCAGGGACTTAATGTATCCCTGTTTGAGGCAGGCGCTATCGACGGTATCAGAAACCGTTGGCAGGAGTTATGGTACATAACCCTTCCCTGTATGAAAGAAATTCTTCTTTTCGGTGCGGTTATGCAGATTGCCAGTGCATTCTCAATCGGTGCGGTTATTACTACCCTTTGCGGATACCCCACTGTTAATAACTGTGCTGATACTATAGTTATGTATTTAGGCGATGTTGCGAATACCCGAATGGAAATGGGATATGCTGCTGCAATTTCTATCTTCCTTTTCGTTATGATGGCGCTGTTCCGTCATTTCGTAGCAAAGCTGCTTAATAAGATGGGTAAATAGGGAGGTGCTGCAAAATGATTAAAGCTATCAGAAATCGCTATAAAAAGTTCAGAAACGAGCTGCGCAAATTCAAGCTTTTCGATACAAGCGAGTTGCAGTACAAACGTTATACCCGTTCTAAGTTTGTAACAGGCTTTTTCGTTGTATGCCTTTTAGCCTTTGGTGCTATCTGTATTCTACCGCTTATCTATTCGGTAGTAACATCCTTAAAGCCACTCGACGAAATCCTTGCATTCCCGCCAAAGTTCTTTGTTAGAAGACCTACACTTACTAACTATACACTCCTGCCGTCGCTTTTATCAAAGCTTCAGGTTCCGCTTTCGCGTTATGTATTCAACAGTGTGTTCATTAGTATTGTTGGTACTGTTTGCCACATTCTTTGTGCGGCTGCTGCGGCTTTCTTCTTCTCAAAAGCCAAATATAAGTGGAAGGGCATTGTGTTTATGCTTGTTCAGTTTGCTCTTCTATATAACGGAACAACTCTTGGCGTTCCGCAGTACATTATCTTCTCCCAGATGAAGATTATTGATACATATTGGGTATACATTCTGCCGCACATTCCGTCGGCAATGGGTGTATTCCTTATGAAACAGTATATGGACGGCTCGGTACCGGACTCACTTTTAGAGGCCGCCCGTATCGACGGTGCCGGATATCCGCTTATTTTCTGGAAAATAGTAATGCCGATGGTTAAGCCCTGTTGGTTAACCCTTTTGCTCTTCGCTTTCCGCGATATGTGGTCAACCGCTTCGGGTACTACCATCTTTACCGAGTCGTTAAAGACTCTTCCGTCGGCAATGAGTCAGATTACCGCCGGCGGTATAGCCCGTACGGGTAACTCGATGGCCGTTCAGGTTATTATGATGATTCCGCCTATCGTAGTTTACCTTATTTCTCAAAGCAATGTTATGGAAACTATGAGTAACTCGGGTATGAAAGATTAAGGAGGGAAGACTGTATGCGTAATTTTAAAAGAATTTTATCAGCTTTACTGTGTGTAGTCTGCCTCTTAACCTTTGCCGCTATACCGGCATCAGCTGCTACTGATTTCACCGATATGCCTAACGATGCAACTGCTAACTGGGCAGGCGAGACAAACCAAAAAGAGCTTGTATATTCAAGACCGATGTTCGAGCATTACAAAACCGTTAATTCGCTTGATATCGACGGTGTGGAAAACTTCGGAACACTTTTCGATATTTATGCGCTGAATGATAAGCTTTATATCCTCGACGAAGAGCTTGGACAGATTATTATAACCGATGAAGATTTTAATCTTTTAAGGGTTATAGATAAGGTTATCATAAACGGTGAGGAAACCTCATTCGTAGGTGCCCGCGGTATCCTTGTTGATGAACAAGAAAAGCTTTACATAGCTGACTACGCTAACAAGAGATTACTCATAGGTGACCTTGAGGGTAATGTTGAAACCGTGCTTTCTCAGCCCGAATCGGAAATGTGGCCTGAGGGTCTGCACTTCCAACCTATTAAGGTTGTAAAGGACAATATGGATTATATCTATGTTCTGTCTGAGGGCTGCTACTATGGTGCGGCAATGTATACTCCCGAATTTGAGTTTAAAGGCTTCTTCGGTGCTAACGTAGTATCTACAAGTGTGCTTGAGGCAATGAACAATCTGTGGGATATGCTGTTCACAACCAATGAAATGCTTGCTAGAAGTGAGAAAAAGCTACCTTATTCATTCGTTGATATGGAGCTCGGCGCTGACGGTTATATTTACACCTGTACGGGTGCTACCTCTACTACTGCCGCTGCAACAGGCTCTGTGAAGCGCCTTAATCCTACAGGTACAAACATCCTTAAGGATAAAACCTCGACTACCGTATCTGATTCGGCTAATGTGCAGTTTGCTACCAGCGAAACCGTAAGGGCTGGCGTTCGTGCACGTGCCCACGACCTTTCGTCACTCACAATTGATGAAAACAACTATATATATGTTCTTGATGTTAACTACGGTAGAGTTTATTTATATGATACCGAATGTAATCTTTTAACCACCTTTGGCGGCGGTGTAAATACCGGTACTCAAAACGGTACCTTTAAATCTGCCAAGGCCATTACCAATATGGGCGGTAAAATTTACATTGTTGATGCGGACAAAGACAGTATAACCGTATTTAAGCGTAATGCCTACGGTGATTTGGTTGAAACTGCTCAGGCGCTCACCATCAACGGTGACTATAACGAGGCGGAAACCTATTGGAATGAGGTATTAAACCTCGACGGCAACTGCCTTGTTGCTTATCGCGGAATTGCAAAGGCTAAGCTTATTCAGGAAGACTACAGAGCTGCTATGAAATATGCTAAGCTCGGTGAGGATCGCGATACCTACAGCCGCGCATATGAGTATGTTCGCAAAGAGGTATTGGCTGAATATTTCCTCTACATAGTTATTGCAGTTATACTTATTATAGTTGCTATTGTTCTTGTGCTTCGCTGGAAGAAGAAAAATAACATAATATTCATTAAGAATCGAAAGTGGAAGATAGCTCTCGGAACGCTTTTGCATCCGGCAGATACTTTCTATGAAATCAAGCGTAACAAGGGCGGCTCGGTGATTATTGCTACCATATTCTTGTTTGTTTGGTATGCTTTTAAGATTATCGGCTTCTCAAATGGATTTATATTCAATACAACCGATATTCGCGATGCCAACGCTTGGTATGCCTTAGCCCAGACCTTTGGTCTTGTAATTCTCTTCACAGTTGCAAACTGGGCAGTATGTACACTTATGGAGGGTAAGGGTAAGCTTAAGGATATTTATGTTGTAACCTGCTATAGCTTGATGCCCATGATTATTCAGGCTATCGGTTATGATATACTTTCAAATTTACTTACCTTAAGTGAGGCTAACGTACTTTCAATCCTTAACTATGTATGCCTTATATTCACTGTAATCATACTCGTTATGGGACTGATAAACATTCACGAATACTCTTTCGGTAAATTTCTTTTCACAACTATAGTTACCATACTTGCAATGGTACTTATAGTGTTCTTGGTATTTATGATTGCAATTCTTCTGCAGCAGACCAAGAATTTCATTGAAACAGTTTACCTAGAAGCATTCTTCAGATAACGCACAGAGGGAGGAAACAAAATGAAAAAATTAAGTTTAAGAATTTTAAGTTTCATCATCTGTGCTGCAATTCTGATGTCATTTGCCGGCTGCGCAGCAGAAAGGGTTAGAATTGAAAATCTAGCTGAGCTTATGCCAAAGGGTAAGCTTACTGCAAAAGATGTAGCTTCAAATGATAAATACATACTTTCGTGGAACGATGATGAGCAGTGTGTTGTTCTAACCGATAAGGCGACCGGCGTTCGTTGGTCAACAACACCTGTCGAATATTTAGACAAAACCACAGACGAAAAGATGCACAGAGAGCGTAACTTCCTTGAGTCGCCAATCTATGTTAATTACAAGGTTGACGGCGAGGAGGCTGTAGCTACAGCCCGTGCATTTACACACAGTATTTATAAAAATACTTTTGCTTCAACCGAAAGCGACGGTGTTATTACCGTTACATATATGTTCCAAGATGCTAACTGCATTGTACCTGTTGATTTTTCACTGCAGGAGAACGGTCTGAGAATTTCGGTTGATACTTCAAAAATTATCGAGGGTGAATTCGAGGTTTACAGCATTGATATAGCGCCTTACTTCTGTGCGGCGCCACATGGCTCAGAGAATTCATATATTTTCTATCCGTCAGGTAGCGGTGCTGTAATTGATTTACAGAAGCCGGTTATCGAGGCTACAACTTATACCTCTGAGGTCTACGGTAAAGACCTTTCACTCAGAATTAAGCACGATCTTACCAATGAGAAAAATGTATATCTTCCGGTGTACGGTATCAAAAAAGGTAACGAGGCGGTTTGTGCTATAATCACCTCAGGTCAGGAGAACGCAAGTTTAACAACTATTGTTAACGATACTCCTACTGCTTACACCACCGTTTATGCAAACTTCGCTTTGCGCACCGGTGACTATAACTTCTCTAAAGTTGGTGCTGCTGATACAATTATTTATTCCGAAGAGCCGATTCAGGATACAGTATTCTCTGTAGATTTCTATCCGCTCTCCGGCGAAGATGCCAACTATACCGGTATGGCTAAGCTTTATCAGGATTACCTATACGGCAATAACGATGCCGCTGAGGGTGTATCTGACCCCGTTTATTCGGTTGAGTTTATAGGCGGACTTTTAGAAAAGCGTAATTTCTTGGGCTTCCCGTATGATACATTACTAGCTCTTACCACCTATAATGAGGCGAAGTCTATATTAACCGAGTTATCCTCTACAGGTGTAAAGCCTAATGTATTGCTTACGGGCTACGGAGAAAGCGGACTTGATATTAAGAATGTTGCAGGAGGCTTTGGTCTTGGCTCGGCATTCGGCTCAGCTAAAGAGCTTGCAAGCCTGACTAAATACTGTAAGGATAACGGAATTTCAAGCTTTGTTGATTTTAACCTTTCAGAGTTTTCTAAAGGTGGCGACGGTTATACAACCTCTGACTCAGCGAAATCTGCAAGCCGAATGGCAGCCTATGTATACAAAATAACTAAGGGCGCACAGATTCCTGATGAGAAAAATTACGAGCGTCATCGTTTGCTCAGCAGAAATGAGCTTACAGGCGTAAGCACAAAGCTTTTCAAGAAAATTGCAAAATACGATATAGCAGGCGTGTGCTTTGAAAGTATTTCATCTACTGCTTATTCGGATTTCGGTTATTCTCAGTACTTTGTAAAATCCAATATGGGCAATCAGGTTACCGAGATTACCAATACCTTTAAAAATGGCGGATACAATGTTGCCGCAAGTGGTGCTAATGCTTATTCGGCAGTTTTAGCCGATGTTATTTTCAACACACCGGTTAACTCCTCACAGCAGGAAATATTCACTGCCGATGTTCCGTTCTATCAAATCGTATTTAAGGGTAAAACCCAAATTACAAGCGAGCCGGTTAACTCCGGTATCAGCTATCAGACCAAAAAGCTTATGGCTCTTGAGGGCGGCGCGTCAATGCTCTTCTCTATCTATAAGAATTACGATGTAACTGCAATATTATCTTCGCATAAGGATATTTACGGTGGCTCGTACACAGGCAATAAGGCTACTATCGTTGAAGCAGCTAACAATTATTCCGAATATTATGAAGCTATAAGCGGTCAGACAATTGCTAGCCATGAGTTAATTACTGAAGATGTAAGACTTACCACTTATTCAAACGGTGTTAAGATTTATGTTAACTATTCAGAAGACGATTACACAACTAATGACGGCGTAGTTAAAGCTGCTGACTGTCTTGTAATACTCAAGTAAGGGGGTGAACAGTGTGGGTGTAAAAATTAAACGCAAGAAAAAAGGTGTTGAGGCTCTTAAGAGCCGCTACGGCAGACTGTTCGTTCTCCCGTGGGAAATAGGTTTGATACTGTTCTTCTTAGTGCCGATTATTTCTTCAATTTACTACTCATTTTGTAATGTAAACATTGTTGACGGCGGCGTAAATACCACCTTTGTAGGTCTTACACATTTCGAATATGCTCTCCAAAAGGATCCGAATTATATTACTTCCCTTAGAGATGCTATTTCAAGCTTTGCAGTTCAGGTTCCGATTATTTTAGCGCTGAGCCTTATTCTTGCAATTATTCTTAACCAGAAGTTCCATGGCAGAATGATAGCCCGCGCTATCTTCTTCCTGCCGGTTATCATTGCCACAGGTGTTATTATTCAATACCTTATGGAGGCAGGTATGGTACTTGGTGAAACTTCGGGTGATGCAGCCGCTGCCTACAGCAATATGATCAACTTCGATCAAATTCTCGGCAACCTTGGTTTGCCCCAAGAAATAAACGAGTTAATTTCCGGTTACATCAGCAGTGTATTCAATCTGTTATGGAGCTGCGGCGTTCAGATTATTCTCTTTATTTCGGGTCTGCAGTCAATTCCCGACCAGCTTTACGAGGTTGCTAAGGTTGAGGGCTGTTCTAAGTGGGAGGAGTTCTGGTATATTACTTTCCCGATGCTTGGTCAGAACATTCTTCTCGTAATGGTTTACACGATGATTGAGCTTATCACTGCTAACAAGTATGTTATGGCTTCTGCCTATGAGCTTATGAGCAAAAACTCGGTATACGACCGTTCATCGGCAATGCTGTGGATGTATTTCGTAATCGTTGGCGCAATAATGGCTCTTGTTTTAGCAGTATACAATAAGTTCTGCTTAAAGAAATGGTCTTAAGGAGGGAAAGAAATATGAAACTGTTTAAAAAAGAAATTTCCCCTTTAAAGGCCAAAAATATGGTAGCCGCAATAATAGTACCTATTATACGTTGGGTATTTCTTATTACGGTAGGTTACATCATTATTTATCCGTTGCTTTATATGATTGCCGCTTCTTTCCGCGAATTGAGCGAGTTTAACGACCCAACCGTTGTTTGGATTTCTAAGCAATATACAATGGATAACTTTAAAACTGCTTGGGAATGCCTTAAATATCCCATAGGTCTTGTTAATACTCTCAAAACCGAGATTGTTGCCGGTCTTATTGAGGTAATTTCCTGCTCGGTATTCGCTTACGGTCTTGCCCGATTTGAGTTCAAGGAAAAGAAGTTCTTAATGTTCATTCTTATTGTTACAATTCTTGTTCCTACCAATATGCTCATGATTCCGCTTATGCTTAATATGCGTAATTTTGACTTCTTGGGAATACTCGAGCTTATCGGTAAGGTGATAGGCACTGATATTCGCCCGAATCTTCTTAACACCGAATGGGCGTTCTATTTACCGAGTCTTCTCGGCGTTGGACTTAAAGCCGGCTTCTTCATTTTCATTTTCGTTCAGTTCTATAAGGGTATGCCCAAAGAGCTGGAGGAGGCCGCTTCTATCGACGGAGCAGGTCCCGTAAAGACTTTCTTGAGCATAGTTGTACCGTCTTCGGGTGTTGCTTTCCTTACCGTTACTATTTTCAGTATCATCTGGCATTGGAACGATGTATACCTTGCCGGTATGTACTTTACCAATAGCGAAATGCTCTCGGTTAACCTTTCAAAGATTAACAGTACAATCGGTGCCTACGGTATTCAGACTGCCGGTGCCGCAAAAGCAGGTCCCATAATGGCAGCTTGTTTGCTTGTAATTTTACCTGTGCTTATTCTTTACTGTATTCTTCAAAAGCAGTTTATTAAGAGTATCGACCGCGTTGGTATTGTAGGTTAAAATTAGGGAATGGACCCTGTTACAGGCGCTCAGTTGAAGCTTGAAAAAGCTTTCGAATTAGATTAAGCTAATAACCGTTCGAATGTTATGTTCGGACGGTTATTTTTTTTGAATTATATTTGATTTCTTGACAAAATAGGATTAATTGTTTAAAATTAAGGTATAAACGGTTAGGGAGGCTTACGAATGAGAAGAATTATTTCTATTTTGCTTATATTGTGTATGATTTTCTCTCTTGCTGCTTGCTCAAAGAAAGAGCAGGTCGACGGCACTGACACTCAAAACAATCAGACGGGCACAAACGCCACTGACAGTAATACTGATAGCAGTAAGGAGGAAACAGATGTGCAAACCAACAATCAACCCACAACCAATGCTGAATACGGTAAGGTGGTAATCTGCATTGGTGACAGCATCACCGAGGGTATGGGTATGGATAAAGAAAACAAATACCCGAGTATTCTCGGAGATCATTTGAAGGGTCAGTACACAGTGCTTAACGCGGGCGTGGGCGGAGAAAAAACTCATGCCATAATGTCACGACTCAACGCAATTGATTTTACCGTTTCCAACCAAATAGTTTTCGGTAAGGGTGAAACCGAGCTTGAATATGACTGGACTATTTTTTCCGGAATGAACGGTGAGGAAATTAAATACCGTTACGGCGTTATGGGCCGTGATCTGCCTATAACTAAACTCACTATTGACGGTAAGCCCTACACTATGCGCTTTGAAAAGGGTGCTAGCGAAGAAGCGGGCAAATACATTCTGTGCCGAGAGGATGCCTCCGAAATAGTAACAATTCCTGTGGGTGCAAAGATTAAATTCGATTATTCCGATATTTATGAGGAGAATTATTGCACCGTGCTTTTAATGGGCGCTAACGGCGGCTGGAATGATGACATAAACGAATTAATCGACAGCTATAAGAAGATTGCTGCCACAGCTGATAATTTTATTGCAATAATCCCGCATTACCGTACCGATTATACCGCCGAGTTCAAAGCGGCTTTCGGTGATAGATGCGTCAGTCTTCGCGAATATGCAAACGGCTCGCTTTATGAGGATTATAATCTTGAGGTTACACAGATTGATAAGGTTGATTTACAAGAGGGCAGATTCCCCCGTACCTTTACCTATCAGCGTAATAAAGGCGACTGCCACTTAAATGAGCTCGGCTATAAGATATTGGGCGATTTGGTTTACAAAAAAGGCGTAGAATTAGGATACTGGAAATAAAAGAAAACGACTTCCCGTAGGAAGTCGTTTCTTTTTGCACAGTAAATAGACAAGGGAGGGAAAACAGCATAATATCTCAGCAGGCGATTTGTCAATCGCCAGACGGCCTTTTGAATTCATCAAGGTGGTGTGAAAAAACACAGTTAATCGGTATTTTTTGTACAATTCTATCAAAAAATTTTTTAAACCACGGCAAATTTGTAGAATAAGACGAGTATTTTGAATTCGTTTATGATATTATAATAATGTGTAAATTGGCGGGAGTGTCCCCGTCAGTTCCAAAATTCTTTTTTCGGAGGAAATATTATGAAATTTATTGTAAGCAAGCTTGGTAAAAAAGCAGTTTCTGTAATTTGTGCATTAGCTGTTCTTTTATCGGTAGTCAGCGTTGCTTTCGGTACGCTCGCCACAAATGGGTCAGCAACTGTCGAGCCGTATACCGTTAATGTTGATACCGCACCTGCAATCCCTGTGTTCTCACTCACACAGGTGGATTTAAAAACAGCTGTTGAGGTTGTTTTTGTGGGTGATACTGACGCTACCGCGGGTTCAGATATTACATGGACTCTGCTTGAGGGTGGCGAAAAGAAACTTACCTTAAGTGAGGACGGTATTCTTACCGCCTATAAATCAGGTACATATAAAATCACAGCTACCTACGGCGGGCACTTCTAAGGACCTTTGGATAGTTGTTGCTAATCAGGCCGATGCTGCTTGGGATATTTATGATATCGACTTTGATGAGTATACCGAGCAGTATAAAAAACTCACCT
>JAZNXU010000040.1:0-101268 GCA_045594065.1 Acutalibacteraceae bacterium
TTCCGTTAAGTCCAAACAGTAATAATGCCGATATGTATTTAATAAACGCCTTGCTATTCATTTCGGGTACAACCTTTTCAACTTCTTATATTTAATTGATTATACCACAAAATTATGAATTTTTCTACCCAATAGTAAAAGGACGCTAACAACTGAACAAGTCCGTTAAAAACGAACAATGACAAAAAGGAATACCTGATACACCACAAAAAACAATTGATAAGATTGTTAGAAAGCATCGCGAAGGCAAATCAATAAAATCATTAGCAGCAAGGTAGTTATCCTTTGTATATCACCATAAAAAATGGAAAGAATATCTAATACAATATTAACGGAGGTAAGTTTATGTTTAAACACGAAAAGATGCTATTTCATCCTGTAGCAGTAGAGAAACCAAATCCGCAGTACGCGGCACTTTTACAAGAACAACTTGGCGGCGGTAACGGTGAACTAAAGGCGGCTATGCAGTATATGTCACAGAGTTTTAGAATTAAAGACCCTGAAATCAAGGATTTATTTCTTGACATTGCCGCCGAGGAACTTGGTCATATGGAGATGGTTGCACAAACCATTAACCTATTAAACGGACACGATGTTGATGCCGAGAAGGTGCCATCTGGCGAGATTCAGTCCCACGTGCTTTTAGGTCTTAACCCCGGTCTTATCAACGCATCGGGCTACTCTTGGACAGGCGACTATGTAACGGTTACGGGAGACCTCTGTGCAGACCTACTCAGCAATATCGCATCTGAGCAACGCGCAAAGGTGGTTTACGAGTACCTCTACCGTCAGATTGATGACAAAAAGGTGCGTGAGACCATCGACTTCCTTTTAAACCGTGAGGAAGCGCACAATCAGATGTTCCGCGATGCCTTTAATAAGGTGCAGAACTCCGGTTCTAACCGAGATTTCGGCACAACAAAGGCTGCTAAAATGTATTTTTCTATGTCAGATCCCGGTCCTAACGCATTTGCGACAAACGATACAAAGCCTGTTTCTTTTGAATAAAAGCAAAAATCCGCTGAGGAGTTTGTTCCTCAGCGGCAATTTTTATCTTTCCCTATACATCACAACAGTTCGATATATTGGAAATTGTCTACATTTTTTATTTCATATCACCTTGCCGTAGATTTAACCTGCCACCAATCATTTCCTAAATTATATATTTTATGATTTCCCCAGTTGGTAGGTTTTTCTTTTGACTTAATAATAGCAAATGCACCTACTGCATCGTCATCGGTGATTTCCAAATATTCTGCACTCTTTATCATTATTAATTCTTGTCGTTGAGGACCAGTGTAATACTTTGATATGTTTTTAAGAGCGGCTTTTTGTTTCTCATTTAAATTGACATAATAAACCGTATCTTCTTTGTCGGGCGAATAGATAGTTTGTGTTAGAGATTCTCCATCTTCTGATATATCAAGGAACATAGTACCATTATGAGTATTTCTTTCATTGATATATTCTTTATAATAATCAAATGCAACATCAGCGATTATATTGTAATCTTCGGATATTTTATTCCACTCTGTTTTCTTTTCCAATGATGGATTTAAAAATAAAAAAGTGAATATTAAAAATAATCCTATTACAATTGCTAAGATACTTTTTTTGTTTTTCATATAAACACCCTTTTGCAAATAAATTCTTATATATCGAACTAATTATACCATATAATAATTTAAAATTCCACTATTATGATTTGAATCACCACATAACTGTACCACCGTTGAGGAGGGGTGCGTGTCTGGGGTTGAACATAAGGTTTAAAGAGAGAGCAATTAGGAATACGAGTGCGATAAAGCAACCATTGACGATGAGTATTTTTGACATTTTATCCTTTGTTGCTTTATCGGTGAATATTACATAGTAGATAAAACCGACAATAGCACAAAAAATAAGAGAAAATCCGAAAGGTCGGCGCCAATAGATAGCGTAAAACACTCCCCAAAAGCAGACTGCGGTCAGCATTAAGTAGACTAAAAATCGCACCGCTTTTGATTTTGCATCCACAAGGACGAGAGCTGCGGGGTTATCCAACATTGAAAGTTCAAATCGCATCACAATTGCATCGTCAAGATAGATAAATATGTACCCGGTCATTATTCCGGCTACAAGTTCGATTAGATATGTACAAACCATACAACTATTACTGCGGGACACGGTATATTACCTCACTTTCAATTAGATTTCTGCAAGTCTTATCGGGAAAATACGGTATGTATTTGGTGATTTGTCGTTGGGTGATTCGGTTTTCTGTGATATAGTCGGATATGAGTTTGCGTTTATACTCGTCAAGAGTCTCGACATCAATGCCGTTCATTAGTTCCAAAAGGCATTGAACAGGTGCGTTGTGTTTGTCGATGGTTGTTCTGGCTTTATGAAGTATTACTAACTGACTGCCAACTGTAATTTTCGTAACATCCTTACTTGCATTGTTACTAAATATGTCTATGGCATTGATATTGTATTTAATTAAACCTAAAAGTTTTTGAATATATCTCCCCGAATAATACCCATAAACCAAATCACCGTCAGAAATATATTTTTTCTCAATAACTTTGTTTTGATTAAAAAACGATGTGCCAAACTTTGTCTTTCGCGGAATATAATACATTCCGCGTTCAAAGCGAATTACCTTTTTTGCCTCACATAATTTTGTAACCTCTTTAATTATTTGCTGTTTGCTATAATCTTCTTTTTCAATTTCAGATAACATAAACGGTGTATTATATCCAAATTGTTTTATTAAACTATCAATTAATTTCATTTTTATACCTCCTTTGCGGAAATAACTTTCAGTCGGCAACTGAAATTAAATTCCAAAATTTTGTGATTGTTTACTCGTTCTTGACATTCAAACCCAAGTGTTTTATACTGTGTTATGAGCATTACTGAATATGCTCAAAACCCGCATAAATACAGGGATTTCAAGACTTTATGTAATGTGATAAACCTCCCTTTATGTAAAATTGTGTGTAGAAAAAGACCATACCCTCGTGTCTTGGGTATGGTCTTATTTTAACATCTTGGGGTGCCATTGCGGCACCCATATTGTTGGCATCTTTAACGCCTAAATCGCAAATTTTGCCTATTATAGCTTTATCAATATATGCCTTGGTGGGCTCATCTGTCAGCACAACCGCTCCCGAGCCTGTTACCGTCCATTGGGCCGTCGGTGTGCGTTGAGAGCCATATTCAAGCGGAAAACGGTACTGCCTTTCGGCCGAGCAGAAATGTGAAGAAGTAACCGAAACTGTCTTTTTAGCAACCCCTGCCTCAATATATATGGCGGCGTTAATAAGTGATAATGCCATTGTAGAACAGGCGCCATAAAGCCCGCAAAATGGTATGTCAAAATCCATTAATCCAAAAGACGAGCCGATACACTGATTAAGCAAGTCGCCTGCAAAAATACAATCAATATCAGCAAAATTGACCGCCGACTTCTTTAACGCCTTTTCCACAGCTAATTTTTGCAGCTTGCTTTCGGCTTTTTCAAAAGAATCTTCACCAAAAAGGCTGTCTGACCCGCAAATATCGAAGCATCTTCCGTACGGCCCCTCACTCTCCTTAGGCCCCACGACCGAGGCAAAGCTTAGAATTGACGGTTTTTTATTAAAGGTTATTGTTTTAGATTTATTAGACACAAAAATCTCTCCCGAAAGTTTTTATTAATATTCTCGTCGATTAGCCTGCAAATATACAAAAGCGGCCAAAAAGGCCGCTTTTAGTTAGATATATTTTTTCATAAAATTTTCGATTAAAATTTTTTCAGCCTTTTCGGCTTCCTTTCTATTTACAGCAGTTACTGATGTATAAATTTTAAGCTTTGGTTCTGTTCCCGACGGACGGACCACCAAAGAAAAATCCTTTGCCTTTATTTCAATAACATCTGATTTTGGTAAATTATCCACACCCGTTTTATAATCGATAACTTCATAATTATCAACCGCCTGAGTTTTCCTAATTGCATTCATAATACTCTGCATTTTTGCTTTACCTGCCATACCTTCAAAGCTGTAAGTATAAAGATTATTTATACAATAACCATATTTTAAATATAGCATCTTAATTTTTTCGTCAAGCGTTATTCCCTGATTTTTATAATACGCAGTCATTTCGGCAATTAAAATCGCAGGATTGACAGCATCCTTATCCCGCACATAAGTTCCGCTTAAATAACCATAGCTTTCCTCAAACCCAAAAATATATCTATTTATTTCTCCCTTTTTTTCAAGAATACCTATTTGTTCCCCTATGTACTTAAACCCCGTTAAAACATTTATCGTCTGCACACCATAGTTTTCGGCAATTTTGTCAGCAAGAGATGTGGTAACGATAGTTTTAATCAAAACAGCTTTTTTAGGCATTGTTCCCACGGCAGTTCGCACAGAGCAAATATAGTCAAGCAATAGCAATCCCGTTTTATTTCCCGTAGGATGGTAATTATCGTTAGGACCGTAAAGATTTGTAGGCATAACACTTATATAATCGGTGCCGTACTGACGGTTTAAATACTCACAATATTTAAGTCCGCTGATTTTCGCCAATGCGTATGCCTCATTAGTAGGCTCAAGCGCACTTGTTAGCAAGCAATCTTCTTTCATCGGCTGTGGCGCCAAACGAGGATATATGCAGGAAGAACCTAAAAACTCAAGTTTTTTACAGCCGTTTTTAAAAGCAGAATTAATTACATTCATTTCTATCATCATATTTTCATACATAAAATCCGCCAGAGCATTTCGATTGGCTTCTATTCCACCAACCTTAGCCGCTGCCAAAAACACGTATTCAGGCTTTTCAGATTTAAAGAAATCTTCCACCGCCGCTTGATTAATTAAATTCAACTCACTGTGAGATTTCGTTATTATATTGGTGTATCCTTGTTTTTTAAGGCATCTTACAATAGCCGAGCCAACCATACCTTTGTGACCGGCAACATAAATCTTTGAATTAAGTTCCATTTCAAACACTTGCTTTCTCTTTTTTTGCTAACTCGCGGTCATGCTTAGCCATAAGCTCTACCAATTGCTCGTAACTTGTCTTTTGCGGATTCCAACCAAGTACGGTTTTAGCTTTTGTAGGGTCACCCAAAAGATTATCAACATCGGTTGGTCTGAACCATGCGGGATTAACACAAACCAACATCTTTCCGGTTTTAACATCATATCCCTTTTCCTCGAGAGCCTTGCCATCAAAACGCAATTCAATTCCGTTCGCCCTAAAAGCTTTTTCGGTAAAATCACGCACAGTATGCTGAACACCGGTTGCAATGACAAAATCCTCGGGTTTATCGTGCTGAAGCATCAGCCACATACACTCAACATAATCTTTAGCATATCCCCAATCACGAAGTGAATCAAGATTACCTAATTCCAGATGGTCCTGCAAGCCCTCTGCGATGCGTGCCGCAGCAAGTGTAATTTTGCGAGTAAAAAAATTTTCACCACGGCGCTCTGACTCGTGATTAAATAAAATTCCGTTAACAGCAAACATTCCGTATGCCTCACGGTATTCTTTGGTTATCCAAAAACCGTATTGCTTTGCAACAGCATACGGGCTGTATGGATGAAACGGAGTTGTTTCTTTTTGGGGAATCTCCTCTACCTTACCATATAACTCGCTGGTGGAAGCCTGATAAATACGGCATGTTTTGGTCAAGCCTAAAATCCTGACAGCCTCCAAAACACGCAAAACACCTAATGCATCAACATCGCCTGAATATTCGGGAACATCAAAACTTACCTGCACATGGCTTTGTGCTGCAAGATTGTAAATCTCATCTGGTTTAACTTCACCTATTATTCTTATAAGACTTGAAGCATCGGATAAATCTCCGTCGTGCAGAACAATAGCATTATTTTGTATTAAATGTTCTATTCTACCCGTGTTTGCAACAGATGCGCGCCTTACAATGCCGTGAACTTCATAGCCTTTTTCAAGCAGAAATTCTGCTAAATACGAACCGTCTTGACCGGTTATTCCAGTAATAAGAGCTTTTTTCATAAAATTTTCACCTTTAATAATTATTTAAATTAAATTATAAGGTGGTTTGTAACTTTTTTTAAGTGATTATCTTGATATTAAATAGCATTATATTGACTTATGTGTTATAATTACTTTGAGGTGATTATTTTGAAAACTGAAAAGGGCACTTTGTATGACAGCCGAATAATTTACACTCCGTCAAAATTTGCAAAAACAAATTTATTGCATCTTCAAGAAACAGGTACAATACGAGCAAAAGAACCCCATACAAACAGTCGAGAAAATCTGAATTCTTATTTATTCTTTATGGTCACTAAGGGTAACGGTACATTTATATATAATAAAATCACCTATCATATAAAGAAAGGTGACTGTGTGTTTATTGATTGTCGCACCCCCTACTCTCACCGCTCCTCGGAAAATCTTTGGGAACTTAAATGGGTGCATTTTTACGGTCCAAATATGAAAGGAATTTATGATAAATATCTTGAGCGCGGCGGTATGCCCGCTTTTTCATCTAAAAAAATTGACGAATACAACTCAATTCTTAATAACATATTTTCAATTGCCTCGTCAAATGAATATATTCGCGATATGCAGATTTTTGAAAAACTGACAAATCTGCTTACCGTACTGATGAGTGAAAGCTACCGTGAAGAAAGAATTTATAAAACGAATAATCTTAACATTGATTTACAGCAGATAAAAGAATATTTAGACCAGAATTATTCATTAAAAATAACTTTGCAGGACCTTGCGGAAAAATTTTATATAAACAAATATTATCTTACCAGAATTTTTAAGCAGCAATTCGGCGTATCGCCTATAGATTACCTGCTGCATGTGCGTGTAACTCACGCAAAAACACTATTACGCTTTACCGATTTTAGCATAGAAAAAGTTGGTATCGAATGCGGAATATCCGATACCAACTATTTTACGCGAATATTTAAAAAAATCGAAGGCTACCCGCCAGGGGAATATAGAAAAAGGTGGTAATATTGCGAGCGTTTATAAGTGCGAGCAGCATTGTAAAACAAGCACCGTAAAGTCCGCAAAAACACAATCAATATCAGCAAAATTAACTGCCGACCTCTTTAACGCCTTTTCCACAGCTAATTTTTGCAGCTTGCTTTCAGTTTTTTCATAAGAAGCTTCACCAAAAAGACTGTCTGACCCGCAAATATCGAAGCATCTTCCGTACGGCCCATCACTCTCCTTCGGCCCCACAACCGAGGCAAAGCTTAGAATTGACGGTTTTTTATTAAAGGTTATTGTTTTAGATCTATTAGACACAAAAATTTTTCCCAACTGTTTTATTGATATTTCCACCGATTGTGCCTAAAAATATGCAAAAGCGGGCAAACGCCCGCTTTTAAAAATTAAATACTATTAGATTATTTTTTAACTTTTTTCGGTTTCGCCTTACCAGTTAACACATCCTTTAAGGGTAAGGCGTATCCGTCCGGATACTTATCCAAATCGTCTTTATGTACAAGTTCTGCCCCATATTCATTCGCAATTTGCTTGATAACTTCTTTGAAATTTTCAATTTCGCCCTGCATTTCATTATACAATTCGGAGTCAGTAGTCTTTAAAAACTCTTCGTACTCTTTCTTAGACATCTTATCAGGATTAATCCCCTTTGCACTATAAACAAGGTCCATTATAAGAGTGAAGATATTATTTTCATATTCTCCGAGAATAGTTTTCTCAAACCTACGAAAGCACTTGCTCATATCGACATTATACATATTGTCACGCATCATACTCTTCTTCGGACGCTTTAAGTCAAGTTTATAAACTGAATTCACTATTAACTCATCAAGCTTAGACATAAACTTATTGATCTCAGCGTCGCAGCTTGCGCCAAGTAAAAATAGAACTTTGTCGCAAAGTTTTTTGCTCTCCTGCTCGGTAAGTTCCTTACCATCAGGCAGAGGAATGCGGTTTACAAGTATCGGTATAGTATTAAAAAACGCAAAATACACCTGCATAAACACAAGGTGCGCCCTAACTTTATTATCGAGCCAGAGCTTGTGTATCATAATTTTATCTTCAAACTCGTGAAAAAAGTCGTCAAATTTATCGAAGGATAAAAATATACGTGCGTACTGAATACGCTCCCCGTAAGGATTTGGAAGCCCATATGCTCTTAAAAGCTCTGTCTGAACCGAGGGTCCAATGTTGTTATCAGAACAAAGTTCCTCCTTAAAAAGCTCGTGTTCAAGATAGTGGAGAATTTCCTGCTCGCTGTTAATGCGCTTTTCTACAATAACACCTGCAATTCGCGTGCGCTCCTCTTTTTTCTTCAAAAAAGTAGAAGTAAAAACAGCAACAATAAGACCGCAAACCAATGTGTTTATAACAGTAAATATATTTTCCCATATAAACTCGGGGATTGATTTTAATATATCTATAATATTATAACACTCCTATTTTATATAAAATATTTGCTTATAAATTAGATGCGCTTTTTCTTAATAAACCCTAAAATCATATTTTTAATAAAAATAAAACTTTCCAGCTTGAAGAAGATAGAGCCCAATACATAAATAAGCGCACCGACAAAAATTTGAATAATTAACTGTAAAATCATATTGATTCCTTGAATGGGTAATATTTTTACTATTACAGCCATAAATAACGCGAGAATAAATGCTGGTGCCATATCCTTTATTTGCTCAAAATAAGTATAATTAATCAATTTTTTGTTTGGGAAAGCGTTAATAACACTAACTATAATTGTGTAGATTACAGAACCTATAGCCATTGCTAAAACACTAATTTTCATAGTTATTAAAACAATTAAAATACCCAATGTTTTTTTTGTGATTTCCATTTTTAAATATAAATCACTACGGCCCATTGCGTTTATTACATTTAAATTTGCTGTTTGTATAGGTTGCAACCCCGAAACAAAACAGAAAACATATAAAAAAGGCAGGCTTGGCAACCACTTATCTGTCAGTACTAAATGAACAAAATTTTCACCAATAGCCATCAAGCCAAACATCATAGGCCACATAATATAACTACTGGTCTTAATAGCTCTACGAGTCATACTTTTAAGTCGCTCTTTTTGGTCTTGCACATCCGACATAACCGGCAACAGTACACTATCGATAGATGTATTTATATTGGTAACCAACATATTGGGAAGCGATTTGCCGCGATTATAATAGGCTAGGTCTGCCGTAGAATATATCTTACCGATTATTAATTGCCGAATATCGTTATACACGGTGTTTATCAACTGTGAAACCAATAATTTCCACCCAAAAGAAAAAAGAGATTTTAATCTATTGAAAGAAAACATTTTTTTAGGATACCATTTAACTATTATCCAAAGCACAACAGCAGAAAAAAGACTTGAAGAAACCTGCTGCGCAACCAATGCCCATACACCAAAACCGAAATACGCCATAGTGATTCCTATAACAGCAGAGAAAAGTGTTCCTCCGAGTGTTGAAAAAAAGAATTTTTTAAAAATTAATTTCTTCGAAACATACGCCGATTGAACACCGCTAAATCCCGAAATAATTAACGTTAAACCTAACACGCGTATAACACTTGTTAATTCCGGTGTATTGTAAAAGGCAGAAATTAAGGGAGCGCAAAGAAACAAAATCAAATAACACAGTGCCCCAAAAAATATATTGCTATAAAATACAGTCGAGAAATCCAAATCATCTGCATCTTTTTTTTGAATTAAAGCAGTTCCCAAACCACCATTAACAAACACTCCAAATATAGAAGTAAAAATCGTTACAAGTGATATTAGTCCATAATCATCGGGGCTTAATAGTCTTGCTAAAACAATTGAAACAACAAAAGCTACGCCTTGATTACCAATCCGTTCCAAGAATTTCCATATTAAATTTACCAAAGTTTTAGATTTATAATCTTTAATTTTTGACATAATTATCCTTTAAAAGTTTATTTTATATATCCCATATCCTTCATCCAATTGCCAACAGGCGCATTTCTTGCGCCATTAAAGGTTTGCAAAAAATCAACACTGCAAGAAGTATTAGCTTCGATAATTTTAAATTTATTTTTTGTCATAGCAATATCCCAAGCAATAAATGGGATTTTTGTAAATTGGAGTTTTCTATGTAATTCAACAATATTATCTACCAACATATCCCAATTTGGAACCTTTATTCCCTCCAACTGAGCACCGCTAACAGGATGAGCAGAATAATATATTTTGTTGCCATTAGCATCTAAAAGGCTTTCAGGGGAATGGCTACAAGCCTTTTTGAAAATTCCTGAATCAATATCAATTTCGCAATAAATTCCACCTGCACAAGCATTATCAACGCAACTTCCCTCTTGCAATCCCATTCTTTGAAACGCATTTGTTGCAATGATTTCACCACTAGAATTTTTCACGGTAATAATTCTTATTGTATTAACAGAATAAGGCCATAAATTATTTTCAAATTCCGATTGTTCACAAAATTCTTCAATCAGGTAATTATCTTCTTCAATAAGTTGCTGGACATCGTTCAAAGAACATTCATTCCTATTTATATAGACCTTTTCGTTTCTGATTTCTATTAAATAAAACCCATCTCCACCGCCGGAATTGATTTTTTTATATACTAATCTTTGGTTCTTAAGAATGGCGTTAGATACATTTTCTATTATAAAGTCATCATCCAACGCAATATATGTACCGCTAACCTTGTAAGCAAAAATCTTATTTACGGGAGCAAAATTCTTTATGAGAAAGTAGAAAACTATTTTGTTATCTAACAATACCCTATAATCTATAGCTTTATTTCTAAAGCATTGCCGCTCCCATTCTGATATATAATCTTCCGGATTGTTTTTGTCAAGTTCATAAATTACATATTCGTCAGGTGTAAAGCCAAGTCTTTTACTACGTGAAACTTCCGCTACTGATATACCAAAAGAATTCTTTTGGGAAGCCAAAAAAGATAATTTTTTTCTTCTCTCTATCAATGAGAAAATAATTTTACGCACTTTTCCTTTAATACTCATAAAAACTCCATTAGATTTTAATCTTCAATTTTTTCTTCTTCGACAGTTCTTAACTTTGTTGAAGAAATTTCAGGTGTATATGGTAAAAATACCACGTCGACACCCAGCAAATTAAGGTCATTTTTTGTTTTTATCCAACGAGGATCATTCTTCCAATCATCTCCAATAAAAACTGCATCAAATTTAAGTCCATTTAGCAACTCTATTTTATCCAATGTGTTAACGATTATAGCCCTATCTACCGCTTTTATATTCTCGACAATCGCTCTCCTGTTCTCCTGCGTTATAACTGGTTGCTTATTCTTATAGCACTGAACAAGAGAATCCGAATTAACTCCTACTATCAAAAAATCGCATTGATTCTTTGCATTATTTATAAGATTCAGATGACCGATATGAAACATATCATACACACCTTGTGTATATCCTATTTTATACTTTTTCAATGAATACTCTCCTTTTTGACTAGTCTAAAAGATAAATTAGAAAATCCAAAAATAAAACCACCTACGCAAGGTATTTTCTTTAAATATTTTTGCAGATAACACATTACTATAACCGCAATTACAGTAGTTAGCGGAGCGATAATCAAGTTAAGCAAATTAATATGTATTACAAAAGGATTGAAATTGAGCAACTCTATTATTTTCTTTAAAACTCTCGCCCCGATATTTTCTACAAAAAAAGTCTGTAAAATATACAATTCTAAAGTGCATTGCCCCGCTTCTATGATTAAATCAGAAAGCTTATTTAATAGCTTATGCCGACTTCGTGTCCACAAATGAAAAATCAAATCAAACGATATTTTCATTACAATACAACCAACCAAACCTAAAACTGTGCGATATAAAATAACTAATGTTGTTTTAACCGGAGTGTTGAACGCAAAAACATTACATCCCGTATTCCAAACATTATAATCAACTTTCCAGAAACAATAGAGTAATATAAATGCTAAAAAGAAACACACTTTCAGATAAAACATATTAATTTTTTTACTGTGTAATAGCTGTTTCAATTCATAAAAGTAAAATCCAAAAATACACGGGATAAATAAAAACCCAATATTGTGACTATCCTTAATTACCGTATGAAAGGCAATAATTATTAAACACAGCACTAAAAATTTAATAATCTTATTAAATGAAAACAAAGAATCTACAGCAATAATTATAACCGAGACATAAAAAATTGACCAAAGAAACCAGAAGCGACCAATAGAAAAGGATAAATTGAGAGAGGCAAGATTAAATATCAGATTCCATAATACTATTGGAAATAGAATTGAAGTTATCTTATTTAATATATTTAGATGTGCTTTTCTTCGTTTACAGCTCTTATAAAGAAAATAGCCAGTAACAAAAGCAAACATAGGCATATCATATGTCCTTAAAAATACGGCTAACCAAGAAGAAACGGTGGAACCGCATTTGAATGCGGTAATCGTATGGCCCAAAATAACTCCAAATATAAGAATGCCTTTGTAAAAATCCCATCTATAATCTCTGCGTTCCAAATAAAGTTCCCCTTACTTTAACAACTCTTTAACCTTTAAGTAAACTCTTTCACAGCTATTGCCATCTGCATAGGGACAAAATCTTTCACGAAGCTGCTCCCTTCGCTCAGCGTAATCATCAGCTGTGATATTTATCATATTTTCTACAACTTCATCCCATGTTTTACAAACCGGTCCATATGTAATCTCATCAAAATTATAATAGAAGCCAAAATCATCTTTTAAATACTCATCATAATCGTAGGTGAAATAAATAATTGGCTTTCCCGATGCCAGATATCCAAACATAATACCGGAATAATCTGTAATTAAGCCATCACACACGGGAAGAAACTCATAGACATCTCCATACTTGTCCTTATCCGTTGCAAATATGATGTTACTTAGAGAGTCGGTATAACCCGCATATTTTTCAAATTCATGAAAATGCGGCTTAAAAATCATAATAATATTGTTTTCTACCAACTCTTTGTTAACAGTCTTTAATGATTCAATACTCATTACAGAATTAAATGAAGAGTCTTTACCGAAGTTACGATGAGTAGGTAAATAAACATAAATTTTGCACCCATTGTGTTCTTTTCGAATTTCATTTATGGTATCATTGGGCTTTTCCAAAACAAAAGTATCATCTTTCGGCTGACCGGTTATGAACATTCTATCTCTCGAAATGTTATATGAGTCGGAATATTTTTTTGACGCTTCTTCGCAAGCAGTCATCCAATAATCGTCGAAATGTGCATACGATAATGTCTGATATTTGTTTTTATTAAAAGAACTCGGATCAATAGTCCATTTTTTGTTGTTTTTAATTCCAAAGCCGTGCCACAGCTGAATCTTTTTCGCACCACCGATTAAATATGGTATATGGTCATTATTGCCTTCAGTTTCAAACACAACCTCTGCGCGTAAAGTATACCACTTAGCCATTAAAGATTTGTAATTGAATGCCCTGTACCCTTCTGAAATGGCTTTATTTACTGCTTCTTGATTATTTGAAACCCAAACGGCCTTGATTTCGGAATGATTTTGATTTATATATCTAAACATATATTTTGAATTATCCCCGTAAAGTTCACCTTGCCATGCTCCAAAAAGCCAAAGGTTTTTCTTTTTTGGAAAAAAATTAGATATTAAATATAACGAATTAAGCAAATGTTTTTTCACCTTATATCTAATTAAATTCATCTTTCTCAATCGCCCTCTTTTATGATATTTACTATTCAAATTTTGATTGGAGGTTTACTACCACTTCTAATTGGTCTAAACCTTTAATCCACCTATTATCATATAAATAAAAATCATCTCTTTTACTCTTTCTGTTTAATAATTTTGAAATTTGACACTTCATCATTGAAAGAATTTTATCCCTGATCAAACGCACCCTTAGCCTTATATAGGAGAAAAAAGTAATTACGCCATGTTTATACCTAATTTTCATGTTTTCTAAGCGCAACATTAAATGAGATTTATATGATGAAGAACTAATTCCTCCAAACGAAAAAATAGAAAAAGGAATATCAACATATATGAATGGAACATTATTCAAATAAGCACCAATTAGGAAATCATAATCCGCACATATTTTGTACTTTAGATTGAACGGTTTATCTTTCATTAATATTGTTTTCACAAAAACACTTTGATGACAAATCGGCATTTCAATTTTAAAATGCTCAAGCTGGGGTGGTACAGCATAACGAAAGTAACCGTTTCTTTCGAAAATTGTATTTCCGTATACAACTCCGGCTGAATCTAAATTTTCTTTGCTAACCAAAGCTAAAACATCCTTATTATAAAAAACATCCCCTGCATTTAGGAATATAATCCACTGCCCCGTAGCCATAGCAATACCTTTATTCATAGCGTCATATATACCAGAATCAGGCTCAGAATTGATAATAAAACTGAGGCCCTTTTCTTTAAACTTATGTGCATATGATTTAACAACATCTAATGTGCTATCAGTAGACGCACCATCTATAATAATATATTCATAGTCTTTGCAGGACTGCAATAAGACAGATTCAATTGTTTTTGTTATATCATTTTCTGCATTAAAACACACAGTAACAATTGAAAATCTCATTTTACTCCACCTTAAATTCTCATTCGCAATTTTTAATCAACTATCAAGACATCTACTTGAATATTTTTAGCATCGTATAATACCGACAACCAGTTCTTGTACTAATTACCACTCTTTACGCAATGCTTACCTCGAATTACTTTTAACTTTCTTTTTATTTCGATAATAAATTGCTCAAGTTGTCCTATAAGCAAATATAACATATATGCTCGTCGCAATAACAAATCAAGCATTATGCGTTTTATTAGTGAAAGCCGATTTCTCGGACAGTTTTCAAGTAAATATCCATACTTATAGTTCTCACAAAGCTCTCTACAATGCTGCAATTTAGCTTGCGTATTCAATTTTTTCCCTGAACCAAATACCCATCCCAATGTCGCAAATATCAACCTAGCTTCAACTTTCTTTAAAACATCATCATATTCTTTATCCAAGTTTAAGTTTCGACTCATTTCGATACTTGTTTCATAAAAAAGGCATCTTCTGTCAATCAAATCCGTACCGCCCCAAAATCTTGATGTAGCACCAGAGCCTCTTTTGTAATAATAATATAGTGGCTTGCTAATTGTACTAATTCCGTTTATATACCTGTAATACTCTGCATTAAATAGGAAATCCTCTCCATATCCCAAACCAGGCTTAAATCTTATGTTATATTGATTTAATATATCTCTTCTATAAGCTTTATTGCAAACAAACGTACATAACCAGCCTCTTGCATCAAGATTATCCCCTACTTCTTCGAAAAGAGTTTGTATTCCGTTATCAGCTCGCAAATATGCATTAGAATGTTTAGGCGAAAAACTTCCTAAACAATTTTGAAAGTCATCAAAAATTGCATATCCGGTTACCAAGAGATCTACATTTGGATTATTAGAATTGATAATATTTTCATAGTTTGCAATCAAAGTCTCATTCACACAATCATCGGCGTCAACAAAAGTTATCCATTCGTTTTTTGCAATTTCTATGCCCGCATTACGTGCTACGGAAACACCTTCGTTTTTCTTATCAATAACGGTTATAAAGGGTGTGTATTTGGTCTGAAGTTTCCTGCACAGAGCAAGGCTATTATCAGTACTTCCATCGTTTACTAATATTAATTCCAAGCCTGTTATTGAATTCGTTAGAATACTTTCCACACATTTTTCTAAATACTTTTCGGCATTATAAATTGGGACTATTACTGTAATCATATCTGACGCCTCTCCTAATTTCTATAGTATAGTCATCTGTTCAATGACCATTTCTAGGGAAAATGTTTAATCTGCTTCTAACTGTGAATTACAATATATAATGTTTATTCATTTTCTTCTTTATTTTCATAAACTTATACTTAATTTTTTTAAACAGAAGTTCAACTGTGTCTTTGAAATAATATTTTCTTTTTAACCACAGCACTGCATTCTCAAAGCCTTTTTTATTGTACTTTTCGCGGAATTCAAATCTATCCTCATTGCTATTTGTAATGGGACGCAAAAATGGATTATATCTTACAACTTCTGAAAGATTACGTTCCTCTACAAACAAATCAGATTTCACAGCTTCAAAAAAATCATAACCTTGTTGTGTATTAATTAATACTGCACTGATTCCTTTATGATGCTCTACTTTGACACCTGCAGTGTGCACCGAGTTCAATCCCCAAAAATCGCCTAACGTAATATCGGAAGAGCGACTTGTGCTCGAGTAACGGCACGTGTGACACGATTCTCGGTCCAATACATTTTTCATAAAAGCATACAAATAAGAATCTTGCGACTGTGGCACGGCAATTTTTTTGCCGTTATTTAATAAAACCTGAAATACATATTGATTGTTGTCTCTAAACGCATAGGTCTTTACATCATCTAAACTTTTAACAAGTGATAATAAATGATCTTCTAGATACTTTGGAGATGGTACACCGTGACAAATTAAATCAACCGTAAGTAATTGCGTCTTAAATTTTTCTCCCACAACTCTCTTGACAGCATCAGTTTGACAAGGAGTACCAAAGAATACAACTTGTTCGCCATTTAAGAGTTTATTCTTTACCTGCTTGTAGATGTCAAAAATAGAGCTTTGAACATATTTAGACATACGTAGTTTATTAAGTTGCTCCTCTGTATCACAAATACAGTGTCTAACTACTAAATCGTCTCCTATAATTGCGCCTACAACTGTATATCCTCTTGAAAACGCATATTCAGCTATACTCGCTGCAATTCCACCACTGTTACTATGTGAGCGCGCTATTTCATCATTTCTCCACGCTGCATATACAGTTTCCGGAATATTCCGACCTTCGATAGTATTTAACTGTGAACACACAGTCTCACACATATGGCAATTCTTACATTTTGCAAAATCAATCTTAGGAAATAGAAACCCCTGATCATCTGATACTACATCAATAGCATTTGCCGGACAGATATTATAGCACGCTAAGCATCCGGTACATTTTGCTTTTTCAGATAGATGCACCATTTTACTTCCCCTTATCGTAAATTATCTTCTAAGAACTTCATTGATTTAGTATGCAAATCAGCAAGATTAGCCTGTATCTTTTGATAGTTAAGACTTTCTCTCAGTATATTCGCACTGTTTACAACATTTTCACTACCATTTCTAGAATTCAATCCAAGATCGTTCATCAAATTCAAAATTTTGTAGTTTGATCTTGCGTAAGTGACAAAGTTTTTTCCCATAATAGTAGAAAAAATTGTACCATGAAAAGTAGTAGTAAAAACACATTCAGAATACTCAATATAACCTAAAAACTCTGAAACAGTTACAGCAACATTTCTATCACACCATGTATTCAAAAGACCAACAGAAATTGTCTGGGCGCCGATCTGTTTGGCGTATTCTTTAATTGCCAATTGTTCATCATCTCTAAATGAGTAACCATATATCAGAACATATTTTCCAATCTCTTTGGGCTTCACAACAGGATAATCCGCTTTTTTTAGCAACAATGTAGGATCAAGCACTATTTCAGGCATTTCACCTGAAATTTCAGCTACCAAATTAGCCGTATTTTTATCACGAACACCAATTGCCCTAAATTTCGAAAAAAGATTGCCTTGACCGTAATGTTCACGAAATTCTTTTGTAGAGGTACTATTTGCGCTCGGTGCATAAGCTACTATATTTTCACTATTGAGACCTTTTCCAAGATAGTATGTAGAGCTTCTTATTGTTGGATTTTGCACATCCCAAAGTGTATCACTGCCGACTACAATAGCATCCTTGTGTTCACCAGCATATTTTTTAGAAGCAATATTAAGCATATTTCTTGATTTAATATACTTTTTGAATTGACGAAGCCTAAAAAGTGCTAATTTTATATTTTTGGTTTTTATCATAAACAGAAATTCATGAATATCCAATCCAGAATATTTAATAAACTCAGTCTCATATCCTAGTTTTTGGAAAATTGTTTGCATTGCGAATCCCTGTAAAAAAGCACCAAAGTTTTGCGATGCATAAAGCGTAATTATTCCGGCACTTTTTTTACTCATACTTTTCCCCCGTATTATATATTGTTTTTTAATTTAGCGATATGTATTTTGATGTTTTAGTTTTGTCTTTCTATAATTGCCATAAATCATCACGAAACCTAGCGGACATATCAGCATCACATACGCAACAATTCTATCTAATTTATTAATATACCCATTGCCTTCACTAACCAACTTGCGAGTATAATCATTCAATTTTTTAATAGAAACTTTGTCACGTTCTTGGTATGCATGTAAATAACTATTAAAAATTGCAGTCAAAGAATCGTGAATACTGCCAACCATCAAAACTTTTGACTTTGCTTCTTTCATTAATTCGTATCTATCCATAAGGGCATCAATCTTATCTAATCTTCCCTTAAGAGGCATATTATGAACTGTACTGCCGCTTCGCAAGAGGTAATTTGAAAATCTTTCATTGACAAGTACAGACCTCTCAGCCTTGAACATAATTTTATGAAGAATCATTTCATCCTCATATTCCTTGCCAACCGGAAATCTTATACCATCAAACAACTCAGCTTTGCACATTTTGGTCCAAATACAATGAGATGCTGTCCATATATGATTAAATCTTACATCCATATTTTTCCACTGGAAGAGTTTCTCTAAAAAATCATCTCTATCAAGCACCAACTCAACATATTCACTCTTATTACGATTCGGAATAATATCCTTGCAATCACCTTCAGGCACAAACGATAAATCCCATTGTATAATATCCGGATCGTGTTTTTGAATAAGTGAAACGCACTTTTCATATGTATTTAATTCTAAATAATCGTCGCTATCTATGAAAGTAATATAATCGCCACTCGCTGCCTCAATACCTCTATTTCTTGCGGCGCCGATTCTAGCATTCTTTTGATGAATCACTTTCACTCTGCTATCAAAGGCAGCATAATCATCGCATATTTTTGGAGAAGAGTCGGTAGAACCGTCATCAACTAATACTACCTCAATATTCGAATAAGTTTGTCCTAACAAAGAATCAACACACTTATAAAGATACTTCTCAGAATTATATATCGGAACTACCACCGATATTTTTATATCAGTACATAATCTCATTATTCAATCTCTTTTCTGTAATCATTTTAAAATTATAAATTAACATAACGGCAAATCAGCCTAACGCAATCCCAAACATTCACCTGTATCGGCTTTGCACGTGTTTTGATTCATTATTATGTTTTGACCATAATCCGTACATGCAAATTAAAACAGACATAATTGAAAGAATATCCGGTTGGGACAATCCCATATTAACAATTACAAATATCGTGAATATAATTTGACCTAACGAATTTGAATATTTAATAAGTTGTATAAACATTTTACCATAAAGAATACTTGACGATATAAAACCTGTCATCGCGATTGAATTTATCAAACCGCATGTTGTATATCCACCAAGTGGCAAAGCAGACAATCCATCATAACCAACACCAAATATTAATTTATGCGGAACTAAAATTAATGTTTGCCAAAATCTATTGATTGGTCCAATCCTGGCTGCGCCGGTTTCTAAAGTTAAATCAACACTACCATTATCTCCAATAATTTTAGCAATAAAATTTGTATATAAAAAACTATTTTTGGAATACCAAAATATCAAATAAACTATTAGTATAATAATACCCACTAAGATTATATTACGAATAACAGGTGAAATCGTTTTCCTGTTAGAAAACAAAACCACGACAGTAAAGGCAATCAAATTAAAATAACCTGTGGTAGATTGGGTTGTTATTAATGCCAGTATCAAAATTATATAATATTTGATCTTTATTCTTTTTTCATAGTCATTCTTAAAAAAAGTAAGAAAATAAAGCGCAGTAATCAATAACGCCTGATACTCACCCGGTTCACCGAACATATAGGTATTTCTTAGTGGATCCATAAAATTATAGCAGATAAAAAACAATCCATAACTACTACCTAAGAACCCTGTATTGTTTTTAATTTCATACAGTCGCGAAAATAATCTAAGAGCACTGCGTTCTCCTACTACTATCACAAAAAAGAATTCCAGTAAACTAATGATCGACATTAAAACAACAAGTTTTAAAAAGCGCTTAACAAAATTTTCAGGATCAAATTGAATCGCAACATATACGAGAATAAATCTGCTTAATAACGATAATATAGTTCCAATATACAACGCTCCACCGGTTATCAAGGAAGTCGTCAATAAAGATACCGATAAAACAATTAGAAATATAAAAAGATTCTTCTTAAGAGGTAGTCTTTTAGGAAAAACCAGCATTAATGATCCGCAAAACAATATTGTGAAACCATAAAATAAGTCAGTACCTACCGCCGTAAGCACCCTGCCACCGATATACTGTATTAAAATATATATCAATACATATTGTATAATCGCAATTTTATCAATCACCAATAATCCTGTTCTAAAAAAAGCTTGAGATTTATTGGTTATCGAGTTATTTCCAATAGCATCCACCTTCAACACTATCTCCGTTCTTAATCATATCTCTTTCATCGGGATATACCCAACTGTCATTAAATTGTTTCTTTACATATTCAAATGCAGGATTTGTTTCCCAGCGTTTACCTTTTATACCAAAAAGTAGCTGCGTAGCACCAGCTAAATGTATTGCTTGTTTGCCTGCTCTTTTTAACTTCGCGGCTAATGGCAGTCCATAGGCGCCACAACCAATAATAGCAACATCAAAATCTATTTTCATTGCCTCTTGATACATCCATTCAAGAGCATCAAACCAAGTTTCGAAGCGATCATCTTTCTCGCCAGCTATAGTCTGAACAGCCTTTAAAGTTTTGAGTTCAAACTCCGGAAGTATATCTGTTCCCGGAAATATTTCTGCACGACGAGCATATTGACTCTTAATTGTTTCTTCAAAAGGATGAATAACTAAAACCTTTTTACCCTTTAACGCTGCCGACCAATGAACATCCCCAGACCACGGTTCAAAATCAAGCAAATAAGTAATTTGCGGCTGACTCATAAAATGTTTAATGTAGTAATCCTCAAAGGGTTGAAACCAAACCGCTAGCAAATCTACTTCTTTACAAGCATTTTTCATTTCATCTGCAAAATCCGGCAAAAGTTCTTGATCGTTCGGAAAAAAACCCGACCATTCACAAAGATGATTAAAATGAAAATTTTTATCATACTTTTGCCCTATCATTCCGCCAAAATCAAACGAGCGTATATTTAAAAGCTCCGTAGATCCAAATCTACCTGCTAAAAAAGGCTTACCTGATAGAATGGCTTCATATATATAGTTATTTCCCTCATTAACCGTTAAAAGTTTTAAGCCCGCATATTTATTAATAGCATCGCTATACATCTTTGCAGAATCAAATCTTTTTATCTTCATATCACGTTGTAAGGCTTTAAACCTGTAAAATAATCCTTTAATTTTGCAAGGTTTTGATTTTTTCATTTTATTACTCTCTTTCTAATTTGTTTAAATGATTCTTTTATAATAAATCTGACAGTTACAAAAACGCCAACCGATTTAGAAGAAAAAATAAAAGGTGAAATTATTTTATCTTTATATTTATTGAACATTTCTAGAAGTTCTTCATATGGTAAGTTAAGCAATTTACCCAACATGCATTTGAATACAGGAACACCGTGGTGTCTTGAATATATCTTAACAGTGTGTACATTTTCTAAATATTTTACAAGTTCCATTTGAGCAATATCTTGCTTGACAAAAGCCGGCATAAAATAAAAAATTGGTACTCTTGCCCTCTCTATAATAGAAGCAATGTTATAATATTTTGATTTGTTTAAATCGCTCAAATTTCTTTTTAAAAATGGATTTTTATCGAGGCAACCATCTAAATGTAAATCAAACTGCGCAGAGAAACACAAAGCATATTTCGCATTAAGCAAGGCGCCAAACAAAGCTGCTGCATACCCACCAGCCGAAGAACCTACAGTAATAACATCCATACCAATGGTTTCATTTTTGAGGAATTCCGCTAATTTAACAACAGAATTATATTTAATATTTATTCCCTCTACATACCAAGATTTATAAATATCTCTGATGAAAATCAACTTGCTAGCATTTTTATGTTTGTAATTTTTCCATTCGTAAAAATCACTATCTATAAATGATTTTCTAAAAGCTTGCTCAGTATTAGGAAACCAAATATTATTACTAGAAAAATATATAACACATAAATTACTTTCAACCTCTTGGTTTTCAATAACATAATTATTCTTTGTGTATACAGATTCGGCTAAATTATTCTCAACAGTCCAGATATCAAACATTACTTCGCCTCTATTTTTTAATGATTATACGTATAAAAGGAGTAATAGAACTTTTTACCGCACTCAATATTCCAAAATTCTTATTCAAGTAATAAAACCACTGCTTCGTTGGTGCGCCTTTAATACTTTCCTTTGCTTTAAGTCTTTGCCTAATCGAAAGTGAAGTATCGGTCCATGTTCCGATAGCAGAATTTTTATTACATATGCCGACATAATCATTCGACGAATGCACTTCAAAACCATTCTTGCTTATTGAAAAACCATAATCAAAGTCACCCAGAGAATGTATGTAGCGGCTATCCATAATTGGAGTTGACTTAAAAACGCGCCACGGTATAAGCACACAATTTGCGTTAAATGTATCAGCTCTTTCACGCCATTCGCTGATTGTTAAAGTTTTATACTTAATACCTTTTAAATATTTAACTGCACCGTAGCTTACTTCACCATTATTGTCAATAGTTGTGCCAACAATTACAGCTGAATTTTGCTTTTTGCTTTGGTTAACGAGTTTTTCAATGCAATCTTCGAAAAAATCAACATCATCGTTAACCATTAAAAAATAATCTGATACCAATTCGTTTTCTTTGATATATTGCATACCAAAACGCATACCACCTGAATAATAAAGGTTATTGCCGTTAAGTACAGTGATATTATAAGAATTTTTGAGCTTTTCTAACATTTCCGAGGTGCCGTCGGTACTGCCATCATCAACAATTACAAATTGAAAATCGATACTTGGATTACCTGAAGTGAGTAACTTGACACAGTTCTCAGTCTTCTCTTTTCTGTTAAAACAAGTAAAAAGGACTAAAACCTTCATACATTCTCCCTAGTTAATAAATTATTTATTATACCCGCCGTATTTTCCCAAGTGAACTTCTCGAGAATTCGATTATGAGAAGCCGCCGAAAAATCGCTGCCACTTGTTATAGCATTAATTATCTCATTATCGTTCGAACATAAAACACCCGAAATGTTATTTTCAATAATAAAGTCGGGACCTGGGGCACGCAAGGCAATAACCTTGCAACCGTAATACATTGCTTCTAAAATAACCATTCCGAAAATTTCTTGCTCATTAAGGTTAATAAAAGCCTCTGCAAAGCGGTACAATTCCCATATTTCGGAATTAGGTATTGATTCAATCAATCTTACCTTTTCTTGTAGCCCTTTTTCCTTAATTCTAGCTACTACTTTTTCTCTAAGCTCTCCCTTGCCTACCATTAAAAGCCTATAAGAATCATCTTTTTCTAAAAGCTCAGATAAAATATCAAGCATTCTCTCAGGCTGTTTTTCTTCAACAAGTCGGCCTATGAAAAGCAGCACCTTTTCTTCCGGCTTATATCCGTATTTCTCTTTTAGCTCTTGGCTATTGGTCTCTGCATAATTCTTGTTTAATAATGTTAAGTCAAGTCCGACAGGGGCAACAAGCGTATTGGTAACCCCTGTTTCAGCTAAAGCTGCTTTGACAGATGGGGTTTTAACTATACAAGTCGCTTTCTTGAACACTTTAATATTTCTTGAAAATAAAGCGTTTATTATAAAGCGAACATACTTATTCTCACTGTGACTTTCGGTAACACCTATATACGGAATAAATTTTACATTATTTATTTTGCACCAATTATAAACGGTTGGAACTGCAAACTGAGTATCGGAAAAATAAACTAACGCATCTAAAGTCTTATCCAAAACATCTGTATTAATAAATCCATTAATACCAATGTTTTTTGATGGAATTAAATTTAATGTTGCATTATTTGTATCATCAATTTTTTCGCAGTTTGGCAACTCATTATCGGGAACGGATTTATATACGATAACCTCATCAAAAAATTTGTCGAGCGACTTCGCTAAACCGATTTCCTGAGTATTATAAAATCCCTTTTGACCAAAATTTCCTATACTTGTTACTAAAACGCCAACTCTCATCAATTAACCTCTGAATTACTGTATAGTATAGACTCGTGCTTTTCAATCTGTCCATCAGAGAAACGGGCTCCGATCACCTTTGCAGGGTTACCCGCAACAATGGAATATGGTGGAATATCTTTTAAAACAACGCTACCCGCCGCTACGATTGAGCCTTTGCCTATTTTAACGCCTGAAACCACGATTGAACCGTATCCTATCCAAGTATCATCTTCTATCACAATCTTTAAATCTTTACCTTTAAAGTTGTAATTACTGTCACCTATCCACGGACTATCCTTTATCGCCTTGCCAATACAGGTATAATCGTGGTCATATTTGCCTATTAACCCAACATTATTAGCAATTAAAACACCGTTTCCTATTTCAATATCGGCTTCAAGAGTACAATATTTGCCTATATATACATTATTACCGATTGACATCCGTTTTGGTGCATAAAAGATAGTTCCGCGACCAAACGTTGAATTTTCACCTAAAGTAATATTCTTTTTATTTGCCAACAACAGCTTGCAACGCAATCTTTTTAAGAACTTTATAATCATTTAACTATCTACTTTCCTTTAACTACAACATTCCAAATGAATTTTGTATTAGTAATTAGATAACGCTTTAAAAGTCTTTTAGGCTCTTGAATAAGCCGATATAACCATTCTAAATTGCTTTTTTGCATCCATTTCGGAGCCCTTTTTATATTACCTGCAAAATAAGCAAATCCTGCGCCTACGCCTACCATTAAAGCGTTAAATTTATCTTTATGCTCATACATCCAAAATTCCTGTTTTGGAGCACCCAAGCCTACCCAAATAAAATCAGGCTCGGAATTATTGATAGTCTGCGCAATTTTAGAATTTTCATCGGGCGTTAACTCTGTAAATGGCGGACAATAATATCCGCAAATGTTTATACCCTCGTACTTCTTTTTGAGATTAGCTATCATTTTCTCTACGATTTCGGTAGTGGCACCGTAAAAATAATGCTTATACCCTTTTTCTACTGAAACCTTAAAAATTTCAGTCATAAAATCTGGTCCTGTTGTGCGCTGCATATCGGTAAATCCGCGCTTTTGACCAACACTGCTTAAAGGACCGCCGTCAGGAATCGCCAAAGCTGCACTGTTCTGAACATTGAGGTAATCTTTATTCTCATAAGCCATAACCGTTGTATGTACATTTGAAACACATATATATTTGCCCGACAAGGATTTGAAATTTTTATCAATAAATTCAAGTAGCCACTGCATATTAACAGCGGCGATATTTACACCTAAGATATTGCATAAAGGTACTTGCTGTAATTCTATTGGTCTATCTTTAATAGTCATAACAAATACCTCCTTAACCATTTAGTTGTTTTCTAAAAATTTTTTAATATCAGAAAATTCTTCCGCGTGAGCTTTAATCCACGCCTCATCCTTTTCCCACCATTTAATTTTCATTAGTTTTTCGATTTCTTCTTCCGCAAATCTATATCTTATAATTTTAGCAGGAACTCCACCCACTATTGCATAGGGCGGAACATCTTTAGTAACAACGGCGCCTGCCGCTATAACTGCACCGTCCCCTATTGTTACACCCTCTAAAATAGTAGCACGGGCACCAATCCAAACATCATTTCCGATTATGACACTTAATTCCCTTTGATCATCAATATATTTAAAATTCGGAAATTTATTTTCCTTTACAAAAGAAAATTTTTTATTTTCCACTGAATAAAAAGCGGGATGAATAGAAACAAAATTAGTTGGATGATTTCCTTGAATAGTACTAACATCACCGGCGATGCACGCATATCTACCAATTGAGGCATTCTTTATAAATGAATTGGTGGCAATATAAGAACCAAACCCTAAACTACTATTCAAAAATACAGTTCCAAATCCAATTCGATTATTTCCCTCAAATTTAGAACGGGAATCTAATATTACTTTTTCGCCAACCCTACATAATTTATAAACTCTGGACCTATGAATAAACTGCTTAAGCGCTTTTAATAGGCTCATATTCTTATACCTCTATTTATCAATCTCTCTTAAATAAATCCCTTGTATAAACCTTTTCTATAACATCGTCAAGTTTTTCGTCATAACGATTTGCGATTATCGCTTGACTTCTATTTTTAAATTCGGCTAAATCATTAACGACCAAACTACCGAAAAATGTAGTACCATTTTCAAGTGTCGGCTCATAAATAATTACGGTGGCGCCTTTAGCTTTAATACGCTTCATAACGCCTTGAATAGAACTCTGACGGAAGTTATCAGAATTACTTTTCATTGTAAGTCTGTAAACTCCAATGACGGTATTTTGCTCTTTGGTTATATCATAGGTATTATCCTCATTATAACAGTAATATCCCGCTAGTTTTAGTACCCTGTCGGCTATAAAGTCCTTGCGAGTTCTGTTTGATTCAACAATTGCCGACATCATATTTTGCGGCACATCGCTGTAATTAGCGAGTAATTGCTTAGTATCCTTAGGCAAACAATAGCCGCCGTAGCCGAAGCTTGGGTTGTTATAGTGATTACCTATTCTCGGGTCTAAACACACACCCTCAATAATAGCCTTAGTATCAAGACCTTTCATCTCGGCATAGGTATCCAGCTCGTTAAAATAAGACACACGCAGGGCTAAATATGTATTGGCGAACAGTTTAACGGCTTCTGCCTCGGTAAATCCCATAAACAAGGTATCAATATCTTGCTTGATTGCTCCCTCTTTTAAAAGTTCGGCAAAGATATGTGCGGATTTAGTAAGGGATTCGTCCTCTAAATCAGTTCCCACAACAATTCTGCTTGGATAAAGGTTATCGTAAAGTGCCTTTGATTCTCTTAAAAACTCAGGACTGAAAATGATATTATTTGTATTATATTTTTTTCTTACAGATTCGGTATAACCGACAGGTATTGTAGATTTAATTACCATAATAGCGCTGGGATTATATTTGATAACAGCCTCAATTACCGATTCAACAGCGGAAGTATCGAAGAAGTTCTTGTTAGAATCGTAATTGGTAGGTGCTGCAATTATAACGAAATCGGCTTTACTGTATGCGCTTTCAGCATCAAGTGTAGCTGTTAAATCTAATTCTTTTTCTGCTAAGTATTTTTCAATATATTCATCCTGAATAGGAGATTTTCTGTTATTTATCATCTCCACCTTTTCAGGCAATATATCAACTGCCGTAACAGTATGATTCTGAGCAAGTAAAGTAGCAATGGATAATCCGACATAACCGGTGCCTGCCACCGCTATTTTGAATTTTTCACTCATATAATCCTTCCTTTAAATCAAAGTGCAATCCCAAACTTCAATTTCGCTATCATAGAACACTGATTCTAAGCGGGTTTGGATTTGTTCTTTTGTAACACCCTTTTTAAGAATCACCTGTAAGAAACCGCCGCCGCCGGCGCCGCAAATCATTTTACCGTCGCAAAATTCATCAATTGTTTCAAAAATGTAGTCTATAAGGACATTGGAACTACCTGCATCGATAACCTTTGAAAGTTCCCAATGTTCATCGAGCAGTTTAGCAAAGTTATCTACATTTCCTTTTTCTAGTTCAAAGCGCATCATTGCGGCGATACACTGAATACCGTGAAGAGCATCAACAGTACTTTTTTCGTTGCCGATATACTTCCCTACGACCTCTCTAAGTAGGTTCCTTGCAAGTCTGCGCTGACCCGTATAGATAACACAGAGGCGCTCATTTAGCTCTTGCTTGGTTTTATTGGAAATTTTAATGTTTTTTACGGTTAGCTTTTGCGAAATACCTGGCGCTGTTGTGATATATTTTATACCACGGCAAAGTCCACCTACTTGATCCTGCCATCCGCCACCGGTAGACATAAGCTGTTCCATATTAAGTACCAATTCATAAAGCTCGTCTTTATTATATTCAACCGACAAAAACTTAAGTAAAGCTTTAACACATGCTGCAGCCAAAATACTGCTGGTTCCGAGTCCGCTGCCCTTAGGCACGCCCGTAACCTCGGTTTGCATTATAAATCCACCACCGATGCGGTCGAGAATTTGCTCTAAATCTCCACCACTTTGCGGTATAAGGCCGATAGCAATCATAGCTGCTTTTTGAAGAACAAACGAATCTGACGGGTCGCCGACATTCTGAAGCTCAGTAATTTCCGTAAACTCTCCGTGGGCATTCATATCATTACTATGGAAAACAATTTTCTTGTCGTCAATTCGTTTTAATATGACCTCAACAGGCATTTCACCGTTCAGCAAAATTGCGGCGTTGAGCACCGTTCCGCCATTCTCGTTGCAGTAAGGTGGAGTATCACTCCAGCCACCGCCGAAATTCACACGAAGCGGAAGTTTTACAGATAATTGGTCAGTTTTAATTTTATATTCCTTATTTCCCGATGTAATCTCGGGAATTAAGGCTTTTTTCAACACATCAAACGAATTAGTTATAAATCTTTCGCGCTCGGCTCCCGAAAGTGCTTGACCAATATAGTAATTAAGTCTCATCGCTTCGCCGTAATCAGCCTTAGCAAGGCGTTTTTGGATCCACTCGGTCTGAATCTTAGTAAGGCTATTTGCCCCAAAGTACCCTTTGATTTCACTGGCAGGTACTTTTGCTCTTATTTTCTTAGAAAGGCCATCAATAGCGATTAGCTCTTTCATTCGGTTATCCCAGCTAACCAGCGCTTTTGAATCGGCATCATTAAACCCTGAGCATAAGCTCTTGCGTTCTTTGGATTTCCATGCCTTAACATCACCGTTACCGTGAGCCATACTGTAAATATTCAGAGCTTCACTAACGGCGTCGGCAATAGTATCGCACTCGGGATAGAGCTTTGCATTCCAAAGAGTATATGGCTCATTCTCCCAAAGGTCGGTAACTGATAAATCGTTATTTTTTATAAACTCGTTAAGCGGTATTGAAAATAATGTAGCGCAATCAAGAGATTTTTTGGGATTATCGTTTATACCGAAAATTCTTGCAACGAATTTACCATCCTGCTGTTTTAAGCCGTGCAAAACAACATTATCAGGTATTGTTGCATTTTTAATTTCTATAAAAGATAACAAAACATTATTACCGACAACCGCTTTGTTATGAACATAGCTCGATTCTAAATAACAGTTTTCTCCACAAGAAGCACTACTGGAAAGTACGCTATTATAGCCTGCAGTTTTACCGTCGGCAATACTGCTGTTAACCTGACGTGACCAACCAAGCTGAGCATAATCTTCAATCTGATTAGCGAGCAGGCTCATAATTTCAGCTGTTGTACCGAAGTGTATAAATTTTGACGGTGCCAAAAGCATAAGCTTAATACGGAACGGTCTTAAAGCGTTCCACACAAGAGTGCGCGCCTTAGTCAAGGCATCGGAGAACTCCCCCTCGGGAGTTTCTTTATAAAAATCATCTAGAGTAGAATCGCTCGCCATTGGATACAGAAAATCTGCATAAAGGGACAGTCTTACTGTGTCATTAACCAAACTGCAATACTTTTCATCAGTATCTATAAGAGTGTAAAGAGCAGATAAAATTTGCGGTGAAAAGATAATGGCACCTGTATCAATATCTACCATATCTTTCTCGTTAACTGCACCGACTTCGCGAAGCACCTTTTCCGACTGCTTCTGCAAGCACTTCGTAACATTTCCGTCTGCACCCTTTAAATAAACACCATGGTTTTTGCCGGTGGAAATATGTTCCTTAAAGGAAAGAGCGGCTGCGCCATTCCCAGAAAAATCAATAAGCAACGGATTAAAAAGCAGTAGAACATCGCCGGATAAAAGCAGCATACCCTCTTTAATTCTTGACGGAACACCCGACATAGTAATAATAAATTCATCAAACAGAGTTGATGGACGACCGTCTGGCAAAAGGCGCGGAACAGGTGAAAAAAGCTTACCAAGAGCAGAGTATTGCGGTACACGCTTACTGTCACCGCCCGAATGAATAACTAGAATTCTCAGCTTTGAAAAATCGGTCGTACCCTCGCACTCGGAAATATATTTAATAACGCTAAGTGTTGCGCCGCCACTGCCAATACGCTTATCCCCAAAATCAGGTATAACAGCAAACTTAGTTTTTTGTGGTAAATAGTTTTCTTTAATACGCTTTTCAATTTGAAGCATAAAGCCCTCTGCCTGCTGTTCATTAGATGCGGTTAAAATCACATAATCAAAGCAAGCAAAGTCATCTTTATTAAGAGAACGCTCATAATCATCCCATGCGTCTCTGTAGGATTGTGCGTGAAAAAGTGAGACCAAACTTTCTCGCATAAAAAACCTCCAAACAAAAGTGAATACTACAATATAGTAGAAATCCTATTCTCCTTGACCGGTAAATACCGCTTTAACGGTGTTGAAAATTATCTTCCAATCAGTCAAAAAGCTTCTGTTATTTATGTATCTTATATCAAGTTTAACCCAATCGATAAAAGAAATATCATTACGGTTAGGCTGAATCTGCCAATAACAAGTAAGTCCGGGGGTTACGAGCAATCGTTGAGCCTCATACTCATTGTAAAGCTCAACCTCACGCGGCAGAGCCGGACGCGGACCCACAATTGACATATCACCTTTGAGAATATTAATGAGCTGTGGCAGTTCATCAATGCTTGTCTTTCTTATAAACTTACCTACTTTAGTTATTCTTGGGTCGTTCTTAATTTTAAAAACAGGCCCATCCATTTCGTTATCTTTAAGAAGTCCCTCAAGCTGCTTTTCAGCACCAACACGCATACTGCGGAACTTGTACATACGAAAAATTTTTCCGCTTTTGCCACATCTAATCTGCGAAAATATGGGACTTCCCTTAGGGTCGTCAATGAAGATAACCAAAGCGACAATCAAAAGCACCGGTAATAACACAATCAATGCCAATCCCGAAAAAGCAATATCCTGCAAACGCTTTAAAGCCAGATAACCACCGTTCTCCTTTTGTTTCTCTATACGCGGTAAATCATTTTCAGGCTCTTGAACGCCTTGCAAGCCGTTTTCGATTACATTTTCAGTTGCATTATCAAGCTGAAGTTGTAACATAAAAACAAAAACTCCTTTATCGCACAATTATACAAATTAATTGTACACCTTTTATAATATTAAGTCAAGTATATTTTAGTTTATTGTATAAATATAATATAAATAAAGCACAATCCAAATTTGGATTGTGCTTTACTTACTTGATTTTTTTAAGAGCATTTAATTCCTTATTTGCTACTTTCCAATTTGTTATAGACTTATAGATAAGTCTGTATATCCAAATAATGGGCAGAAGATATTTACGGTTACGAACTGCAGGATAATATGCCTGCATATACTGATAATCGGGGAATAGCCTTTTGAAAAGATACTTTCCTTTAAGTTTGGAAATATCTTCGTTATCAGTATTCATATTATTAATCCGCCCGATAATTATATTTGTGTAATATCCGTAAGTGCCGGATGTTAAAATAAAATTCAACATCGTGTTTTGATTTTCATTTAAAGTATACGCGTTTCCGGAAAATATCAAATTAGCAAGAGCCTTTGCTGATTCTTCGAAGTAGTCAATGTTGATTTTTTTGCATTCATTCTCAATATATGAAAAATTCAGTTTACCGTCAAGAACCTTCAGATAATAGTAAATATCTAACAATGTACGAATTCCAGTGCCACCGCCTTGAAAGTAATGCTTAGCAGCATGAGCAATCATATAAATATAATAATCCTCAGGTGAAAAGCCATACAAAAAGCCATTTTCTTTGCATTTAAGCAAATTCTTTTCAATGTTGTTGTAATACGGGACAACTACAGCAGGTGAAAACGGCGACATTAGTTTTTTATGCATTTCAATATTAAAAAAAGGAGCTTTCTGATATACATCGTGCAAATGATGATTAACAGCAACTGCATCATATCCCCTGCTAACCATAAATTCTGTAACCTTATCGGCATAGGTTTTGTCAAAATAGATATCAAGATCTGCCATTTGGCGCATACCGATTTTGGGATAAATATCCATAAGAAGTGCGCCCTTTAAAGGCATATGCCAAATTTTATTTTCTGATAGGAACTTGCTAATTTCCTTAAGCTCATTTTTATAAAGAATGTTTTTTCTAATGGACTTTTCTTTTTCTTCTATAAATCCTGCTATTTCTTCTTTAGGAAAGCCTGCATCCTCTAAGGCATAAGCCATAACGGCAACAACCGAATGCCTTTTGGATTGGTGAAAAAGCTCCTTTAAATTGACAGCCTTTACCCTTTCGTATTCGGGTTTTATTTGGTTTATTGCACAGGCCAACAAGTAAATGAAGATATCTCTAAATTCATTAGTCATCAGTCTGCACCCCTTTGTTTGAAAACTCTACGGTCTTATCAACAACTCCTACAACCGCTCTACGGTGGGTTACAACAACAACTGTTTTGTCGGTCATTGTTTTAAGATTTGTTAGTAATCTTGCTTCAGTTGCCTCATCGAGCGCACTGGTAGCCTCGTCCAGAAGCAAAATCGGTCTGCCAGAGTAAATCGCTCTTGCAATTGCTATTCGTTGCATTTCGCCCTCGGAAAGGCCTAATCCGCGCTCACCTAAATATGTATCAATTCCGTCGTTCAATCGAGCAAGGAATGTATCGGCACACGCGATTTCAAGCGCCTTTAAAAGCCGCGACTCATCGGCATTCGGGTCACCAAATGTAACAACTTCCCGTATTGTACCGTTCATAAGAATATTTCCTTGCGGAACATAAGCGAACAATCCTCTATACGACGAATTAATTGGCACAGTACCGTTTTGGGTATTCAAATACAGCTCGCCATCATCAAGCTTGTAGAGCGATAAAATCAGCTTTAAAACAGTGCTTTTACCGCAGCCGGACGGACCTGTAAAGGCGACAAACTCGCCTTTTTTAATGCTGATATTTATATCATTTAAAACAATTTTAGCATCATTTTCGCCCGAATTATAAGAAAATGCAGCATTCTTTAAACCAAAACCTGTAAGGTCATTATCATAAAAATCTTTGGTATTAACGGTCGCCTCCGCGGTGTCGTCGCTATAATCGGATACCTCAAAAATACGCTCAGCACTGGCGAGCATCGAGTAATAGCGCGGCATAAAACCAGAAATATTTGCAATAGGAGCCTGCACCTGACCCATAAGCTGCATAACAGCAGTGAATGTACCATAAGAGGTTATGTTACCCGTAAGAATCATAGCGCCACAGTAAAGAGCACCCAACACCTGCATAGCATTCATTGCAAAGCCGAAACCGGAGGATGCTAAATTCGAAAAGTGATTCTTCCTCATTCTTTTAGCTTTGTGTTCAGCCATATAATCATTCGCCGAGTCGGTAGAGCGTTGCTCGGCGCCATATGCTTTCAGCACCATAAGTGCGCTCAACTGTTCGGTTAAAAATATTCTCAAATCACCGTCAGCCTTTTGAACGGCTAAGTGAAGTTTTTTTGAAATCTTACGAAAGAATGTTGCAAACAATATGAGTGCCGCGCCGCAAATTAGCATAAATAGTGTAAATTTCGGCACGATATACAGCAAAAACACAAACGCCGATATCATTCTGATAGCTGTAGCTGCAACGCCCGGAAAGATGCTTGTAAGCCCGTCAGCCACTACAACAGTATCGTTGGTAAGACGGTTAAGCCACTCACCTGAGTGAATTCGTGTAACCGCCGAATAATCCTTTTTAAGAATTTCTCTAAACAGCTTACCTTTAAATGAATTTTCAATGGAAGCCTTTGTAAATTCACTTAGAAAATGAACAAATAATCGTAAAACAAGCTGTGTTATAGCCAATAAAGCAAGTCCAATTATGTTACGATACAATTCATCCCAGCTTTTGACAACGGCAGAATCAATAATATTACGCAAAAATAACGCATAGCCAACACTTGAAGCCGCAAGACATATCTGAACGATAAGTAAAGCGGCTAAATATCTTTTTTTACCCTTAACAGTGTTAAGAATTTTAAAAAATGTACCTACATTGGATTTTTTATTTTGCATTCTGCTTTTTCCCTTTGATTTTACTGAAAATATCAATTACCCTCAAAACCGCGGCACGAATTGGAAAAAAGTCGCACCACAAATGAACGTATAATCTGTATTGTAAACTATCGGTAGAAATTTCCTTACCCTTGCGTAAAACAGAGGTAAGAACGGCTAAAACCTGTTCTTGCTTTACGCCATATTCTTTTATGTAGCGGTTATCTCCGCAAAGGACATATCCGTCATTCCTAATGCCGACAACACGGTGCATAACATATTGACCGCTCTCTCGTTTATAAAGAATGGCATCATATTTCCTTATTTGACCGCTTGGCACCGACAGCACCATTAAATCACGGTTTTCTTTTAATAAAGGCATCATACTGTCGCCCACATTATAGTAAACCAGTGTACCGTTTTTCTTAAGCTGTTCCTCAAAGCTACTAATCATCAATGGCACCAATGCTCTTTAATTTTTCGATAACACCAAGAACATCATTTAAAACAACATCTCTTTTGGCGTCATACTTTTCGCACAAGGCATCGGCAATAGCCTCGGCAGTGGTTTCAGTTTTTAAAGACTCAATTATAAATGCTGCAGTGGAATTAGAACGTACTAAACCCGAAAACTCGGCATTGCCCGTTGCTACGGTAATGTGTTCGTTTGCTACCTCATGGGTGATAAAGCTGCTTTTAAGTTTCATAATTAATTCTCCTACAATTTATTCATACCGCCAAATGACACGATGGCGGAATTGGGGTCAAGATTACAGCCAAGTACATAAAATTTAACACAATCAGAAAGGGTTGAGAGTAACTGCATATACTTAACAAGTGCGGCGGGATTTTGTACTCTGTATGACTGTGCAACAATTATTTCTAGCACCTCTGATGCCGACACCTCTTTAATGTGATTATCCGGACTGCGTGTAAGAACACAAATTGAGCTTAGCGGTACGATTATATTGTTTCCCAAATTATGCTTACCGCACCATGGTGAGCCGCACACATAAGCTATGCCGTCCTTAACAAGTATGAGCGGTTTATCATCGTTGACCATTACAGCCCTTTCTCCAAACTTTTCACGGTAAAAGCTAACATGGGTAGATTTGCCCGTGCCGCTTTTAGCTGTAAATAAATATCCTTTACCGTCAACGGAAACTGCCGAGCCGTGGAACAAAAAAGCGTTATACTCAGGCAAACGCTCGGCTATTTTGCGATAAACAGCGAGTGTTTCTAAGTATTTATCCGAAAAATTAATAAAAGGTCTTCCCTCTTTAATATCGGTTTCACGGGCTTTGCGGCGTTCAAACTCAATATCTTTTTCGGTGACAGTCACAGAAAAATCAGGAGTGGAATCGGTTAAAAATGCGTGGCAGAAATTTTTTGTTGTTTCAAATAAAGCGTTTATTTCAACTGTAATTTCAGCTATAGAAATTCTGAAGTTTACCATATTCCACCTCGCTAAATATATATACACAGTTTATTATACTATAAATAATAAAATAAAGCAATCTCTTTTATATTTTCCATTAAAAAAGACCCCCTTGTGTAAAGGGAGCCTTTTTTTATGATGCATCTTTTAATTGTTGTTCAGAAACAGATTGCGCGGTTTCGAGCATTGTTTCGGCAAAGATGCCGTAGCCTTTCTTAGGGTCGTCAACGAGTACATGGGTTACAGCGCCGATAAGTTTGCCGTTTTGGATAATAGGGCTGCCCGACATTCCCTGAACAATTCCGCCTGTGGCGTTAATTAACTCTTCATCGGTTATTTTTACTATTAAATTTTGCACTCCGCTTTTATCATAAATTTTAACGGTGCATTTATATTCCTTGGGCTTGCCGCCCGAAACAGTTGTTATTACGGTAGCCTCACCGTTTTGTATTTCTTGCTTAAGTGCGACGGGAATTAGATTGGCTTTGCTGTAATTGCCGGTTGCGGTTGCATAAACTCCGCAATTTGAATTTATAACAATATCCCCGTATTTCGAAAGGGTTATTCTGCCGTTAAGCTCACCAGGGTCACCTGCAACGGCCTTTTTAAGGGCAATTATTTCAGCGCCCACAAGTTCACCTGAATTGACCGTTAAAAGGCTGCCGGTATCCTTATCACATATGCCGTGACCAAGCCCGCAAATTACATTATTATACGGGTAATAAAAAGTAAGGGTTCCTATACCTGCCGAGCTATCTCTAACCCAAATCCCCGCCTTATGGACACCTGTGCTAACCGAAATTTCGGGCGTTAATATAAGCGGTAAAATTTTGCCGTCGCGGTTTACAACAATATTAATATTTCGCCCGTTACTATTTTCGATTATTTCGCTCACATCCTCGTTGGTGTAAACCTTTTTGCCGTCGATAGTGACAATATAGTCCCCTACTTTCAGTCCGCATTTCGTTGCGGGACTGCAGTTACCCGAGGCAGTATCAACTTCACTTAAGGCGACGATAAGAACACCGTCGGTATAGATTTTCATACCGAACGGAGAGCCCAGCACCGATACATACATATCGTCTACTACTTCTACATTGGCTTTACTTATAGGAATAATGCCAAAAATTCTGAGTTCAACATCATAATTGGCTCCAATACTGTTATAAAGCTTTGCCTCTGCCTTATTTTCACCGAGATATTTCGCTGTTACAGGTATTTTACTTGAAATATACAGGCTTTCTCCACTCAACACCTTATAATTATCGGAAAGGCTTCCCGACAAATAAAAAACTGCCGAAAATACGGCAATACAAATAACGCTCAACAACACTGTCACCGACTTAATCAATAGTGCAACGCGTTTCAAAAAAACCACTTCCTTTACAAGTTTAATTTTCTCTAAAAAGCGAAATATATAATAGAGAAATTTTTCTTATAAAGAAAGTGATTTGAATTTAAAACTTTAAAATAGATTCAGTTGTGACAAGCACTGTTTCGCTGCCTATAACCTCGATATCTTTCCAAGGAATTATTATATCGTTTTCCCTGCCAAAAAGTCCTAAAATATGGTTTTTGCCGAAAATTATTACGGCATTTAAAGTGCCTGTTTCGGTGTCGATTTCGACATCGTCGATACGCCCAAGCACCGCACCGTTTTTAACACTTACAACCTGTTTGTTTTTTAGTTCATCAATTCTGCACAGCATAATATAACCCTCCCATACTATGCTTATGCAGTAAATTACTCCTTTATTTTATTTAGTGCAAACTTTTCGAGTCTAGATACCTGCGCTTGCGATATACCAATTTCCTCAGATACCTCCATTTGGGTTTTCCCCTGCAAAAACCTCAGGCTTAAAATTTTCTTTTCGCGCTCGCTTAAATTCTTAATTGCTTCTTTAATGGAAATCTCCTGCAACCAATTATTATCATCGTTATTATCTCCTATCTGGTCGAGAACAAAGATAGTATCTCCGCCGTCACTGTACACGGGCTCGTAAAGGGAAACTGGGTCTACAATGCTCTCAAGTGCAGTTACAACATCTATAGACGGTATATCCATTATTTGGGAAATTTCTTCAATAGTTGGCTCTCTTTTATTCTTTGAAATGAATTCTTCCTTGATTTTCATTACCTGATACGCGGTATCTTTAATTGAGCGGCTAACACGCACTGCAGTATTATCGCGCAAATACCGTCTAATTTCGCCTATAATCATTGGAACAGCATATGTGGAAAAGCGAACATTGTGACACAAATCAAAATTATCTATTGCTTTAATTAAGCCTATACAGCCAACCTGAAAGAGGTCATCAACATTTTCACCCCTATTTAAAAAACGCTGTATAACACTGAGAACAAGCCTTAAATTTCCGTTTATCAATTCATCACGTGCAGATTTACTCCCTGCTTTCACCTCGCGAAGAAGCTCTTCCTTTCGGCTTTCTTTAAGCACGGGAAGTGATGCTGTATCTACCCCGCAAATTTCAACCTTGTTATAATAATTCACCCTGAACATTCCTTTGCTTTACTAAATAAAAAACTCCCGACAATAGTATTGTCGGAAGTTTTGAAAAATATTTAGTTTCAGGAAGTTTTTTCGCCTATTGCTCCATTATACTTTTGAAATATTCGAAAGCTTCATTATACTGTGTATCGATAAGCTCTTGTTTGGCAGATAAACCGACATCACTTGACACGGCATTTAAAATTTCCGCTTTGGCAATTTCTGTTCTGCCCAAAATTAGATTTATAAGCTCTTTTTTATTTTCTTTAGCCGATACAGTAAGCTCATTAATAAAACCTGCAGCCTTGATAACAATATTACCTATAACATCAGATGCATAATTAAAATCATCCGGCAGTTCAACTTCCTCAGGCTCGGCGATATCCAAATCATTAGTTTCGGTTGTAACCTGTGTAATTTCATCACTTGTTATAGATGTTTGCTCAATAGCACTAGTATCTTTGAGTGCTTTTAAGGCTGAAATCTCACTCTCAAGACACTCTATTTTCTTTAGATAATCCTCCACTACCGAATTCAGCTTGGCTACCTGTGACGACAATGCGGAATTTCTGCTCTTTAACACCTGAATTTTGCTGAATAACTCATTATTCTGCTTGATTAGCAGGCTCTTGTTCATCTTTTTCCACCTCCGGCGTAGTATCCGAAACAGCTGATTCTAAGGAACACTCTACAGCATCAACTGAAAGTTTCTTTTTTGCAAGTATGTGATTCACCAATGTTCTCACAAGGTAATAGCAAACGGCAAAGACGGGTACGCCTATAAGCATTCCGATAATTCCGAAAAGTCCGCCGCCCAGAATTATGGCAACCATAACCCAAAATGCAGAAAGTCCGGTAGATTCACCGAGAATTCTCGGTCCGATAACATTACCGTCAAACACCTGTAGGAGTATTATGAAAATCACAAAATACAGGCACTTTATGGGGCTGTAAAGTAAAATTAAAAGCGCACAAGGTACAGCACCGATGTAAGGACCAAATACGGGAATCATATCGGTAACGGCAATAACCACTGACACGAGCATTACATACGGAATTCCCATAATTGTGCAGCCAATAAAGCACAGCACACCTATAATTAGAGCGTTAATAAGCTTGCCGTTGATAAATCCACTGAAAATATCGTCCGACTTGCGAATAACATTGATAATTTTTTTCGTAGTATCCTTATTAAATACTGCAAATAAAATTTTCTTAAATTGGCGTTTAAGTGTCTGCTTGCCTGCAAGCAAATAAAACGCAAGGACAAGACCGATAAGGAAATCCAAAACAAAATTAACAACATTAATAACGCCGTTCGCCAATTGGGTTGCATACAAGGTTGCGTTAGAAACGAAATTGTTTTGGAACCAATCATCAAGAGCGACAAGCAAGCGATTCATGACACTGGCAACATCTGAATTAGACTCCATAAGATTTATAAGCCAATTCGAAACATTTTTTACCTGCCCTGGCAGAACAGATATAAGGGTTGCTACGGTATCGGCAAATTCGGGTATTACCATATAGAAAAATACCGAAATTACGCATACAAAAAACAGTAATGAAATTGTAATTGCAGAATAAAGACTGAATTTAACAAATCTACCCTGCTTTTTAAAAATTTTGTTGAGCGCTTTATTTATATGTAGGTTAAGGAATTTCGTGATAGGATTTATGATGAATGCTATTACGGCACCTAAAACTACCGGTTGCAGAATAGTAAGAACTTTATTTAAAAAGCCTAACAAAACATCAATTTTAAAAATCAAAAAGAAAAACAATATAACAGCGGCTATAACGCAAAATGCCATAATACCTGCTCTTACATATGAGAACTTCTCACTGCCCGTTTTCTTATTTGTTGATTTGATTTTCATTTTTACCCTCCAACCTGCTTATTAATTTACTCATTAAAAAAAATGCAACTGTGATGCCTAAAATGCCGCCTGCTGTATCCAACAAAACATCACTAAACTGACCGCTTCTGCCTGCAATAAACAGCTGATGAATTTCATCGCTCGCGGCATATAAAAACACGGTTACCACACAAATGAGAGCATAACCGATTGGTTTCAGCCTATTAAATGTTCCAAAAAAACCGAAAGCCGAGGCTCCCAAAGCTGCATAAATAGTAAAATGTGCTGTTTTTCTCACAAGCAACTGATAGCTTTCTATTACCAGCAACTTTTCGTTAAGCGGCAAATCTGTGAAATCACGGTCTAACAGACCGACAATTGATGAAATAAAAGAACTGCTGATATTACTTGATGCAACAGCATTCTTTGATGACATATAAAAAATAAAGCCACAAATCAATATAACCAGTGTAAGGCTTAAATATCTAACAAAAAATTTCTTATTCATAACATACTTTTAGGGGCAACCGCGTTGCCCCCTTTAAAATTATCTATTAGAGTAACTGAACTTCATTGGGTCCTCCCAATTGAGTGAATTAGGATTAGTACCCCTAGCAACGCCGAAGTGGAGATGCCAACCGGTAGACCAACCGGTAGAGCCTACATAACCGAGCACTTGACCGCGCGATACCTGCTGACCCGAGGATACAATAGCTTTTCTCATATGAGCATAAATGGTTGCATAATATTCGCCCTGATAAATACCATGAGAAACCTGAACATAGTTTCCGTAACCGCCACCACAGCCACAGCTACCACTCTTACCGTAGTTATGAGTACAGTAATTTACAACCTTTGTAACGGTACCGGTAGCAGAACAGAGAATATCCTTTCCGTTAATACCGCCGGAGCCCAAATCAATACCCTTATGATTGCCCTTGTGCACCGAGTCGTTACTCATAAACGGACAGGTCATCGGGAAACCGGGAACAGGCCAAAGGAATTTACCGTCAAACGGACGATTATCCACACCTACACTAAGCAGGGAATCTTCAAGTTTCTTTTTATCAGCCTCAAATTGCCTCTGCTCTGCTTCAAGGTCCTTTTTAGTTGAATTGATTTTAGAAATTACGGAATTTACAGAAGCCACCTGCTGATCGAGAACTGCTTTTTCTGCCGCAAGTGTCTTTTTAATTTCTGCCTGCTGGGTTTTTATTTCTTCGTTCTTGGCAATCTCAGCCTGAATTTCCGAAATAGTTGCAACTATTTCATCAACAAGCATCTTATCCTGTGCAGAGATACACTGAGTTAGCTCTGCAAGTGCTAAAAATTCAGAAAAAGACTCAGCACCTAAAAGTAATTGAAGACTACTATCGGTATTACTGTTATAAAGTGAACGAATACGCTTTTTAAAGCGCTCCTTAGTGTCTTCAATTGCAGCATTTTTAGCAGCGATTTTAGTTTCACTTTCAGCAATTTGATTGTTGCACATTGCGATATATTCATTACAAGCATCGATTTTCTGCTGAGTAATAGCTATTTGTGCTTCGTAGCTTTCTTTTACGGCGTTTTGATTATTCAATTGGTTTTTTTGCTCATTGATTTTCTTTTGAATATCGTTCGACTTATTCTGCAATTCGTTGATTTTGTTAATTACTTCCTGTCTTTGAGCGTCGGACATTTCAGCAGCTGTTACATTAAATCCTGCAGACATACAGGCAACGATTGAAACCAAAACCAAAATCAAGGCTACTATTCTTTTAGTAAACTTAAATTTCAAGAGTTCGTCCTCCAGATGAATTTATACTATATGGCAGAAAACTCACTGCCCTCTTTCTTTAAATACTTGCTAATCATTACAAGACTTCCGAATGCACCCGCAAAAACACCGATTACTGCAAATACAGCCATTAATAACAATGCTGTATCGCCAAATTTAACAATATCACCGGTGCCGAGAGTAGTTTTAATAGTATCGGTAGCTACTCTGTAGCAGAAGTAAACAAGTCCCTCGGAAATAAATGCCGAAATAAGACCAATAACAACGCCCTCAATAACAAACGGGAAACGAATAAATGCATCAGTAGCGCCCACAGCTTTCATAATGCTGATTTGGAGCTTTCGGTTATACATTGTAACACGAATGGTGTTCGATACAATTACAAGAGAAATTATTAAAAGAATACCTATAATCCAAAATCCGGCAACACCCACGCCGTTCTTAATAGAATTTATCTTCTCAGCAAGGTCCCCTTGCGACTGAATGGAGTTTACACCCTCAACAACCTTGATTTTATCAACCGTTTCATTAAAGGTGTCCATATTATTCAGCTGTACACGAGCTCCGTCAGAAAGCGGATTTCCGCCCTCCTCATCAAGGAATTCAAAGTATTGCTCCTTACCCTCTAGCATAGTTGATTTTACATTTGAGAGTCCCTCTTCTTTTGAAATGAAAACAACAGACTCTACATTCGGGATTTCTCTTATCTTAGAGCAAACCTCTTTTGCTTCTTCTTCATTATGAATCAAATACTGACTGTCTGCTATATTCTTTTTATCAAAGGTTTCTCCCTCTGCCAATATAGGCTCGGCATCACCGTAAAGCACCGAGTTTTTATCGTTAAAATAAACCATAACAACATTTTGCTGTTCGAGAGTTCCAAGCGCCTTATCAACATTAAAGGAGATAAGAAGAGCAAGACCTATAAGCACCATACATGCGGTTAATACGCCGATTGACGCTACTGTCATAAGGCGATTTGCCCACACATTTTTTACACCCTCGCCGGTTAAATATTTAAAGCTTCCTAATTTCATTATTCCAAACCTCCGGCATTATCGGCTACAATCCTACCGCCATCAAGCATAATAACGCGGTGCTGGAAGTCCCTTACTAAATTATGGTCATGGGTTACCATAAGAATTGTTGTTCCCTTTTGATTAATTGCGCTCAAAAGCGATACTATTTCGTATGACATATTTGGGTCAACATTACCTGTAGGCTCGTCCGCAATAATTAAATCAGGGTTATTTACAAGTGCACGGGCAAGACCCACACGCTGCTGCTCACCGCCCGATAGCTGATTGGGCATTGAACGAGCTTTGTGACCAAGACCCACCATGCTGAGAGCACGCGAAACCTCTTTACGGATAATTCTGCTTGGAGCTCCCACAACATGCATTGCAAACGCAACATTATCAAATACATTCATTGTAGGTATAAGGCGGAAATCCTGAAAAACAATGCCCATTGTACGGCGAAGCATAGGTATATGCTTGCGATGCATTTTAGTAAGATTATATCCGTTAACCTTAATTGATCCCGAATTTGCCTTTTCCTCACGCATTATAAGCTTCATAAAGGTACTTTTACCTGCACCCGAAGAGCCTACAACAAAGACGAATTCACCCTTATTAATCTTTATATTAACATCAGTGAGTGCGTGAGTGCCGCTGTTATAGGTCTTTGAAACGCCGCTGAACTCAATAATAGGTTCATTAGCGGCTTCATTCTGAACTTTAATATCCATTATAGCCTCTCTTAGTATTTAATAGGATTGGATTTAAGATATTTATTAACCATTAATGCAATTTTAAATACAATTGCATGGTCAAACTCGCGAAGATCAAGACCTGTAATTTTCTTAATTTTCTCAAGTCTGTAAACTAATGTATTACGGTGTACAAAAAGCTTGCGCGATGTTTCGGAAACATTAAGATTATTTTCAAAAAATCTCTGGATCGTGAATAAAGTTTCCTGATCAAGACTCTCTATCGAGCCGCGCTTAAACACCTCGCGAAGATAGGTTTCACATAGAGTTGTCGGTAGCTGATAAATAAGTCTTGCAATACCGAGATTATCATAGTTAATAATAGTCTTATCGGTATCAAACACCTTGCCAACTTCAAGAGCCGCCTGAGCTTCTTTAAAGGATTTTGCAAGGTCCTTAAGATTTTCAACAGTGCTACCAATACCAATTACAACATGGCAATAAAATTCGCCCGATAATGTATCGGCAATAGAAGATGCGAGATTTTCAATATCCTTAGAAGTAGTATCGTTTTTAACCTCTTTAATAAGTGCCACATCGTACTCGTTAATACTGATAACAAAATCTTTATTTTTATCGGGGAAAAGATTTTGTAGAACATCGAAAACAGAAACATCATTCTTATCGAGCAGACGCACCAAAACAACAGCTCTTGAAACATCACTGTTAAAGTAGAGTTCTCTAGCCTTTAAATATATATCTCCCGGCAAAATATTATCGAGAATTATATTCTTAATAAAGTTTCTTCTGTCATATTTCTCATCGTAATAAAATTTAATATTTGTAAGGGATACAGATAAAATAGAACAATATTTTTCAGCTATGGGGTCATTGCCCTCAACAAAAACAAAATATTCATTATTATCGCTGGAGCCTAAAGCGTGAACAGTATAATAATTATCCGTATAAAACTCTTTTTCTCCCGAAATATAATTAATATTAAGCTTTTCACCTATACGGTTTAAGTCACTACAAGCAATAACATCATATTCTGAATTAAGTACACCGATTGTTCTATCGATAACATCTTTCATCTGATGTATTACGCCTTGAAAAAGTCTGTTTGCCATTTAAATTCCCCCTTAATTTTTTGTCCTTGACAAAACAATAAAACTCCACCATCTATTTTACACAATATGCATACATTTTTCAAGTCATTTTACAAAAAAGTTACAAATTAATTACAAAAAAATCGCCCCTTGATCTTAAGGGGCGATTTTTGGAATTTAGTTTGTAATTGTAAGCTCGGTGTCCTTATCAAAGAGGTGAATCTTTTCAGCTGCAATAGCAATCTTAATCTTGTCGCCGGGCTTAGCGGTAGAAGTCGGGCTAACGCGTGCGTTAATATCCTGACCCTCACAGTTCATATAGAGGTAGGTTTCAGCACCCATAAGCTCGGTAACCTCAACATTAGCCTCTACGATGCTATCGGGATTAGCCGCAATGAAATCTTCTTCATTGTAAACATCCTCAGGACGGATACCCATAATAACTTCCTTGCCAACATACTCTTTGAGTCTATCGCCTTCATTTTTAGAAGCCGGAAGCTTAATTTTATACTTAACACCTGCACGAGTCTTAGTATCCTCTGAGCCGAATTCAACATAGTACTCGCCATTCTCGCAAAGAATTACGGAATCGATGAAATTCATCTGCGGAGAGCCAATGAAGCCTGCAACAAAGAGGTTGCACGGACGAAGATACAGTGTCTGCGGAGTATCAACCTGCTGAATAAGACCGCTCTTCATAACAACGATTCTAGTACCCATTGTCATAGCCTCGGTCTGGTCGTGTGTTACATAGATAAAGGTTGTGCCGAGTCTCTGGTGAAGCTTAGAAATCTCGGTACGCATCTGTGCACGAAGCTTAGCATCAAGGTTGGAAAGCGGCTCATCAAGTAAGAATACCTTAGGCTCACGAACGATTGCACGACCGAGCGCAACACGCTGACGCTGACCACCTGATAAAGCCTTAGGCTTACGCTCAAGAAGATGCTCAATATCAAGAATACGAGCAGCCTCTTCAACTCTGCGCTTGATTTCATCTTTAGAAACCTTGCGGAGCTTAAGACCGAAAGCCATATTATCAAATACCGACATATGAGGATAAAGAGCGTAGTTTTGGAAAACCATTGCAATATCTCTATCCTTAGGAGCTACATCGTTTACTAAACGGTCACCAATGTAAACCTCACCGTCTGAAATTTCTTCAAGGCCGGCTACCATTCGAAGTGTAGTAGACTTACCGCAACCTGAAGGACCAACGAGAATGATAAACTCTTGGTCCTTGATTTCAAGATAGAAATCCGAAACAGCTACAACACCGCCAGGATATCTCTTGTAAACATTGCGAAGAGAAAGACTTGCCATTATTATTAACCTCCTGAAAAATAAACAAAAATACATTTTGGTATGCCTATATTATACCAATTTGTAAATAAAATTACTATTGTCAACTCAGCCAAAATAAAAAAATTAAATTGTTGATATTTGCTAATAAACGGCTTATTCAAAGGCTTTTTAATGCTTTATTCATAATTTCCGCAGAATTTATCTGCATGCATTCACCGAAATTCAAGTTTTCCGGAAGAATTAAATCGCCAATACTCTTTCGATGCAATTTATTAACTCCAAGTCCGAAAACTCCAAACATTCTCTTAACCTGATGATATTTACCCTCGGTTATTGTTAATTCTGCCGTATAATCCCCTGTTATTTTAAGGGTGGCACTTTTACAGCAAGTCCCATCAGCCAAAACAACACCGCTTTTAAACTCAGCTACAAGTGACTCTTCAAGTTTACCGTCAAGCTCAATCACATAGCATTTTGGAACATCATTTTTAGGGGAAATCACCTTGTGAGCAAAATCGCCGTCATTAGTAATAATTAAAAGTCCCGTAGTATCTCTATCCAGTCTGCCCACAGGAAACAAATCAAGATGCTTGTATTCGGGCGGCACCAAATCAACAACCGTGCTTTTATTCTTATCATTTGAGGCAGAAATTACGCCCTCGGGCTTATTAATAATAAGATACACATTACCAATATTGGATATAACTGTATCATATATCTGAATATTATCGGACTGAGGATCGATTTTAGCATCGAACGCGCGCTGTACCTGACCATTCACAAGTACTTTTCCGCGCCGTGCAGCGATACGTATTTCGCTACGTGAGAAATTGCTGTTAACCGATATAAATTTATCAAGTCTCAATTTTATTTTATCTCCTTTAGCGGCAGCATAAAGCCGTTTAACTCTACCGAAGAAATATCTCCGCCAATCACGCTGCCGTCTAAAATCATTAAATTAACATAGGCATCGGTACCGTCACGAAATTGTGGAAGCATATAACGGTACACAGTTACGGTTTTACCGTAATAATCGGTCAGGTCATACCCTGCTGCTTTTTGAATTTCATTGTATTTTAAATATACATTATTGAATTTTTCGGGAATTATTACCTGTTTTTCCTCCTGCACTTCTTCATTAGGAGTAAGCCCAAGACCCTTTATAAAAGCAACTCTGGCGGCATTATCAGTAACTGATGCAGTGCCGTTTAACGCCTGTGCCGATAAAAACTCCAGAAAAATAAGAAAACATACCGTTAAACTAAAAAAAAGAACAAACAGCCTTTTGTTATTAATTTTAAAAGTAATCAGTTTCAATTAACACACCCATTAAATAATATTATCGGATGTGCTTTTTTATTACTTTAAAAGGCACACACAGTTTGCAGCTATGCCTAATTTCTCTCCGGTAAAGCCAAGTCCCTCTTCGGTTGTAGCTTTTACATTGACAGACGATATATCTACATTACAGTCCGCGGCAATATTTGCACGCATATTTTCAATATACGGTGCCATCTTTGGTGCCTGTGCTATTATAGTTGCATCTAAATTACCGACGGTATAGCCCTGCCTTTCTATGAGCTCTACAACATTTCTTAGCAAAATTCGACTGTCGATATTCTTGTACTTATCATCGGTATCGGGAAAATGCTTACCAATATCCCCTAGTGCTGCCGCACCTAGTAAAGCATCACTTATAGCGTGAAGCAAAACATCGGCATCGGAATGACCTAGCAAGCCCTTTTCATAAGGAATTTCAACTCCGCCTATTATAAGCGGTCGGTTTTCCACCAATTTATGAACATCATATCCAAACCCGATTCTCATTGGCTTTCCCCCTGCTTTTCAATATAGAATTCTGCAAGTGCAATATCATCAGGTGTAGTAATTTTAATATTGCTATATTCACCCTTTACCACCTTAACAGGTATTCCTGCACCCTCCATAACCGAAGCGTCGTCGGTATAATGAGAACGATCAGCGTTTTCTAAAATCGGTAAATATTTATTTATATCTACTGCCTGAGGTGTTTGAATGCAAAAAAGCTCATCACGATTGTAAGTTTTAATAACAAATCCGTCGGGACCTATTTTCTTTATAGTATCAACCACATTTACGGCACAAACAACACAATCATTAACCATAATTTCTTCACAAACGCGGGTAATTAATTCGCCGCTTAAAAGCGGCCGTGCGCCGTCGTGAATAAGTACCTTTTTTGCTCCTTTTACTGCTTTAAGCCCGTTAAGAACAGACTCCTGGCGGTTAGAGCCGCCAACAACAATATCCGTAAGCTTTGAAATCATATACTCGTCCGCATATTTCTGCATCTCACAAACAAACTCTTCTTTGGTAACCAAAATTATATTTGAAATGCACTTAGAGCGTTCAAAGGCAAGTAAAGTTCTAACAATTACCGGTAATCCCCCAACCATTGCAAAAGGCTTAGAAATACCGTTCATTCTCGTGGAGGAGCCTGCAGCAACGATTATTACAGGCATAGCATTTTTATTAAGTTCGTTTTCTGTAAAGCTTAGCTCATATTCAAGTATTTTCATAAACATTTCCTAAAAAAGTAGGGGCGATGCCCATTCATCCGCCCCTACAAAATTATTATAAGATATTATTCCTCGTCAGCGCAATCGCAATCGCAATCAAAATCAAATTCGAGGTCGGTGCCGCAGTTAGGGCAGGTAATTCCCTCTTCCTCAAGCATTTCGGCATCAAGATAGATTACATCGTTGCAGTTCGGACAGGTTACCTCATAAAGATCATCGTCACAGCAGTCACAATCCTCATCACAGCAATCGCAGTCGCCGTCGCACTCCTCATCGTCATAGATAATTTCCTCGAGGGTTGATAAATCCTCATCAACCTCATCAAGCTGGTCGGCAATGTTGAACTGCTCTTCATTAATAGCATCAATTTCCTCAGAAATATCGCCTAAAATATCAAGTATAGCAGCAATAAGCTTGCCCTCGTTCGATTCGGTATCAAGCTTCATACCGTCTGCTAAACCCTTAACATAAGAAATTCTTTCAGAAATAGTCATTTTAAATTTCCTCCAAGTAAAATTATGCGCGCTCCATATATTCGCCTGTGCGGGTATCAATACGAATCATATCGCCCTCATTTATGAAGAGCGGTACACGAATCTCGGCACCTGTTTCAAGAGTAGCGGGCTTCATAGCGTTTGTAGCGGTATCCCCCTTAAAGCCGGGGTCAGTCTGTGTAACCTCAAGCTCTACAAATGTAGGTGGCTCAACGCCGAAAATGTTGCCTTTATATGACAAAATCTTACAGGTCATATTCTCTTTAACGAACTTAAAGTTATCGCCGAGCTGGTCAGCATTAACAGGGATAAGTTCATAAGATTCGGGGTCCATAAAGTAGTAAAGGCCCTCATCACTGTAGGAAAATTCCATATCCTTTCTCTCAACAAAAGCAGTCGGATACTTATCATTCGGGTTAAATGTACGCTCAACAACCGAGCCTGCAATTACATTTCTGATTTTGGTGCGAACGAAAGCTGCGCCCTTACCCGGTTTTACATGCTGAAATTCGATTATCTGATAAACGTTACCGTCCATTTCGAAAGTAACGCCGTTTCTGAAATCACCGGCACTAATCATAAAAAAATTCCTCCAAAATATTACAAATTATTTTATACATTAAGTATACGGTTTTTAAACCGATTTGTCAAGTAAAACAGCGGTTATTCCTTAATTAAACCGCGCATTGCATTAACAGCCAGCATATAGCTGTTCTCTCCAAAGCCTAAAATGCTGCCAACACATACTGCCGATATAACAGATGTGTGTCTAAACTCTTCGCGAGCATGTATGTTCGACATATGAACTTCTATAAAAGGTTTATTAACAGCTGCAATAGCATCGCGCACAGCATAGCTATAATGTGTTAGTGCGCCTGCATTGATAATGCATCCGTCATAGTCATTTAAAACACTGTGAATTTTGGTTACAATCTCACCCTCACAGTTTGACTGATAAAAATCACACTCAAGCTTCATTCCCTCGGAATATGCTTTAATATTTGCGTTGATGTCATCGAGTGTTTTTTTACCGTAAACACCTGGCTCACGAATACCTACCATATTAAGGTTGGGTCCGTTAATTATAAGTATTTTACCCTTTTTCATTATTTTCTCAACTCCTGATAATAATTTTTCATAAGCTTTGCATCCTCTGCTTGAGTTCCGTCAGACTCACAGATAAAGGTGGGACAACAATTCTTTTTAGCTGTCAGCTCCATTACAGGCTCGAAATCGGGGCCGAAAACATTATCACTGAAAGTAAGATGCTTCTTCTCCCCGCCTGTCGTATATTCAATTTTTGAAAAATGCGAATGGAACTCGCGAAGCCGCGATACTCCCAAACGATTTTCAATAGCATCGAAAATCGCTTCAAAATCGGCAAAGGTTTTAAGTCCGCCGAGTGTTCTTGCATTAAGGTGACCGAAATCTATGCAGGGCAGCAGCCTTTCATCAAGCTCACAAAGCGCCAAAACCTCTTCAAGTGTGCCTAACTGATTTATTTTGCCCATAGTTTCAGGGCAGATACGGATATTGGAAAGCCCATTATCATCAAGCGCTTTTATAGCAATCTTCATCGTGTCTATTGCAAGCTCTAGGGCGTATTCCCTTGGAATTTTGCCGCAAGAGCCTGTGTGCACCACAATTCGGTTACCGCCCATAGCATTTACCGCGGCGGCACTATCCAAAATATATTTAACAGAATTAAGCCGCTTTTGCTCTTCAAGCGATGACATAGATATATAGTAGGGTGCGTGTAAAGACAGCGCTATGCCTTTTTCTTTAGCTTTTTCTCCTAAGAGCTTTGCCTTTTCTAAACCTATATTTACACCTTTGCCGCATTGATACTCAAAAGCATCAAGTCCCATCTTTTCGAGGTATTCGGGAACATCTAGGCTGTGCTTATAACCCATTTGCGAAAAACTGACTGAATTTCCCGCGGGACCGAATCTTGCAGACATATAAACCTCCTTAAAACTTATAAAAGGAATAAAAAATTCTTTCAAGCTTTCTCTTAAATTTAAAGCTAGGTAAATCCTCAAGTAAAATTGGGTCTAAAATTATTGACCTTATGCCTGAGAGATGAGCGCCTAAAGAATCGGTAAAAAGCTGGTCGCCGACAACGGCTGCTTGTCCCCTCTTTACGCCCAACGCCTTTAAAGCCTTAAAAAACTTAAAGGGCAGAGGCTTAAGACCCAAAGCAATATAAGAAAGTCCAATTTTTTCGGCAAAGGGTTTAACCCTTTTTTCTTTCGAGTTAGATAATATTACAAGCTTTATGCCGTTTTCTTTCATACTTACAAGCCAATCGGTAAGACCATCTGTAAGGTTTTGACCGTGATGAGTAGATAAGGTATTATCCACATCAAGTATTAAAGCAGTAATACCCAGCTTGTTCAAAAGTTCAACATTAATATCTGTGATTTTAATAAGCTTTACATTCGGTTTAAATAACATAAAAAATAATTCTCCGAAACAAAAAAAGCGGTTTGAAAAACCGCTTTTTACTGATAAAAATATCGCTTAGCGGAATTTGCGCTTGCGTGCTGCTTCCGACTTCTTTTTGCGTTTTACAGAGGGCTTTTCATAATGCTCTCTTTTACGAACTTCCTGAATTACGCCGTCTTTAGCCGTCTGTCTTTTAAAACGACGAAGAGCGTTATCAAGTGATTCGTTTTCCTTTAAACGTACCTGACTCATTGATTTTCCCTCCTTTTGCATATTCTTAGAGGTCACGAATATGATACGATTATACAATAACTCCTGCCACGTTGTCAAGAGAAATTATTAAATATTCCAAAGTTTTTGCATATTATCATTGATTATTTTGTGAAAATAATGTATTATATTGATGAAATCAGATTTGGAGGAATAATATGATTTGGCATAGTTCTGATAAAAATGAAGTTTTAAACTACTTTAATGTAGAACAGGAAAAAGGGCTCACAAACAGTAAAGCTGACCTAATATTAAGTGAATTAAGAAAGGAAACCGAGGAAAATAAAATTTCGGTATTCTTTAAAAATTTAGGAAAGCAGTTTAATAACGCTACATCTATTGTGCTTTTAATTGCCGTTGTGCTTTCTGCTGTGCTGTCTATTGTAACTGCAGGCGGCGCTGACCTTGCCACTCTTATGATTGTTGCGCTTATGGCAATTTTCGGATTGGTTACAACCATTAAAAATTACTACTTAGAAAGATTTCAGCACAATGCCGATGCCTACAAAAAATATACCGCCACAGTAATACGTGACGGTGAGCGTTTAACCGTTACTGCCGACTGTGTTGTTCCCGGTGATATAATCTGCCTTGCTGCCGGTGATTTAATTCCGGCAGATGCACGGCTTATCGAAGACATTAATTTACACTGTGATGAGTATGTGCTGACACGCGAAATCATTTATGTAGATAAAGACTGCAATTCCATTTGCGATGATATATCGGAAATTAAAGACCGAAAGAATATGGTATTTGCAGGTTGCAGTGTTATGGGTGGACAGGCTCTGGCTGTAGTTACAGAGGTAGGTCCCGAAACCGAGCTTGCTAAGCAAAAGATCAACAAGGCATATTTGTATGAAGATAAAAAGTCGGATATTGCTCAGGTATGCCGCTATTCCGGAATTATAATTGCCGTAATATGCTCACTCATATTCTTACTTAACCTAATTTTCACAGGCAGCTCTATATCACAAAACTTTGCGCTTACAGTTGTTAACTCGGTTATCAACTGCACAGCCATTGCCATTGCGTGCTATCCCGAAAGTTTACCGAGTATTGTTACCACTATTAAATCAATAGGTATGCGCAAGCTGCAAGGTGTAGGAACCGTTGTATTAAAGCCCTCAATCATTAAAAAGGCATCTAAAATATCGGTAATCTGTGCCGATAAGGGTGAAGTATTCACTACCGATAATATGAGTGTTGCTAAAGTTTTTGACGGTAAGAAAATCACAGAGATAACCGATAGACCGTTAGATGACTCAAATTCAACTCTTCTAAAGCTTTCTTCACTTTGCCACGATGCGGAAAATCCAGACCCTGCTGATTTTGCTTTGTTTGATATTTGTGAAAAGCTAACAGGCATTCCCAGAGAAGATATGAATAACCTCTACCCCACTTTATCGATTATTCCGTTTGATAACGAAAGAAAGTTAATTACCACAGTTAAAATGGTTAACGGCAAACCCTTTGCAATAGTTAAAGGCGCGCCCGAAGAGCTTGTTACAAAATGCTCCGGTATTGACGGCACCTCAGCACTTAAGGTGAACGAAATGCTCGCTAAGGATGCTCTTCGGGTTATTGCCGTGGGTTATAAGGAATTGGAGGAGGTTCCTGCAATTCCTAACACTATTGAGCTTGAAAGTAATTTGATTTTCGCCGGATTTATAGGTTTTGAAACCGAACTCAGCAAAAATGCGGTAAAGACCGTTAAGACACTTGAAAAAGCGTCTATCAGAACGGTAATGATTACTGGCGATAACCTTGCAACTGCAAAAGCAATCGCCCGTCGCGTAGGAATTTTACATGATAATCTAAAGGCTATTTCAGATGAAGAATTATCCGCAATGAGCGATGAAGAGCTCGATAAGGAAATCACATCATACGCTGTGTTTGCGAGAATTACTCCTGAAAACCGTTTTAGAATAGTCAGGGCGCTACAGCACAACAATGAAAAGGTCGCTATTACAGGCTCGAATGTATTTGATGCTCCCGCTCTTAGAAAGGCAACTGTAGGTATCGCTCTTAAACACTCGGCCGCCGATGTTGCAAAGGACGCTTCCGATATTATTTTGGAGAACACCTCCCTTGCCTCTATCCAAACCGCCATTGCTACCTGCAAAAACATCTACGCCAGCATCAAGCGCACTCTTCATTATATATTAAGCAGTAACCTAGGCGAATTGTTAACAGTGCTTTTTGGCTTGCTTATTTTCCAAGCTCCTATGCTTTTAGCCGCACAGCTGTTGCTCGTAAATCTTATTACCGATACATTCCCTGCCCTTTCAATCGGTATGGCACCTATAGACAGCGTTAAAATAACGGCTGATAAATCAAGAATTTTTACGCTTAAGTCCTCAATTAAATTAGCTATTGAAGCCGTTTTAATTACCGTACTCAGCCTTATTGCCTACTCGATAGGTAGCGCTCATTCTGCCGAAGTTGCAAGAACTGCCGTATTTGCGATTATTGGCTTTGCGCAAATTCTGCATATTGGCGCTTGTTATTCAGAATCTTTCATATTTAAAAGCGGAATCACTAAAAACAAATATATTCTGCTTACCACAGATATAAGCATAGCTGTTATGCTTTTAATGCTTGCAACAAAAATTGGCAAATTGTTCGGTTTGGTCGCCCTACCTGTCAACTGTGTTTCAGCGTTAATTATTCTCTCACTTACATTCCTTGTGGGAGACGAATTAATAAAGCTAGGCTTTTATATTTACAATAAACTCAAAAAATAATTTTAACCCCTGAGTGAATTCACTCAGGGGTTTATGTTATCTTATAAAACCTATTGCCTCTTTAAGCGTTCTAACGCCAATAATCTCAACAGGTAAATTATCGGGGATGTTTTTAAGACAGCTTTTTGGCACAATGCAGCGTTTGAAGCCAAGACGGGCAGCCTCGCTGACGCGTGATGCCGCTCGCGATACCGAGCGTATTTCACCGGATAGACCGATTTCACCAAAAACAATAGTTTCATCATCAATAGGTATATCGCGAAGAGCAGAAACAAGTGACATCGCAACGGCTAGGTCAGCCGCAGGCTCGTCCAGTCGTAAGCCGCCTATGATGTTTATATATGTATCGAGATTTGAAAAATAGAGTCCCTCACGCTTCTCAAGCACCGCAAGCAACAAATTTATACGGTTATAATCAAAGCCTGCTGCCATTCTACGCGGATTTCCAAAGCCCGTTGAAGAAACAAGACCTTGTACCTCTGCCAAAATCGGTCGACTACCCTCAATAACACAGGTAACTGTACTGCCTGACACATTCTTTATTCTTCCCGATAAAAGCATTGCAGAGGGGTTTTCTACCCCCATAAGACCCGTTTCCTCCATTTCGAAAACACCAATCTCGTTTGTGGAGCCGAAGCGGTTTTTATTTGCCCTTAAAATTCGGTATGACTGATTTTTGTCACCCTCAAAATAAAGGACGGTATCAACAATGTGCTCAAGAATTTTCGGTCCTGCAATATCACCGCCCTTGTTAACATGACCTACAAGGAATATAGGTATATCAAGGCTTTTACCAACATTTAAAAGCAGCTTTGCCGACTCTCTAACCTGAACAATACTTCCTGACATTGCCGATAATTCCGAAACATTCATAGTCTGAATTGAGTCAATCATAACGATATCAGGTTTATTGATTTTTATATACTCGCAAACCTCCTCAACATCGGTATGAGCTATAATGTAAAGGTTATCGCTTTCAACACCCAAACGGTTTGCGCGAAGCTTTATTTGAACAGCAGATTCCTCACCCGAAACATAAAGAATTCTAAGCTCGGGCAGAGCCTTGCATACCTGCAACAGAATTGTTGATTTACCAATACCGGGGTCGCCGCCCAGAAGCACCACCGAGCCCTTAACAATACCGCCGCCAAGCACGCGGTCAAATTCGTTAATACCTGTAACAAAGCGGTGCTCGTCAACCACCTTAATATCTTTAAGTGTTGAAGCTATGATATTTGTGTTCAGCGGTTTTGCAGCAGCCGTGCTTTTTGCCGACGCTACAATCACCTGTTCTTCAAGGGTATTCCATTCGTTGCAGTTCGGACATTTGCCCGACCATTTCACACTTTGGTAACCACAGGAGTTGCAAACAAAAACAGTTTTACTTTTTGCAGCCATAATCTTTCCTCAGTTTAAATAATTTATTATTCCACAGAATATCGCATGTGACATCTGTTTTTGATAATTTTCATCCTTTAATTTTTGCAGCTCTTTTGCATTGCTTAAAAAACCGCACTCAACAATAACAGCGGGAATTTTAGCATTATGCAGCAAATATGTACTTTTAGTTGCCTGCTTTATCACACGGGTGTTTTCAGGCTGTAAAGTACCGACAATTGATTCTTGAATGCTTTGGCCCAAATCACTGCTACGAGCGTGATTTTTAGAGTAAAACACCTGTGCACCATTTGCCGATGAAGTAGTAAATTTATTAAGATGCACACTCACAAACGCTGCATCCTCATACGAATTTATAAGCTTCAGTCGATTTTGCAGGTCACTCACCTTACGCCTATCGATAGTAGTATTCTCATCATCCTCGGTGCCGGTATCGGTAGTTCGAGTCATAATTACATCATATCCGCTCGCTTTTAACATTAAGGCAAGGTTATTCGCGATACCTAGATTTATATCCTTTTCTACCGTTCCATCGGGCGCCACCGCCCCGCCATCAAACCCGCCGTGGCCTGGGTCGATTATAATAACAGTATTTGACTCATATCCAGCAGAAACCGTTTGAGAATTAGTATTATATATAAACACTCCCGAAATTACGATACAGGCAACTGCTATAAGCGCCGCAATATTTAGTCTAAGCTTTCTCAATTCGCATCCTCCGGCAACTAATATCAATAATTTATATGCCGACAGAACTTTCGTTATTACGCTTAAATCCAAGAGGCGAACTGTGCACGCTTATATTATAATTCAATTTCTTTTTTCTTTCAATATAAATTTACTATTTATAACTTAAAGCATTATATTTGCACCTAAATATATTAGACTGGTAATATACCGAGAAATTAAAGTAGCTATATGGAAAATCTTTAGAAAACTAAGCGAGCAAAAGGTTACAGAAATAATTAAAGCAGAATCATCTCCAAATTGCGAGCTTACTGAATATATCCGCATTATTAAGATATTCTATTAATAAGGCTATTTCATTATGGAAGCAAGGTTGAGTAATATAGGATATTTTAAAGGGTGGTACTTCAAATGCAGTACTCAAGATAAAGCAATCGCATTTATACCTGCGTATCATTATAGTAATAACAAGAAATCAGCTTCTCTACAGATAATAACCGATGATAAAGCTTTAAACATACCATTTGATACACTCGAGTATCAGGAAAATCCGTTGTATGTAAAAATAGGCAATTGTGCCTTTTCTGAGAAAGGAATAACCCTAAATTTTCAGGGTAATAATTTAACACTTAAAGGAGAACTTTATTTTAAAGACCTTTCCCCTATTCGCTATGATATTATGGGACCGTTTAAGTTTGTTCCGTTTATGCAGTGCAGACATAGTGTATACAGTATGTCGCACAAAATTAACGGTCAAATCATAGTAAACGGTCAACTTTACAAATTTGAAAATGCTATAGGATATATTGAGGGTGACCGCGGTCGTTCTTTTCCGAAAAAATATATTTGGACACAATGCTGTTTTCAAAACAATTCGCTGATGCTGTCTGTGGCAGACATACCCTTTTTAGGATTTCATTTTACGGGTATTATAGGAGTACTGCTACTAAACAGCAAGGAATATAGAATTGCCACTTATCTTGGTGCTAAAATAAAACAAATTGGTGAAAACACTGTTACGGTGAAGCAAGGGGATTTTGAGTTTACTGCCAAGTTATTAAATAAGAACGCACATCCGCTGGCTGCACCCACAAATGGCAATATGTGCAGGACGATACACGAAAGTGCATCTTGCGAGGCGTATTTTCGATTTTCACATAAAGACAGAGTTTTGTGTGAATTCACCACCTATAAAGCAAGCTTTGAATTTGAATATAATTAAGCTAAAACCACAGACGAAACTCGTCTGTGGTCTTACATATTAGTGAGTTTGTTTACATATTCGTGCATTTCTTGTTTTGATTTAACCGAATGTGTCCCGTCTATTATTTGCTTCTTTTTGTCTTCGCTGAGCATTGCAAATTTTTGCATAGCATCAGGATTTTGTGCAAGTGCCATTGAAAAACCAATAGGCATTTTATCTCGTTTCATTGTTTTTCCTCCCAAAAATAATTGTAATTATATTTTATCCCTTTAAGTTTGACGCTATACTTTCCAACTTTCACATATTGAGCAATCATAATGTAAATAATAATAAAAAATCACAAGGAGAGTAATATGGCAAACAAATCTGAAATTTTAAAAAATCGGCAAACATATCCGATTAGTCTGCCCACGATAAATGAAAACGGCTGTTATGAAATAAGACTTGAAAGCATTGGGGGACTCGGAGCAAATCTATGCGGTAAACTGCTCGGTGAACTTGGTGCCACTTATTTAGGGCTTAATGCAGCTGCATTTTCAAGCTACGGCTCTGAAAAGCGGGGTTCACCTGTAAAATCCTATGTACGATGGAGTGCGCCCGAGCATGATATTTTGCATAACAGTCCTATTACACGACCGCATCTTTTGGTGCTGTTTCATCGCGCCCTTTCAAAAACTCTTCCTGTCACCGCAGGTGTAGATGAGAATTGCACTTTAGTAATCAACACCGATGCCACTCCTGCAGAAATTCGTAACGAGCTTCGTCTGTACGCAGGAACGGTATGTTGCGTAAATGCTTTAGAATTGGCACTTGAGAGCAAAAGCCGAATTAATATGGTGATACTCGGTGCTGTCGCAAAAGCTTCGGGCTTTATTCCTATAGAAGCGGTGAAAGAGTTAGTTTCCGACACATTAGGCAAGAAATACCCTGCAATGAGGGAGAGCAACCTTAAAGGTATAGAATTAGGCTTTAACAGCGTTAATAGCCAAAAATTCGAGCCTGACGAACGGTTTGAAAAGGTGGAATACCGTGAAATCCACAGCAAGTGGGGCTATGCAAATGCACCGCTTGGTGGCACTAATCCGCATTTTGGAAGTACTATATCGAACGATCTCTCGCCCTCAAGAGAGGGATTTATTCCCCTCTTTTTACCCGAAAAATGCATTCATTGCGGGCTTTGTGATACCACCTGTCCTGATATGGTGTTTCAGTTTATAAAGGGTGAATACAAAGGCAGACCTACTATGATGAATCGAGGTCTTGATTATCATCACTGTAAAGGTTGTCTTCGATGCGTAGATGTCTGCCCAACAGGGGCTTTGGTCACAGGCAAAGAAAACGAGCACACTGATAAAAAGTGGTTTGTACGCAATAAAGACCTTATAATAGATAGTCTTGATTTTGAGCCCCAAGGTGCTGACCCTTGGGTAACGAGCGAATCATATTTAGATGAAAGAAGAGTAGACGGAGGTCTTATGTAATATGGAAACAGCAAAACAGAAGTTATTATTCGAAAGCGGTAATGAGCTTGCCGCCTATGCCGCAAAGCAGATAAATTATCATGTGATGGGCTACTATCCTATCACTCCGTCTACACAGATAGCCGAATATTTAGATAGAATGGGTGCAGACGGCGAACATTCTATCGCTCTGATACCCGCAGAGGGCGAACACAGTGCCGCAGGTATTTGTTATGGCGCATCTACAGGCGGTGGCAGAGTTTTTAACGCTACCTCTGCAAACGGACTTTTATATGCACTCGAGCAACTGCCTGTACAATCGGGCACACGACTTCCTATGGTGCTTAATATTGCCTGCCGTACCGTATCGGGACCTCTTTCCATAAAGGGTGACCATAGTGATATAATGTATACCCTCAACACAGGCTGGATTATTTTGTTTGCAGATTCGCCGCAAGAGGTATATGACTGTAATATTTGTGCTATTAAAATTGCCGAAAAATTAAGACTGCCCGTTATTGTTGCATTCGATGGCTTTTTCACAAGCCATCAAAAGCGAAACTGCTATGTGTTCTCTAACGATGAAACAGTACAAAAATTTATCGGGCCTGTAAGTACAGATAACACTTCGTTAAACCCTGAACAGCCTATCACAATTGGCTCGTATATGAACGAGCCTGATTTGATGAATAACAAATATCAGCTCCATTTGGCAATGGAAAAGGCACGCACCGTAATTCCCGAAATATTTTCTGAATATGAGCAGCTATCGGGCAGAAAACTGAGCACGGTAAAATCATACAAAACAAATGATGCAGAAATCTTATTGTTTGTGTTAGGCTCGGCATATCTTACAGCCAAAGCGGCTGTAGATAAACTAAGAAGCGAGGGTAAAAAAGTGGGTGTATTTACTCTCGGTGTACTTCGTCCTTTTCCTGTTAAACAAATCGCCGATTTATGTAAAAATGCGCGCACAATTCTCGTAGCTGACAGGCAAGACAGCTACGGCGCAGGCGGCGGCAATATGTCGTTAGAAATTAGAGCTGCTTTACAGCAAACAGGACTGACACCCCGTGTTATCAGCCGCATATACGGTCTTGGCGGGCGCGACTTTTTCGAACAGGATGCATTAGACTTATTTTGGTTGTGCTACGATGAAAATATAACTGACTTCGATTATTTCGGCACTTATCTAGGAGATACCGATTTTGAGCCTAAGCCTTACTTTAAACCTATTACAGATAGCGAGGCCCCTGTTCTTATATCATGCACGGAAGAAAACGGTAAGGTAACTGTTGGGGGTGGTACAGTCCGTGATACCACAGCAAGACCCAAACGGCTCGCCCCCGGTCACGGTGCTTGTCCGGGTTGCGGCATACCTGTCAATGTCAACCTACTTCTCAGGGGAATTGAAGGTAATGTTGTTCTGCTATTTCAAACAGGTTGTGGTATGGTAGTAACGACAGGCTATCCAAAAACCGCATTTAAAGTACCATATGTTCACAATCTCTTTCAAAATGGCGCCGCAACCTTAGCCGGCATTTCCAAAATGTACCACAAGATGCAAGAACGCGGCGAGCTTCCCGAAGGGGACATTACCTTTATTATGATCAGTGGTGACGGCGGTATGGATATAGGTATGGGCTCGGCTTTGGGTACTGCTCTTAGAAATGATCCTGTAATTCTTTTCGAGTATGATAACGGCGGTTATATGAATACAGGTTACCAATTATCCTATTCAACACCTATGGGTGCTAAAAGTGCAACCTCGCACTTAGGAAGTAACCAGTGGGGAAAGAGCTTTTTCAATAAGGATATGCCGCGCATTATGGCAGCTACGGGTATGCCTTATGTTGCTACTGCCGCCGAGAGTGAACCAAACGATTTCATCAAAAAAGCGGCAAAGGCACAGTATTACGCTAAAAATTACGGAACTGCTTATATCAAGTGTTTATCCGCTTGTCCGCTTAACTGGGGTGATAAGCCAAATACCGAGCGTAAGGTTATTTCTGCCGCGGTAAACAGCTGTTATTTTCCACTATATGAGGTTGAACAAGGCATCACTTCCCTATCCCTTGACCCCGAGGCAAAGGGTAAGAAAATTCCTGTGGAGGATTGGCTTAAAATGATGGGAAGAACTAAGCATTTATGCGGGGAAAACTACGCAAAAATTAGAAATATGATTCAGCAAGAGGTTGACCGCCGTTGGAATCGCTTGAAAGTGCTGTCGGAACATCCGGAACTTTAAGGAGAGAGTAAATTGAGCAATCGATTACAATACGAAACAAGTCCTTATCTATTACAACACAAGGAAAATCCTGTGGACTGGTATCCTTGGTGTGATGAAGCGTTTAAGCATGCAAAAGCTGAAGATAAGCCTATATTTTTGAGCATCGGCTACAGTGCTTGTCATTGGTGTCATGTGCTTGCCCACAAAAGCTTTGAGGATAAGGAAATAGCCGATATTCTAAACCGTCATTTTATATCTATAAAGGTAGATAAGGAAGAGCGTCCTGACATTGACAGCGTTTATATGTCGGTATGTCAGGTGTTTACGGGAAGCGGCGGCTGGCCTATGAGTATTTTTATGACAGCTGATCAAAAACCATTTTTTGCAGGAACTTATTTCCCAAGAACTTCTCGTGGCGGTATGATAGGGTTTAAAGAACTTCTTATTGCCATACACACAGCTTGGAAAACCAACAGGGCTTCTCTGCTTGAGCAATCAGATAAAATTATAAATCATTTAAATAATACCGATAAAAGTAACAGTAATGCAGAAATAGAGCTAACCCACTCTGCCGTGTCTGTTTATAAGAAAATTCATGACGAAAAATACGGTGGTTTCGGTCGTGCACCAAAATTCCCAACGCCGCATAATATTCTGTTCTTACTTTCCTACTACGAGCGATATACGGATAAAAGCTGTCTGCAAATGGCGGAATACACACTTTTGCAAATGTACCGAGGCGGTATGTTTGACCATATCGGGTTTGGTTTCTGCAGGTATTCTACTGATAAAAAATTCCTTGTTCCGCACTTTGAAAAAATGCTGTATGACAATGCATTGCTGATACTAGCTTACTCCAAGGCATACTCTGTAACAAACAACAGTTTATATCTTGTAATTGCCGAGAAAACAACAGATTATATTTTGCGTGAGATGACATCAGAATGCGGTGGATTTTTCAGCGCACAGGATGCCGACAGTGAGGGCGAGGAAGGAAAATATTATTTATTTACCCCCAATGAAATTATTGGTGTTTTGGGTGAAACAGGCGGAGAGAAATTCAACAGACATTTCGATATAACAAGTACAGGAAATTTTGAGGGAAAGAGTATTCCTAATCTGCTACGCAGCGACCCTAATGATAAATCGTTTGAAGCGTTTTTACCTAAGCTGCAGCAGTTCAGAAAAAATCGGTATTCGCTACATTTAGATGATAAGATTTTGACCTCGTGGAACTCACTTATGATAACCGCAATGTGTGAACTTTATCTCGTAAGCCAAAAAAATATTTATCTGAATGCCGCTCAAAAAGCCGATGAATTTATAAGAAAATATCTTTGTGAAGATGATACACTATTTGTCAGCTTTAGGGATGGAAAACGTGGCGTAAAAGGTTTTTTAGATGATTATGCAAGCTATATATTTGCCGAACTTTGCTTATATAGAGCAACTTTGGACAACAGTTATTTAAACCGTGCAAAGCAGATGTGTGATAAGGTCGTCAGCGATTTTAGCGATAATGCGGGTGGGTTCTATTTATACGGAAACCAAAGCGAAGAACTGATACTGCGACCGAAAGAAACCTATGACGGTGCTGTGCCTAGCGGAAACTCACTAATGGCATATAACTTTGTAAAGCTATATCTTTTGACTTCGGATGATAAATATAAAGACTTGGCAGAAAAGCAGTTAGATTTTATTTCTTCTGAGGCTAATTATTACCCAACCAATCACGCAATGTTTTTAACAGCACTTCTAGAATATAACGAGCCGCCAATGAAAATTACTGTTGTTGTGGATGATAAAACTGATACAGATAATTTACCTTTGGCTTTGCCTACGAATGCAATAATTAATCTCTTAACCAAACCCACAGGAGAATATTCGCTAAGAGATAACAAGACCACTTATTATGTATGTAAAGGAAAAGCTTGTATGCCACCTACGAATGATTTGAATGAAATAAGAACTTAAAACAAATACTAACAGCAGAAAGGAGTAATATCTATGAACGACGATAAAAAAACTCAGCAAAAGACAGAACCCGAAATAAAAACAAATAAAAAGCCTATTAAACCAGGTGATATAATAGGTAAAATTGATGTTCATGATACGCGTGAACGCAGAGACGGCCCAGGCGGTAATTAGATAGAAAATCACCCTTGCAACCCGATTTAGATTGCAAGGGTGATTGACTTTTTGTTAAATTTTCGCGGCAGGTTTTCGACATATAGGTTTTGTTAACCCGCCGTAAACTAGGTCGATTATAATAACGGTGCCTACTTTGTTATAGCGTATTTAATTTAAAAACGCGAGCGTTATATTCACCCATTTTTTTAGCACCGTTTGCATTAGGATGTAAACCGTCGATTAAATCTCTGACATTATGCTGCCAAGCTTCGTACATACCGCAAATTCCGCATTCAAAGGTGTTAATAAAGGTGACATCGGAAATTCGGTTACAAATTGCTTTAAGCATTCTACTTTTTCTTTCGGTAGATTTATATTCGCGACTATTTTCTGCAGCTTGTATAGGCGAGCAAATAAAGATTTTTGCATTCGGATAAAGTCTGCGAAGATTTTCGTATGCATATCTTACAGCTCCTGCCCAAGTGCGTCGGTTAGCATTTTCGAGGGGCAGAACCTCATCGCGGCTTATGTAAAATTGTTTGTTGATTGCATCGATGTCCTCCGGCTCGTGCGAATTATCACCATCGTTGGTGCCTGCTGCGATGAATATATAATCGAAATCGTCATATTCAGGCACGCGATTATAATTCGAATGCGTTTCATCTCTACCGCGTAAGATCTTCTCAATCTGATTCCCTATAACATTGTGGGTATCGTCACCAACGGGTGCTCCTCCCCAAATTGGGTTACCGTTATAAACGGTATTGGCACTATCCGCCCACCGCGCTCCGACTACAGCAGTATTAACATGAGAAGCGGGCTTTATTATTTCGCTAAAGTATCTTACCCAACCGCGCTCACCCATATCAAGAGCCGTAATGCTATCGCCCATAAAAAGAAATTTTTTATTACTGTAATTTTCTCCCATATTATTTTCCTACATATTCTTTTTTCATTCTGTTACCGCCCAAAAGATAATCCTTGGTAACAGGCTTTAATATAAGAGATACTGTTTCATAGTAATTCCCTTAATTTACATATTTTTCATAGGTATTAATATGGTCAAATACCGATTTCCAAAGTCCATTAGCATCGCCCGTAACAAAAATATATTCCTTACCGCTTGTAGACTTGCCGAAGCTCGCGATACAATTGCCAGCCTGTGACACAAACCCTGTCTTACCGCCCACAATAAGGGCGCCGTTTTCGGGCTCGTCCCCTTTCATACGGCTGAAAAGCGTGCTTGTAAGCAATATACCCTCGGGGTGCTGTTCAGTAGGATTTGTTGTGTACTGATAGGTTGAGAGTATTTTTGCCGCTAACTCATTCTCGCTTGCGGCTTTTAAAATAAGTGCCATATCATAGGCAGTAGTGTAATTATTATCGTCATAAAGTCCACTTGTATTAACAAAGCAAGTGTTTTTAAGACCAAGCTCTGCAACCTTGTCGTTCATAAGCTTAACAAAATCCGCTTCACTGCCTGCAGTATGTATAGCTAAGGCATAGGTTGCCTCTGCACCCGACGGCAGAATTGCACCGTATAAAAGATCTATTATCTTAACCTGCTCGCTATCGGAAAAGCCAGCTAGCGATGCTTCCTGCACATAAAGCGGGTCGATAATTTCATAGGTCATTTCAAAAGTTTCGTTTAAATCCTCAACATTTTCAACTGCTACAAGAAGTGTCATTATCTTGGTTAAAGATGCGGGGTACATTTTGTTATTGTAATTTTTCTGTGCAACTATTTTACCTGTATCTTTTTCAATAAGAATAGCATAGGTGCTATCAACCTCGCTACCGAGCGCCACGGTATCACTGTCAGGCTCAAAATACGGATTTACAATCTCAGGGGCTTCTGAATTGGTATTTTCAGAAGCTGACGGGTTATCATTTATACCGCTTTCGCCGCTATCAGCCGGTTTACTGCAGGACTTGAGCGATAAAAAGGTTATTAAAAAAGCCAAAAGATACACTACTGCATAATACGCAACTTTATATCGGGATTTTGACCTTTTATGTTTCTTTTTTACCGGTTTCGGCTCTCTGGGAGTTCGAGTGTATTTTTGTTCGAACTCTTTAAAAAACTCATCGGTATATTTGAAATCTTCTGACATTATTTCACCTACTAAACAAAAAGACTTAAATCCTGCGTGTATAGCTCTGTTCTGGTTATTGAATAATCAGGCACATCTTGACATAAAAAGCTCGCAAAAGCTGATAAAAGCAGTTGTGGGTTAACATTATCAGTGCCTGCTGTTAAAACTATGTTTAATACCGTGTTACCGCTTGCTGATATACTATATTTAGCAATTTTACCGGCAAGCTCAAGTTCCTTTTCTATTCCCTTTTTATTTTTCTTTAAAACCTTAATGCTTGTACTATTTAAAAAGCTTTGAAGAGGCTCCGCTATAGCTCCGTCGTCCTCAAAAACAATTTTATATTTCGCAAAGGCAATTTTACCGGATTTAAAAACGGGGTCGGCTACCTTAATTATTTCAATGTGCTCGGGCATAACCCGAACAAGCTCTGTGAAAATTTCATCGTTTGAAAAGGTATCGTCGGTCACCTTGAAATCCATAACCTCGTAGTCGCTCTCGAAGCCTAGGGAAAGCGGCAGAGCAAAATTTATGTACACATGGGAATTAAAGCCCTCGGTATACCAAACGGGAATATTCGTTTTGCGAATTATGCGCGGCATAAAGCGATTCATATCAAGATGGGACACAAATCTTAAAAGGGATTTCTTTTTATAAAAAACTCTAACGTTTCTCATAGCATACCCCTCCCTTAAAGCAGGTTGCCCCGCAATTAGCGCATTTTTCACGGCAATTCGGTGTGGTAACGGCACCGTGCGCAAGCTCATTTTGCTCAATCAAGAACTTTTTAGTAATGCCGTAATCAAGATGCTCCCAAGGCATAACCTCTGAAGTTTCACGCTTTCGGTTAGCATAGAATGCAGGGTCAACTCCGCACTCGTCAAAGGCTTTAAGCCATCTTTCGAGTGAGAAGCACTCATCCCAACCGTCAAATTTACAGCCAAGCTCTAGCGCCTTTTCAATTACAGCACCAAGTCTGCGGTCACCTCGTGCAAAAACGCCCTCTAAGAAGCTAACATCAGAAGTGTGCCACGAAAGTGAAACTTTTTTGGTGGTTATACAGCTTCTTAAATACTGCTGGCGGCGAATCATTTCCTGCTTTTCGATTTGCGGCTCAAACTGGAACGGTGTAAAGGGTTTCGGAACAAAGGTTGAAACACTCACCGATACATTAACGCTTTTACCCTTTGGGCGATTTCCCAAACGGTAATACTCGTTAACTATTTTCTGTGCTAAATCTGCAATACCCTTTAAATCCTCATCGGTTTCGGTAGGTAGACCTAGCATAAAGTAAAGCTTAACCGAAGTATATCCCCCTGAAAAGGCTAACCTACAGGTATTAATAATTTCTTCTTCGGTAACATTTTTGTTAATTACATCACGAAGCCTTTGTGTACCTGCCTCGGGCGCAAAGGTAAGACCGCTTTTTCGAAGCAAATTAATTTTATCAATTAACTCCCCAGAAAAATTATCAATTCTCAGCGACGGCAATGAAAGGCTGACACAATCTCTGCTTGTCCACTCAAGCATTGAATTAAGTAATTCCTCAATATGTGTATAATCGCTTGTACTAAGAGAAGACAGCGACATTTCATCATAACCCGTATTATCGCAAATAGCTTTTGCCTGACGGTTGATTGTTTCAACCGATTTTTCTCTTACAGGGCGATATATATATCCCGCTTGACAAAAACGGCAGCCACGGATACAACCGCGGAATATCTCCTGAACGGCACGGTCGTGAACAATTTCGATATATGGCACAACAAAGCTATCCGGATAATAAGCATTATCCAAATCGGTTATAACCCGCTTTCTTACTGTTGCGGGAACTCCATTATCAGGTGTTATTGAACTAATAGTTCCATCGTTATTATAATCCACATTATAAAGCGACGGCACATATACACCGGATATCTGAGCCGCCTCGCGTAGGAATGCTTGCTTATCGCCGTTTTTACCGTACTTCTTATAAAGGTCTATAAGCTCTAAATCCACCTCTTCGCCGTCACCTAAGAAGAATAAATCTACAAAATCAGCAAGCGGCTCGGGATTACAAGCACACGGACCACCCGCCACTATTAGCGGCGCCAATGTTTTACGGTCCTTGCTTCGAAGCGGTATACCCGCAAGGGATAGCATATTTAAAACATTAGTAAAGCTGAGTTCGTACTGTAAAGTAAAGCCAATAATATCAAAATCTTTAATTGGGTCGCGGCTTTCCAGCGCAAAGAGAGGAATGTTATTCTCCCGCATTACCTGCTCAAAGTCTACCCAAGGCGCAAAAACACGCTCGCACCATATATCATCGCGCGAGTTAAACTGTGAATATAATATTTTCATTCCAAGGTGCGACATTCCTATTTCGTAAGTATCGGGAAAACAAAAGGCAAAACGAACATCTACCTTGCTCTTATCTTTAATTATCTGATTTATCTCTCCGCCCGAATATCTACCCGGTTTTTGGACAGAGAGCATAAGCTTTTCTAATTTTGCGTTATCCATAAATTATCTCCAAAATCTTAATACTAATATGATACCGCAAAATAACAATTCTTTCAACTAAAATTTGACGATTACTGACAATAAAAAGTAAATAGATATTATAATCACCGAAATGTTGGGTGTTTTATTAATAATTAAAAAAATACCCATAAAAATTCCGACTGCACCCGCCACAAAATTTATTAAATTAAGTATTCTGTCGGCTCTTTCCTCACCTACTTTTACCGATAAGGCTTTATGGATAATTTCGCCGCCGTCAAGGCCCTTAAAGGGCAGTAAATTAAAACAGCCTATTAAAAGATTTATAATGGAAAATTCTATATTAATTCTATAGAAAACCACAAACATAAATACATTTATAAAAGGGCCGGAAAGCGAGATAAGCATTTCCTTTTTGGGAGCTGAACAAAAATCTCGTATAACCGATACCGATGCGGGTATCAGTCTAATGGCTTTGGGTTGGCAGCCGAACACTCTCATACACAAAAGATGCGCTGTTTCATGCAAGACTACCGCTATAATCATAGGTATTATTAATCCGCTTTTATCGGTGAAAATTATAAAGCACAAAAAAGCCAAAAACAGAAAACTAATCTCTATTTTTGTGCCGAAAAGTCTAAACTTCATTATTTAGAAATTAACCATTCGGGGTTTAGGTTATTGCCGTTTAATATAACCTCGAAATGTAAATGCGGTCCTGTTGAACGCCCTGTAGAGCCAATTTTGGCTACAAGCTCTCCGGAGCTCACAGTATCGCCTGCCTGCTTTAAAAGCTCAGAACAGTGCGCATACAAGGTTTTAAGCCCGCCGCCGTGATTAATTATCATATAATATCCGTATGAATTGCTGTATTTTGATAATTCAACCATACCTGAAGCCGATGCGAAAATACCGCTACCTTTGGGGGCTGCTAAATCAATGCCCTTATGAAATTCGATGCCGCCGTCTATCGGGTCGGTACGGTATCCGTAGCCCGAAGTCATATTAACAGTTTCGACCGGTACTGTGAGCTTGTTCTTATAGTTTTTATCTTCAATCGGTGTTTTAACTGCAGAGATTACTTCAACAGCGTTGCTGAGATGAATTACATTTGATTCATCATCGATTTCGGTATCGATAACCTCATTAACGCTTGTATCGGAACTAAACCTGCCTATATAAAAGCCCTTTAAAAAATCAAACCAATCACCGTTTATAAGCCTTACCGCTAAAACCGCTAAAATTATTATGAAAATCACCGATGCCTGCAATATAAAAATCGATAACTCTGGATTTAATCTCTTTTTTTCGTCGTTCATACTCTTTACCTCCGAGTAATTATATGTTTTTATATGTTTAAATATTAAAGTGTTGAACAAAACGCCATAATATGATAAAATTACTGTAATATTATTAAGGAGTTAAAAATGCCTTTTTTACCTATAACTAAAGATGAAATGATCGACCGCGGTTGGCACTATGCGGATATAATTATTGTTACGGGTGACGCTTATGTTGACCACCCGAGCTTCGGTACTGCTATAATTTCACGCGTACTTGAAGCTGCAGGCTTTAAGGTCTGCATTATTCCGCAACCGAAAACCGATGCCGATTACACCCGCTTTGGCAAGCCACGCCTTGCGTTTTTTGTTAACAGCGGTAATATTGACTCAATGGTGGCACACTATACCGCTGCGAAAAAGCGCCGCAGTGACGATGCATATACAGCGGGCGGAAAGGCAGGCGCCCGCCCCGACCGCGCCGTTACGGTATATTGCAAAAAGCTACGCGAGCTTTATGGGGATATACCCATAGCAATCGGTGGAATTGAAGCCTCCCTCAGGCGTTTTGCACACTACGACTATTGGGCAGACAAGGTAATGCCCTCGGTTCTCATTGACAGCACCGCCGATATTCTAATGTACGGTATGGGTGAAAAGCACTGTGTAGAGATTGCTCGGCGCCTTGCCGCAAAGCAAAAGATTTCAGAGCTTACCGATATTTTAGGCACCTGCTACGCTGTAAGTGTCAAAGATTATAAGCCACAGCCCTGCCGTGAATGCCCCTCATATGAAATAGTTAAGGAGCCTACCGAATCTGGCAAAAAGCAGTATGCCATTTCCTGCAAAATTCAGCAGACCGAGCACGACCATGTGCGCGGAAAGGTTGTTATTCAGCGGCACGGTGAAAAAATAGTAGTACAAAACCCACCTATGCCACCTCTACAGACAGACGAAATGGACAAGGTATATGACCTACCGTTTATGCGCGACTATCACCCCTCATACAAATCACTCGGTGGAGTGCCCGGTATTGAGGAGGTTAAATTCTCGGTTATACATAACCGCGGCTGCTTCGGCGCTTGTAATTTCTGTTCTCTCGCCTATCACCAAGGCAGACAGATTTCAGTGCGAAGCCATAATTCAGTTATTCGCGAGGCTGAGAAAATTACCGATATGCCCGATTTTAAGGGCTATATTCACGATATTGGCGGACCCACTGCAAACTTTAGAAAAAGTGCCTGCAAAGCACAAGTCAAGCGAGGTGTGTGTGCCGATAAAAAATGCTTAGCACCTTATATGTGTTCAGCAGTAGAGGTTGACCACAGCGACTACCTCTCTCTGCTTAGGAAATTAAGAGCTCTACCCAAGGTTAAAAAGGTGTTCATACGCTCAGGAATAAGATTTGATTATCTGCTTAAAGACCCTGACGAAACCTTTTTTAAAGAGTTGGTTAAATACCACACAAGTGGGCAGTTAAAGGTAGCGCCCGAGCATTGCAGCGATAATGTACTGAAATATATGGGCAAGCCATCTTTTAGTATTTACACTAAATTTAAAAACCGCTTTTATGCACTTACAAAAAGTGCGGGCAAAAAGCAGTTTTTAGTTCCGTATCTTATGTCATCACACCCCGGTAGCACTATAAAAGATGCGATTGAGCTTTCGCTGTTTTTAAAGAAAGAGGGTATGCACCCCGAGCAGGTGCAGGACTTTTACCCAACACCCGGAACGGTGTCGACCTGTATGTTCTACACAGGTCTTGACCCAATGACAATGGAAAAAGTATATGTGCCGCGAAGCGCCGCCGAAAAGGCAGAACAGCGCGCACTACTGCAATATTATTTACCCGAAAACCGACAATTGGTTTTATCGGCACTAAAAAAAGCAGGACGATATGACTTAATAGGTACGGGACCTAACTGTTTAGTAGCACCTGATGCCTTAAGAAAACCCGTTAACAAACAAAGCGGCAATAAAACCGCCCAAGTTAAACCAAAAAGCAGATACCGTAAGAGATGAAAAAGCACGGAATTTCCGTGCTTTTTCTAAATTTCTTGACAAAACTTGACAAAATGATTAAAATAAAAAAGGCTCGATTAAAAACCGAACCCTTGGAGCTGAAGATGGGACTCGAACCCACGACCTGCTGATTACGAATCAGCTGCTCTACCAACTGAGCCACTCCAGCAAATTGCAAAACTTATTATACCAATTAAACTATAGTTAGTCAAGAAAAATATTAAGAGGTACAGCTATGGCAAAAAAGACAAACGAACGAATTAAAAAGCTCCGCAAGGAGGCAAGAATCACTCAGGAAGAAATGGGAGCAATGCTCGGTATGAAGCGTTCAACCTATGCCCATACCGAAGCCTACGGTCACTTTAAGGACGAGCATTTACGAATTATTGCTCTTACCTTTAACCGCACCGTTGATGAGCTTATTGAGGGCGACAATTATGTCACCCGACTCGCAGTGGAAAAAGCTAACATACAAACGAATGTACAGAGATTTAATCAAGAACATTTTGAACTTGAAGTATCATCAGATATTCTGGAAAGTGTAATAACTAATAACGAAAGAAAGCTAATCAATCTTTATCGAACACTTTTACCCGAAAATAAAGAAATCGTTTTAAAGCTTATGGAAAAATTAAGCACCGATGAATAATAAAAGACGCCGTAACGAATTAAATTTCGTTACGGTGTCTTTTTTAATTACTTATATTTATACTGTAAATTTGTGGAAGATCTTTTTACCCTTTTTAATTATAATACCATTTGCAATTTCGTCCTGTGAGAATGCTTTTGTCGGGTCGGTGATCTTCTCACCATCAACCGATACGCCGCCCTGCTGGATAAGTCTTCTGCCCTCTCCCTTTGAAGCAATAAGCTCACCTTTAACCATAAGGTCTAAAATACCTATGGCGTTTTCGGTAAAATCTGAAGAATCAAGTGTTGTCGTAGGCATATTTTCGTCGTTAGCTGCGCCGCCGAACAGAGATTTCGAAACCTCGCGAGCCTTAGCAGCCTCTTCTTCACCGTGTACAAGTTTAGTAAGCTCAAAAGCAAGAATATCCTTAGCGGTATTAAGCTGACTTCCCTGCCAATCATTCATAGCGTCAATTTCTTCAAGCGGTAAGAATGTAAGCATTCTGATGCACTTTAAAACATCGTCATCGCCGACATTACGCCAATACTGATAGAACTCATACGGACTTGTCTTATTTGGGTCAAGCCAAACCGCACCATTTGCGGTTTTGCCCATCTTTTTACCCTCTGAATTCATAAGCAATGTAATAGTCATAGCATAAGCATCTTTGCCGAGCTTTTTACGGATAAGCTCGGTACCGCCGAGCATATTCGACCACTGGTCGTCACCGCCGAACTGCATATTGCAGCCGTATTCCTTGTAGAGATGATAGAAATCATAGGACTGCATAATCATATAATTAAACTCAAGGAAAGAAAGTCCCTTTTCCATACGCTGTTTGTAGCACTCGGCTCTCAACATATTATTAACCGAGAAACAAGCGCCTACATCACGAAGCACATCAACATAATTGAGGTCTAAAAGCCAATCGGCATTATTTACCATTTGAGCCTTGCCCTCTCCAAATTCAATAAAGCGTGACATCTGCTTTTTAAAGCAGTCACAGTTGTGCTGAATTGTCTCAGCAGTCATCATAGAACGCATATCTGTTCTACCCGAGGGGTCACCTATATATGCAGTACCGCCACCGATGAGTGCTATTGGGCGGTTTCCCGCCATTTGTAGACGCTTCATTAAACACAGTGCCATAAAATGGCCCACATGTAAGCTATCTGCCGTGGGGTCGAAGCCTATATAGAAAACGGCTTTACCGTTATTTACAAGGTCTCTGATTTCATCTTCGTCAGTAACCTGTGCAATAAGACCGCGGGCTACTAATTCTTCATAGATTTGCATTGTTTTTACTCCTATCTAACAATTCCTTAGCGGAATCAAATAATTTTTCGGTAATTTCAGTACCCGACATAATTCGGGCAATTTCATCGATGCGCTTTTCATAGGTTAAAGCGGTTACATCGGTATAAGTTCTGCCACCCATAACATTTTTCTCTATAAGCAAATGATTATCGGCAGCGGCGGCTATTTGCGCTAGGTGGGTAACGCAAATTACCTGCTTATTATTAGCAACCTTTTTCAGCTGTGTTGCCACTTTATTTGCAGCTCTACCGCTTATTCCTGAATCTATTTCATCGAAAATTAATGTTGGAACATCATCGGCAGTTGAAAGAACGCTTTTAATTGCAAGCATTACACGGGAAAGCTCACCACCCGAAGCAATTTTTGCAAGTGGCTTAACATTTTCGCCCGCGTTTGCAGATATCATAAATTCGATAACATCACAGCCGTTTTTGGTATACTTTCCTTTTTCTTGCTGTACCTTGAAAACAACATTGGGCATATCGAGATATTTTAAAATTTCGCAGACATCGCTTTCAAACTGCTTTGCCGCCTTACTTCGTGTGTTTGATAGAATTTCAGCCTTGTTAATAAGGCGTTCTTCGGAAAGTGACAGCTCTTCTTCAAGCTCGTTTATGCGCTTGTCCGACATAGTTATATTTTCAAGCTGTGCCTTAGCGTTTTCGAGGTAATCGAGCATATCCTCTTCGTTACCCGAGTATTTTAACATAAGTGACCTTAAAAAATCAATCCTATCTTGAATTTCATCTATATTTTCGGCACTTATTAGCTCATTATCGGCAAAAAATCTGATTTCCGACTCAATATCTGCAATATCCTCAACAATTCCCGCCAGCTTAACACTTAGCTTCCCAAGCTTTTCATTCTCAATTGCGGCAACTAATTTATGAGCTGCGCGAAGTTGTTCGGCAGCACCTGCCGATTCATCTCCGCAGATGAGTTCCAATGCCGAATTAACGCGCTTGGAGTTCTGTTCAAACTGCTTTGCCGCTTTTAAATTTTCCTTAAGCTGTTCAAGCTCTCCAACCCTTATGCCTGCTTGTTCAAGCTCATTAATTTGGAATTTAAGTAAATCGATTTTTCTCAGCTTCTGCTCTTCATCCGCATCTAATTCACTGAGCTCACGGCGCAAGGAGTTAAGCGTACGAAATTCTGCAAGATACTCTTCTCTTTCGGCAGTATTTTCGGCAATTCTGTCGATATATAAGCAATGCTTTTCGGGATTAAGCAAAGTCTGATTATCGTGCTGACCGTGTATGTTTATAAGCTGAACACCGATTTCCTTTACTACCGATGCCGCCACCGGCTGAGAATTAACCCTGAAGCCACCGCGAGAATCAAGCGTTAAAATACGCTGAATTATAAGTCTACCGTCATCAGTAGGCAAGCCGTAGCTCTCAAGCAACCGTTCGGTGCTTTTACTTATATTCGAAAACTCCGCTACAACACGGGCTGAATCATTGCCGTTTCGGATAAGCTCTTTTGAAGTGCGGGCACCGAGAACAGCATTAAGGGAATCAATAATAATTGATTTACCTGCACCCGTTTCACCCGTTAAAACATTAAATCCGTCCGAAAGGGTTATATCAGCTCGCTCTATTACGGCTATATTTTCAATATGTAAACAATTTAACATAAGCTATTCCGCCACTCATATAAGTTTTGAAATTTTTTCGCACAGCTCTTTAGCTGATGACTCATCCTTGGTTACAACAATGATAGTATCTTCGCCTGCAAGCGAGCCCAAAATTAAGTCACCATAAAGAGCATCGAATGCAACACAGGCGCTTGAAGCCATACCGGTATAACACTTAATAACAATATTATTAAGTGCATAGTCGGTGCTAATAACGCTCTTTGAAAACATATCGAAAAAATGTGCATCCGATTTGTCCTGAAAATTATTTGACACAGGACGGGCTGGTAAATATCTGTAAATGCCGCCGGAGTCCTGTGATTTCACTATTCGCAGCTGCTTTATATCGCGCGAAACGGTTGACTGGGTAACCTTAAAGCCGTCACGAAGAAGATAATCGAGTAAATCCTCTTGCGTTACAATTATATTCTCGCTTATGAGGCTTAAAATTCTTTCGTGTCTTTTATTTTTCAACTTTATAACCTCCGTCCCTGAACTTTTCGGAAATGGTTTTATAGAAAGATTTGTTATCAAGTCTTATAAGGTCTACGCTGTAATCCGATTTACTTACAACAATTTCGGTATAAGGCTTTATTTCAGCTGCCTTTCTGCCGTCAACAGAGAAATAAATATCTGCTCGCTTGAGTGAGTGCGCTTTAAACTTAACAACCGCGTTTTTATTGAGAATAATGGGACGGGCGGTAAGAGTATGTGAGCAAATCGGTGTTATTGATATGCTCTCAGCAACAGGGTCGATAATGGGACCCCCTGCAGAGAGTGAATATGCCGTAGAGCCTGTAGGGGTTGCAATTATAAGTCCGTCAGCACGGTAAGACACGCATTCGCTGCCGAAAAACGCCTTAATATCAATAATTCGCGAGATAAAGCCTCCTGTAATTACGGCATCGTTCATAGCAGTAAAGTTAGATTTAACATTACCGTTTTCAATAATATCGATATTAAGCAGCATTCTTTTCTCTTTTGTATATTCGCCGCTCTTAAGCTTCTTTAAAAGCTCCAATTCACCCTGCTCAACCTGTGCTAAAAAGCCAAGTCTGCCTGCATTAACACCGAGTACAGGTTTGCCTGCTTTAGCGGCTAGCTTTGCATAACGGATAATAGTACCGTCACCGCCGACGGTAACTATAACATCAGCCGCGTTATATATTTCATTTTCGGGCAGGTGGATAAAATCTGTACCTACCATACTGTCGGGCAGATAAGCAGTAAAGCCCCATTCTTTAAAAAGCTTACCCATTTTCTCAACTGCACCCGCGGCACCGCGCTTATCTAAATTAGGAAGTACGCCTATTTTCACTATTCTCCCCCCTTTAATTCTGAGTGTGATTTTTCTACTACATCCTTTATGGAAATTTCCTTAGCTATATGCGGATTATCTGATTTTTGAATATAAGCCAAATATTCGATATTACCCTCGGGTCCCTTAATAGGTGAATAATCAAGGTTTAAAAGTGTAAAGCCGTTCTCTACAATTAACCCGCTCACCCTTTCATTGACCTCTAAGTGAACATTTACATCCCTTACAACACCTTTTTTTTCAACCTTATCCTTTCCCGCCTCGAATTGCGGTTTGATAAGACAGACAGCGGTTGCACCGTCTTTTAAGAGAGTATTCATAACAGGTAATATGTGTGAGAGTGAAATAAAAGAAACATCTACCGAGGCAAAATCAAGTAAATCGGGAACCTGCTCGCGTGTTACATAACGAAAATTAGTGCGTTCCAAATTTACAACTCGCTCATCGGTTCTCAGCTTCCAAGCAAGCTGACCGTAGCCAACATCTATCGCATAAACCTTTTCGGCACCGTTTTGCAGCATACAATCGGTAAAGCCACCGGTTGAAGCACCAATATCGGCACATATCTTACCGTCAAGGCGAAGTCCGAAATTGGTCATAGCCTTTTCAAGCTTTAACCCGCCGCGGCTGACATATTTAAGAGTTGCTCCACGCACCTCAATTTTATCCTCGGGCTTTACGGTATCTCCTGCTTTTTGAGCTTTTTGATTATTCACAAAAACGATACCCGACATTATATACGCCTTAGCTTTCTCGCGGCTCTCAGCCAAGCCCAAAGCTACAAGCCTTGCATCAATACGAATTTTCTCAGCCAATTAAAGCGCTCCTTTAATAATCTCTGTCATTGATTCAGCATCAAGCTTATACTTTCTCAAAGCGGAATCAACCTTTGCCGACGGTACAAAGGTACCGTCGATAGCATAAATTTCGAATTTTTCGAAGGTCTTTTCCTTATTCAGTCGGGATAAAAGGTGTTCGGCAATGCCGCCTGACCTTATACCCTCTTCAAAGAAATAAATATTTTTAAATGCCGAAAGTCTATTTAATAGACTATCTGTAAACGGATAAATCAAATTAAGCTTTATAACCGCTACATCAATTCCTTTTTCCTTAAGCATTTTTTGAGCTTTTAAAGCATTTGCGGAAATTCTGCCATAGGTTACTATAGCGGTTTTTCCCTCACCAATAACCGAAAACTCGGCATCGCTTGCAAATTCGGCACCAAACTCGGGCTCATACCCGCGCGGATAACGTATTGCCACAGGGTAATTAAATTCTGCACTGCTTTTAACAAAAGAGGTAAGCTCTGAATAATAACAGGGTGAATAGATGTGCATATTCGGCACCGAACTTAAAAAGGCGGCATCAAACACACCCTGATGGCTCTCTCCGTCCTCACCGACAATACCTGCTCTGTCTACACAAATCCTAACGGGTATTTTGGCAATTGCAACATCGTGAATAATTTGATCATAAGAACGCTGTAAAAAAGAGGAATAAACTGCAAAATAGGGTTTCATACCCTGAATGCCAAGACCCGCCGAAAAGGTCATAGCGTGTTCTTCGGCAATTCCCACATCAAAAAATCTATTCTTATATTTCTTTGAAAACTCCGCAAGACCTGTACCCTCTGCCATTGCGGCAGTTATGGCGCATATCTTTTTATCCTTATCGGCTAATTCTATAAGAGCATCGCCGAAAACATCGGAATAAGATTTGGCGGTTTTCGCACCGGTACCCTCGTATACATCAAAAGCCGACACTCCGTGATAATTTTTAGGGTCATTCTCTGCAAATCGATAGCCTTTACCCTTGAATGTTATGGTATGGATTAATACAGGACGGCTCTCACGCGTAGCAATTCTAAAAATATTCTCAAGCTCTGCTATATTATGACCGTCAATAGGGCCGAAATAATTAAATCCAAGGCTTTCAAAAATATTGCTCTTATAAATCGCATTTTTAAGCATAGTTTTAGAGTTAAAAATGGTTGAGGCAATTTTTTTGCCCACAACGGGTATACGCTCAAGCGCTTTTTTTATCCGTTTTTTCAAGCTGTGATATGAAGATTTTGAACGAATAAGCGTAAAATAACGCGCAAGCGCGCCCACATTGCGCGAAATTGACATTTTATTATCGTTAAGAATAACTATAAAATTGCCTTTACCTGCACTCGCGTTGTTTAGTGCCTCGTAAACGAGTCCGCCCGTAAAGGCTCCGTCACCTACAACCGATACAACACATCCGCTATCCCCGTTAAGTGATTTTGCTTTATAGATACCATAGGATGCGGAAATGGAGTTACTGCTATGTCCGGTTACAAATGGGTCGTGAATACTCTCTTGCGGGCGCATAAAGCCCGAAATTCCACCCTCAGTACGGAGAGTGTGAAAATCTTTAAATCTGCCTGTTAAAAGCTTATGAGTGTAGGATTGATGACCAACATCAAACAGAATGGAATCCTGAGGTGAGTTAAAAACGCGATGAAGAGCAACGGTGAGCTCAACCGTACCAAGGTTTGAGGCTAAGTGACCTCCGTTTTTTGATACAGTATTAATTAGGCAATGCCTTATCTCCTCACACAAAGTAGGAAGTTCTTCAGCAGTTAATTTTTTAACATCCTCAGGGGATTCAATCTTGTTTAAAAATTTATAATCCAAACCAAAAACCTCAATTATTCCTAATAGCTAAATAATCCGCCATTTCTTTTAAAAATTCTCCGTCGCCGCCGATCTCATCAATGCACCTTTTAGCATCAGTTGTCAATTCATCAACGGTCTTGCGGCTGTCTTCTATACCGTAAAGCGTAACAAAAGTACACTTATTATTTTTTTCATCGCTGTGCAGTGGTTTGCCTAAAGCAGCCTCATCCCCTGTAGCGTCTAAAATATCGTCAATTATCTGGAAAGCAAGACCTATATTCTCGGCATATTTTTCGGCAATAGGCAGTTTATCATCGGCGCCTGCCAAAATACAGCCAATTTTCGCCGCTGCCTTAATTAAAGCTCCTGTTTTCATAGAATAGAGCTTTAAAAGCAACTCCTTATTTACCTGCTTACCCTCATTTTCAATATCAATGATTTGTCCGCCTATCATACCAGAAACGCCCGCACATTCTGCCAAAACCTTAATTGCAGCCACGATACGCTCACTTTCAATTTCCTCGGCTTTCGCCGCAAACAAGAATGCCTCTGTCAAGAGTCCGTCACCCGCTAAAACAGCAGTTGCCTCATCGTAGGCTTTATGGCAGGACGGTTTACCACGGCGGAAATCGTCATTATCCATACACGGCAGGTCATCGTGTATAAGTGAATAGGTATGAATCATTTCGAGTGCTAAGGCAAAATTATATATACCTTTCGCTTTTCCTCCGCAAAGCTTATAAAATTCAAGCATTAAAACGGGTCTAATCCTTTTACCGCCAATTTCAAGGCTGTAAAGCATTGCTTCGGCAACGCGTTTAAAATCAGGGTCACTATAAGGTACAGCCGCTTCGAAATATGAGTTTACTTCTGCCGCTTTATTACTCAGCTTCACCTTAAAATCAGTCATTTTGTTCACCCTCAGCATCGGATAGAGTTTTAATTGTAAGCTTCGCATTTTCAAGTAGTTTGGCACACTCAGAGGCATACTTTGCACCGACTGTATAAAGCTCTATCGATTCATCTAGAGTGCATTCGCCGCTTTCAAGCTTTTTCACAATATCTTCAAGCTTTGATAAAGCCTCTTCAAAAGATAATTTATTTTCCATAGCTACTCCTTAATATCTGTTACGCGGCAGAACGCCTGACCATCTGAAAAGGACACGCTTATATCCTGACCGCAATTTAAATTTTTTATGCTTTTAATAACCTTTCCCCCGTCGGATACAACCGAATATCCACGAGAAAGCACCTTTAGAGGGCTTATACTTTCTAGCTTGGCTAGATTTACGGAAAATGTATTTTCTGCAGAGCTTACCTTTCCTTTGACCGAAGCAGTTAGGCGTTCATTTAATCTATCAACACCTTGAGCACGCTCTTCGGTAATGAGCTGAGGATTTTTTAAACACCGTGAATCGGTAAGTCTTGTAAGCTCTGACACAGCACCCGCAATTCGCATATCAAGCAAATTCTTCATTCGGCGTTGTGCAGTGCCAATAAATACAGAAAGTTCTGCAACATCGGGTACGGCAAGCTCAGCCGCTGCCGACGGTGTGGGGGCACGGAGGTCGGCTACAAAATCACAAATAGTAAAATCTGTTTCGTGACCTACTGCCGAAATCACAGGTACTGAAGAAGCAAAAACAGCTCTTGCAACCTCCTCATCGTTAAATGCCCATAAATCTTCAGCAGAGCCACCGCCTCTGCCCAAAATTATTACATCAGCGGTATTTAGCTTATAAAGTCTGTGTAGCGCATCTACAATGCTTGCGGGAGCATCTACTCCCTGCACCAGCACAGGACACAGCAAAATTTCACACAAAGGGTATCTTCGGGTAATTATATTTAAAATATCCTGAAGTGCGGCACCTGTATCTGATGTTACAACGGCTACCGTTTTAGGAAAGGCAGGAATTGGCTTTTTATGAGCGACATCAAAAAGTCCCTGCTTTTCAAGGCGTTCTTTTATTTGTTGGAATTTAACCGCCAAAGCGCCCTCACCTGCAGGTGCAATATCCTCAACATAGAATTGATACTGTCCCTCTTTTTCATAAAGTGAAATTCTGCCCTTGCAAATAACCGCAAGCCCATCATATAATTCACACTTTAATCTTACTGCACTGCTTTTAAACATAACGCATTTAATAAGCGCATCAGAATCCTTAAGCGAAAAATACAGATGACCGCTGCTGTAGTGGTTTTTAAAGTTCGATATTTCGCCCGCAACGCTTACATAGGATAAGCGCGGGTCACCCTCTATTAATGACCTTACATAGAGATTGAGTTGCTTGACCGATAAAACAGCAGGCATTATTCTTCCTCTTTTGCATAGTTTCTTACAACCGTACCCAAAATGCCGTTAAGATATGAAGCATCCTCCTCGGTTGCGTATTTTTTGCAAAGAACAACAGCTTCGTTTACCGAAACACTTGAGGGAATATCACGCATTTCTAAAATTTCAAATACGGCTAAACGCATAAGCGATAAAACCACGCGGGATATACGCTCTATCTTCCAGCCCTTTGCATTCTCAGAAATAATACCGTCAATCTTTTCAAGGTTATTATAAACACCCAAAAATACCGTTTCGGTATAATCGTCTGTTTCGAAATCCCTGACCGATTTTGCAGTTTCGAGCAACTCCTCCAACTGCAAATCATTAAAGGATTTTTCAAAAATTAATAAAAAAGTATTTTCTCTTGCCTGTTTTCGTGTGAGCATACTGCACCACCTTAAAATATTATTATATAAATTATATACTATCTATTACTTTTTTTCAAGAGAAAATGCATATTTTTATGCATAAATGCATAAAATTTTGTTCTTGTATTTTTTTGTCGATATGGTATAATGAATGTGTATGTAAAAAGAAGGGGTGTTAATATGGCTTTAGGATTCAGAAAAAGTCTTTTCGGCTATAATCAGGAAGATGTTGCCGAATACATAAGCCGTCAGGAAGTTAAAAATACCGAGATTAAGGCTGAGCTTAATGCTAAAATCAAATCAGGCGAAGAGCAGATAAAGGAATTAACTGAAAAAACGCTTAACCTTGGCAATGAAAATTCAGAGCTTCGTGAAAGCATTGAATTCTACCGTACTAAATACGAAGAGGTTAAAACCCTCAGTGATAATATAGGCAAGCTTTATTTGGTGGCACAAACTAACGCAAAGGCAATTATGAATGCCGCAAACGAGGCTAAAAATGCAACACAAAGTGAAATCGAGCAAAATTTAGCGGTTATAAATTCAACCAACGAGGCTTTAAATACACTTAAAGCAAAAATCGCCGAAATGTGCAATAGCTTTACAACCGATGTTGATAAACTAAATTCAACATTGCTAGATACTAAAGCTGTTATTGAAAACTCCTCTACTGAGCAGGCAGAGCGTACCGATAATTTTGATAAAGTTTATACAAGCCTGCAAAAATAATGAGAACCTATAATTTAACGGTCGCCGATTTAAAGGAGCAGGCAAAGCAATTGTCAGCCGGTGATAGAGTGTATCTATCAGGTACTGTTTACACCGCCCGCGATGCCGCACACAAGCGAATTTTTGAGCTTATGAATAGCAGCAAAGAGCTTCCCTTTGATATCAAAGACGCGACAATATATTATGCAGGTCCTACTCCAACACCAGATAATATGGCAATTGGCAGTTGCGGACCGACAACATCCTCAAGAATGGACCCCTACACCCCTACACTTTACGATATGGGACTTACCTGTACCATTGGTAAAGGTAAGCGCTCTAGCGAGGTTGTAGACTCTATTATACGCAACGGTGCTGTTTACCTCTGCGCTATAGGAGGCGCGGGTGCGCTCGCCGCCGAATGCATAACAAGATGTGATGTTATAGCGTTTGAAGATTTAGGCTGTGAATCGGTTAAAAAACTGGAATTTAAGGATTTCCCCCTTATTGTTGGAATTGACTCACAAGGAAATAATTTATTTAAATAAATACCGCCCGCAAAAATTGCGGGCGGTATTTCATTTCTTAGAGTAAAATAAAAAGCCCTGAAAATCAGGGCTTTAAATTAAGTACAAATTATTTGTTGAAGATATCAAGAACATCCATATACGGGCCATCATCTTCGCTGGAAGATGAGAGCATCTCGCTTACTAAATCGTTCTGCGGACTCTTCTTCTCGTTACCAAGACCGGTAGCTACAACAGTTACGCGGATAGCATCATCGAGGGTATCGTCAAGCTGAGCACCCCAGATAATGGTTGCGTCCGGATGAGCCATTTCAGAAATAATAGAAGAAGCAAGCTCAACCTCTTCAAGACCGATATCGGTAGAACCTGTAATGCTGATGATTACGCCGCTTGCGTTATCCATAGATGTCTCAATCAGCGGGCTTGTGATAGCAGCGCGTGCTGCCTGCTCAGCCTTATCCTTACCGGTAGCAACGCCAACACCCATATGAGCATAGCCTGCATCTGCCATAATAGCCTTAACATCGGCAAAGTCGAGGTTAACAAGAGCGGTAACATTGATAAGCTCAGAAATGCTCTGAACACCCTGACGAAGAACATCATCAGCAATGTCGAATGCGTTTTTGAAAGTAATCTTCTCTTCAGAAACGAACTTTAAGCGCTCGTTCGGAATTACTACTAAGCTGTCAACATGCTCACGGAGAGCTGCAATACCAGCCTCAGCCTGCTGCATTCTCTTCTTACCCTCGAATGCGAAAGGCTTTGTTACAATACCTACGGTTAAGATACCAAGCTCACGGGCAATCTGTGCTACAATAGGAGCAGCACCAGTACCTGTACCGCCGCCCATACCGGCTGTAATAAATATCATATCAGCTGTACGGATAGCCTCTGCAATTTCATCGCGTGACTCTTCGGCTGCAGCCTTACCCTTATCGGGGTTAGCGCCTGCACCCATACCACCGGCAGCTTTAGTACCGATCTGAATTTTCTGATTTGCCTTTGAAAGATAAAGAGCTGCTTTATCTGTGTTGATTGCGATGAATTCTACACCGCGAACGCCGGCATCAACCATGCGGTTAACTGCGTTTCCGCCGCCGCCGCCAACACCTACAACTTTAATCTGAACTACATTGTCAAGTTCGTTTGAAACCTCGAATGCCATCTTCAATTCCTCCACTTTTTAACTTAAAATCCGCTAAGATTATATATTTAGGGTTATTATATATTAGATAATAACACATAATCTATTAAATTTCAATATTTATTTTTGCTTTTTTCAGAATTTTTCATCTTTTCTGAAAGTTGACAGTCTGTTTGAGCTCGTCCAGGAATCTAACATAATAGTTCCTGTAACCTCTGTGCCGTGCTGTTCGTTTAAATGAGGTATTTCGGTACTAAGGTGCTCTGCCTTTTGTTCAATATCCTGCAGAGTTCCGAAGTTGACGGTAAATCTGCCCTCAACCAGTGCGGTGATTTCCGAAGTTTTACTGATATCGAGAGAATCAACCCCAATTTCTGCCCTTTTTAAAATACCGCAAATGTTATTTGCTGTTTCCAATGACTCAGCGCTTATATCAATATTGTAACCCAATGTTATTTGCGGCAAATCAGATATAATTATCTCTGTTATTCCCTGCGGCTTTGTATCAAACACCGCAAGAGCCTTATTATCAGTATCGGCAGTGTAATATTTACCGTTTTGCGAATAACAGTAGGCATCGGCAGTTTCGGTTACGACTATTTCAATATTATCGAAAAGATTTCTTTTAAGCTGAACATCCTTGATATACGGCAGCTTTACTGTAAGGTTTTCCCTTGCCTTTTTTTCAGAAATTCCAAAAAGCTTGTCCCCCAGCTTTATGCCGGAAATATCTATTATTTGCGTACTTTCATAAATCGTGCCGCCGCTTACCTTTATAGAGTGTATTGGAAAAAACACCGTACAGCTTAAAATTATTAAAACACCTATTAAAAGCGCGAAAACAGAAACCAGCAAAACTGCCACGCGTATTTTTTTACGGCGGCGTTTTGCTAACCTATTTGCTGCTGCATATTTTCGGTTTTCGGTTTCTCTTACTTCCATTTTTCTATTTCCTTTTCACATCTGCACCGAGTGCTGTTAAATAGTTTTCAATATTTTCATAACCACGGGATATGTGGTGAGTGCATGATACTTCGGTGACGCCGTCGGCTGCAAGACCCGCAATTACGAGCGCGGCGCCTCCGCGCAGGTCGGTACTCTCTACCTTGGCGGCCGACAGCTGTTCTACGCCCTCGATAACCGCCAGATTGCCGTGAATGCTTATTTTAGCGCCAAGCCGTTTAAGCTCATCTATATATTTATAACGATTTTGAAAAATATTCTCAATAAAGAGTGATGTTCCCCGTGCTAAAGCCAGCATTGCTATTATCGGAGGTCCCGCATCGGTTGGAAAACCTGGATAAACTGCCGAACGAATGACGGGAACAAATTTAATTCGCTCAGGTGATGAAATTCGCAGCTTATCGCTATAAATATTGATAAGCGACCCTGACTGTTCAAAGACATTTATAACCGCCGCCATATCTGCGGGATTGACATTATGAACCGTTATTTCGCCCTGTGTTACAGCCGCTGCTGCCATATAGGTTGCCACCGCTATTCTGTCGGGAATTACGGTATGGCAAACGGGAAAGAGTTTTTCCTTTCCGTACACAATTACAGTATCGAGCCCTGCTCCGCATATCTTTACTCCTGCTTCATTCAAAAAGTTAGCAAGATCGACAATTTCCGGCTCGCGTGCGGCGTTATGGATTATCGTTTTACCGGGTGTTAATGCGGCTGCTAAAATGCTGTTTTCGGTAGCACCTACACTTGGAAACGATAAATTTATTACGGGATTATCGATGTGTTTCTCTTTTTTGCAATATATATAACCGTGATCCTCAGTAATGCCGAAGCCTAATTTCTGCAAAGCGAAAATATGTAGGTCGATAGGCCTCGGACCTAACTCACAGCCACCCGGACTGCTTATTACAGCATTCCCTGTTCTTGCTGCTATAGCACCCAAAAATACAACTGATGAGCGCATTTCGCGCATTAAATTATCAGGAATATCGTTTGCGCTGACCGCTGAGGCATCTACCGTTACGGTATTATCGCAAAAGGAACATCTACAGCCAAAATGCTCAAGAATTTTAATTGACACACTGACATCTGAAATATTTGGACAGTTATGTATTACCGACTCGCCCGAGCAGAGCAGTGTTGCTGCCAAAATCGGCAAAACACTGTTTTTGGCTCCGTGCGCCGTAATTTCCCCAAATAGGCGCTTACCGCCTGTTATAATCAAATTTGACATTTTGCACCTCGCATTTTTTCGCTTTACAATTTTATTCTATGCGAGGTAAAAAATTATGTTAGTATTATTTATTGAGTAACTGCATTATTTCGCTGTAAATACGCTCATTCGCATCAATAATTGCAGATTTTTTAGCGTTTTCGCTCATAGCTGACAGGAGTGTTTTATTATCTGCCATACGCTCAACGGTTTTTATTAGCAGCTCTGCTGACAGGTCCTTTTCCTCAATAATATCGGCAGCACCTGCATTTTTAAGTGACATAGCGTTATGGAACTGATGATTCTCCGCAACATAAGGCGACGGAATAAGCACAGCCGCTTTGCCGAGCGCCTGAATTTCGCTAAGCGTAATGGCGCCTGCTCTTGAAATTACAATATCGGCTGCCGCCATACAAACATCCATATCGTAAATATAATCCTTAACCGTAATTTCATCGGATAAGGCTATATCGGCGAGTGCTGAAAGCATTGTATCGTAGCCGCTTTTACCCGTTGCGTGAATGTGATAATATTTACCGCTGCCATTATGATGGCGGATAAGACCTGTAACAGACTCGTTAATAGCGCGGGCGCCAAGACTGCCGCCAAAGGAAAGAATAAGCGGACGGCTGTCGAGCCCTAAAGCCTTTCGCGCTTCCTCCCTGCTTGCATTAACTAAATTTTGACGCACAGGGTTGCCGGTAACAATACATTTATTCTTGGTTTGCAAATACTTCGCTGCTTCTTTATATGCCAACAAAACCTTATCAGCACTTTTAGAAAGCATTTTTGTTGTAACACCCGGATAAGCGTTCTGCTCGTGAATAGCGGTTTTAATGCCGAGCTTTTGAGCCTCACGAACAACAGGACCGCTTACATAGCCGCCCGTACCTATAACAATATCCGGCTTTATAGCTTTAAGTATTTTACGCGCCTTAACACTTGAATTGACAGCCTTATAAACAGCCGCAACATTGCGCGCAATATTTTTAGGAGTAAGGCTTCGCTGAAAGCCTGCAACATCAATTGTGTAAAAATCGTAACCCTGGCGCGGAACAAGAGTTGCCTCAAGCTTATTTGCTGTTCCAATATAACTGATTTTAGCATCAGGGTGTTTTTCCTTTATGTAACCTGCAACGGCAAGGGCGGGATTAATATGACCCGCTGTACCGCCGCCTGCAAAGAGAATATGCATAAAATTTCCACCTTTTACATTTTTTGAACGGTCGAATCGCGTGAGATTGAAAGCACAATTCCCATTTGAGCTAGCAACAACACAAGTGCCGTACCGCCGTAGCTAAAGAACGGCAGGCTAATGCCGGTGTTAGGAATTGTATTGGTAACAACCAAAATATTTAAAATAGCCTGAAGTCCTACCTGAAAGGTTAGCCCCACTGCCATTAAACATCCGAACTTATCGCGGGCTTTAATTGCAATCGTAAAGCCGCGCCAAACAAGAGCGCAGAAAAGCAGAACAATAATTATTGCACCGATAATTCCAAGCTCCTCGCTGACGATTGAAAAAATGAAGTCGTTATGGGGCTCAGGCACCCACAAATATTTCTGTCTGGATTTTCCAAGTCCCCTACCCATAATACCGCCTGAGCCAATAGCTAAAAGCGACTGAATGGTTTGATAACCTTTACCCATAGGGTCAGCCCACGGGTCAAGCCAATATTTAATACGGTCACCGCCGTAGCCCACAACACCTGAAAGAAGTGCTGCCGCCACGCCACCTACACCGATTAAAGCGAGTCCTCCTAAATGCATCCATTTCATTCCGCCCACAACCATAAGCAAGATGCCTATACAGAAAATAAGAAGTGTTGCGGACAGATGCGGCTCGAGAACTACCAAAACACAGGTAATGGCCAAAAGCATGATTAAAAAGGCAACCACCTTAAGGCTTCCCATCTGCTTATAATTGGCGGCAATTAGGTGTGAAAATAAAAGTATAATCGCAAACTTTGCAATCTCGGTAGGCTGAAAGTTAATAGGACCCACAACTATCCAGCGCTTAACATCCATACCGCTTACCATTGGCGGCAAGGCTAACAGCACCACTAACAACACAATGGCGACTGCAAACGCGGGCCAAGCAAATCTGCGGTAAATATGGTAATCTATTTGCGAAAGTATAAGCATTAACGCAACGCCGCCTATTGCAAAGCAGGCTTGACGCACTATGAAGAAATAGCTGTTACCGTAATAGGTATACGAATAAGCATAACTGGCGGAAAAAAGCATAATAAGACCAACCGTTAAAAGCACTAGAACAAGGCTTAAAAATACTATATCAATTTTTCCGTGACGGGGTGCTTTCAGCGCGTTGCTTTTTTTAACATTGCTTTTAGCTGCCATAGCTTATCTCCTTATAAAATAATGGGTAATATTGCGAGAGCTGAACAAATAAGTGCAACAAGAGAAAAAATGTTAACAATTTTTTCTTCTGACCAGCCGCACATCTCAAAGTGATGATGAATAGGACTCATCTTAAAAATTCGCTTACCTGTTTTCTTGAAAACTGCCACTTGAAGCATAACGGAAAGCGCCTCGGCAAGATAGACAAAACCGGCAAGCAATAATAAAACAGGTCGGCCTATTCCAAAGGAAAGTGCTACTACTGCACCACCTAAGAACATTGAGCCCGTATCGCCCATAAATACCTTTGCAGGATGGGTATTCCACACAAGAAAGCCGATACATCCACCCGCAAGTGCGGCAGAAATAGTGTTATACGAATAGTTTGTAAGAAGTCCCGAGGCAATCAAAAATCCGCAAGACACAACAAGTGTTACGGAGGATGCGAGTCCGTCAATTCCATCTGTAAGGTTTACAGCATTTGTAAAGCCGTAAATAAACATTAGTGCTATCGGCCAGAAAATAAGACCGATGCCCTCGGTTACATTAACATCTCCAACAAAGGGAATCCATGTGGTTGTAACACCCGATAAATAAAGTGTTGCTAAATATCCTGCCGAAACAATAAGCTGTAGCAGAGTTTTTTGTTTGGCTGTAAGGCCCAAATTTCTCTTTTTAACAACCTTTATGTAATCATCAAAAAAGCCGATAAGTCCCATACCGAAAGCAAGTGCTATTCCTGCAATAAAGCGGGTAACATTACCTGCGAGTTTAAGCTCTTTTGATAGTCCGGTTGAGAAAACGGACGAATATGTAATTGCAACAGCAATTCCAGCAAGGAAACCGAGAGCTATCATTATTCCGCCCATTGTGGGTGTTCCCTGCTTTTTCTCGTGCCATTTTGGACCTATATCCAATATAGTCTGCCCAAATTTCAATTTGTGTAAAAACGGGATAACTATTTTACCTGATACCGCACATATAGCAAATGCTGTTATTGCGGCTATAACGGGTGTGAAATCCATTTATAACACTCCTTTTAAAGTTCTTTAAGCGCCTCTGCCACAATTTCACGCTCATCAAGGTGAATCGTGCCGTCTTTTAAAATCTGATAGGTTTCGTGGCCCTTACCTGCCAATACTATTATATCATTTTCTTGCGCATTTTTAATAGCAAATTTTATTGCCTCTACCCTGTTTTCAATAACCTTATAGGGTGTTTTGGTGCCCTTAAAGCCTGAAACAATGTCGTTAATAATACTCATAGGGTCTTCACTACGCGGATTATCGCTAGTAACTATGCAGTAATCGGCGTACTGTGCTGCTACATTGCCCATTATAGGACGTTTTGTGCGGTCACGGTCGCCCCCACAGCCGAACAGTACGACAAGTCTATGGTTCTTAAACTCACGGAAAGTGCGAAGAATATTTATAAGACCATCTGGTGTGTGTGCATAATCTATAATAACATTAAAGTTTCTGTTAGTAGGTACAGCTTCTGCCCTACCCTTAATGCCTGACATAGTTGAGAGCGCATTGGCTATATCGGGAAGCGTAAAGCCGAGCTCTATAAGCACAGCAACTGCCGCCATTGAATTGTAAACCGAGAACTTGCCGCCCGTTAAAACACTGATATTTTGAATTGTATTATATCCAACAAAGCTGTAGGATACCCCGTCGGGACGGTAAGAAATATTTTTAGCACTATAGGTTGAATTATTACTGAGTACAGAATATGTGATTTTTTTGCAATCAACCATATCACACAGACGCTTACCGTAATCGTCATCAAAGTTTATTACGGCGGTTTTGGTCATTTTGAAAAGTTTACATTTTGCCTCGAAATAGTTTTCCATAGTTATATGGTAATCGAGATGATCTTGGGTTAAATTTGTGAATACTGCTGCCTCAAATTCAACACCGTGCACCCTCTTTTGGTCAAGCGCGTGGGATGAAATTTCCATAACTACATATTCACAGCCCGACTTTTTCATAAGAGAGAAAAGTGAATTCAGTTCATATGCTCCGGGAGTTGTATTAGAAGTAGGAATTTCGGTATCGCCAATCATATTGTGGATTGTACCAATCAGTCCTACCTTATAACCCTTTGCCTCTAAAACCGACTTAAGCATATAGGTAACCGAAGTTTTACCGTTGGTGCCTGTAACGCCTATCAGCTTTAAATCTTTAGCAGGATTACCAAACCAATTAGCGCTCATTACGGCGAGTGCCTCGTGAGTATCGGGTACTAAAATTTGATTCTTTACGCCCGTATCCTCCTCGGCGATAATTACTGCAGCGCCCATTTCCTCTGCCTTTTTAGCAAAGGTATGGCCGTCAAAATTAGCACCTTTAATACAGATGAAAGCATCACCCTTTTTAACCTTGCGGCTATCTGAAGTAACACCTGTTATTTCTGTGTTCATAAGTTTATTATTAACTTTTAATAAATCTTTAAGCTTCATTATTTGACCTCTAAAACTAATCGGAAACATTATCGGCACTGGTATCACGGAAGTACACCGTTACAACTGTACCTTTTTCAACTGTAGTTCCTGCTGCAACACTCTGCTTATAGGCTACAACTCCAGCAGAAGAAGTATTGCCTGAGAACTGAATATTAATTCCAATTTCGGCAGCAGTAGTGTTGGTAGCTGAAATACCAAGACCCGTAAAATCGGGTACGGTTGCACTGCTCTCCTCACCGCTCACCTCTTCGGTATAAAGAATTACTGTACCGCCTGAATTTATAGTATCGGTTGAGGACGGCATCTGCTTAATAACCGTTTCTCCGCTTCCTACTATTTTATAAGTTAGGTTTTGGTTTGTTATTTTACCCTTGGCAACGGTAAGTGATTCACCTACAACATTAGGTACTGTTACAGAAAGCTTTGCAAGCTCCTGCTCGGTATACTGTGGCTCATAACCTAAGTAAGGCAGGACCTCTGAGAGTATTTCAGCGCCTATGGGGGCTGATACTGCCGAGCCGTAATACTGACCTGCGCTTGGCTCATCAATCATAACAAGCACCGCAATCTCAGGCTTTTCAGCGGGAGCAACTGCTAAATAAGAAGCAATATAGCGTTCTCCGTTCTCGGTTACAACATTGGCATAGTCCTTTTGAGATGTACCTGTTTTACCACCTGTCTGATAACCCGCAACATACATATTCTTAGTTGTACTTTGTGATACAACCGCCTCCATCATAGTGCGGATGGTGGCTGAAGTCTGTTCGGAAATAACCTGTCTTTTAACGGTTGTTCCTACCGACTTAACTATATTACCCTCGCTGTCAATAACCTTACTTACAACATGCGGCTGAACTAAATTTCCGCCGTTAACAGCAGCCGAAATAGCGGTTATCATCTGAATAGGAGTGATAGTAAAGGTCTGACCGAAAGAAGCTGAAGCGAGCTCTACGGCGCCCTTAGTTGATAGCTTATGGTATACCGACTGCGATTCACCCGGCAGGTCGATACCGGTCTTCTGTGTAAGACCAAAAGCCTCAAAATACTTATCAAAATTAACACTACCCACAAGCTGACCTACCATTATATAGGCGGGGTTGCAGGAATTAACCATTGTGTGAAGCAGGCTTTGTGTACCGTGACCACCCGCCTTATGGCAGTGGTAGGGTTGACCTGCAATAGTAATCAAGTGATTACAAGTAAATGTGGAATTAAGATTAACCAGATTTTCTTCCAATGCCATAGCCGCTGTTACAACCTTGAAAACCGAGCCCGGCTCATAAGTATCTGAAACCGCCTTGTTTCGCCACTGCCTGTTTAACAGCTCGTTGCGTAGTTTGTTTTTAGCCTCTTCATCAGTTTCGGCATCAATCAAAGCCTGATCGTTTACTGACAGCGTAAAGGCATCGTTAGGGTCAAAATCCCCCTTAACGGCAAGCGCTAAAATCTCACCTGTGTTTACATTCATTACAATACAAGCGCCGCGATCCTGAGCTTTATTTGCAACAACACCTGCCTCAAGATACTTTTCGGCAATATACTGAACATAGTTATCAACGGTTAAAACAAGGGAATTTCCCTGAATTGCCTCTTCAACACGCTCGTATGTCAGTGGCATATTAGTGCCCTGTGCACTTTTTGCTGCAACAACTCTGCCTGCAACACCCGTAAGCTCAGTGTCATAATAGCTTTCAATACCCGAAAGGCCTTGGTTATCACTGCCGACGAAGCCAAGCAGTACCGACGCTAAATTATTGTTAGGATAATATCTTTTTGTAGTTTCATCAAGACCGATATAATTAGAAAGCTCTAAATCGGCATTATCGGTTATAAACTTTCTTACTTCATCGGCAACGGTCTTATCAATTTTCTTTTTAACTATCACATAGTAGGTGTTTTTTTCGGTATAGCCATAAACCGTTTCACGGTCTAAATCCAAAATTTCTGAAAGGCCGTCAGCAATCGTATTTTTTACCGCGGTTTTTTTGGTTTCATCCTTTAGTTTTGTTATGCCGTTTGGTGTTATGTAAACTGTCCAAGCGGTAGAGCTTGTAGCAAGAAGATTCATATTTTTATCATAAATATCGCCTCTGGGAGCCGATATCAATGTATCGTAAAGCTGCTGCTCAAGCGCCGCATTCTGGTATTTTTCACCGTTGATAACAGCAATATCAAAAAGTCTTACACCCGATATTCCAACAAAAAGAATGACAAGCGCGAGCATTGTACAAAAAATTCGTGTAATCATCGTTTTGTTAGGCTTGCTTGTCATTACTTTTCCTCCTGTTCGGTATATTTTCGGGTATCTACAAATACCCGAAAACGAGAGTTAAAAAATTTTCAACTCTCGTAACATTTTAATTATATTAATTTATAGTATTGGCTATTCCTGAGAAATAACCTTTTCTCCCGAAGCAGTTACTGCCGCGTTAGAATCATTAACACGCATATATACTACCTGTGACTTGTCCATCTTTTTCATGCCGATATCTGCAGCCGCCTGCTCAAGATTGGTATAGGAAATAATATTTTCAAACTCAACATTAAGTCTTGTTATCTCAGCATCGAGCTCACTTATTTCTTTATTTACATCGTTGATTTTTGAACTGGTTTCGGTAATGCAAACGCGCAAGAATATATTACCGCAAACTGCAGCCACCATAAATGCCGCAATTATAACCGAGGTGACACTGGCAGACATAGCGCGAGCCTTGGCTTTGGTTTTCTGCTTTTTGCCTTTAACAGGCATCTTGATAATATTATCAATCGGCTCTGCCTTTTTCTCTTTAGGCATAAAGAGGTTAAAGTCGTAAGCCAAGCTATCATTATAATACTTAAGATTATCCATTTCGTCCCCTCTAATTCTTTACTATCGTTCTAAGAGTTGCACTGCGCGAGCGTGCATTTTCTTCTAATTCCTTTGCTGATGCCGTTATCGGCTTTCTGTTTTTTAAATGTCCGCGAGGTGTTTTACCGCACACACATACGGGAAAATCGGGCGGACAGGTACAGCCTGTACAAAATTCCTTGAATTTTTGCTTAACCATTCGGTCTTCAAGCGAATGGAATGTAATTATTGATAATACTCCGCCTGATTTTAATAAATCAAAGGCGGTATCCAGTGCTGATGACAAAACATCTAGTTCACCGTTTACTGCAATTCTCAGCGCCTGAAAGGTCTTTCTGGCGGGATGACCGTCGCGGCGCGTCTTAGCAGGTACGGCAGCCGAAACAATATCAGACAACTGCAATGTGGTGGTAATGGGAGAAACTTCCCTCGCCTGCACTATTTTATTTGCAATTCTGTAAGCAAATTTTTCTTCACCGAAGCGATTTAAAATGTCTGTAAGCTCGGCTACGCTTAAATTATTTACTAAATCTGCTGCCGATACACCACTCTTGCTCATTCGCATATCCAGAGATGCATCCTTATGATAAGAAAAACCTCTCTCGGCAGTATCAAGCTGATATGAGGAAACTCCAAGGTCAAGTAAAATCCCATCGACCGCAGTGACCCCTACATTATTTAATGCAGCTTCCATATCTTTAAAATTAGTATGGATAACCTGTGCGGGTAAATCCTTTAATCTTTCGGTTGCTACTGCTACGGCATCGGGATCTTGGTCGAGCGCATAAAGCTTGCCGGTTGTAAGCTTTTGGGCAATACCTCGGGAATGCCCAGCGCCGCCCGCTGTTCCGTCAACATAAATGCCGTCGGGTTTAATTTGCAGAGATTCAATTACCTCATTAAAGAGCACGGGAATATGTGAAAACTCCATTTCCCCACCCCATTAGAGTCCGAACTTATCGGCATCGGCAAATACAGACTCGGGTGTAAACTCGTCCTCTGCTGCCCAAAGCTCACTGCTCCAAAGCTCAACATAGCTATTCATACCAATTAGGTGAGCAGACGCTTCAAGCGAAGCATACTCTCTAAGTGTTGGTGGAATTACAATTCTACCCTGAGCGTCGAACTCAACATTAAATGCGCCATCGAAAATAAAGCGCTTAATACCGCTCGCCTGAGAGCTGGGAAGCTCGGAAATTTTAGCCACAAGCTTTTCCCACTCGGCAAACGGATAAATACATAAACAACGCTTGCCCGTTATACCGCGGCAAACTATAAAGTTTTCACCTAAATCATCACGGAACTTTGCAGGTACGAAAACACGACCCTTTTTATCTATTGTGTGGTCATAACCTCCATAAAGCATCGTGTTTCACCTCCAAATTCACCACTTTTATACACTTTAATGAACTTTTAGCCCACTTTTCACCACTTTTAAAGCTATTATACAGTACTTTTTAGCAAAATGCAATAGTTTTTATAAAAAATTTAAAAAAGTTACAAAATTGTAAGAAACCCGATTAAAAACAAAAAACCGAGGCATTTAGCCTCGGTTTAAATTAATCATATTAGAACATTATATTAACCTTAAAATCGATTTTGCAGGAGGGGCACTTCACATTGTGCTTTCCCTTTTTTATGGGTAAGCGTAGCACCGCTTTGCAGTGCGGACATTTGCGGTATCTTTTATATTTAATATCGCGTACTCGGCGGCAGGTCAGCTTAAACCAATTTATAACCCCCGAAAAGTTGCGCTGGAACCACTCGTTCTCACGGCGGCGGGCAGGAATGTTGCGGGAGAACATTCTGAAAATTACCATTCCGAGAATAGTCCATTGCAGTAAAAAGAAAATACTTGTGGCATAAAGATTGCGCACAATTGTGTTAACAACCGCTGCAATCAAATAAAGTACAAGTAATGCAATATTAAATTTATCATTACCGTAGCGACCATACATAAAGGACGCTATCCTATCCCTTATTCTCCACATTAAAGTATACACCTCACACTAATATTATAGTGGTAAATTATGAACAAATATAGAATTTTTTGAAAAAAAGTTATTACATTGAAAAATTTTTTCTGTTATAATTATTACAGTAAATTAACTTGAGGTGAAAAATGTTTAAGGTTAACGACACGGTTGTGCACCCATCTATGGGAATTTGCATCGTAACCGATATTACAAAAATGGCAGTAGGTAAAAATCCTGCAAGGGAATTTTTCGTATTAACTCCAAAATACGAAAACACGGGCACAAAAATATATGTACCATCAGACGGTAAAATCGAACTCCGCTACCCGCTTGATTCCGAAAGAATTAAGGAAATATTAAAGGATGTTTTGAACACACAGGCTTTATGGAACGACAATGATGCCCTCAGACGTGCCGAGTTCACCGAAATTTTGCGTAGCGGCAACCACACAAAAATCATAAAATTAATCTATGAGCTACACGAAAAGCAAAAGGAAAAAGAAAAGAATGGCAAAAAGCTGCATTTATCTGATGAAAGAATACTTCGTGAGGCCGAGCGCCTTATTCACGGCGAGCTCGCCTACTCTATGCAGATAGAGCCCGAAAATGTTGCGGAATATATAATGAGTGTACTGCTGTAAAAAACGCCTTACCTAACCGGTAAGGCGTTTAAATTTAATACTTCGTAATTTTTAAGTCACTTTATTTTATAAAATCCTTAAGCGGAAAATCAGAGTTTTTCAGTTCATTTAAAAAGATTTCGCAAATGCGTTTTGCACCTAAAATATTATAATGAACATTATCATCAGGCTTTGTGAGGTCAGGTGTCACGCCCTTAAGCATAGCATAGTGTTCTAAGGTTTCTTTATACAAAAAATATTTTACCATCATCGCCTTAAAACCAATACTCTTAAACTCCTCTTCAAAGATTTCGCCGACATTTAAATATGCAACATCTGTTTTTGCCGCTATACTCTTGAGTGCCTCCATATATTTATGGCTTGCGGGGAAAACATCCTTTTCGTTGTTGTCTTTTATATAATATTTTCCCGTACCTCTTACCAAAAGCACCAAAGCGCCCTTAGCCTTTACCTGTGTAATCATATCGGATAAAATACGGGTGTATTCGTCCACCTCAGAACGGAGAGTGAAAAATGTGTGCGTACCGTAGCCGCTGCCTACATTTAAATATACATCACGGTCGGTAAAAAAGAAATCCTTAACATACTCGCCGCCCTTAAACTCACGGTAAGAATCACGGCCTATGCTGCCCATATCGTTAATGCCACCCCAGTAAAACACAAAGTAGTCCCCTTTGTTTATGCGGGATAAAATTTGCGCCCAACGGCTTTTCTCGGGCTGATTAAACTTAAAATTGCCCTGTATATAATCCTCTGAATATAGAAATGTTTTAAGGGAGTAGCCGCCCCTTGCTATGTTTACATATTGAACACCGTCTGTAAAATTGTCTTTAAGGTAATGTGCCCAGCCCTGCTGCGGATATGAAGCGTCATCATATTCGGCAGTTGTTGAATCGCCGAACACCCACACCTTTTTTTGTTTCCATACTAATACCCCTTTGTTTTTAAAATCTCATTTTGTTATATGTATATCGTATCAACAACCGTCATCGCAGTTAAAGGTAACTTCTTTACGGAGTCTATAGGGATAGCGCATATACATGCTCAGTATATAATTTGACATACTTATTACTCGTTTTCAGGCTCAAAACCCTCAAAAATGTAGGCTTTAAAGTGCGGTTTTGCCGCCGTTAAATCCTTAGAACTCTTAAGTGTCCAGCAGACAGGAAATGCACCTAAAAGTTTATTAATTCTGAAAAACATATTGTTCTTGTATTTGTGTTCGTAGGACACAAAATGCGGACGCGAAACAAAGTTAAAAGAAAGACTGCCGAGCAGCTTTAAATATATTTTTTCCTTATAATACGGGGTGGAAAGCTGACCGCGGCAGATATCAGGTCGATATTTACGGTATTGTGCTACAATTCGCGGGTCGAAAGATTGTATAAAATATTCTCCATTATAACTGTGCAGTATTTCATCTGCCCTTTTAAAAAGTTCTGACGGAGAATACAAATCCGCCTTAAATTCTATTAAAAGCGGCACCTTTGCATCAACTGCTTTCAGGCACTCTTTAAGGGTAGGTATTTTTTCATCGGTATTAAAAAGAGTATACTCCTTTAGTTCTTTAAGGGTTAAATCCGATACCCTTTTATCCACTCCGCAAACGCGTTCAAGAGTTGAATCGTGAAAAACTACTACCTCTCCATCTTTAGTTAAGCGTATATCGTTTTCTATAGCATAGCCTTTTGCCGCCGCCAAGCGAAATGCTGTAAGGCTGTTCTCCGGTATGCCCTCGTCAATATTATGTAAACCACGGTGTGCTATATACATACCGCATAATACCTTGAGTTTCGGGTGACGCTTTAAAGACGGCATAACAAGGAACAGGAATAATAGGATAGCCACCAACGCAACAATAAGACCTACCATCTCAGTCCTCCACATCAAAACTCTCAAGCAAAGATTTCTTAGTTACAGGCTTAATATCACCGTGTTTTACAAACATCATAGTTATGAAAGAAATAAGCACTGCCACCGCGGCATAGATAAACAGAGTCTTGGGATTTAAGCTGTAAAGTCTACCGGCAAGAATCGGGGTAATTACCTGAGCCGACATACTAAAAGCATAGTAGTAACCCGTAAATTTACCAATATCCCCTCCAGCGCACATTTCAACAACCATCGGCAAGCTGTTAACATTTATGAGCGCCCAAGAAACGCCGACTAAAACGAATACTGCATACAAGCTCCAATGGAACTGTGTAGCAAACAAGGTATACACAAATGCAACACCAAATGCTGCAGCAAGCATAAGCGCGCCTATTTTAATGGTGCGGGCGCGACCGATTTTGCCTGCAATAACACCTGCGGGAATGTAAGATACAATAGCACCAATCGTAGCAATCGTAAGGCAGAGTGAAGCACCGCCGTCGGTCATACTCCACTGGCTTGTGGCGTAAACCGAGAACCATGTGGTAACTCCGTTATAACCGATATACCAAAAAGCTACCGATAAAAGTAGGAATATAAGGCTTCTTTTAACGGCCTTTGGTATTACCGCCTTTTTCTTTTCCTCATCAAGCTCGGTTAACTGCTGTTCGGGGTGCTCTGCTTCATAAGCCGCCTGCTCGGCTGCGAGCTTCGGCTCGTTAACAAAGAACATAACTATAAACAGCGAAATAAGCATTATTGCCGCTATAATAATAAATATAGGCAGGTAGTTAATATGCTGTTCTGCGGGCTTTTTACCCGAATAAAGCACTGTGTTAACCACAAGAAAAAGTACTCCGCCAACAGCGCCCATAAGGTTAATTACGGCGTTGCCCTTACTGCGCAAGGGTTTCGGTGTAACATCAGGCATTAAGGCTACAGCAGGAGAACGGAAAATACCCATTGAAATAAGAGCTAAACACAATACAACAATAAAGGTCAAAAGCTTAAATGTTGCGGGTACTGCCGAAAAGCTGTTATCGATTATAGGCAGAGCCACCATAAAAGCAACGGCTAAAAGAGTGCCTATCAAGATAAAAGGCTTACGCCTACCCATTTTCGAAGCGCATCGATCGGAAAGTCCGCCAAAAAACGGCAGAAGGAAAAGCGCCAAAATATTATCCGATGCCATAATTGCACCTGTAATAGTTTCATCAAGCCCGAAAGTATACTGCAAAATAAGCGGAATTTTATTATCGTACATCTGCCAGAATGCGCTTATAGCCAAAAAGGCAAAGCCCACAAGAACTGTGCGTTTAACATTCAGTTTCATACTATCACTCCTTATAAATCTAATAATTCAAGGATTTCTTCTTTTGGTCTATAACCTACCGCCTGAGCGACAATTTTTCCGTTTTTAACCACACAAAGCGTGGGAATACTACTGATACCGAAAAGATTTGCAAGCTCGGGCTCGTCGTCTACATTCACCTTTGCAACGGTGATGTCAGCACACTCCTCGGCAATTTCCTCAACAATTCCCGCCACCATTCGGCACGGTCCGCACCAGCTAGCCCAGAAATCGAGTAATACGGTTTTGCCGCTTTTTATAACCTCGGCTTCAAAATTCTCTTTAGTTGCGGTAATCAACATAATTAATCCTCCTTTGATTTATAGTATAGCATACAGTGGCAGTAGCCCTCAAAATTCGGGTCGGCAATCTGCTCACGGAATTCTTTGCACATACATTTATTTTCTTCTGTAATTTGGAGCTTGCAAGGGCAATAACCGCCCTTTTTCTTGAGTCCCTCACGGATAGCTGTCACAACTTCTTTGTCTTCATTTAATCTTACAGCCATTAATATTCCCCTTATGATTTATTTAAGTTCATTCTAACATATATATGAGTATTTTTCAAATACTTTTATTAGTATTAACAAACATAAAAAAATCAATCCCCCGCTTTAAAGAAAGGATTGATTTTTTTAATTTGTTTACCAAGTTCGCACGCCATCAATATGCAAAAAGCGTGCTTTGTCATAAATATAACTCGATAACGGTCGGTCGAGAGCATCATATGTGTGTGCGGCAACTAATATTTCGGGTGCAGTTGCAATAATTACGGGCGAATGATAAAAATGCCCGCCGGAAGTGCCTAGCTGAACTATATCGCCGGGCATTATTTCGTCTACCGAAACCTCTCGGGCAAAGGGACCCACAGAGCGGTTGTTGAGCAAAAAATTATAGAGAAAATCAACACCCGTCCAAGATGCAGTGCGGTCGCTTGAGGAACGGTAGTACCACCCTAAAGCACCGGTATAATTCATAACGCGGGCTCCTGCAAAAATGCACTGTGAAGCGAAATTCGTGCAATCCCCGCCAATACTTTCAAAATCATAATAGGCAGGGTTTCGGCTTAGTGCCCACCTGCGCGCGTAAGCCACCGAAGCCGACCTGTTATAAGGAATTTCTCGCATATATTCCCCTCCCTATATTAAGATATGTGAGAAGTAGTGTGGGAGTTCAAATCCCGCCATACATAAAAAAATTAAGGGTTGGTCTATTTTGACCAACCCTTAATTTTGGTGTGAGTGACGGGTGAGGTTGCGAGCGCTCGCGGTGCGAGATGCAGCGAGCAAAACGAAGTGCTGCGGTCGACGATTGTGCCGCGCCCCAAGCGTGCACAGAGTCGGACACCGCAAAAGGGAGAACCCGTAGGGTTCAAGTCCTATTATCAAGAATAAAAAAATTACCGAACCAAACCCAACGGTCCGATTCGGTAATTTTGGTGC
>JAZNXU010000041.1:0-2476 GCA_045594065.1 Acutalibacteraceae bacterium
ACGGTGCGTTCTTGTTTCTCTGTTGCCATAGTTCTTCGATTTTAACCTCAAAAATAGAAAAAGTTGGATAATATTCAAAATAATCCATAAAATTATTGATAAAAGTTTGGATATATTAAATATTTTCCATATTTTTGTATCAAGAAAATGAGAGAATAATTATGGCACAGAATCGAAAATATCACATTGGTTGTTCGGGTAGTGGTTGGGGTATTTGGGCAGCAGACGGACATAAGGTAATGAACTGCTATTCGCACTATCACGCAGTCGAGTGTTTATACAACTTGATGGGTTGGAATTGGAACCCTGCAAAATACAAAAGAAACTATTAGTGTAATAAAAAATCTTACAGCAGTATGACAGCAGTAGTAGCATTAGAGAACAAGGCATTGAAACGAGCATTGGTTATCAATTCTCGCATTCACAATCCTTTTATGACGGGTGTAATTACCGAACGTGTTTCGGAGTTGAAACGACGTATGCAGCGCGAGGTCGTTGAGATAGAATTTCTTAAAAAGGACGGAACCATCACTCGACGCTTTGCAACCACGATGGGGTCTTTGGCGGGAAAACATATCAACGGCAGAGGTTCATCGGGTGATGATAGGAATGTTATTACTTTTTGGGATTGCGAAAAATCGGCTTGGCGATGCTGCCAGATTCAATCGCTTATCAAGATGTATTAGGGATATGGCAGAGTACATTCTGGCGATACTTCGCAGTCAGTTGATAGTGGTATTTTCGTGGGGCTTTCGTCGCCCCACTGCACTGCCTAATGATAGAGGGTTGGCGTTTGAGGTCGATGGATTTCTCTACAAGGGCAGGGTTGAAGTCATCTACAACGATGCGCTCGATTTATTCGAGGTGCGATTGGCAGACGGAAGAGTTGAAGAAATGGTCTATTGCGACAACCTTGTGGCGGTGATTGATGGTATGGTCGAGCGATGCGACCAATATAAGGAACGGGTACAGGCGGAGTATAGCAATCCCGCCTAACACATATCAAGAGGTAACAAACGAATACACTAAATTGACGGGGCAAATATGGCAACAGCAGTGATTTACGCGCGTGTGAGCAGTGAGAGTGATAGACAAAATACCGAGCGTCAGGTAGAGGATTTGAAGCGATATATCGCCATTAACGATATGGAGTTAGTCGCTACATACGAGGAGAAGATGAGCGGGGCGAAGGAGAACCGCCCCGTCCTCACCGAGTGCATAGAGTTTTGCATCGAGAACCACATCAACACACTATGCGTTTCCGAAATCAGCCGTTTGGGTCGCTCGACAAAGATTGTTGTAAATACCATTGACGAGCTGACGAAGGCTGGCGTGAATGTCTATATACAAAATCTGCCGTTATGCACCCTCAATGCTGACGGACAACCCAATCCAATCGCCAAGATGATTACGGCGGTATTGAGTAGCTTTGCCGAGATAGAGCGTGATAACATTCGTTACCGATTGAATTCGGGGCGAGAGTTGGCAAAGGTAAAAGGTGTAAAGATGGGTCGCAAGGTCGGCTCGGTCAAGTCGAGAGAGCGAAAGCAAGAGGAGTATGGCAAAGTCATTCGCTCACTCCGTGCGGGCAAAAGTATCCGCGATGCGGCGGCGATTTGCGGAGTTAGCGTAAGTACCGTACAGCGAGTTAAGAAGGAGTTTGAGATATAGGAAGGTCGATTTTTTGAGGTCGAAATTTTTGGAAAAATTTTCACGACTAACTGTTAGGGGGCTATGGTTGCGTACCCCTCCCCAAAATTTTCGGAGGGGGATAACACTTTTGAAAACACCCCTTACACCCACCTATGCCCCCGCCCCCTATCAAAAAACTACGATAAATTTTAATCCACAAAAAATGGTTGTAATATGCAGTAAGTCAGTATGCTAATTTATTTAGAGAAAATAAGTATTTGGGCTAATTAAATAGGGGTTTTATTTCGGTGTGTTTGAATGTAGATTTTGGAGTGATTTGGAAAATTCAAATAAAATTTGTAAATTAGTAGAGAAAGGTCTATTTGTTAATAGTAATCCGTCGTGTCCTTGCCGTTGTTTCAACGGAATAATAAGCCCATCGGGCAACTCTAAATCACTTTATCAAACATACATTTGAATAATCAGGGTCGCTGCACACCTGCCGACCAGAAGTCCCGCTCAATTAACCGTAGCGGGAGGCGAATAGCAGTATAACCCTTCGGGGGTATAATCATATATTTATATGGTTGATTATAAATCATTTAAAAATTTTAACATTAGTGAAGATGAAGGAATAATCTTAACAAACTATTTCGAGGCGTTAGCCTTAATCGGTATTGAACACCTTAATAATAAGAAGATAAACGAATTTAGTTATGACGAAAAATTGTTTTATATGGAGTAGAGTAAGTACAAAGCACCAGGAGGAGAATGGCGGCAGCCTCGATGACCAGAAGTGCCGCTGTGAAAGGTTTGCCCGTGAAAACGGCTACACCATCAAAGG
>JAZNXU010000042.1:0-23778 GCA_045594065.1 Acutalibacteraceae bacterium
GGAACAGGCAACAAACTTGACCCCACTCAAATACAGATAAGCGATATTTTCTCCACCCGCGAGTGCCCGCTATGCCGAGTTATGAGGGCAGAGCTTAAAAAACGCGGAATAAAAAAACTTACCTGTGTATGGTCGCCCGAAACACCCGCAAAGCCAAACGAGCTTGCCGAAATACGCGAAAACGGCAGAGTAGCCCCTGCAAGCACACCCTTTGTGCCAATCACCGCAGGAATTACCGCCGCCGCACATATTGTAAAAGAACTAGCTAAATAACAAAAGCCGTGGTACTAAGTACCACGGCTTTACTTTTTTATTTAACACTCAAATTCCTTGTTTGTTGCCGTTTCGAAAATCTCTTCAATCTCAGCAGATGGTTTTTTATCAAGCAGCGTTACAACAACGCAAGCGATGAATCCTGCAACAAAGCCGGGCAACAACTCATAAATTCCTGTGGGAGCAGTAAGCCACAGCAACCAAACAACATCAACAATCGCTCCTACGGCAACACCTGCAACTGCGCCCTTATAGGTAACGCGCTTCCAGAAAAGCGACAGAATTACAACAGGTCCAAACGCTGAGCCAAAGCCTGCCCAAGCATTTTCAACCATATTCATAATTGCCTGTGCACCCGAAGCCTTACTGCTGGCAATGAAATAAGCAACAATCGCAACGATAAGAACGGTGATTCTGCCTATCCACATAACCTCTTTATCACTCGCGTTTTTGCGAACAACAGGCTTATAAATATCACTTGTGAAAGAAGATGAAGCAACAAGCAGCTGACTGTCAGCCGTACTCATTGCGGCGGCAATAATTGCCGACATTAAAAGTCCAGCAATAAACGCCCATGGGCCTGAGAATAACTTGCGTGCCAATGCTATAAACACAAGCTTCTGGTTGCCCTCGCTGAGCAGCTCTTCACCTACGAGCATTCTGCCGAGTACCGCAATTACGATAACTGCGCCGAGCGACAACATTACCCACGCAATAGCCACTATTGCACTCTTCTTCATCATAGATGCCTTCTTAATTGACATAAAACGAACAAGAATGTGCGGCATTCCGAAATATCCAAGTCCCCAAGCAAGACCCGAAACTATCTCACGCCAATCTGCAGCAAATAGATTCGCTGTGAAATTACACTCCACGGCGCTTCCGTTCTCGATATACTTGAAAGTGGTGGCGAGCGCCGAAGCATCAAGATTCTGTGTAAAGAGAATTACAATCGGGATAGCAAGAACAGCAATCAGCATTAAAATTCCCTGAAAAAAGTCGGTCCAGCAAACCGCCTTAAAGCCGCCTAAGAAGGTGTAGGCTATAAGAATGACTGCGAAAATAAGCAGTGCCATTTCATTTGAAAGACTGGGAACAACGGTTGAAAACACAGATGCACCTGCAACAAAGCTCGATGCAACATAAACCGTGAAGAACACAAGAAAAATTATTGCGCAAATTATCTGCAGCGCCTTACCCTTTGCGGCAAAACGATTTGAAAGATACTGTGGAAGAGTTATCGCATCTCCTGCTGCCGCCGAAAACTTACGAAGACGCTTTGCCACAAAAATCCAGTTAGCAGCCGTACCAATAGCAAGACCGATGCCTATCCAAGCTTGACCCAAACCAAATGCCATAATGCTTCCGGGAAGTCCCATAAGCAGCCAGCCACTCATATCCGATGCCTGGGCGCTCATTGCCGTTACATACGGTCCCATCTGTCTTCCGCCCAAGAAGTATTCCTTTTCGCCGCTTGCCTTGCGTGATTTAACAAAGAACACAAGTCCTATTATAAGCATTGCGGCAAAATAGATGATAAACGCTAAAAGCTCTAAATTTATCATTTCTTTTCCCTCCAATTTTAAGATATCTCGTAGTATACCATATTTTTCAGCAGAATGCAATACGGAACTTAGTTAATACTAAATTCACGCAAAAAAGATAAAAACCCTTTAAATAAAAGGGTTTTTATGTAGACTGCGTTCTATACCAAAAATTATACAAAAAATAAACTTTTAATTTTTTCGGATTTTTTCCATAAAAAACGGCATTAATTTTGCCGCATTCTCTAGCAGAGAATAGTCGCCTCCGCACAGGCACCAGTCGTAAATAAGGGCGCGTTCTAAAAAAGCATAATAGCGCACAATTTCGCTTACCGACTGCTCATCGGTAATCTCCCCCGAGCCTTGCCCCGCCAAAATAATCTTGCGAAGCAGCTTATAGTAAACGCGGTTGTGGTCTAATAACTGTTTTTCGGTTTTGGTGGTAAGCTGGGTAGAATAAAGCCGTTTAATAAGCTCTAAATCAATAGTGTTTTCCACCATTTTAAAAAGCTCGCGGTTTAAATAAAGCAAGGTTTCAATGCTTCCGCGTGAAAAATCAATGCTGCCCTCTAACTCCTCGTACTTTTCATCAAACAGATAGGCAAGTGAGCCGAGCAGAGCATCCTTACTCTCAAAATAGTGATAAAACGAGCCCTTAGAGGTGCCCGATTCAAAGATAATATCCTCAACCGTCGTATCCTCATAGCCCTGCTCGTAAAAAAGCTTCCAAGCGGCAGACACTATTTTACTCTTGGTGTTTCGTGTATTCTTTTTGGACATTTTCCCACCACCTTTACATATATTATATTTAATGCAGTCAAAAAAGTCAATCTCGCCTACTTCTGCAATAAAAACAACGGCTCGAAAGAGCCGTTGTTTTTATTCGTTTATTATTGCTATTGATAGGTCTTTTAGCTGCGCTTCGTCAACCGCCGAAGGTGCGCCCGACATAAGCTCGCTAGAATTTGACACCTTGGGGAATGCGATAACATCGCGAAGATTATCAGCACCGCACATAAGCATTACAAGGCGGTCAAGACCGATACCCATACCACCGTGAGGCGGTGCGCCGAAGCGGAAAGCATCGGTTAAGAAGCCAAACTTTTCGTGGGCCTCTTCATCGCTAAGTCCGAGCGCTTTAAACATATGCGCTTGAAGCTCGGGGTCGGTAATACGAATCGAGCCGCTGGAAAGCTCGATGCCGTTAAGAACAAGGTCGTAAGCCTTAGCAAACACCTTTTCAGGGGCGCTGTCAAGAAACTCTATGCATTCATCAAGCGGTGAAGTAAAGGGATGATGCATAGCATCAAAGTTGCCTGTTTCCTCGTTGTATTCAAAGAACGGGAACTCGGTAATCCAAAGGAAGTTGAACTGCTCGGGGATGATTCCTAGGCGCTTTGCAGCGGTAAGTCTGAGAGCGCCGAGTACCGAAAGAACTGTCTTCTTTCTATCGGCACAGAAAAGCACAACATCACCCTTTTCAGCGCCGGTTAAGCGGATAATCTCAGCCATTTCATCCTCAGTCATAAACTTAGCGAATGAGCAGGTGGGGGTATCCTCAACCCAACGGATAAAGGCAAGACCTTTAGCGCCGATTCCGCGAGCTTCCTCGGTTAATTTATCGATTTCTTTTCTTGTATAGGTATCCGCCGCCGCCTTTGCGGTGATGGCGCGAACGGTGCCGCCTGATTTTACAGTATCGGCAAATACGCCAAAGCCGCAATTTTCAACCGCCTTAGATACATCTACAATCTTCATATCGAAGCGGGTATCGGGCTTGTCCGAGCCGTAATTTTCCATAGCATCAGTAAAGGTCATACGAGTAAAGGGACGCGGAATCTCCTTGCCTAAAACCTCTTTAAATACACGGCAGATATAACCCTCAGCAATCGAGAAAACATCCTCCATATCCACAAACGACATTTCAAGGTCGATTTGTGTAAACTCGGGCTGACGGTCAGCTCTTAGGTCCTCGTCGCGGTAGCAACGGGCAATCTGCATATATCTGTCAAAGCCTGAAAGCATAAGCAGCTGCTTGTACATTTGCGGGCTCTGCGGCAATGCAAAAAATGTACCCTGATGAATACGCGAGGGTACTAAATAGTCGCGCGCACCCTCGGGGGTAGATTTAATAAGTGTAGGTGTTTCAATCTCGATGAAGCCGTTTTCATCGAAATAATCGCGGGTAACCTTGGTTATTTTATGGCGCAACATAATATTATTCTGTAACGGTGCGCGGCGTAAATCAAGATAGCGGTATTTAAGGCGAATATCCTCAGCGGTGGTGCAATCGGGGATAATTTCAAACGGCGGAGTTTCAGCTCTACCCAAGATTTTAAGATTTTTAACCTCGATTTCAATGTCACCGGTCGGAATTTCGGTATTAATTGCCGAGCGACGGCGAACAACGCCCTCAGCAGCTAAAACATATTCGCTGCGAACAGCACTCGCCTTTTCAAAAACATCCTTTGCGGTGTTTTCATCGAACGCTAACTGCACAATACCCGTGCGGTCGCGAAGATCTATAAATATAAGACCGCCAAGGTCGCGCTGGCGCTGTGTCCAACCCGTGAGCACTACACTTTTGCCCTCATCAGCGGCTCTAAGTGTTCCGCAATAATCTGTTCTTTTGGTATTTTCAAGTCTGTCTAACTTCATAAATACTCCTCCAAATTACAAAACAGCATTTTCAAGGTCAGCAACTGCCGCCTCGGTAGTTATTTTGTAAACTTCATTAACTATATTTTCGGCATTAATTTCGGTAATAACACCGCTTTTCATATTTTTAAGTCGGATAATGCCGCTTTCTACCTCACTATCACCCAAAACGCAGGTGAATTTGGCGCCAATTTTATCGGCATATATCATCTGCTTTTTAAGCGACCTGCCGTTAAGGTCAAGCAAAGCCTCAAAGCCCTCGACGCGTAATTTTGCAGTTAGTCCCGCCGCCATAACCGAAGCCTTTTGACCTAAAGTTGCAAAGTAAACATCACATCTTTGAGGCTCGGGGAATTCAACACCTTGATTTTCAGCGGTAAGCATTAATCTCTCAATGCCCATTGCAAAACCCACCGACTGCACCTGTGGGCCGCCTAATTGAGCAATAAGTCCGTCATATCTGCCGCCGCCGCAAACGGTTGACTGGGCACCAATATCGTTCGATACAAACTCAAATACGGTTTTAGTATAATAATCAAGTCCGCGAACAATGTGCGGATCGATTGTATATTCAAGACCCGCCGCGCTTAAGTGCGCCTTTACGCTTTCGAAATGCTCTGCGCAATCATCGCAAAGAAAATCTAGTACAACGGGCGCATCTGCCGCTATTGCTGAGCAAATCGGACTTTTGCAATCAAGTATGCGCATAGGGTTGCGGTCGAGTCTTTCAAGGCAGGTACCGCAAAGCTCTTGCTTTTTGCCCTCGAAATACTCCTTCAATGCCGCGTGGTATTTTTTACGGCATTCGGGGCAACCGATAGAATTTATTTGAAGTGATACATTTTTTATGCCAATCTCTTTTAAAATGCGGTCCGCAAGGCAAATTGCCTCGGCATCCGATGCCGGAGCCGTACCGCCAATGCATTCAATGCCAAACTGATGGAATTCTCTGAGTCTGCCTGCCTGTGGCTTTTCATAACGGTAGCAACCGCCGATATAGCAAGCCTTTACGGGCAATGTGCCGTTAACAAGTCCGTTTTCAATGCTTGAACGCACAACGCCGGCGGTGAACTCTGGGCGAAGAGTGATTGACCTACCTCCCTTATCCTCAAATGTGTACATTTCCTTTTGCACAACATCGGTAGTATCTCCTACGCCGCGTGAAAACACCTCAGTATACTCGAAAACAGGAATTCTAACCTCGCGATAACCGAAAAGCGCCGCGGTATCGAGCATCTTTCTTTCTACATATTGCCATTTATAGCTTTGGTCGGGCGTTACATCGTTAGTACCCTTAATAGCCTTTATAATTTCAGCCATAATTTCCTCCAACAAGTATATATCCGCCCGAAAACGAGCGGACATTAAATTTATTATTATCCCTTACGCACAATATCGCGCCAATCAAGGTCGCCGCGCTCAAGACCGTGTATGAGCATTTCGGCGGTAGCGATATTGGTAGCAACCGGAATGTTATGAACATCGCAAAGGCGAAGCAACACATTTTCATCCGGCTCACTAGGCTTCGGAGAGAGCGGATCTCTGAACAGAAGCAATAAATCTATCTCGTCGCAACCAATTCTTGAGGCTATTTGCTGTGAGCCGCCTTGTGAGCCTCCCAAAAATTTGATTATATCAAGTCCTGTAGCCTCTGACACCAGCTTTCCGGTAGTGCCGGTTGCAAGCAGGGTGTGCTTATTTAAAATACCGCAATACGCGATACAAAACTGTACCATTAATTCTTTTTTAGCATCATGAGCGATTAAAGCTATGTTCAATAAAATCATCTCCTTAAAGGGGTTAATAATAATATTATTATATTACACCACAAATAATATCATAAAAATACATAATTTGTCAATTATTCTAATACCATAAATGGCGGATTATCTGTATTTTTTTCGGCTTCGGGGTAAAAATAGCTGTCTAATACCGCCTTTGCAATAGATGTAACACCAAAAGTAGAACTTCCGTGCTCGAGAACTACCGAAACAGCAATTTCGGGTTTATCGAACGGAGCGAAAGCAATAAAAACGCTGTGGTCAGCGCCCGAATCGGTCTGGGAGGTGCCTGTTTTACCGCCAACCATTATGGGATAATCGCCGAAAACAGCACTACCTGTACCGTCAACCGTAACAGAGAGCATACCCTTTTTAACATTGGCTAAATTTTCATCACTTATATTCACCTGATTGTTCACTTGAGAAGTGTTAGTGAGGTATGTTTCGCTGTAATTGTGTGCCACAACCCTATCAATAAGGGTTGCTTTATAATGTGTTCCGCCGTTTGCAAGCGTTCCTGTGTAATTTGCAAGTTGGAGCGGTGTGAATGCATTAAGCTGACCGATAGCAACCTGAATGGTATTACCTGAATCGGTATCGTACTCGGTGAGAAGTCCTGCCGAGTCGTTAACCTCAACGCCTGTTTTAACGCCAAGACCGAAATCCTTTAAATATCCGTTAAGATTTTTTATTCCAACCCTACGGCCGAGCTCATAAAAAAAGTAGTTACAGGATTTTGAAAGGGCTGTATCAAGTCCGATTGTACCGTGGTAGTGCATACATTTTGGTTGGAAATCCGCAAAATATTTATACTGCCCAACGCATTTTATGGTTTCACCGTAATTATACACGCCATTCTGCATTGACGCTATAGCAACAATCGGCTTCATTGTTGAGCCTATCGGATAAACACCCTGAAAAGCGCGGTCAAGAAGCGGTTTGTTAGGGTTGCTTAGTAGCTCGTTATAAATTTTCGACATAGTTGACATATCGTAGGACGGATAGTTAGCCGAGCAAAGTATAGCGCCCGAAGAAACATCGGTAACAACAACGGCACCGCCTGTTACCGTGCCACCCTCTTTTTGCATTGAGGTTATTGTGGATTCAAGCACATCCTGAGCGGTGCTTTGCAAAGTTTTATCAAGCGTGAGCACCACTGTTTTTCCGTGCACAGGTGCTTTAGTTACAACGGTTTCGATGATTTTTCCGTCGGCATCTACTCTGTAGGTAAGCTCACCGTCAACACCGTGAAGATACTCCTCGGCATACGCCTCAATTCCGCTTTTGCCCACCTTATCATTGTAGGAATAGCCCTTAGCCTTGTACTCCTCCCACTCCTCTTCGTAAATCGGTCCAATAGCTCCGATTATGTGTGGAGCAAGGTCGGTAACGGGATATTCACGGTAGGGTGTTATTTCTACCGTTACACCGTTTAAGATATATGCGGCTTCCGATATTTTAAGCATAAGCTCGCTCTTTATATCCTCAGCAAAGGTGTAGGGTGCTGAAATTGAGAATGCAGCCAACTCCATTGAATAACGCACACCCATTATTTTGCGTTTTAAGGTAACATCATATTCCTCTAGCCCGTAACGCTCAACAAGGTGCATAAAGCAGTTTTCCGCCGTTGCATAGTCGGCAACCCCTAATGTCTTTTTAAGGCGCGTAACCGCCGAAGCATCATCGGTAAATTCAGTGTTACCGCTAAGCGGCAGTTTATCAATATGCTCACAACCGTATTCCTCGCAAAGTGCGATAAGCTCTGCAATTATTACATTAAGCTGCTCGCGGTCTAAATACGCACTGTTGAAAACAATATCATAGCCGTCACGGTTAACAGCTATTTTTCTTCCTGAAGAATCAAGTATCTCACCGCGTGCCGCTTTGATAACGGCGGTACGGCTGACAATACCCGATGCTAACGAGCTGTATTTATCGGCATTGATTATCTGGAGAGAGAAAATCTGCACCGAATAAAGCACAAAAACTACGGCTAAAATCACACAAAGCAGTCGTATAAAAGGCTGTTTTTCCTTTTTAAACGGCATAGTTCTCCCCCCTCTCAGTAATTGTTTATTTTAAAAACCTGCCCGGCAGATATGCGGGAAGTATAAAAAGTGCCGAATAGACAAGTGACGGTAACGAATAATAAAGAAAATACTGTATTACACCGTCAATTCCCTCAAACACAAAAAATATAAGCCAATGCAAAAAGAAATATATAAAGCTTGCGGCAAAGGACAGCATCAGTGCAGAGAGAATATTTTTATTAATATAGTGGTTAACCATCAAGCCTACTGCAAGACCCAAAAGCATAAGTGTTATCATATTAAAGCATACGGTATCTGCAGCTACGGCATCGGCAAACACGCCTGCTATCATACCCGCGGTAAAGCCTGCCCACTCGCCATAGAAGAAACCGACTGCAACCGTTATCGAAATCAGTAATTGAGGCGCTGCATTGCCGATTTTTAAAGGCAATATTTCGGTGTAGGTCAGCATATAAAAAATCACAAACAAAACAGCATATACCGCAATATGTCGCGCAAATATATTGTTTTTATTCATTGGTTTTATCGACCTCCGGCATATCAATTATGCTCCTACCTGTAAAGTCGGTAATAACCATTACCTGACGGATTTCACCCGTATCTACAAACGGCTCAATTTCAGCATAAAGCACAGAGGTATATTCCTGCTGTGAAATGTTCTTGATTTTACCTATGAGCAGACCTTTCGGGAAAACGCCGCCGCCCGCTGTTACAATATAATCTCCCACTGCCACAGCCGCGGTGCGCTGCAGATTATTAAGCTGAGTATAACCGCTTGAAGCTGAATTTATATTTCCCGATATAACGCCCGCATCTCCCGTACGGCTGTCTATAGCCGCTATGGATATTTGAGGGTCTAAAACGGTTGTAACCTTAGAGGAAGTAAGACCTACACTCGTTACATAGCCTACAAGCCCTGCATCGGTTATAACAGGGTCGTAAAGCTCTATTCCCTGCAGACTGCCCTTATCTATGGTAAAGCCGCCGAAGACATCGGTCATATCGCGTGAGATAAGCACAGCATCTGTAAACTTAAAATCGGGATTTGCCTCTTTAATTCCCAAATAGTCTTTGTAAAACTCATTTTGGTTTTTCATTTCATCATAATCGGCTACCTGCTGCTCAAGCTTATTTATTTCCTCAATCAGCTGCGCATTCTCTAAAATAAGAGCTTCACTGCTCTTGAATTTTTCCGAGAAATCCTGAACACTGTTTGAAATTGAGGTGGCCATTTTCTGAAACGGTGCAATAAGGGTGCCAAGCAAATTAGATTGCGGCGAGAGTATCCCCCCCGCAATACGCGCAATTATGGATATTACAACCAAAACCGCCGTTATTGCTGCAGCTGTTTTGAACTGTCGGCTTTTAAAGAAAAATCTCACCTTTACACCCCTATCTGAAAAGTTTTATGTTTTATCTGTATCTGCTTCCGCGTTTAAATGTGTAATTATCAAAGCCGCTGCCTGTTTCAAGCCTTTTGGCTGTGCCTAATACTACGCAATCAAGCGGGTTAGCGGCAACCGTTACGGGCATGCCTACTTCATCGGCTATGAGCTGTGAAAGTCCCCTAAGCAATGCACCGCCGCCGGTAAGAGTAATGCCGGTATCGATAATATCAGCGGCAAGCTCGGGAGGAGTTTTCTCAAGTGTCAGCTTTATAGCATCAACTATTTTCATAATCGGCTCGGTAATGGCATCTCGCACCTCAGCCGACGAAATCATAACATTTTTAGGCAGTCCGTCAACCAGATTTCGACCCTTAATTTCAACGGTTTTTTCGCCCTCATACGGCAGAGCCGAGCCTATTTCTATTTTTATCTGCTCTGCAGTACGCTCACCTATAAGCAGGTTATGCTTTTTGCGAATGAAGTTGATAATTGCCTCATCAAGGTCATCGCCCGCCGTTCTTATTGACTGTGCGGTAACAATATCACCAAGGGAAATAACCGCTACCTCACTCGTTCCTCCGCCGATGTCTACCACCATATTACCGGTTGCCTCCATTACGGGAAGTCCCGCGCCCACTGCAGCCGCCATAGGCTCTTCTATTAAATCAACCTCGGTAGCGCCCGCCAATTTAGCAGCATCGTAAACAGCACGGCTCTCAACCTCTGTAACGCCCGCGGGTGTGCATATAACCACGCGAACGCGGGAGAAAAACGAGCCCTTTAAGGCTTGTCTTATAAATCTTTTCAGCATTGCCGCAGTAACATCAAAGTCGGCTATAACACCGTCCTTAAGCGGTCTTACCGCAACTATTGAGCCTGGGGTACGACCTATCATTTCCTTAGCCTCGGTACCAACAGCTCTTACGGCATCGTTACGAACATCGTAAGCCACAACCGAGGGCTCACGCATAACAATGCCCTTACCCTTAATGCACATAAGCGTGTTTGCAGTGCCGAGATCTATGCCGATATCTCTTGTAAACATAATGTATCCCCTTTATTATTCTATATCAATTTATTTTAACATACTTTAGGGTATTATAACAATACCTTTTTACGGAATTATAAAATTAATTGCTTGGTGAATGTTCTCAATTACAATTTCTCTTTCACTTTGAATGTGTTCTCCGTCAAGAGTCCAATCGAGCTTTGCGCTCGACTGCACGCAAAGCGAATGCGTTTTAAACTGCTTAATACATTTACGGTCAAACTTTTTAGTAACAATAGCATTGATAATCTCATTAAGGTCTGATATGTTATCGGGGTTTTCAATTAAAATAACCTCGAAAAGCCCGTCATTAAGAGCAACATCGGCCTTATCAAGCTTGATTATACCGCCCACCGACATTGAGTTTGAAACAGCACCGAAGAGATAATCGCCCTCATAGGTTTCACTATCGGTTGTGAACTTTAAATGTATCGGCTTTATGTTGCCTATGCTTTTAATACCCTCTAAAAGGTATGCCACCTGACCGAGCACATTCTTAATATTCTGTGGCGCAGAATATGAGGCCGATGTAAACGCGCCGAAAGAGGCTGTATAAGAAAAGTAGTTATCGGCAAATTTTCCTATATCAAGACCGACCCGTCTTCCCGACACAATATCCTTTGCCGCCTTGCCAATAGAGCGCGAAATTTTAAGCCCCTGCGACCACTCATTTAGGGTGCCTGAGGGTATATAACCTATTTTGTACTCGTTTTTGTTGTGCATAGCACCGGTTATAACCTCGTTAAGGGTACCGTCGCCACCGCAAACAACGATGGTACTGTATTCACCGCCCAGTGCCTCTACAGTCCTAGTTGCATCTCCCTTTTTTGCGGTTACATGCACCGTTACTCGGTATCCTCCGCGAGTAAGGGTATCGCACACCTTAAATAATTCTGTTTTTATTCTCCCCGTTCCTGACTTCGGATTTACTACCAAAAACAGATTTTCCAATTTGTTCACCTTTCTTAAATTATTTTTATCTGTAGTTTATCGGCATTACGGCTGCTGCATTTAAAGAGCTGTCGCCGATATTACCGTCTTTATACTCATAATATGCCTGAACTCCCACCATAGCGGCATTATCGCCACAGTATTTAAGCGGTGGAAAGTATAGCTTTATTCCACGCTTTTCACATTCAAGCGCCATTCTGCTTCTCAGCTCACTGTTAGCAGACACACCGCCCGCAACCGCTATTGTCTTATAACCTTTCGCTTCGGCGGCCGCTAATGTGTTCTCTATCAGAATATCGCACACCTTTTCCCGAACGGTAGCCGCGATGACAGGTACATCGATATCTATGCCCTTTTGCGCCGCATTATGCACGGTGTTAACTACCGCTGTTTTAAGTCCCGAAAAGCTGAAATCGTACGGATTTCCACTCAGCCTCGGTGTCGGCAACGGATATTTTAAAGGGTCAGATTTTGTTGCAATTTTATCGAGCTCCACCCCGCCTGGGTAAGAAAGTCCCAAAATTCGCGCCGATTTATCAAGACATTCTCCCGCGGCATCATCACGCGTTTCGCCGATTATATTAAACTTAGTATAATCTGTAACCTCGGCAATGATACTGTTTCCTCCCGAAACCAGCAAGCATAAAAATTCAGGCTCAAGCTCAGGGTATTCAATGTAGTTTGCCGCTATATGACTTCTCAGGTGATGCACGGGAATAAGCGGAACGCCAAGCCTCAGCGCCAAGCCCTTTGCAAAATTAACACCCACAAGCAGTGCGCCGATAAGCCCCGGTGCAAAGGTCACCGCAACGGCATCAATGTCCGAATATGTAACTCCCGCTTCATTGAGCGCCCTTTCAACCACGGCAGAAATATTTTCAATATGACGGCGGGAGGCAACCTCAGGCACTACTCCGCCAAATTTTTTGTGCTCCTCAATTTGCGTGTTGATAACGCTCGATAAAATCTCGCGTCCACTTGTTACCGCCGCAGCGGTTTCATCGCAGGAGGATTCAATGCTTAAAATCAACAAGTTAATCCCTCTTTGTTTTAGTCATTATAATTGCGTTTTCTTTCGGATTTTCATAAAAGTTTTTACGAACACCCATATTTTGATATCCGCATTTATTGTAAAGTGCTATTGCCGCGGCATTACTCTCGCGGACTTCAAGCGATATAAACGAAAGCTGTTTTTCATCAGCAACGCGGTCAAGCCGCTTTAAAAGCCGCTCGGCAATACCCTGTCTTCGGAATTTCGGGGCTACTGCAATATTGTTAATATATCCCTCGTCTACAGCTGTGTTAATGCTGACATATCCCGCAACTCTAAAAGCCTTTTCGGCAACAAGAAAAACAGTTCCGCTGTTTACCGAATCAAGTATGCCCTGCTCACTCCACGGCTTAGTAAAGCACTGCTTTTCTATTTCAGCAATCGTCTTTTCATCACCTTTTTTAAACTCGCGAAGATTTATATTGTTTATAAGTCGGTCAATTTCATTTATTATCTCGTTTCGGCAGGTAATATACATATCCTCATCTCCGCCGTACGGGTCAAAAATCCCACCGCCGAGAACGCTTATATCAGCTTTCACGCCCGCATTTTCTAATATTGCCTTGTGCGTGGCGGTCATACAGATAATTTTATCGTGCGCCTGTGCCATATCGCGGGAAAGTTGGGTTGGGCGATGTGAGGAAATATCAATTCCCATCTCTTTCATTGCAGCTACCGAGTTTTGGGCAACAGCACTAAAGCTTCCTACCGATAATCCCGCGCTTTTTACCTCAACGCCCTGCAAATTAAGACTTTTTAAATATCCCTCTGCCATAGGACTACGACAAGTGTTACCCGAGCATATAAAAAGTATTTTCATTTTATTTCTTTGCCTCATACCAAGTTTTACCCGCGGCGGCATCGGCACTGAGTCTTACCTTCATACTGCAAGCCGCCTCCATTTCCTCCTGCAAAATTTTGCAGACGGTATCCTCTATTTCCTCGCGGCACTCAACAATCAGTTCGTCATGCACCTGTAAAATAAGGCGGGCATCTAATTTTTCAGCCTTTAAGCGGTCAAAGACCCTTATCATTGCAATTTTAATAATGTCGGCAGCGGTGCCCTGTATCGGTGCATTCCTTGCAACGCGCTCGCCGAAAGCCCTGAGCATTCCGTTAGACGAAGCAAGCTCGGGCAGATAACGACGACGCCCGAACAGCGTTACAATATAACCGTCGGCTTTTGCCTGTTCAATAACATTATTCATATATCGGTCAACACCCGAATATGCCGCAAGATAGCTTTTTATAAGATTATCAGCCTCTTTGCGTGTAACACCAATATCCTTTGCAAGAGAAAAAGCACCAATGCCGTAAACTATTCCGAAGTTTACCGCCTTTGCACGCGACCTGAGCTCTGGCGTTACCATATCTATAGGCATTCCAAATGCTACCGATGCCGCCTGTGTATGGATATCGGTACCCTCAGCGAATGCCTTTATCATATTTTCATCGTTTGCTATGTGCGCGAGCACGCGAAGCTCAATCTGGCTGTAGTCGGCATCGCACAGCACATAGCCATCTGCCGCCTTAAAGAATTTTCTGAGCTCTCTTCCCTCCGCCGTACGAACGGGAATATTCTGTAAATTGGGCTCAAGCGATGAAATTCTGCCTGTACGCGTTTCGGTCTGGTTAAAAGTAGAACGCACCCTACCGTCCTCCGACACGGCATTTAGCAAGCCCTCGCAATAGGTGGATTTTAGCTTTGCTAGAGTTCTGTATTCAAGCAATTTTCCAACACACGGGTGAATGTCACGAAGCTCCTCAAGCACCTCTGCCGAAGTGCTGTAACCGCTTTTTGTTTTTTTCTTTGCGGGAAGCCCCAATTTTTCAAACAGAGCCACCCCGAGCTGCTTGGGCGAATTTAGGTTAAATTCATAACCTACAAGCTCATAAATCTCGGCTTGCAGAACATTTATCCGCTCTTCAAGACCCTCGCCGTAGGAGCGAAGGCCCTCGCTGTCTAAAAGAAAGCCCTGCATTTCCATATCACCAAGCACTACTGCTAATGGAATTTCAATAGTTTTTAGCAGCTCTAGCTGTTCTTTTTTAGCGAGCTCCTCACTTAATCTTTCACAAACCAAGTTGTGCTGTGCCGCTAATTCTATGAATTCATAGCTGTCGCCCTCAATTTGCGGTTGAGCAGCACCGTACTCTGCACTCAGTCGCGAAATTTCATAGGATGATGAGGAGGGATTGGCAAGATAAGCCGCAAGCAAGCAGTCAAACACTACATTTTTAATTTGAATGCCGCATTTAAACGCCCATTTATAGAAATTTTTATAATCGTAAATACGCTTTTCGCTGTCACCGCTTAATAAATCAGAGAGCTTTGCAAAATCTGCAGTTGTATCGAAATCACAAATTTTATCGCCCGATACTGCAGCAATTCTGGAAAAATCAGCATCAGCAATAATATCCACCTTGTCTTCACAGGTAAAATCAGCAGGCGATACAGCCCTTAAAATATTATTACTAGCGGTATCAAAATCGAATGCCATTTGCGCCGCCTCAGGCGTAATGCCCATAGTTTCCATAAGCTTGAAAAATTCAAGACGGGTCATAAGCTCGGCAACACCGCGCTCGTCGCGCTCGCCAACACAGAAATCGGAAATACTTTTCTCAATAGGTGCGGTTTTGCAAATTGTTCCAAGCCATCGGGAGAGATATGCACTCTCCTTGCCTGCAATCAGCTTGTTTTTGACTGCATCCTTGATATCAATCGTGTCAATATTATCGTAAATATAATCAATACTGCCGAAGCGGCTGATTAAATCGGTCGCGGTTTTCTCGCCTACACCCGTAACCCCTGGGATATTATCCGAAGAGTCACCCATAAGCGCTTTCAATTCAATCATACCCTCAGGGCTGAGACCGTAACGCTCAAAAAGTGCGGCTTTATCATAATTAATATGCTCGGGTTTGCCCATCTTTGTAGCAGTCAATAGTACGCGTGTTGTGTCCGACACTAACTGAAGCGCATCACGGTCGCCCGTAGCAATGACACACTCGTCCCCGCTTTTTTCACACATAGCGGCAACGGTGCCTAAAATATCGTCAGCTTCATATCCGGATTTTTCAAGAATGCAATAGCCCATAAGGCTCAGCCATTCCTTTAAGATAGGCATTTGGGAGTGAAGCTCGTCCGGCATACCCTTTCTGCCCGCCTTGTATTCGCCGTATTTTTCGTGGCGAAAGGTAGGTTTTTTAACATCGAATGCCACAACAACGCCGTCAGGCGCTTCATCTGCTAAAATTCGGTTAAGCATTGTAATAAATCCATAAACTGCGTTGGTGAATACTCCGTCCTTAGTTGTGAGCAGTCGGATTCCGTAAAACGCGCGGTTAATTATGCTGTTGCCATCAAGAGCTAAAATTTTCATTAAATTTTCTCCCCTAAAAACTAACTAATATATCATTTTATATTATAACAAATATATCCTGTTTTGTACACTCAAAAATTGTAAATAATTTGACAACTTTTCAAGTGCGTTATATAATTGAAATTATGAAAATAGGTAATATTGAATTTAAAGGTTATGCCGCATTAGCCCCCATGGCGGGTGTTGCCGACAGAGCAATGCGCGAAATATGCAGAAGCTTTGGCGCCGCCTATACCGTAGGCGAGCTTACAAGCTCAAAGGGTGTCAGCCTTGGAGATAAAAAATCCGAGGCTTATTTGCGTTGCTTTGACGCCGAAAAGCCTATGGCTTCACAGTTATTCGGCTATGAACCTGAGGTTATGGCAGCGGCAGCGCGTATAGCCGAGGAAAAGCACCCCGATTTTATAGATATTAATATGGGCTGCCCTGCACCAAAGGTTGCGGGCAACGGCGGTGGGAGTGCGCTTATGCGTGACCCCGCTCTTGCGGGCAAAATAGTTGAAAGCGTTGTAAAAGCCGTAAAAATTCCAGTAACGGTTAAAATGCGTACAGGTTGGGACGAAAACAGCATTAACGCGCCAGAGCTTGCAAAAATTTGCGAGGCTGCAGGCGCGGCGGCTATCACCGTTCACGGTAGAACAAGGCGTCAAATGTATGCCCCCGGTATTGATTATGAAACAATTGCCGCTGTAAAATGCGCGGTTAACATTCCCGTAATCGCCAATGGAGATATCTTTAGCGGAAAATCAGCTAAAGATATGCTTGAGCGCACAGGCGCCGATTTTCTTATGGTAGGTCGAGCGGCAATGGGTAATCCGTTTGTTTTTAGGGAGATAAACGCGTATTTAGAAAACGGCACCGTTCTTCCCGAGGTTACAATTAAAGAACGCCTTGACACAATGCTTATGCACATAAATCTTATGATGAAATATAAGGATAGCCGCGTTGCAATAAATGAATCGCGCAAGCATACAGCGTGGTATTTAAAGGGTATGCGAGGTGCGGCAAAGCTTAGAGTTCTTTGCGGTCAAATAGAAAGTATCGATGATATTTACGCAATTTTTGAGAAAGCACTTGAGAATAGCGAAAATGTGTGATAAAATAAGAAAGTTAAAAAACCGAGAGGGAGATAAATATGTCAGGACATTCCAAATGGAACAATATAAAACGAAAAAAGGAGAAAACCGATGCCGCTAAGGCAAAAATTTTCACCAAAATGGGCAGAGAGATTGCCGTAATAGTAAAGCAGGGCGGACCTAACCCTGCCGAAAACAGCAAGCTTAAGGACGCTATTGCAAAGGCAAAGGCAGCCAATGTACCGAATGATAATATTGAAAGAATTATCAAAAAGGCTGCGGGCGAGGGTGATGCCACCAACTACGAGGAGCTTGTTTACGAGGGTTACGGACCCAACGGTATTGCCGTTATTGTTGAAACCCTTACCGATAACCGCAACCGAACTGCAGGAGAGATGCGCCACTACTTTGATAAGTGCGGCGGTAACCTCGGACAGTCGGGCAGCGTTATGTTTATGTTCGACCGTCGTGGTCAGATTACAATTGAAGCCGAGGGGCTTGACGAAGACACCGTTATGGAGGCAGCTTTAGAAGCAGGCGCCGAAGACTTTACCTATGACGGCGATGTGTTTGTAATTGATACAGATCCTAATGAAATGGGTAATGTTCGCGATGCACTCGAAGCTGCAGGTTATTCGTTCCTCGCCGCCGAGGTTGCATATGTTCCACAGACCACCAGCACAATCGACGACCCCGATGGCATTACAAAAATGGAAAAACTCATCGATTTACTCGAAGAAAATGATGATGTTCAAGAAATTTGGCACAACTGGGAAATGCCTGATGAAGAATAGCAGAAAAGACCGCCATGAAGTGACCCCGATTTAGTTCACTTCATGGCAGTCTTTTTTATTTTGCTCAATTAAACAAAAATTCTAATGCGCTTTGTTGGAATTTTTATTTACATAACCTTTCTATTCATATTATTTTTTGATTTCAACAATTCAAGTTATCCACCGATTTTTCAACGGTCAGAGAGCGAAATCAAGCCAAAAACCACCCCGAAAGTGGAATAATTGTGGAATACTGTGTTGATAACTCTAATAATTCACATATGGTTTTTTAGTTAACATAATGCTTAGAATTATGCAAAAATGCATTGGAAAACGAATAAACTTTCACCGCTAAAGCATTACATACAGCAATGCCAGCATCAGTTTTTCATCTGCCGCGTCGGCTCCGAGCAGCAGCATAATTCCCGCAAGCAATGTGCGGTCGTTGTCCCCTGCTAAATTTTTGAAATTAATAACATCAAAAATCGAATTTCGACTTTTCGGTCTTGGTAGCGGGGCTACACTATCGGACGGTTTTTCGTGCTTACCGCCCTTTGTATCCTCATCAAGTTTGGGCGATGGCTCGGGTGTACTTTGTTTTCGTCGCGATACCGCCGACTGTGCCCGTGTGTTCATTTCCATTATTCGTCTGGCGGCGCGTTCAAGCTCCTCTCGATTTACCTGCTCCAAAAAAGCACCCCCTAAAAGCCTAAAAAGCCGCTATCTTGCAAAAGCGGCAGCATATCTAAAAGTTTGAGTATTTTAACGGCTTTATCAACTCTTTCCTGCCGTTTAGCGCTCAAGTGTGGCTTTAAAGCAAGAAGCAGACGGCTACGATCGTCGTTTTTTGAATTATTAAGCCGACTCATAACCGACATAATTTTACCAATATCAATATTTGACATAAGGCTTTGTTCGGCATCAGGCTCGGGCTCGCGCTTTTCGGGCACTGAGCCAAGAAGCCCTGATGCCATATTTCGAATGTTTTCAAGCGCCGCGGGATCAGAAAGCAGCGCCGTAATTTTTTCATTCAAATCATCCATTTTTATTTCCCCCGAACAGCGCATTGTAAAGGGCTTTTGCTTCCGGCGAGGATAACAGCCGCTCGGTTGCCGCTTTATCCTTTAATATATTTTCCACCGCCGCTCGGTCGGATTCTGAAAGCTTTTTTAAAATATCATCTGCGCTGCTACCGCTTTTTGCTGCGTTAATTATGTCTTTTTTATCCATATTTATCACCTCATATTTCTACAATAATTTATGCCAAACGCTTATAATGTATGTTAAAATATAATAAAATTTATATTATACGGTAAAAAATTAAGGATTTTTTCTTGACACTAAATGAAAAAAGCAGTATTCTTAAAAAAGCAATTTAATTAATGGAGGTTTTTATAATGTTTAAAAGCGAATATTTAAACCGCGTTTACGACACTGTGTCTAAGCGCAATGCAGGCGAAACTGAATTTTTACAGGCTGTAAAAGAAGTTCTCGTATCTTTAGAGCCAATTGTTGCAGCTAATCCGAAAATCGAGGCAAACGGCGTAATTGAGCGTATGGTAGAGCCTGAAAGAATGATTTCTTTCAGAGTTTCCTGGGTTGACGATAACGGTCAAGTTCAGGTTAACCGTGGCTATCGCGTACAGTTTAACTCGGCTATCGGTCCGTACAAGGGCGGTCTTCGTTTCCACCCGACAGTTAACGCATCAATTATCAAATTCTTAGGCTTTGAGCAGACCTTTAAGAACAGCCTTACAGGTCTTCCCATGGGCGGCGGTAAGGGCGGCTCAGACTTTGACCCCCGCGGCAGATCTGACGGCGAGATTATGCGCTTCTGCCAGAGCTTTATGACCGAGCTTGCAAAGCACATCGGCGCTGATACCGACGTTCCCGCCGGTGACCTTGGCGTAGGTGCCCGTGAAATCGGCTACCTTTACGGTCAGTATAAAAGACTTCGCAACGAATTCACCGGAGTTCTCACCGGTAAGGGTCTGCCCTACGGCGGCTCGCTCATTCGTCCTGAGGCTACAGGCTTTGGTGCTGTTTATTACACCGCTGAAATGCTCAAATCCTTTGGCGAAGAAATCAAGGGTAAGACATTCGTTGTTTCAGGCTTCGGTAATGTTGCTTGGGGTACCGTTAAGAAAATCGCTGAGCTCGGCGGTAAAGTAGTTACCATTTCGGGTCCTGACGGTTATGTTTATGACGAAGAGGGCATTACAACCGAAGAGAAAATTAACTTTATGCTCGATATGCGCTCAAGCGGTCACGACAAGGTTAAAGATTATGCCGACAAGTTCGGTGTTCCCTACTTTGAGGGTCAGAAGCCTTGGGGCGTTAAGGCCGATGTTCTTATGCCCTGCGCAACACAGAATGAGGTTGACGTAAAAGAAGCAGAGCAGATGGTTGCTAACGGCGTTAAGTACTATGTTGAGGTTTCCAATATGCCTACTACCAACGAGGCTGTTGCTTACCTTAAGCAAAATGGCGTAGTAGTTGCTCCCTCTAAGGCAGTAAACGCCGGCGGCGTTGCAGTATCAGGTCTTGAAATGAGCCAGAACTCAATGCGTTACAGCTGGACTGCTGAAGAGGTTGACGCAAAACTCCACCAGATTATGGAGGGCATTTACAAGGCTTCTTACGATGCTGCTAAGAAGTACGGCATGGAGGGCGACCTTGTTGCAGGTGCTAACATTGCAGGCTTCGAAAAGGTTTGCGAGGCTATGATAGCTCAAGGAATTGCATACTAATATTAAACCCCCGACTTCAAAAGAAGTCGGGGGTTCTTTTTGCCTTTCGGTTGTTTTTTATTTTATTAAGGCTAGCTGTAATTTCTTGTTTTTAGCAAGTACAGCCGTGAACTGTCTTATTGCCATTTTTAAGTGCTGATTTTCGGCAATATGCTCGTTTACAAGACTCAATTTTGCATCATCACCGTAGGTTGCGGCGCAGATTATCGCCACAACAGCGTCGGTGGTTTCTCCGTTACCTGTATTGTAAATTTCCGATAGCATATCGAAAAGCTTTTTGTTTTGCTTTTTGGTGCCGCTCTCCAGCTGCTGCTTGATAGCGGGCACAAAATTCTCAATATAGAAATCAAGATATAAAAATTTGTTGTATTTCTGAACACTTGCTTTATATGTTTCCTTAAACTGTGGGAAAATAGCTAAAAGTTTTTGTGTTAAAGCAGAAATGCTTGCAGTGTCGGACTTATCAGCAACAGGTAGGTCAACACTCGCTGCAGCTTTTGTCTTTTTAACGCCGAGTTTTTCTCTTAAGGTATCTGCAAAATCAACACCGACAGCCGCCGCATCGCGCTCGGTTTGGGTTTCATCGAACAGCCAGCTTGAAGCAACTGCAAAGTCGCCAACCTCACCGTCGGTAACCTCGGCTATAAACAGAACGAACTGCTTAGATTCCTCATTATATTCAATCTTAAGCGCCTTTTGGTCGTTTTTGTAAATTCCGTCTGACTCCGAAAATTTTTGCCCGTCAAGCAAAACCTGCATTTCGGACAGTACGACATCAAAATATTTTTTATCCATTAAAATTCACTCCAAACAGTAATTATTTACATTATACATTATAATTTGCATTTTGTCACCTAAAATTTGTTGCAAGACTTAAAAAACTAAAGTATAATAGGCTAAGAGGGTGGTTTTACAATGAATCTTGCCGATATTAATACAATCAAAAAATTTATGGGTGACGGCTTCGCCTTTAAAAAAAGCCTTGGGCAAAACTTTTTAATCGACCCGAGCGTTTGCCCCCAAATGGCTGCCGCAGCGGCGGATAAAGAGACCGCCGTCCTTGAAATAGGTCCCGGTATCGGTGTGCTGACCTACGAGCTTTCCAAAGTAGCAGGAAAAGTGATTGCAATCGAGCTTGACAAAAGTCTGCAAAAAATACTATCTAAAACCCTTGCCAACTGTGAGAATGTAGAGGTTATTTACGGTGACGCAATGAAGATGGACTTAGCGGCACTTATAGCCGAAAAATTCGCAGATTATAAAAAAGTAGCAGTATGCGCCAATCTACCTTATTATATAACCTCGCCAATAATTACAATGCTACTTGAAAGCCGCTTGCCTATAGATAATATCACCGTTATGGTACAAAAGGAGGCCGCCGAGCGCATCTGCGCCGAGGTTGGCTCACGGGAATCGGGTGCGCTTACTGTAGCGGTTAATTATTACGCCGAAAGTGAAATACTTTTCGGGGTTGGCAGAGAAAGCTTTATGCCCCCGCCAAATGTAGATTCAGCCGTTATTCAGCTTAAAATCCGCAACACACCGAATGTAAATCTAAATGATGAAAAGTTTTTCTTTAAATTTGTAAAGGCATGCTTCGCACAGCGCCGCAAGACCTTTTTGAATAGCGTTTCAAACACACTGCATATTAATAAAAATGTTTTGCGTGAAACACTAAACTCACTCGGAATTGAGGAAAACATCCGCAGCGAGCAATTAACTATGATTGAGCTTGCAGATATTGCGAATAAATTGAAATAAAATTTGCGATACTAAAAAAAGTTGTTGACAAAATGGACAAAGTTGTTTATAATACTTTAGTATCGCGTATATGGCTGTATAGCTCAGTTGGCTAGAGCATTCGGTTCATACCCGGAGTGTCATTGGTTCGAGTCCAATCGGAGCCACTCAGCAAACCCTTGAATCTCAACAGATTCGAGGGTTTTTCATTTTTCGTGGACTGATAAAAATAAATCTTGTGCAACTTTTGTGCAACTTTTTAAATGGTATCATCCCCCAAAAACGAAAATGCGGCAGGAAACAAAGTGTTCCCTGCCGTGTTTTTGGTTAGAAATTCTGCTTGCTGGTGGGGTTGTTCAGCACACCGAAGGTGGTCAGCAGCTCCAGGACGGCCACCACCACCGCCTCAATGGCTTCGCTTACACCGGTGTTGATCACGCCGGCCAGCACCAGGATGCTAAGCAGCTGCGCAGCAATGGCAGCCAGGGTAACGGGGGAGAGAAGTCGGTTCTGTTCCATAGGGGTCTCCTTTCTTATGCGGGTTTGTGGTAGGCTTTCAGATCTTTCACATCATGCTGCAGCTCGGTGATGGCGCCTTCTGCAGCATACATGCGCTCGATCATGCCGTTGTGCTTGTTGACCTTTTCCTCCAGCCGTTCCAGGCGGTAGGTGGTCAGTTTGTTGGCGGTAATGATGCCGCCAAAGGTACCGACAAGGGTGCCAACAAGCGTCAGCAAGCCAACGATAACTGTGTCACTCATTGGTATCACCCCCATCCCAGCACGCTGCCCAGGGCGTCGCGCAGCTGCTCGGCCGTGCTACGGGGCAGGGTGATGCTTACCTGATCTTCGGAAGAGGCAGGCACGGTTGCATCGCCGGCAGCCTGCACGAATTTCTCCATCATCCAGCCGGACTTGCCAGCATAGGCGACGCGCACCCAGCCGTTCTGCTGAGCCACCATGGTGACGGTAGCGCCTACGGGAATGCGATCCACCAGATTCCCGTCAGGCTTGCTGCGCAGGTTAACGGTACTGCCGGAGTCTGCCGTGATCACGGCGGTCTTGACCTCACTCATGGGCGTTTCTTCTCCTTTGTTCGGGCTGACCTTGGCCAGCCAGCCGCGGTGCGTCCATTTACCTAGTTTGGTATCGGTCACGATGCCCGGTCCGGTGCAGTGGACGATGCGCAGCGGATCCACGCTGCGCACTACGCCCACGTGGTAGTAGTCCCGCTTGTCCGGGTCGCCGGTGTAGCGGCTGGGGAGGTTGTAGTTTATCTGCCCGGGCATGCTGGCCTTGTAGACCACTTCGC
>JAZNXU010000043.1:0-23683 GCA_045594065.1 Acutalibacteraceae bacterium
AATGCCACCGCGCAAACTATTGCCGATAGGGTAATAAGCAAGGTAGAGGACGGCTCAATAGTCCTTTTCCATAACGACGCCGACTTCACCCCCGCAGCCCTGCCGACCATTCTCAAAACCCTCAAAGAGCAGGGTTATGAGTTTGTGTTTATCAGCGACCTTATAATGACGGAAAATTACACTATAGACCACGCGGGTAAACAATGCGCAAAAAAAGACGGGGAATAATCCCCGTCTAACTTTTTTAACCTGAGACAGAGAACCGTCCTGTGTGTTTCCGCAGAACAACGTCCCTCTGTGTTCCTATCAATTTACTGCTTCACAAACACTATTCCAACAGGAACATATGCTGTATTAGTGCTGGAAATTACAGTAAGTTGTGTTTCGCTTGTTTTGGTCAAAACAAACTCAATGATAGGGTCGGTGTGTTCTAACATAACGGTAATGGTATCGCCGTTTTCTTCCCAAATACAACTCGTAAAAGTGGTGAAGTACCAATCGGAATGATAGGTTTTGTTGTTATAAATAACCTTGCCTGTACTTACACTGCAAGCACTTGCGTTTGAAAAGCATATCACGCTGTCATAATGTCGTTTGTCTTGGTCTAATATGTATTCTGAAAGAACCTCGCCTTGCTCGCCTGTGCCATTTTTAACAGTACGGGCAACCCAATCGCCTTCTTGAAAAGTCACAAGCATTTCTGCTCTTCCGCAAACTGTGCAGGAGCCGTTTTTGTAGTTGTGAGGCAATGCATTGCCTGCGATGTGTTGGCACTTGGTACACATTTTTGGCATGGTGCAGGACACCGTTGTATAGGTATGCTCACAATTAGAGGGCTCGTCGGCTGGGTTTTTATCAGGCTCATCGGTAGGTGTTTGTGTGCTCTCGGTGGGTGTTGTGGTGTCTTTTGCAGGTGGCGTGGACGGCATGCTTATTGTAGGTTTGTTTATTGCGTTGCTTGGTTTACTGTTTGTTGTATTGTCTTTGTTGCTTGTGGTTGTATTATTTTGTGTACTTGAGGTATCGCTATTGCTCGGTGTTTCGGTATCACTTGAGCTTTCGTCTGTGTTGGTTTCGCTTGTTTGTGTGTCGTTGGTGTCTGTACTTTCGGTTTCCGTTTGTGTTGTGCCCGTGTCGGGCTCCGAAGTAGTGTCTTTTTCGTTGCTACAAGCAACGAGAGCAAAAACAAGAGTTAATGCTAACAATAGTGATAAAAATTTCTTCATTTCCAAAACTCCTTAAATAAAAAAGTGTGCCTCATGAGAGACACACCGAAAAAGTGAAGTCCCTCATTGTTGTCACACAATTTCATTAACCCACAGGAAATATGAAGAAGAGAGAAACACCTTTTACCAAAGTATGTTTCCCCGTGGGTAATGAAATATGAAATTGTGTGACACCCACATTATACCATATTAACAATATTTACACAAGCATTTATTAAACATTAGTAGCGGAGGCGTTTCGCCTCCCGTTTTTTATATGTAATATTAATTGGTATGTCGTGTGCGCCACCCCCACAAACTAACCCAACAAATCATTATATTAGCGATGAATAAACCAAATTTATTTTAATGGAAATTAATATTTACTTTTCATTATCATAGTGATATAATAATATCCGTTCAAAAATAAAGGGGATATGTTATGCTATCGTATTTAAAGCCGAAGTTCTTTTCGGTAATCAAAGACTATAACAAGGCTCAGTTTATAAAGGATTTAACCGCAGGCTTAATTGTTGCAATTATTGCGCTACCGCTCTCAATCGCTCTGGCACTGGCATCTGGTGTTGAGCCCGCGTGCGGTATCTACACCGCTATTGCCGCAGGCTTCTTTGTATCGCTCCTCGGTGGTAGCCGCGTGCAGATTGCAGGTCCCACCGCCGCATTTGCAACAATAGTTGCGGGCGTGGTAGCAACACAAGGTATGGACGGGCTGTTCATAGCCACCGTTATTGCGGGTATTATACTTATAGTTATGGGTCTGTTGAAGCTTGGCGGGCTTATTAAGTACATACCCCACACTATAACCGTCGGCTTTACGGGCGGTATTGCCGTTACTATACTTCTCGGTCAGATTAAGGACTTTTTAGGGCTTACCTATGCCGCGGGGGTTAAACCCATTGAGGCTATCGAGAAAATGGAAGCCAATATTGAATTTATAAGCACCTTTAGCTGGCAAGCGCTTGTTGTGGGTGCGTTTTGCCTTGCAATACTTATTATCTACCCGAAATTTGAAAAGCGTGTTCCGCCCTCCCTCATAGCGGTGTTGGTGGGTGCATTAATGGTGGCGTTTATTCCGTCGTTTGATAGCGGCGTTTACACCATCGGCGACCTTTATATAATCCCCTCAGGGTTGCCTAAGGTTGATTTTGCCGCCATGGATTTCAGTATTAATAAAATAGTGTCTGTTCTACCAAACGCCGTTACAATTGCGGTTTTAGCAGCAATAGAATCGCTGCTTTCCTGTGTTGTGGCAGATGGTATGGTAAACTCAAAGCATAATTCCAATGCAGAGCTTGTAGCGCAAGGTGTTGGTAATATAGCAAGCGTGCTTTTTGGCGGAATTCCCGCTACAGGAGCCATTGCACGAACTGCCGCTAATGCTAAAAACGGTGGTAGAACACCCGTTGCAGGTATGGTGCACGCGATAGTGCTTTTATTGGTGCTTCTTTTCTTAATGCCCTATGCCGCGCTTATACCAATGCCCGCCATTGCCGCGATACTGTTTGTTGTAGCGTATAATATGAGCGAGTGGCGCAAATTTGTTAGCATTATTAAAACCCAAAATGTGGCAGACATTATTGTACTTCTTTTAACCTTTGCGCTTACAGTTATATTTGATTTAGTTGTGGCTATTGTTGCAGGGCTTATTCTGCACTATGCTGTGGTGCTTTTAAAGAAGCTTAAAAAGTAAATTTTTCTATCTATTGAAAAAGCTGATGATTTTTAGTATAATATAATAAACGAAATTGTTGGAGATGGATTTATGAGATTTAACATAAAAGAAATGAAAAAGCAGGGAATATTCTTAGGCATTTTAGCGGGAGTGTTAGCTGTTATAATTTTAGTTTCTTCCATAACAAGCAATATTAAGACAGCTCCGACTTCCGACGAAACTCCTACATCCTCTGAAAACGGAGGAGCAGATAACGAAGCTGTCGATAATACCACACAGAACGATTCACACGCTAATAATACCGAAAATACGAATAATAAAGATAATACCGATAAAACCGAAACGGTTGTTCACAAGCATAATTGGATACGCGGAAATACCGTGGCGCCCACCTGCAAAGAGGGCGGTTATACTATTAACACCTGCAGCTGCGGCGAGAGCAAGCCTACAAATGAAAAAGCGGCGCTCGGTCATAAGTTCGGTGAATGGACTGTTAAAACAGAGCCGACCGAAACTGCGGACGGACTTAAAGAGCGTGTATGCGAAATCTGTAAAGAGCTCGAGCAGGAGAAGATAGATAAATTAACCTCGGATAATTCAGGTGAGGAGGAAATTCCGGACGAAACTCCCGAAGACGGTGAAAAACCTGAGGACGAGAAAAAGCCTGAAAATACCGACGATGAAGATAAAAATACCGACGGTAAAGATGAAAATACCGACGGCGAAAACGATGAAAATACTCCTCCCACTGTATAGTAGAAATTATTATGTCTATTGCACCAAAGGCCTGTTCCTTTACAGGCTACAGACCCAACAAATTTGATTTTGATTTCACTTGCGAGAATTCCCGATTTATGGCTCTCGAGAACAAGCTTATAGAAACTGTGTTTTCAATGCCAAAAGAAAACTGCCGTGACTTTTATTGCGGAATGGCTTGGGGATTTGACATTCTTGCCGGTGAAACGGTTGTTATGCTAAAGAAGATGTGCCCGAATGAAAAAATCCGCCTTATTGCCGTAGTGCCGTTTGAGGGGCAGGAGAAATCTTGGAGCACCGATTGGCAGCAACGTTACCACCGCTTATTGAAAGCAGCCGACAGAATCGTTTATATTTCAAATAATTACACAAAGGACTGTTATCATAAGCGCAACCGCTATATGGTGGATAATTCCGATACGGTAATCACTTTTTTCGACGGTAAATCGGGCGGTACTGCCGCAACACTTCGCTATGCTAAGACTAAGCAAAAGCAAATTATAAATATTGCCGAAGTCACCGATACCGAAAGCCTATATTTTTCCCCTTATATAATATGTGATGATGAAGATATTTAAAAGCACCTTTTTATAAGGTGCTTTTATATTGATATAAACTGTATAATATTTTTTAATAATGTGTTTTGATAAAGACTGTATTTTCTTACGGTCTTTATTTTATTTATACGGCTAAGCTTTGGTAAAGAGGCTACCGCCGCAAGCAGCTTTTTTTGCTTTATAGAGAGCATATCTGCATAATTTTCGGCTAAAAACTCGGCTTGTTTGAAAATTATTTTATATCCCGCCCCGACCTGCTCTATAGCTTTTTTAGTGCAGCTGTGTCGGCGGTGAAGCACGGTGGGAGTATTTAGAAATATAATTTCACCGAAAGCGGCGGCAATGATTCCGAGCCACCAATCGGGAGAACTAAAGTGGGGTAGCACAAACAGCCTTTCTTTCAGCGCCCGATTAATCATAACCGTACATCCTGTAATACTGTTTTGCATAAGCATATTATTAAGCTCAGTCATATTGGGCGAGAGCCTTTGAAAATTCACAAAAGAGTCAGATAGCTTCTTTAGCTTTTCGTCAGTAAAATATAAATCGGTATGAACAAGCAGTGGTGTATCGGCAGAAAGCCTGTCCTCAGCTTTTTTCATAGCAAGCAGTGTTTTTTCAACCTTTTCGGGTAGCCATATATCATCTTGATTAGAGAGCATTACATAATCATCGGTATATTCCTCAAGCAGCTTTAAAAAGCTTCCCGCAATGCTGCCCGTGCTTGATGAGGTAGGGCAGACCTCTATTTTATCACTGTAAATTTCGCGGTATTTATCAATTATTTGCATTGTTTTGTCACTCGAGCCATCATCGCGAATGACAATGCGTAAATCTCTATAGGTCTGGTTGACCAATGATTCAAGCTGAGCATCTAAATATTTTTCACCGTTAAGGGTTGCCACTAAAACAGTTACCAATTCTGTCACCTCAAAAATATCATAACAAAGCTTTTCGATTTTTTCAATAAAAACCGCTTGACAAATTCCGACAGAGGGTGTATCATATAACTGTACTAATCGAATTAATACACTAAGAACGGAGGCGAGCTTGTTGGTACAGTTAGATTACAAAAGCGGCGTACCTATTTACGACCAGCTGGTAAGCGGAATTGTAAAGCTTAAAATGGTTGGTGCCTTAAAGGGTGGCGACCCACTGCCGAGTGTTCGTGCAATGGCGCTTAAGCTTGGTATCAATCCAAATACAGTCCAGCGTGCCTATGCAATTTTAGAAGAGAAAGGAATTATATATTCCGTAGCAGGCAAGGGCTCATTTATTTCGGGCGACAGCGATGCCGATAATGCTCTTGATACTCTTGCTTTAAGGGACTTCAAAAAAGCGGTGCTCGATGCCAAAAGAATGGGCAAGACAGCAGATGAACTAAAATCAGAAATTGATGAACTTTTTAAGGAGGCAAAGTAATGATTGAAATTATTAATCTTACCAAAAGGTTTGATACTAAGGTAGCGCTCGATAATGTAGATTTCAAAATTCCCGAGGGCTCGGTTTACGGTCTTGTAGGCTCTAACGGCTCGGGTAAATCTACTTTACTTCGTTTAATTTCAGGTGTTTACACGCCCGACGGCGGTAAGGTTTTAATCGATGGCAAAAAGCCCTTTAATACTCCCGAAGTAAAGGCTCAGGTTTGCTATCTTGCGGATAATCCGTACTTTGTGCATCAGTCCAATATAGACGAAATGGCAAAGCTTTATAAAAGCATTTATCCCTCATTTGATAATGAGAAATTTGAGTATTTAAAAAATATTTTTCCGCTTGATACGCGGGCAAAAATTTCCACAATGAGTAAGGGTATGCAACGGCAGGCGGCATTAATGCTCTGCCTTTCGGTAAAGCCGAAATATCTGCTGCTTGATGAAGCCTTTGACGGCCTTGACCCTGTTATGCGAAAGGTATTAAAAACCCTACTTACCGACGGCGCGAATGAGGGTATGACTACCATTATTGCCTCACACAATTTAAGAGATTTAGATTTCCTTTGCGACCGTGTAGGTCTTCTGCATTTCGGTAAGGTTATATTTAACGATGATATCGAGGCTCTAAAAAGTAATGTACATAAAGTACAGCTTGCTTTCGAGCGCACCCCCGATATATCGGTGTTCAGTGCACTTAATGTTATTAAAACCGAGCGCACCGGCTCACTCATACAGCTTATAGTCAAGGGTGAGGAGGAAGAAATTATGGCATTCCTCAAAAACTTAAATCCCGTATTTGTTGAAATGATTAGTCCCAGCTTTGAGGAAATATTTATGTATGAATTGGAGGTTAAGGGTTATGACGCCGAAAACATCATTAAATAAATCAGCATTCAATATGTTCAGCTTTACTCTAAAGAAAAATTTGGGCTTTACGCTCATAGCATCAATTCTCGCTTTGGTGTTATCGCCCGTATACCTCTACAATACGATTAAGGAATATATTGAAAGTTATGACAAGCTTATCTATAATTTTTCAGAGCTCTTTTTTATTTTTTCTATCGTAATGGCTGTAGCCGCTACGGCGTTTTTGATGGTGCTTTTGTATATAAATTTCAGTTATCTCTACAAAAAAAGCGCCAGCGATTTTTTCCATGCCCTGCCAATGAAGCGTTCAACACTTCTTTGTGTTAGATTTTTAGGCAGCTTTGTTGCGGCAATTATACCGCTTACGCTTAGTTATATCGGTGCGTTTTCACTCACATTTTTAGATTATGTATCGGCAGACCGCGGCATTATTATTCAAATTTACTTATTCACAGTAGCTATGATGTTTATGTTAGGGCTGTTCACCTTGCTCTTTATAGTAACCGCAGGTGGAGTGTTCGACAGTATTATTGCTCTGCTTGCCGTTAATGTAGGTATTCCGATAATAGCTCTGTTCATAAGCGGGCTTTGCCGTTCTCACCTTTACGGATTTGATTATTCGGGCGATTTAGAACCAGCCATCTTATCCTACACAACCCCGTTCGGATATGCTATAGTTAGATTGATTTACATCTTGGCACAAGATAAAACCGCACCGTTTTTCATTTGGTATAAGGTGCTTGGTACGGTAGCGGTGACGATTGCTTTAGCGGCAGTGGTACTGCTTTGTTATAATCGCCGCAAGAGCGAAAAGGTCGGAGGTGCGTATGCCTTTAAGATAATCCCTGAAATTATAGGGGCTATTGTGTCAGCTTTAGGTCTTTTTGTAATGGCATATATCTTCTCCTCCGAGCCGGATGAAATATCTTTCTGGATTGCGGGCGCGGTAGGCGCTGGGGTTGCCTGTGTAGTATATTTCCTCATAATTAACCGCGGCTTTAAAAAGGTTAAAAATTCACTTATTGTAGCGGCGGTAGCACTGATAGCCTTGCTTATTACAAACCTAGGTATAAGATTTGATATTTTCGGTTGGGAATACAAACTCCCCAAAACCGACGAAATTGCATCGGTTACTGTCAGGCTGCACGGCGAAGATATAAAGGTAAAAAACATACCCTTAGCAGTTGAGCTTAACAGAGAAATAATAAAGGGGCATAACGATAAAAGCTATAGGGATAATTATATTCACGATAATTTCTATTTCGAGTATACCCTTAAAAACGGCGAAACCGTTACCCGTCGTTACGATGTGGAAAGACCTGTGGCAGAGGCTCAGAAGCTAAGCCTTATTAATCAAGAATTATCAAGACAACTTTTGGAGGATTACAATGAATTTAAAAAACTTAACTGCCAAGATTGGAATATTGACGGCTATTTTTATGACGCTGACGCTAATTATATCGGTGATTTTAGTACTCAGATCAGTGAAGAAAACACCGAAAAACTGATTTTAGCATATATTGAGGATCTTAAGACAATAGACCTTAATTACTTCGATGCTTGGAGCAAGGGCGGAGATAACACCGTTTATATAAGCGGTAGGGTAGTAATTAACGAAAGAACAGAGGAATTAGAGGATGGCACCTCGCGTGTATACAGTGATTATAAAGAATACAGTATATGCGTTAACAGACTTGAAAACTATCCTAAATTCAAAGAAATTTTTGATTCACTTGATATTAAAATTAATTATGTGGATGAAGAAAAACCGTTATACGATTAAAAATAAAACAGCAGTAAGGAAATTTCCTTACTGCTGTTTTATTAGTCTATTAAATAAATTCCGTCATCGAGAACGGCAAATTCGTATTCACCCGAGCGTAGGTACTGCTTAACGGGTTTGTCAAACGATTTATAGGTTTCTATAGAGTAGGTGTTTGTATTAACCGCCAAAATTTCATTGCCGTTTTGTGTGCACACAAAAATCTGTTCACCCTGAGTAGACAGGTCAATTGGGTTTATAAAGGGTGATTCCTTACCGCCACCAAGCCTTAACTCCTCGTGCATTGTGGTAAGATTCATTCGCATTATTACATTCAGCTTACCGAATGCTACCCATAAATGTCTTGAGCAGACGGCTATGCCCGTCGGCAAGGTATCACGGTAGGTAAGTTCACCTTTCCACAGTAGCATTCCGTCGGTATCAAACAAATAGGCTGTACCGTCGAGGTCGGTGCAAAAGGTCTTGCCGTTTTCAAGCAAAACAGCATTTGTTGTTATATGGTTTTTAATTTTAGCTATAATATCCTTATAATTAGTGCCGAATTTTGAAAGCTCATAGAGATTTCTCGGCACATTGCTTATTTTACCGTTATCGAAAGAAATTGCTTTATAAGCTACTAAAAGCTTATCCTCAGTTTTTTCGTGCACATAGGCAATAACAATACCGTTATTGGCGGCTACGGCATTTATTATTTCACCCTTGAAAACAGTTTTCATTGTATTCATCCTCTATAAATTAATTAATCCTTTAGTGAGCATACTTTGCGCAGCAAGCAGTATTCCTGCCTTTGCGCTCGGGTAATTTATGCCGCCCTGCATCCACGCGGCATAGGGCTCTCTTAGCGGTGCATCGGCTGAAAGCTCAATTGAAGAGCCGAGTGTGAATGCTCCCGCTGCCATAATAACCTGACTGTCATATCCCGGCATATCCCAAGGCTCGGGAACCACAAAGGAATCAATCGGCGCGCCCTTTTGCATACCTTGGCAGAATGCGATAAGCGATTCCTTATTACCGAGTGTTACCGCCTGAATAATATCACCGCGGTGCTCATTATATTTCGGTGTTACGCTAAAGCCTAATTCTTCGAATAAACAGCTTGTGAAAACGGCGGCTTTAAGTGCTGAGCCTACAACTGTGGGGGCAGAGAAAAGACCCATATATAATTCACGGTTGTGACCGAGCGTACAGCCGACCTCTCTGCCCACCCCTGGGCAGGTAAGGCGATATGCGCATTTTTCAATTAAATCGGCTCTGCCTGCAATATATCCGCCCGTAGGTGCAATTCCGCCACCGGGGTTTTTTATAAGCGAGCCCGCAATAATATCGGCGCCAACCTGTGTAGGCTCTTTTTCTTCGGTGAATTCGCCATAGCAGTTATCCACCATAATATATGTATCGGGGGATACCTCGCGAACAATACGGCAAAGCTCACCGATTTCGTCAACGGTTAAGCTCGGTCTTAGCGAGTAGCCGCGCGAGCGCTGAATATAAGCCATTCTGTACTTTTTTGCGCCTAGTGCCGCTTTTATAGCCTCTTTATCGGGTCTGCCGTCGCGAAGAGCCACCTCGTTATATTCGACACCGAAATCCTTAAGCGAGCCGTCGGAATCTCCGTCAATACCGAGGACACCTATAAGCGTATCATAAGGTCTGCCTGTTAAGCAGAGCATAGCATCATTCGGTCTTAGCAGTCCAAAAAGTGCAACGGTTAAGGTGTGTGTACCCGATACAAAGTTATGGCGAATAAGCGAATCCTCGGCGCCCATAGCCTCGGCAAAAAGCTTTTCGAGAGTATCTCTGCCTCTGTCACCGTAGCCGTAGCCCGTAGACCCTACAAGGTGTGATTCACTAATTCCGTTATTTATAAAGCAGGAAAGTATTTTGCATTGATTATATTCGGTGTTTTTTTCAATGTCTTTAAATATATCTGCACATTTCTTTTCAATTTTGTCTGCAAGAGTGAGCAAACGCTCATCAATATCAAAAAATCTATTCATAGTTTGCAATAGGCACATCTTTCTATTAGTTTTAGCCCGTTCTTTAAATAAAACGGTGTATTTTTACTTTCAGCACAAACATAAACGCGTCGGTTGCGTGCCAGCATTAAAACCCTTTTAAAGGTGGCTGAGCCTACACCGCTTCGCTCTCTTTGCTTCTTTACTGCAATTCCCGAAAGTATAGCGCCGTGGTTGCAGTAAAGCAGAAAGGCGGCGGAAAGGGGAGTGGTAACATAAGCGGCACAGTCGTGGCGAATGCGGTGGGATATATCAGCCTTAAATGCTGTTTTATCACCAACATAAAGCCTGTCCGTTATTGTTTCATACGCTTTTTCAATACCCTCATATGTGTTTTCTGCCGCATCATCGAAATCATAAGGCGGGTCGGTATAAAGTGTATCGCAAACCGTACCAGGCTTTAGTTTAAGCTTTTCGGCGGTTTCTAAATCTGTAAAAACCAATCGCGGACCTACACATTTAATAAACTCACTCAGTTCAAAAATATCTCCGCCTAAATTACAAAGTGTCATAGTATCATCTAAAAAAGACACTAAAGCGGTAATAGTTTCATTTTCATCGGTCTGCTTCCAAAAAAGTGCTATTTTTTCATAATCGGCATAAGCCGCGGCAGCACAGCAAATCTTAATATAAGCCGCACTGCAAATCGGTAGCTCGGGTATTTCTTTAATAAGAGTAACCATTAGATTTCACCAGCGCCGATTTTATTAAGCATAGCTTCGGCGAGCTCATAAGCACCTTTAATATCGTTTATGTTGGCAACTGAGGATGCCGAGTGTATATAGCGGCAGGGAACAGATATGGCAAGTGCTTTAACACCGCTGCCCGATAAATGAATAGCGCCCGAATTATTGCCGCCCGCAACAGCAGTTTTGGGTTGGCACTTAACGCCGCTCGACATCGCCGCATTATAAAGCTCACGGTTATAAAGCGTGCTGTTGTCCATAAACGAAACTACGGGACCCTCGCCTAAAACGCAAACACGGCTTGCCTCGTCAGACCCGAAAATATCCGATGCGGTAGTGGCTTCAAGCACTAAAGCATAATCGGGAGAAACAGTATAAGTGGCGGTTTTAGCGCCCCTCATTCCAAGCTCCTCACCTACAGTAAAGGTGGCATAAAAATCATATTCGCTGTAGTTTTTTATAAGTTCTATCAGCACTGCACAGCCCGCGCGGTCATCAAGAGCCTTAGCCTTTACATTCTCTCCTAAAATCTCAAATTCACCGCAAATAACGCCAAGGTCGCCCACCGTTACTACCTTCTCAGCTTCCTCGCGACTGCGTGCACCTATGTCAATATACATAGCATCGGCTTTCGGGCATTTTTTGCCCTCATCACCCTTTGTAAGGTGTATGGGCTTTGCTCCGATAACACCGCTTACGGTATCGTTAATAAGCACTTTTTTGCAGAAAAGTGCTGTAGGCATAATGCCGCCGACGGTGTGGAATTTTAAAAATCCGTCAGCCGTAATGGCAGATACAATGAGGCCTACCTCATCTAAATGCGCATCGATCATTATTTTCTTAGCAGATGCTTTATTACCTTTTTTAAAAGCGATAATATTACCCGAATTATCGGTATTTATTTTGCAATAATCCTTAATTTCGGAAATAATATAATCGCGAAGACCGTCTTCTGCACCCGACGGTGCGTTAAATTCACATAATTTCTTTAAATTATTAATCATTCTTAACACCGCCCGCCATTATATATTGCTCAAGTATATCGCAAACAGATTCAATATCGGTAAGGTCTAAAACCTCGCAATCGGTGTGCATATTGCGCAGCGGTATAGAAACAAGACCTGTTTTAACGCCGCCTTTAGTAATAGAGATAACATCGGCGTTGGTGGAGGTTTTTCCGCCCATAACCTCGGTCTGGTATTTGATTTCATTGCATTTTGCAATATTTATAAGCTTGTTCGAAATGCTGCGGTTAAGCACGGGGGAAATACCAATCATAGCGCCGTCACCGAGTTTTCCGCACTCAAAGGCGGAAATGTCGGGACCGTTTCCAAAGGAAACATCAATAGCTATAGCTTCGTCGGGGTATATGTCGTAAGCCGCAACACCCGCGCCACGCAGCCCCAATTCCTCAGCATCACTCAGCAGAAATTTAACCGTTATAGGTAATTGTTTGCCCGAAAGTCTACGGGCAAGCTCAAGTAATACGGCAACGCCTGCGCGGTCATCAAACGATTTTCCCGTAACGGCAGTGCCTGTCAGCTCGGTAGCAAAGGCTTTATAGGTTACAAAATCTCCTACATTTACAATATCCTTTGCCGCAGCGCCAAGTCCGGTATCGATTTTATAGTCGGTTATGCTCTCGGGCAACTCATCACCCTTTGATAGGTGAGGGGGTATGCTTGAAAATACACCGGTTATAGTTTCTTTGCCGTGTATGGTTACAGCTTTAGAGGGCAGGTGCCTTAAGTCGATACCTCCGCACTTTGCCACGGTTAAAAATCCGTCGCTTGATATGTGGGTTACAATAAAGCCAACCTCGTCAATATGTGCGTCAAGCAGTAGAGTGTAGTCACTGTCACCTTTAATTTCACCAAGCACGCTTAAATTGTTATATCGTTTAACGCTGCAGTATTTACCGAGTAATTTACAAGCCGCATCAGAGGCATCGGTAACACAGCCGATAGCCGCTTTATTGCTTATTTCAAAAAGAGTGTTTTTTATATCCATTATAAACTGTTAACCAATTCCTTAAAGTATTTGCCTCTTGCCGCGAAGTTCGGGAAAGCATCAAATGAAGCGCAGGCGGGGCTTAGTGTTACAATATCACCGTCAACCGCTTTCTCGTTTGCTATCTTTACAGCCTCGTCTAAATTGGCGGCGTGGATTATTTCGGGTGAGCCGTTGTACGAGGGGTCAGCCTTTACAGCCTGCTCAATTTTCGATGCTGTAGGACCCGTTAAAATGAGGGTCTTTACCTTGTCTGTAACATAGGGTGCCATTGGCTCAAACGGAATTTTCTTATCATATCCGCCTGCAAGCAAGATAACCTTTTGTTGGAATGCCTTTAGTCCCGCAATAGTTCTTGTCGGGCTTGAAGCGATAGAGTCGTTATAATATTTAACGCCGTTTATCTCTCGTACAAACTCAATTCGGTGCTCAACACCCATAAATTCGTGTGCAACAGCTCGTATGGTATCGGCTCCAACATATCCCCAAACAGCGGCAATAGCGGCTAAATAATTTTCAACATTGTGGTCACCAAGCACTGCAATTTCATCGCGGTGCATTATCGGCGCCTTAATTCCGCGGTAGGAAATACAGATATTTCCGTTTTCGTCAAGCCATGTGCCGTTTGAAACAGGGCGCTCCATACTAAAGCCTATAAACTGACCGCGAACATGGTTTTTAAAGCCCATTGTAATTTCGTTGTCGTAGTTGAGTACAGTGCGTGAAAAAGCGCTTTGGTGCAGTACTATATTTTGCTTTGCCTCAACATATTCGTCCATATCCTTATGAACATCAAGGTGGTTTGGCGCAACATTCGTAACAACAGCAACATCGGGGCTTTTGCGCATTGAGATAAGCTGGAATGAGGATAACTCAACAACAACCATATCCTCAGCCTTAATATTTTCAATATCAGGCAGCAGAGGGTTGCCAATGTTACCGCCCACATGTACGGTATAACCTTCTTTTTTAAGCATTTCTGCAATAAGGGTTGTTGTGGTGGTTTTACCGTCAGAGCCTGTAACAGCAAAAATTTTAGCGGGGCATAAATCGAAAAATACCTCCATCTCACTTGTCACTGCGATTCCGCGGCGGCGAGCTTCTTTTAGCTCAGGGAGGTTAAAGCTCATACCCGGTGTACGGAAGATAACATCAACCTCAAGGTTTTCAAGATAGTGCTCTCCAAGGCGCAGTATAGCACCCGCATTTTCAAGCTCTGTGCATATAGGACCTATCTGCTCGCGTGTTCGTCGGTCACACACATAAACGCGTGCGCCCTCCTTTAAAAAGCTGTAAATAAGCGGGGTGTTACTAACACCCACACCGCACATAGCGATTTTTTTATTTGATATTTCATTCCAAAATTGTTTGCAATCCAAGATAATACCCCCTAAAGGAAATTATATATATTTATTATATTATACTTATTCTCTCACCAAATATCAACAACAAACGATAAAATAATGAAATCTTTGTTGATTTTTCTTTGTATTTGGTATATAATACTAAATAATTCAATATATTCGTCAAGGAGAAAATTATGGAAACAAAAAGAAGCAGTTTTACCGGTAAACTCGGATTCGTTTTGGCAGCAGCCGGCTCAGCGGTAGGACTTGGAAATATTTGGAGATTCCCATATCTTGCTGCCCAGTATGGCGGCGGAATGTTTCTGCTTACCTATATTGTGCTTGCCGTTACCTTTGGCTTTGCGCTTATGGTAGCCGAAATTACTATAGGCAGAAAAACAGGACTTAGCGCCATAGGTGCTTTTAAAAAGCTTGATAAACGCTTTTCGTTTATTGGCTATTTGGGCGCCATTGTTCCCATGATTATTTTGCCGTATTACTCGGTAATAGGCGGTTGGGTTATAAAATATCTGTCGGTTTATGTTGTAGGCAACGGTGCTGCCGCCGTATCAGACGATTATTTTAATAATTTTATAGGTAATGTCAGTGAGCCTATAATGTGGTTTGTTGCATTTGTTGCCCTTACTTTTTTGGTAGTGCTTTTCGGTGTTGAAAAGGGTATTGAAAAGGTTAGTAAAATTATGATGCCCGTACTTGTTGTGCTTGCTCTCGGCATTGCGGTTTACTCTATGTTTATTCCAGGCGCATGGGAGGGTGTGCTTTATTACATCACTCCGAATTTCTCACATTTCTCGGTTAAGACTGTTGTAGCGGCAATGGGTCAGCTTTTCTACTCAATGTCGCTGGCTATGGGTATTATGATTACCTACGGTTCATATATGAAAAAGGATGTTAATATTGAGTCTGCCGTTCACAATATCGAAATTTTCGATACGGGTATTGCTTTCTTTGCAGGTCTTATGATTATTCCTGCAGTATTTGCTTTCTCAGGTGGCAACGAGGCGGCTCTTAGTGCAGGCCCAGGTCTTATGTTTGTAACACTCCCTAAGGTATTCTCAAGTATGCCCGGCGGTCAGGTTATCGGTGCACTTTTCTTCCTGCTTGTACTCTTTGCGGCGCTTACATCCTCTATTTCACTTGCCGAAACCGTTATTTCCATTTTCTGTGATAAATTCCATTGGAACAGAAAATTCACCTGTATTGTTGTGCTTCTCGGCTGCCTTTTATTAGGCTTACCGTCCTCACTTGGAAACGGTGTATGGTCACATATTACTATACTTGGAAAGAATTTTCTTGATTTCTTCGATTTTATAAGCAACAATGTTATAATGCCGATTGTCGCATTACTCACATGTATATTTGTTGGATATATTCTAAAACCCAAGGCTATCGCCGAAGAGGTTGAAACTTCAGGCAGGTTTAAGGGCAGAAAGCTTTTTGATATCGTTATTAAATACATTGCCCCCATATGCTTAGTAATTATTTTGATAACTTCTATTCTTGATGCTTTCGAAATATTTAATATTTAAACTTAAAAACAGCCGATTTTTCGGCTGTTTTTAAAATTACAAGGCAGGTAAATAAAATGCTTAATTTTTATACACGCGAGGTTGAATGCAAAAGCGATATTAAAGCTTTTGTAGCCAATATTGCCGAAATTATTGAAGTAATGGCAACCGAAAACGCCGAAAAATTCGGCTATGGCAGAGATGTCGTTATGTCTTTAGGCGGCTTTTGGATAGTTTCAAAAATTCGTTTTAGAATACATAGCTATCCTGAGTCGAACGGTACGCTTATTGCCGAAACTTGGCCGTTACCGTCAGGTAAAATCAAGGTTGAAAGGCAGTACCGTATCAAAAGCGGAAAAGGTGATGCTCTTGTAAACGCAGCGTCCGAATGGTGCGTTTTAAGTATCGACACCCGCCGCCCCTTGCGGGTTGAGGGTGACTGTTTTTCGGGAGGTCACGAATATATGAACGAGCGGGCTGACTTTGGCGAGTTTACCCGTATTCGCCCTAATATTACTGAGCAAGATTTTTGTTATGAGCGTGAAATAATCGATAGTGATATTGATATAAATAATCACACAAATAACAAGAAATACACCGAAATGGTGCTTGCCTGTTTTACCGATGAATACTTAAATGAAAATCCTATAAAAACATACGAGCTGCATTTTGTTAAAGAAACCGTTTTAGGTAACAAAATCCGCATTTACAAGGTGCAAAACGGTAATACCGTACTTATTACGGGCGTAACAGACGGCGCTACGGTGTTTAACGCTATGCTGGAGCTTTAATTATGGCAAGAACTAAACTGATTGATAGAATTTTGCCCGACTATACTAAGGGCGAGGAAATTTTTAATATGGTAACGCATATTGTGGGTGGCGGCTTTGGTATTATATACTGTGCACTTTGTGTGATTTTTTCAGCTCTTCACAAAAATGCGTGGGCAGTAGTCGGCTCGGCGGTTTACGGTGGCTCGGTTATCGCCCTTTTCACAATGTCAAGTGTATATCACGGCGTTAAAAAATCAACGGGCAAAAAGGTGTTGCAAATAATAGACCACTGCACCATATATTTTATGATTGCGGGCACTTATACCCCCATAATGCTCTGCTCCTTGCGTGAAGTAGAGCCGCTCGCTGCGTGGATTACTTTAGGTGCCGTTTGGACCATTTCAGCCCTCGCCATAACCCTTACGGCAATTGATTTGCGCTCTTACCGCGTCTTTTCTATGATTTGCTATATAGGGCTTGGTTGGTGCGTAATTTTCACAATTAAACCCGTGTATGAGGTGCTTACTCCACACGGATTTTTCTGGTTGCTTCTCGGCGGCATACTTTATACACTCGGTGCAATTCTTTACGGAATTGGCGTAAAAATCAGGTATATCCATTCGGTTTTTCATATTTTTGTTGTACTTGCAAGCCTTGCACACTTTTTCTGCATATTTTTCTATGTAATTTGAGGTAATTTTTATGAGCGTAATAGAGCTGTTTTTTCTGGCTGTCGGACTTTCTATGGATGCCTTTGCAGTAGCCGTTTGTAAGGGTCTTGCCGTACAGGAATTAAAGCCGCGCCACACCCTTATATGTGGCGCTTGGTTTGGCGGCTTTCAGGCGTTAATGCCGCTTATAGGCTATTTCCTTTTTGTTGCGGTTAAGGATTATATTGAAAGGTTTGACCATTGGATTGCCTTTGTACTGCTGCTTTTTTTAGGCGGTAAAATGATTAAAGATGCGCTGTGTGACTGTGACGATGCAACCGATGCCTCGTTCTCCTTTAAAACAATGCTTGTTATGGCTCTGGCTACAAGCATCGATGCCCTTGCCGCAGGTATAACACTAGTGCTACCGGGTGTAAACATATGGCTTGCCGTTGCCTTTATAGGCGTTATAACCTTTACGCTTTCAAGCATTGGCGTTAAGCTTGGCAATGTTTTCGGCGCTAAATATAAAAGCAAAGCAGAGCTTACGGGCGGTATAATTCTTATACTTATCGGCGCTAAAATATTACTTGAGCATTTAGGAATTATTAGCTTTTAGCACTTGATAAAGGCTTTTATATGTGATATACTTTTCTTGTTAGTAAAATTTGGAGGAATCTAAATGTTAGATATCAAATTTGTAAGGGAAAACCCCGAAATAGTAAAAGAAAACATAAAAAAGAAATTTAAGGATTCAAAGCTGCCGCTTGTTGACGAGGCTATTGGCTTAGATGTTAAAAAGCGTGCCGCCAATGCCGAGGCTAATGAGCTTCGTGCCAACCGCAATAAGCTCAGTAAGCAGATAGGCGTGCTGATGTCGCAGGGTAAAAAAGAAGAGGGTATGGCACTAAGAGGCGAGGTTAACCGTCAGGCAGACCGCTTAAAAGAGCTTGAAGAACTTGAAGCTACCTATGAAAAATCTTTAAACGAGGTTATGATGAAAATCCCCAATATTGTGGACGAGTCTGTACCTGTGGGAAAAGATGACAGTGAAAATGTTGAGGTAGAGTGCTTCGGTGAGAAAACTGTTCCGAATTTTGAAATTCCTTATCATACCGATATTATGGCAGCATTTGCCGGCATTGATAAAGAATCTGCAGGCAGAGTAGCAGGTGAGGGCTTCTATTATCTTATGGGCGATATTGCAAGACTGCACAGTGCCGTTCTTTCCTATGCCCGCGATTTTATGATTGATAAGGGCTTTACCTATTGCATTCCTCCGTTTATGATTCGCTCTAATGTTGTAACCGGTGTTATGAGCTTTGAAGAAATGGATGCCATGATGTATAAAATCGAGGGTGAGGATCTTTACTTAATCGGTACGAGTGAGCACTCAATGATTGGTAAGTTTATCGACACCATTACCCCCGAAAGCTCATTACCGCTCACCTTAACAAGCTATTCACCCTGCTTCCGTAAAGAAAAGGGCGCGCATGGCATTGAGGAGCGCGGAATTTACCGTATTCACCAGTTCGAAAAGCAGGAAATGATTGTTATTTGTAAGCCTGAAGAGAGTATGGAATGGTTCCATAAAATGTGGAGCTATTCGGTTGAACTCTTCCGTTCGATGGATATACCTGTAAGAACACTTGAATGCTGTACAGGCGACCTTGCTGACCTTAAGGTTAAATCTTACGATGTTGAGGCTTGGAGCCCGAAGCAGCAAAAGTATTTCGAGGTTTGCTCCTGCTCAAATTTGGGCGATGCTCAGTCCCGTAGACTCGGTATCAGAGTTAAGGGAGAGGACGGCTCAAAATACCTTGCGCATACCCTTAACAACACCGTTGTGGCACCGCCGAGAATGCTCATCGCATTCCTTGAAAATAATTTAACCTTTGATGGGGAAAAATACACAATTAAAATCCCCGAGGCACTCAGACCCTATATGGGCGGAAAGACCGAAATTGTTTCAAAATAGTCTTATTTTAACGGCACGGAAATTTTCCGTGCCGTTTTTGTTGTATATTGTCATATGATAATTATAATTTTCACTCACATTTTTATAATAAAGTACTTGTATGTGCTGTAAAAATCTGTTATTATATTAACATAAATTAAACTACCGGTTGGAGGAATTTACTTTGTATTATTTAGCAATTGATATCGGCGCTTCGAGCGGTCGCCATATTTTAGGCAGTGTGGTTGACGGAAAGCTTGAGCTCGAAGAAATATACCGTTTTGAAAACGGTTTAAAGAAAGAGAACGGCACCCTTGTTTGGGATATTGAAAGCCTTTTCAGCGAGGTTAAAGCAGGTATCGCTAAGTGTAAAGAAATCGGCAAAATTCCCGCAACCGTTGCTATTGATACATGGGGCGTTGATTATGTGCTTCTTGATAAAAACCTCAATGAGATTTTACCCGCTGTATCATATCGCGACAGCCGTACAGAACAATCCTCTAAAGCGGTGCTCGGCATCATTCCGCAAGCAGAGCTTTATGCCAAAACAGGTATTCAGCAGCAAAATTATAATACAATTTATCAGCTTTATGCGGATAAGCTGTCGGGCAAGCTCGATAAGGCCGCGCATTTTCTTATGATGCCCGAGTATCTTTCTTTCCGCTTAACGGGCGAAATCAAAAGAGAGTATACCAACGCATCAACTACCAATCTTGTTAATGCTAATACAAAAACTTGGGATATGGAAATCATACAAAAGTTAGGTTTACCCACCGAGATTTTCGAGCCGCTCAGTATGCCCGGCACTACCGTTGGCGCACTGAAAGCTGAGATTGCTGATGAAATAGGCTTTAATACCGAGGTTGTTTTTTGCCCCTCACACGATACGGCATCTGCCGTAGCGGCGTGTCCTATTGATAACGAGAGTGTTTACATCTCTTCGGGTACTTGGAGCCTTATCGGTGCTGAGAACGACTATCCCGTTTTATCCGATGAAGCGCTTGCCGCTAATTTTACAAATGAGGGCGGTATTGAATACAAATTCCGCTTCCTTAAAAATATTATGGGTATGTGGCTGTTCCAGAATATCCGTAAAAATATTGATAAATCGCTTACATACGATGAAATGATGCATTTAGCAGAGCAGAGCACATTTTCAGAGCTTGTTGACCCGAACGATCAGCGCTTCTTAGCGCCCGATAATATGATTGAGGCTGTTCGTGAGGCTCTTTTAAAACCCGAGCTTCCGCTTGGCGATGTGCTAGCTAGCGTTTACAATTCCTTAGCACACAGCTATGACCGTGCTGTTAAGGAAATTGAGAAAATAAGCGGCAAGCAAATAAAGTCAATTAATATAGTAGGCGGCGGTAGCCGTGATATGTATTTGAATAAGCTAACCTCTAAGGTAACGGGTAAAAAGGTATATATTGGTCTTATGGAAGCCACGGCAACAGGTAACCTTATGTCACAGATTATGTATAAAAACAATATGACCCTTGCCGAGGCGAGAGATTTAATTAAAAATACATTTAATGTAAAAGAGGTATAGTAATGAGTAGATATTTAGAAGCTAAAGAAATTTATGCTAAACTTGGCGTTGATACTGAAAAAGCAATTGAAATCTTAAAAAAAGTTCCAGTAAGCCTGCATTGCTGGCAGGGTGACGATGTTCGCGGTTTCGACCAAAAGGTTGATTCACTTTCGGGCGGTATTCAAACTACCGGTAACTACCCCGGTCGCGCTCGCACACCCGAAGAATTAATGGCGGATATTGATGAGGTTTTAAAACTCACTCCAGGTAAAGTCAAGCTCAATCTTCACGCTTGCTACGCTATTTTCGATGATGAGAACGGTGGCTGGGTAGACCGTGATAAAATTGAGCCTAAGCACTTCAAAAAGTGGGTGGATTTTTGTAAAGAGAGAAAAATCGGTTGCGATTTCAACCCCACATTCTTCTCACACCCAAAATGCGACCCATTAACCCTTTCAAGCCCAAACGAAGAAACCAGAAAGTTCTGGATAGAGCACGGTAAGGCTTGCATCCGCATTTCTCAGTACTTGGCAGAAGAATTAGGACAAGAGTGCATAATGAACATCTGGACAGGCGATGGCTTTAAGGACATTCCAGCAGACAGAATGGGTCCCCGTATTCGATATAAAGAGTCCATTGATGAGATTCTTTCTGAGCCTTTTGATTTTAATAAGGTTAAGCCTTGCGTAGAATCTAAGGTGTTCGGTATCGGTGTAGAAGCATACACAGCAGGTTCTGCTGAATTTGCGCTTTCATTTGCGGCAACTCATGATAAGTGCCTTCCTCTTATGGATAACGGTCACTATCATCCCACAGAAATGGTTTCTGACAAGATTCCTGCACTTTTATGCTTCTATCCCGAAATTGCACTCCATATTACACGCCCCATACGTTGGGATAGTGACCACAGTGTTCTTTTCGACGATGAAACAAGAGAAATGGCAAAGGAAATCATCCGTTGCAATGCTCTTGATAAAGTTTATATGGCACTTGACTTCTTTGATGCATCAATTAACCGTATCGCATCCTGGGCAGTAGGTTTCAGAAGCTGGCAGAAAGCACTTCTTATGGCTCTTTGCACACCTAATGCAGAGCTTAAGAAACTTCAGGACGAAAACCGTCTTACAGAGCTTATCGTAATGCAGGAAGAAGTTAAGACACTTCCTTTCGGTGATGTCTGGGAAGAATACTGCACAAGATGCGGTGTAATCGCAGACAACAGCTGGTTTAAAGAAGTTGAAAAATACGAAAAAGAAGTTCTTTTGAAAAGATAATTTTGGGAGGAAACAAAATGAAAGTTTTAGCTTTTGACTTTGGTGCATCCAGCGGCAGAGCTATTATAGGTACATTTGAAAACGGAAAAATTTCTCTTGAAGAAATACATCGTTTTGACAATGGTCCCGTATTTATGAATGGTGGCTTTTACTGGGATTTACCCAAGCTTTTCCACGAAGTTAAGCAGGGACTTATCAAAGCAGAAAAGTATGGTTATGAAAGTATCGGTATCGATACATGGGGTGTTGACTATGCCCTTATAACTCTTGACGGACTTCTGCTCGGTAACCCCTACAACTACCGTGACGAAAGAACAATTCCCGTATTTGAAAAGCTTAAGGAAACAATAGGCGAGAGTAAGCTTTATAAGATGACAGGTATTCAGAATATGAATATCAATACTCTTTATCAGCTTCTTGAAACAAAGGAAAATCACCCCGATTTCTACGCTCTTGCAGATCGTCTTATACTTATGCCTGACCTTTTCGGTTATCTTCTTACAGGAAAAGTTTATGCAGAGCGTTCAATGGCTTCCACAACTCAGCTTCTTGATCCTTATACAAAGGACTGGAATAAGAAACTTATTGATAAACTTGGGCTTGACATTACAAAGTTCCCAGAACTTGTTGACAGCGGTACACAGATTGCTCCCGTTAAGGATGAAATCTGTAAGGAGCTTGATATCACTCCCAAGATGCTTACAGCTATTGCAGGTCACGATACTGCAAGCGCAGTTGTTGCGGTTCCTGCAAAGGTAAAGGATTTTGTATATATTTCCTGCGGTACATGGTCACATTTCGGCACAGAATTGGACGAACCCTGTATCACAGAAATGTCTGCTGAAATGAATATCACAAACGAGGGCGGGCACGACCGTACAACCCGTTTCTTAAAGAATATTATCGGCTTGTGGATGATTCAGGAAACACGTCGCCAGTTTAAGCGTGACGGTAAGGATTATTCCTATGCAGATATGGAGAAGCTCGCTCGTGAAGCAAAGCCCATGCAGTGCTTTATCGATCCCGATGATCCTCGTTTCACACCTCCGGGAAACCAAATTCAGCGTATTCGCGAATTCTGCCAGGAAACAGGTCAGTATGTACCACAGACAGACGGTGAAATCATCCGTTGTATCTATGAATCTCTTGCAATGAAGTATAAGTATACTTTTGAAAATCTGCAGAAGTGTACAGGCAGAACATTTGAAGCAATTCATATGGTTGGCGGCGGTACAAAGGACGGGTTCCTTTGTCAGATGACAGCTGATGCAACCAATGTTCCCGTTATTGCAGGACCTATTGAAGCAACTGCAGCAGGTAATATTGCAGTACAGCTTATCGCAGCAGGGGAGATTAAAGACCTTAAGGAAGCAAGAGAAATTATTGCAGATTCCTTCTCCGTACAGGAATTCACCCCCTCTGATAAGACTTTTGATGAGTATTACGATGCATTTTGTAAGATACTTAAATGATTAAAAAATGATAAAAACATCCGAATTTCAATTCGGATGTTTTTTGTTGAAAATAACTCTTGACAAATTCAATTAAATTAACTATTATATTAAAGGTTTGTTTAATTATTTCAATAAAAGGAAGTCCTAAAAATGAGTACATTATT
>JAZNXU010000044.1:0-13518 GCA_045594065.1 Acutalibacteraceae bacterium
AAGAGGATTACCTCGCGTATGGTGTCGGAATTAGTCAGCAGCATTACGGCTCTGTCAACACCGATTCCCATACCGCCTGTGGGGGGCATACCGTACTGCAGGGCGGTTAAGAAGTCCTCATCGAGCATCTCTGCCTCATCGTCACCGCGGTCGCGAAGCTCTAACTGCTTTTCAAATCTTTCGCGCTGAACACCTGGGTCGTTAAGCTCGGAGTAGGCGTTTGCTAGCTCGGAATGGCAGATAAAGAGTTCAAAACGCTCGGTTAATCTCGGATCCTCGGGGCTTGCCTTGGTAAGCGGAGACACTTCAACAGGATACATTGTAATAAATGTAGGCTGGATAAGCTTTTCCTCTACACGCTGGTCGAAGCAAGCATAAAGCGCGTTGCCCCAAGTTTTATCTGCGGTTTCGGATAATTCCACACCAACTGCCTCTGCGGCGGCAACCGCCTCGGCGTCGTCAGTAATAGCGCCGAAATCGATGCCGACATACTCTTTAACGGCGTCAACCATTGTGAGTCTGCGCCAACCGGGGGTAAGGTCGATTTTCTCGCCCATCCACTCTACTTCATAGGTGCCGTGAATTTCCTTTGCGGCGCCCGAGATAATACCCTCGGCAATATCCATCATATCGTGGAAATCGGCATACGCCTGATAAAGCTCAACCGAAGTGAATTCGGGGTTGTGCTTCGGGTCCATACCCTCGTTTCGGAAAATTCTACCGATTTCATAAACCCTGTCCATTCCGCCGACAATAAGGCGCTTTAAGGGCAGCTCGGTAGCAATTCTCATATACATATCAAGTCCCAATGTGTTATGGTGCGTAATAAACGGGCGTGCTGAGGCACCGCCTGCAATTGTATTAAGTACGGGTGTTTCAACCTCAATATAATTCATATCATCAAGATATTTGCGCATAAACTTGATAAACTGCGAACGGATAATGAAATTGCGCTTAACATCGGGATTAACGATTAAATCAACATAACGCTGACGGAAGCGTGTATCGGTATCTTTAAGACCGTGAAACTTCTCGGGCAGCGGCAAAAGGGATTTTGAAAGCAGTTCTATGGACTGAGCGTGCACCGAAATTTCGCCCGTTTTAGTTGTGAAAACAAAGCCTGTAAGACCAACAATATCACCGATATCCCACTTTTTAAATGCGGCATAGGTGTCTTCGCCAACATCATCGCGTCGAATGTAGAACTGGATGTTGCCGGTTGTATCCTGAAGACCTGCAAAGCTTGCCTTACCCATAATGCGGCGGCTCATAATTCTACCCGCTATCTTTACGGTTTTACCGTCAAACTTCTCAAAGTTTGCCTTGATATCAGCAGCATAAGCATCAAAATCAAACTTGGTTTTAACAAAGGGGTCGTTGCCTTCTGCCTTTAAGGCAGCAAGTTTATCGTGACGCACCTTTATAAGTTCGCTGAGTTCTTCCTGTGTCTGATTGAGCTGTTCGTTTGTTTCTGACATTTATTTCACATCCCTTTTAAAAGCTGAAAGGGGCAGATACCCTGCCCCGAATTTTTTATTTTGAAATCGCAAGAATTTTGAATTCAATTTCACCTGCAGGTGCTTCCGCAAAAACGGTGTCGCCCTTTTTGTGGCCAAGAAGTGCCTTACCCACGGGGGATTCATCGGAAATAAGGCCCTTTTCGGGATTGGCCTCTGCCGAGCCCACAATGCGGTACTCACATTCCTCTTCAAATTCAACATCAAGAATTTTAACCTTGGAGCCAAGAACAACAGTTTTTGTAGTGCCCTTAACATCCTCGATAATCTCAACATTTTTAAGCATAGCTTCGATTTCAACAATTCTTGCTTCAATCTTTGCCTGCTCGTTTTTAGCCTCATCGTATTCGCTGTTTTCCGAAAGGTCGCCGTAGCCGCGCGCTACCTTAATTTTTTCGGCAATATCGCGTCTGCCCTCGGTTTTAAGGGTTTCTAGTTCCTCTTGGAGATTTTTAAGTCCTTCGTCGGTAAGTCTGATTTTCTTATGCATTTTAAGAAGACTTCCTTTCTAATATTTATCTGCACTATTATGTACAATATTATATGTAATAAGCAGATACAAAATGTATTATATAATAAACAATAAATTATGTCAAGTGGAATAATTTTTTATATTATAATACTTAAAGCAGCACCTAAACGGCGCTGCTCCGTTTTTAATAGTGAGTTAATCTATAAGCCGAGTTCTGTCGTGAACGACTATCTATCTCGACGCACGGTCGCCCGCGCGCTCAAGCCGCTTTTCAAGGCACACCGGACAAGTGTATCGCCTCTGTCAGCGTTGCTCCGGATAGGGTTTGCAGGCCCGTTTCGTCTCCGAACGGGCGGTGAGCTCTTACCTCGCCTTTCCACCCTTACCGCAAAATGCGGCGGTATATCTCTGTTGCACTTTCCCTAAGGTCACCCTCGGCAGCCGTTAGCTGCTATCCTGTCCTATGGGGCTCGGACTTTCCTCAGTCACATAAATGACCGCAGCCGTTCAATTAACTCACGAAAGTATTTTACCATAAAATACTTTTCGTGTCAAAGTGCAATTTTACGAATAATATATAAAGAATAGTTTATATTTTCGGAGGTATTTATGGGTAACGAGATTTTTTCAAAATATTTTTTAGCCGCTAATTCTGCCGATGGCTTTTATTCAAAATTCGGGGATAATTTTGACACCGATTGGACTGCTTACATAATAAAAGGGGGACCCGGCACAGGGAAATCTTCATTAATGCGCCGTTTTGCCGCAAAGGCAAACGAGCAAAACACACAGGTTATACTTTGCCCCTGCTCTTCCGACCCAGACAGTCTTGATGCGGTTATTCTGCCCGACAAAAAAATTATTATTCTTGACGGCACAGCTCCACATGTTGTCGAGCCGCAAAACCCTGGTATGTGCGAGCAAATAGTGAACACAGGGAATTTTTGGAGCAGCGCAGCACTAAAGCAACGCTCTGACGAAATCACCGCCGCCAACAATGAAAATAAATCCTATCATAAAAAAGCGGCAGCATATATTACCGCTGCAGGTCAGCTGAAACGCTTTAATTTCTCGCATGCATTATCGAGCACCGATATAAACGCCTGCTTTAATTTCGGTAGTCGCCTTGCCCGCCGATACATTAGAGTCCGCGGTATAAAAGCCAAGGAATGGGTAAGATTTCTTGGCGGTATTACGCCAAAAGGCTATGTGTTCTACAGCGAAACGCTCGAAAAGGATGCTGAGCGTTGCGTAGTAATACGCGACGAATTCGGCGCCGCAGCATCGGTAATACTTTCGGCTGTTAAGGACTATGCCCTTGCCCGCCACCACGAAATTATAACGGTTAAAAATCCGATTTTGCCAAACGATATTACCGACGCAATTTTAATTCCCGATTTAAAGCTAGCGTTTGTGCGCGAAGAATACGAGAAAATTAATTCGGGGATTTATAAAACAAATGCGCGCCGCTTTTATGATTCAAAACGGCTAAACGCTGTAAAGGAAAAAATGAAATTCAACAAAAAGGCAACCGATGCTCTTCTTTCCTCTGCTGCCGATACCCTCAGTATGGCAAAAACAGCCCACGATAAATTAGAAAAGCACTATGTTGCCGCTATGGATTTTTCGGCACTTGACAACTTCACAACCGAATTTTTAAACAAAGCCTTATAGCCCTTAAGCATAAAAAAATGCCTCCTCTTTCGAGGAGGCAAAATTTTTATCTTTTCTTAGCCCTATTTGCCATTTTCTCTTTATATTTAACCCAAAGCGGGATTGAGATAAAGAGCGATGAAGCCGAGCCAGATATAAGACCGAACGCCATCGGAATTGCAAAACTACGAAGTGTTGTAAGACCGAAAATTTCAGATACAACAATAATTGTGATAACCGCTAAAACGGTGGTTATTGTTGTAATAAGGGTGCGGGTCTTTACAGCATTTAAGCTGTTGTTTGCAAGCACCGCCAATTTCTCGTTCGGGTAAAGCTTTTTGCTTTCACGAATACGGTCGTAAACAACGATAGTATCATTAAGCGAGTAACCGAGAAGTGTAAGAATTACGGCTATAAGGTTGGAGTCAACCGGCAGGCCGAACATTGTACAAGCAAGGAACGCCACAATGCAGTCGAGAATTAGCGCAACATACGCCATTAATGCCGCCGACACACCACCTATATTCTTAAAGCGGAAGCCTACATAAATCACCACGCCTATTCCCGCAATAATCACAGCCACAAGGCTCTTAATAAAGAACGAGCCTGCAATGGTGGGGCTTACCGAGTTGGAATCGTAAAGGGTAATATTATTATCCTTATAGGTTTCTTTAAGCTTTGCGGTAAGGCTCTCTTGAAGCTCAGCCGAGAGTGAAGATTTATCCACAAGGCTTATAACTACCTGCTTAGAGTTGCCGCTCATATCGGTAGCGGTAGAAACCTCTGCTTTTTGTGAAAGGGTTTCTTCGGCTATAGCTTTTACAGCGGTTTCGTCGATTTCGCCTGTGTAGGAATACGAAACGCGTGAACCGCCCGAGAAGTTAATATCAAGATTAACGCCTAAAACAGCGGTGAGTATAACACCCACTGCAATAACTGCAGTGTAAACTATAATCGCAGGCTTTAAGAGCTTGTTGAAATTAATGTTAATATTCTTTCTCTCTTTCTTAGCCGCACCGTAAAGCCACGGATTTCTTGCAAATTTGAAGCGGGAAATGCTCTTTAGCATCTTGCTTGCTGCCCAAACACCCATAACAAGGTTGAAAATAACACCCACTAAAAGTGTGTAACCGAATGAGTAGATAGAGCCTGTGATTGCCGAGCCTAAGAAAGGCAGTAGGAAAGTAAATACTTTTGCAAGCAGGCTATCAGGTGTGCCGAATGCCGCCATTAAAACAATCGAAATTATAACAATGGTAACATTTCCGTCAACAACGGCGTTAAGGCTGTTGCTGTAGCCCGAGGCAATTGCACCATCGAGTGTTTTGCCGTTTTTAAACTCATCACGAATGCGCTCAAAAGCAATAACATTAGCATCAACACCCACACCTATTGACAGGATAATACCTGCAATACCCGGAACTGTGAGTGTAAAGCTGTCAAAGCTTGGGAAATACCCCGAAATGCAGGCTATCATTCCTGCTATCTGACCGACAAGACCGATAGATGCGATAACGCCGGGTAAACGGTAACGAAGTATCATAAGCAGGCAAATCGCCGCAAAGGCTATAGAGCCTGCAATTAACATTACATTCAGCGCATTTGAGCCGAGTGTGGGGGAAATTATCTGTAATTTATCCTTATCAACGCTCATAGCGAAAGGCAGCGAGCCGCCGTTTATTTTATCGGCAAGGTCGGTTGCGTATTCGTTGGTAAAGGGCGTTGTAGAGCCCGAAATAGTAGCACTGCCCTCGGTAATATGCTCTTGTACATTAACGGTTGTAACATAACCGTCCTCGTTGTCCATCCAAATCGAAAGGGTCTTGTATTTTGCAGTAGCATCGGAAAACTTTGATTTGCCTGCGCTTGTGAAATTAAGAAGAACAACAGGATTGGCATCTTCATCGTATGCCACCTTAGCCGATTCAATATCGGTACTGCCTGAGAGCAGAACATTGTTTATGTCCTCATCACCGCAAATCTTTAAAACGGCGGTTTCGCCAAGCTCTGTTACTGCCGCCTCGGCATCAAAATCACTTTCATCTGCACTCCAAGGGAAGCGCACAATTACCTGATGATTAGCGGTATCGGTATAAACCTCATAATCGGTAATATTTTTACTGATAAGTCGGGTTTCTATTACCTCTTTGGCGGCCGCCATATCGTCGCTTGTTATTTCAGCATCGACAATATTGGGGGAATATACCGCCTCAACACCGCCCGAAATATCTATACCCCAACGGATATCGTTAGCACCCTTTAAATATATAATGCGGGTGTCACCAAAATAGTTGTCAATTCCGAAAAATGCCGTTAATGTGAGTGCTGTTATCAGTATCAGCAACACAAAAAAGGTAAGTTTCGAGGTCTTCTTGGTTTTCACTTGTGTTTACCTCCGAATTATTCTGCAAGCAGTTTTTCTAATGCCGCGAGTTTCACGGTATTAACTAAAATTTCCGAAGCCGCCTTAACCTGCTCAACCGCAGGATAAGAGGGCGCAATACGAATAGTGCTGTCTTTCGGGTCATTACCGTAAGGGTAGGTAGCGCCAACAGTGGTGAGCTTTAAGCCAGCCTTAGCACATAACGCCTCAACGCGCTTTGCTGTACCCTCCATTACATTAAGACAGATGAAATATCCACCTCGCGGATTTGTCCAGCACGCAATCTCCTTGCCGCCAAGTGCTGTTTCCAACGCATTCAGCACAGCGTCAAATTTGGGTCTCAAAATTTTCGCGTGCTTTTTCATATGGCTTTTTAGAACATCAAAATTCGGGAACATTCTCGCGTGCCTTAACTGATTAAGCTTATCGGGTCCTATAGTCTGGAAGCTCATACGCTTCTTTAACAGCTCCACATTTTTCGGACTGCCGCCCTCGGCAGCAACACCGGCACCGGGGAATGTAATTTTAGAGGTTGAAGTAAACATAATAATGTTATCCTCGTTACCGTATTTAAGTGCCTCTTCATAAATGTTAAGCAGCTCGTCATCCTCATCATAAATACCGTGAACGGCATAAGCGTTATCCCACATCACGCGGAAATCTTTAGCCGCAGGCTTCATTGCCGCTATGCGACGGACTGTGTTATCAGAATAGGTTATACCCTCAGGGTTAGAGTATTTCGGAACACACCACATACCCTTAACCTTTTCGTCCTTAATAAGCTCTTCAACGATATCCATATCAGGTCCCTCGGAAGTGTTTGGAACAGGTATCATTTCAATTCCGAAATGCTCACAGATTGCAAAATGGCGGTCATAACCGGGGCTCGGGCATAAAAACTTAATGCCGCCCTGTAACATCCATGGCTCGCCGCCCATACCGTGGGTCATAGCCTGAGCTATGGTATCGAACATCATATTAAGCGATGAGTTACCGCCAACAATTATCTGGCTGTGGTCAATACCCATAATGTGTGAAAAAAGGTATTTAAGCTCTATAAGTCCGTCAAGTCCGCCGTAGTTGCGGCAGTCGGTGCCCTCACAGTTTTTAAATCCGCTTTCATTTCCCACAAGGTCAAAAATCTCGGAGCTTGAGTCCATCTGGTCAAAACCAGGCTTGCCGCGGGTCATATCGAGTGCGGTGCACCTAGCCTTTAGCACCTCGTATTCTGCCTTGACGCGCTTATATTCAAGCTCTAACTGAGCCTTTGTCATTTTTAAATAGCTTGACATAAAAATCCTCCTGAATACAATTCAACTATTATAATATACAATAAAAATATGCATTTTTCAAGTGCAATATTAAAAATTAATAAACTTGCAAATGCTCTTTTTCTATGTTATTCTTAGACTGTAAGGCGGTGTATTTATGAACATTCGTAAAATTTCCAGTTTGCTATTAGCTGTGCTTTTGCTCTGCGCTTTATTTTCGACAGTTGCGACAGCACAAAGTACCGACACCATTAATATAAACATCAGCTCTGCCGCTCTAGATGGTAAAATATCCACAAGAGCTACTGTAAGCAGTGAAATCAAAATAACCTCGGCGTCGCCGCTTGATTATATTTACATTATTTATTGGGACAAGCCCGTAGATTTTACACTATCGGCAAGTAACAGCAACGAGAATTTTGAGGGTAAATATCTGCACAGACTTGTAGCGCTGCCCGAAAGTTTAAAGAAAAATGAGCTCACACTCAATTTCCACAATACTGCCTCAATTTCAGAAATTCAGGCTTTCTCAGGCAATGAGCTTCCCGAAAATGTCCAGAATTGGGAGGATAACAACTCGGTCGCCGATTTACTGCTTTTTTCAACCCATGCCGACGATGAACAGCTCTTTTTTGCGGGTGTGCTGCCGCTTTATGCAACAAACGCGAACTGCGAAACACAGGTGGTGTACTTCACCGACCACAGTAACAACCTTATTCGCCGCCACGAGCTGTTAAACGGACTGTGGACAGTAGGTGTAACCCGCTACCCCGTGATAAGCGCCTTTCCCGATGCATACTCTGAGTCTTACGAGGGTGCGCTTAGCAACTTAGAACGGGCAGGATATACCGAAAGCGATGCACTCGGCTTTCAGGTTGAACAGATACGCCGTTTTCAGCCGTTGGTAATCCTCGGTCACGATTTAAAGGGCGAGTACGGTCACGGTCAACATATTTTAAACTCAAATCTGTTGACTCGGGCAGTAGAAGCCGCTGCCGACAGTGCGCAATTTCCCGAATCCGCCGCACTCTACGGCGCCTATAATACCCCAAAGCTGTATTTGCATTTATATGGTGAAAACCAAATCGTTTTAGACCTTGATACTCCAATAAAGGGTATCGACAAAACGCCCTTTCAGCTATCGCAATTGGGCTATGCCTGCCACAATACCCAGCAGGGTTATTGGTTTACTGAATGGATAAACGGCAAAAACGGCGAGATAACCAAGGCATCGCAAATAAAGAATTACTCGCCCTGCAGGTTCGGACTTTACCGCTCTACGGTGGGCGAAGACATTGAAAAAACCGATTTGTTCGAAAATGTTACAATGCGTGCGCTTATTCCCAAACCCGAGCAGCAACCCGAAGAGCCAATATTCGATACCCCAAATGATACAACACCCCCTAAAAACAATGCCTCGATTATCATAATCGTTGCCGTAATAGTTGTTATATTATTTGTTTTCGGAGCACTGATTTTACACTTAACCAAAAAACAAAGATAAATAAAAAGAACGACCTAGAGGTATCACCTTTGGGTCGTTCTTAAATATTAATTTATTTTACCGTAAAGCGGAAGCTCAGCATCCTTTTTAGGCTCGCGGGCTACTGCCGAAGCTGTAGGAGCCGCTGTGCGGTCGTTTCTGCCGCCGCGATGCGATTTTTCTGAGCTTATAACTACACGGCGATTTCCGCCCTCGCCAATAGAATTAGAAGAAACACCTCGAATTTCCTGAACGGCGGTGTGAATGATTCTTCGCTCATAAGGATTCATTGGCTCAAGTGTGCGACTTCTGCCTGTTTTAAGCACCTGACGCGCAACGCGGTTAGCAAGACCTGTTAAAGCCTGCTCGCGCTTTTCGCGATAGTCACCAATGTTCAAAGACACCTTGTAATAACCGTTGCCGGCATTAGCAGAGAGTCCGGTTAAGTACTGAAGAGAATCTAAGGTTTCGCCCCTACGGCCGATAGCCACACCGAGGTTATCGCCTGAGAGATAGAACGCAGCGCCGTTATCACGAAGAGCTACCTTGATTTCAATGTTCGCACAGCCAAGCTGCTCTAAAATACCTGTAAGGTACTTTGCGGCATTTACTGCAGGGGAATCAGCGGCAATCTCGCTTAAAGCTACCGCATTCTTTTCCTCCTCGCTCATTTCTATCGGAGTTTCTTCGGCTTTGTGTGCGCTTTTTTTAGCTTCATTTTTCTCTTTTTTATTATTTTTTGCCTTAGCGGGTCTTTTCTTGTCCTGCTTTTTATCGGGAACTTCGATAAAAGCCTTAACCTCTGCCTTAGCGCCGCCGAAAAGACCTAATACCTTGGGCTTCGGCATTGTAATTACATCAAATTGAACATCATCGTCTATTTTGGCACCGAGTTCTGAAAGAGCAGCCTCTTTGGCTTCTTCAATCGACTCGCCATAGCCTATGGCTTCCTTAATCAAGGATAACCCTCCTTACATATTAATATTGTTAATTGTTTTCTTTTCCTGTTCGTTTATTTTTAATAGGTTTTTACCGCGCTCAACCGCTATCATCTTATAGGGACTGTAAAAATACTGCACACCCGCCTGAATAAGGCTGGAAACAAGGCTTGAGCAAGCCCAATAGAAGCCAAGACCGCCCGGTGCATTAAATGCAATAACCATCGAGAAAATCGGCATTATAAGATTCATTGCCGCCATACTCGGAGCATCGGGGTTTATAGCCTTTTGCAGTCTTGTAGAAAGAAGACCCGAGAGGAATGCAGTTACGCCCGATAAAATCGGAATTATCCAAAGGCGGTTAATAGCGCTTGGGTCGAACGAAAATACCGCGCGCTGGGTAAGATCAATGCTGAATAAATAGAAATTCATCGGGTTTATCTGTGTGAAAATGGTGTCAAGACTGCCCTTTAAAGCAGCATCGGTCACAGAGCTCATATTCGCAGGATTGTTAATAAACTGAATAAGCGCAATCTCATCTGAATAATTGCTTTTTGCCATTAAGCCACTGTTCTTTAAACCCTCAATAGCGCTGTTTATAGTGCTGTTATCAACCGTTGTTAAATAAGAAATCGGTCGAGTAATGAGATAGAAAACGCTCATTAAGAAAACGAGCCTTATAATCATCGGCAGGCAACCGCCCGACATAGATACATTTTCATCCTGATACAGCTTTTGCTGAGCCATAGCCATTTTCTGACGGTCATCGCCGTACTTTTTCTTCAATTCATCAAGCTTTGGCTTTATCTTAATTTGTTGAAGAGTGGTTTTCTGGCTTTTAATGCTGAGCGGTATCATCAGCGCATTAATAAGAATGGTGAAAATAACTATAGTAACGGCAAAATTATTGCCGCAAACATACATAATTAAGCGCATTATAGGCGAAAGGATATATTCATTTATAACATTAAAAATTGCATTCATTAAATTTTTCTTCCTTTTAGCTTTTTAGAAGATGCTTCGGGCACGGGGTCATACCCCCCGCGGCAAAACGGATTACACCTGAGTATCCGCCAGATACTGAGTGCTGTGCCCTTTAGTGCCCCGTGAACTGTAAGTGCCTGTATAGCATACTCCGAGCAGGTCGGAGTAAAGCGACAGCACGGTCTTTTTAGGGGCGATAAGAATTTTCGGTAAAATTTTACCGCCGAAATCAATACTTTACTTATCATCTTGTTCACACGCTCCCGCGGCAGTCAGGTGGGAAAGCATTATTTCGGCAAGCTCATAGCTTTTATAGCTGAAAATGCCTGTGCGAGCCACAAATACTATCTGCCAGCCCCCAATAATTTTCGGGGTGACCTCACGGAATGCCGCGCTGATTAGTCTTTTAGCGCGATTGCGCTCTACTGCACCGCCAAGCTTTTTGCTGACTGTTATACCGTAGCGGACACTGCCCGATTTTTCCGGCAGAATATAGGAAACAAAGCCGCGGTGAATAAAGCTCTTGCCCCTGCCGTAAAGACGGCGGAACTCTTTGTTTAGTTTTAACTTTTCTGTCATTTTAAAATCCCCATTGATAGGATTACAAAAAAGGAAAGCCACCCTTTTAAAAGTGGCTTGTGATTAATAGCTGAGCTGCTTTCTGCCCTTAGCTCTGCGGCGGGCAAGTACTTTTCTGCCATTTGCTGTAGCCATTCTCTTCATAAAGCCGTGCTCTTTTTTACGGTGAATTTTCTTGGGCTGGTAAGTTCTTTTCATTGCTTAAACCTCCTTTAGTTTTCAGGTGTGGCTTAACGGATTAACGAGTATTTTAACAAAGTACGGGCGAAAATCCGCTTTTTAAAAACGGATTTCGGATTATTCGCTCTACCCTACAGGGATAGTATCCCTTATAAGCCTATCGTATAGATTATACCCGCGAAGATGCGAAAAGTCAACCTTTAATTTGCGGTTAGACGGGAAAATTATGCAAAACACAATATGTTGTGCTTCGCACAAGCAGATCGCCCCCGTCGCAAAACGAATATATCTCGCGCAATAACGCGCATGCCACTAAAAAAGACCGCCGAAGCGGTCTTTTTTAATTATTCAGCATCTTCTGCCGGTGCTTCTTCAACTGCCTGTTCTGCAGGAGCTTCTGCCTTGCCCTCAAGGGCTTCAAGCTTTGCTCTAAGCTCTGCTGCTTCAAGCTTAGCCTTTAAGGCTTCAACATCATCAGCAGCCGCTGCAGGAGCTTCGGACTTCTTCTTGCCGCCGAAAAGCTTACCTGTTGCGGCGAGAATTACAACCACAATAATGGCTATGAGCATTATACCGCCGAATACACAAGCTATAACGATAAGTATAGTGGTCATACCATCGTCGTTCTGCTGGTAAATGGTATTGGTGCTGCCCTGTCCGTTAGTACCTGTGTTGTTATTGCCTGAGCCATTGCTGCCCTGTCCATTACCGGGGTTGGTCGGATTGGTATCATCAGGGTTGGTAGAGTCGCCAGGATTGGTGTTTTCTGCACCCGGCTTCTGGGTACCATAGCCCTCCTGATTCTCGGGTAATTCATCAAAGTAAGACTGCGGCTCGCTGTGAATTTTCAGTCCGTCGCCTTTACCTGAATCATTAGCATCAAGTAAAGCTCTTGCGTTTTCTTTTAAGAACTCTTCAACATCTGAATCCTCTACGCAATAAATGTGATATGTTGCGTTACCCTTATTGTGTTACCAAGGTGTATTAGTGACTTTCCACTGATATTTGTTAGCCTCTCCTGAGGTATCTGCAGAGGAGCCGATTTCGCAATCGGGGTTGCAGATGTAATACTCGATTTTTCCTATTTCGGCGTTTTTGTTGTGACCGAAAGAAGAGCCTTCGCAGATAAGCTCAACAGTTTCGGGGAACACTACCTTAGCCATTGATGTGCCTTGGAAAGCTAAGGGGAATATTTCCTTAACGCCGTAAGAAAGGGTTAATTCTTCAAGATATGTACAACCCGAAAATGCACCGTAACCAACTCTTTCAACATTGCCTGGGATAGTAATCTCAGTAATCGGTGCGCTTGAGAAACAGTGCTCAGCAAGCTCTTCAAGCGAATAAGGCAAAGTGATACTTTCAAGACTCGTACAATTTCTGAACGACCAGTAACCAACAACCTCAACGCCCTCTGGGATAACAAGCGAAGTAATATCCGCATTGTTTTCAAATGCGTTTGCTCCAATTTCCTTAATACCTAAGGAAGCGAGGATTACAACATCGCCACCCGAGCCTATGTACTCTTCAAGTACACCATCGTATGCGAGGAAATCGTCCTCGGAGCTTTCCTCTGCAGCAAATGCTACTGTGCCAATACCCATAATGCAACAGGTAAGCACAAGGGAAAGTACTGCTAATAATGCCAATAGTTTTTTCATACTTATTCTCCTTTTTATATAAATTGCACATTATGCATTATTTTTATACTCCTATATAACAGAATTTTCAACAAGATTATTTTACGATATCAGCAAGATTTTAAATCTGTGGAATGTAGAATAATACAATTTCACGCGTGTAGTACAACCTTTGGTGGTATGCGCGCTGTCGCGCGAGATATATCCGCCTGACGACGGGTTGTATCGCCTGACGGCGATACAACAAAGGCACTCTTCACTTGAAGAGTGCCTTTAATTTAGTTATGCGTTGTGTACAACGCCCCATTCGTAGTCTCCGCCGTTGCCTTCACCGCCGCCGTCTACAAGGCTTGTGGTTATGATGTCTTCATCGCTGAATTTTACAATCTCCAACTCGGGAGACATATATTCATTTTTCATC
>JAZNXU010000045.1:0-51988 GCA_045594065.1 Acutalibacteraceae bacterium
CAAAGATTTTAAAAAGAGCGGATTTTTATTCAGACAAGGCACAAAACGCAGTTAATCCTAACGGATTAACGAGTATTTTAACAAAGTATGAGTGAAAATCTGCCTTTTTAAAACGAAGTTCGGATTATTCGCTCTACCCTACATTAATAAAATTGCTGCAAAGCCGAAATAAATCAGCAAAGATATGGCATCAACAATAGTTGTAATAAACGGACTTGCCATAACAGCAGGGTCAAGACCGATTTTTTTTGCGAGCAGTGGCAGTACTGAGCCGACAATTTTTGCAATGATAACAGTAGCTAGCAGGGTTAGACTTATTACGAGGTTTTCTAAAATATTGCCAATACTGCGGCTTCCCATCAGCCACATATCGAAGACAAGAACCTTTAAAAAATTAACCGCCGCTAATATGATGCCACAAAGAAAAGCAACGCGCATTTCCTTAAAAATAACCTTGAAAATATCCTTGAATTCAATTTCTCCGAGCGAAATACCACGGATAACGGTTACAGATGACTGTCCGCCAGAGTTACCGCCCGTACCCATTATCATAGGTATAAATGCGATAAGAGCAGGGAATAACTGCAATTTTTCTTCAAACGATGAAATTATCATACCGGTGAATGTTGCGGAAATCATTAATAGCAATAACCAAGGAATTCGGTTTTTAACGGTTTCAATAATACCTAGCTTTAAATACGGCTTATCGGTCGGTAAAATAGCCGCCATTTTTTCAATATCCTCAGTAGCTTCCTCTTCGATTACATCGATAGCATCGTCAATAGTGATTATTCCTACAAGTCGGTCCTCGTTATCAACAACGGGTAGGGCAATAAGGTCGTATTTTTTGAGAAGATTTGCAACTGTTTCTTTATCGGTATCGGTTGTAACCTTAATAACATTGGTTTGCATTATCTCGGAAATCTCTTGCTCGGGATTAGCAATAATCAGCGAACGAATCGTTACAAGACCAATAAGACTGCGGTCACTGTCTGTGACATAGCATGTATTAACCGTTTCTTTATCAATACCCGTTCTATGGATAATATTTATGGCAGCATTGGCAGTAATGGTACTTCTAAAATTAACAAATTCGGTAGTCATAACGCTACCGGCGCTGTCTTCAGGATACTTTAAAAGCTCGTTGATTTCTTTCCGCATATCGGGTGATGCTTGTTTAAGGATGCGTGATACAACATTTGCGGGCATTTCTTCAACAATATCAACGGCATCGTCCGCATATAGCTCATTAATTACGGCTTTCAGTTCGCGGTCGGAAAAGCATTCGATAAGTACTTCTTGTTGCTCGGTATCCATTTCAACAAAAGTATCTGCAGCAAGACCCTTAGGCAAAAGTCTGAATACCTTTGGCAATACTTCTTCGTCAAGATCCTCCAGCAGTGCAGCAATATCAACACTATTCATAGTAATTAGAATATCTTTTAAAGAAGAAAACTTTTTATTTTCAATAAGGCTTAAAATCGTATTTTCGAGTAAAATTGTCTTGTTCTCCATGGTGGTCCTCCTTTAATTTAATGGAATAAACCCATAGGAAATCAGCAAAGCAAATTTACTGCTCGCAAATAACAAATGCAAACAGTTTTCGAAACTTATTTTGCTGACGCCCCAAAGGTGTTATACTTCGACTGTCTGCATCCATTATTTTCACCTCACAAAATTATATTAACCAATATATTTTAACATTAATATGTTTCATTGTCAAATTAATTATGATTTAACACAAAAAAATATTTGACATATATATATTAATGTGATAAAATCTAATAGTCATTGATAGAGGTGCATTGCTTCATCAGTAATTTTCGTGTAAATTTAAGGCAAAATGTTGCGAAAATGAAAGGGAAGGGTGCCGAAGGCGGTCAAAGCCTATGACCGTTCTGGCAGTATGGATTAAGACCTGTACTGCTGTCGCATTTGATGCGGAGCGCTATCTGATTATTCTTTATAAATTATTTATAAGATTATAGTCAGATAGCAGTTTAGGGTTGCACTTTAAACTGCTATATTTTTTGGGAGATGTTTATATGGTAAAAGTTTTAAAATTCGGAGGTACTTCACTTGCTAGTGCCGACCAGTTTAAAAAGGTTGCGGAAATAATCAAAGCTGAAAGGGATCGCAGATATGTTATAGCGTCTGCACCGGGTAAGCGCTTTTCTGACGATATTAAGGTAACAGATTTGTTAATTTCCTGTGCCGAGGCATTGCCTGATATTGCTGCTGCCGAAAAGATTTTCGAGGAAATCGAAGAGAGATACAACGATATTATTACTGATTTAGGTATTGATTTCTCACTCGAAAATGATTTTGCTGAGATAAAATCTAATTTCAGTAATGCAAATATTTATGATTACATCGTTAGCCGCGGAGAGTATCTTAATTCTAAAATTTTGGCAAAGTATTTAGGTTATAAGTTTGTTGATGCCGCTGATTGTATCTTTTTCGGCGATGACGGTAAAATTAATTTCACAAAAACCTATAAGGCAATAGTTAAATTTGCTCATTCTGCTGAATATGCTGTTTTCCCAGGCTTTTACGGCACTGATTTTGATGGTAATGTTAAAACCTTTTCGCGCGGTGGCTCGGATATTACAGGCTCAATTGTGGCTGCGGCAATCAGTGCTGATATTTATGAAAACTGGACTGATGTATCGGGCTTTTTAATGGTTGACCCGAGAATTATAGAAAATCCGAAGCCTATAGCTGAAATTACTTACCGCGAGCTTCGCGAGCTTTCTTATATGGGCGCTACCGTACTTCACGAGGAGGCTGTTTTCCCAGTACGACATGCAGGTATTCCGATTAACATTCGCAATACTAACCGCCCTGATGATGTTGGTACTATGATAGTTAAAAAAGCCACCAAGTCTGCCAATGAAGCTATTATTACCGGAATTGCGGGTATGAAAGGCTTTTCCGCAATTTATCTGGAAAAAGATATGATGAACAGCGAGGTAGGATTTACTCGCAAGGTTTTGGAGATATTAGAGAAAAGAAATATTAACTTTGAGCATTTACCGTCGGGCATTGATACAATGACTATTGTTTTGAAGTCGGAGTATCTATCCGATTGTGAGCACGAGGTAATTGAGGAGATTTCTGCTGCTGTTAATCCCGATTCCGTGTATATTTATGACCATTTAGCTTTAATAGCAGTGGTTGGTCATGGTATGCAAAAGAGTAAAGGTACTGCTTCAAAACTATTCTCGGCTCTTGCAAATGCAGATATTAATATCCGTATGATTGATCAGGGCTCAAGTGAGCTAAATATCATTGTTGGTATTAACGAGGAAGATTATGTATCCGCGATTAAGGCGATTTACAATAAGTTCGTTTTTGGAGTGTAAAAAATGGTTTGTGATAATATTAAAATTAATTCGAACGGTGTGCTGGAGTTTGCAGGGCAGGATACAACAAAGCTAGCTCAAAAATATTCAACTCCGCTGTATCTGCTCGATGAGGACCGTATAAGGTACAATTGCAGAACTTATTATAATGCAATGAAAGAGGCTTACGGTGATGATTTTGCCGTTTTATACGCTAGCAAAGCAAATTCATTTAAAAGAATTTACAGCATTGTAAATGAAGAAAATATGCATATAGATGTTGTATCTTCCGGTGAAATTAATACTGCCGTTAAAGCGGGATTTCCAATGGAAAAGGCATATTTTCATAGCAATAATAAAACAGATGCCGATGTTTTATTTGCTATGAAAAACAGCGTTGGTTATTTTGTTGTTGATAATGCTGAAGAACTCGATGTTATAAATGAAACTGCCGCAAGCCTTGGCATTACTCAGAATATTTTATTAAGACTTACCCCCGGAATTGATACCCATACCTACGAGGCTGTAAATACAGGTAAGGTTGATTCCAAATTCGGTACTGCAATTGAAACCGGTCAGGCGGCTGAAATCGTTAAAAAGACTTTATCCTATGAAAATATAAAGCTTTGCGGTTTTCATTGTCATATCGGCTCTATGGTGTTCGATTCCGATACATTTTTGCGCGGAGCCGAAATTATGCTTGAGTTTATGGCGGAAATGCTTAAAATCAACGGTTTCGTGACAGAGCAACTTGACCTCGGCGGCGGTTACGGTGTCAGATACCTTGATACCGATGCTACAATTGATATTGCAGAAAACATTAAAGAGGTTGCCGAGTTTATAAAGAAAAAAACAACAGCACTTGGCATTAAGATGCCTAAAATTCTGTTAGAGCCCGGCAGAAGCATTGTTGCCGATGCGGGTATGACTCTTTATACAGTCGGCACCGTAAAGAGAATCACCGGCTATAAAAACTATGTTTCTGTTGACGGTGGTATGACCGATAACCCGAGATACGCTTTGTACGAGTCACCATATACCGTTTATATTGCTAACAAAGCAGCACAGCCCGTAACTCTTGAATGCGATGTTGTTGGACGCTGCTGTGAGAGCGGTGATATTATTCAGCCGAATGTAACTTTACCCGATACCGAGCGCGGCGATATTCTTGCAGTTTGCACCACGGGTGCTTATAACTACTCGATGGCGAGCAATTATAACAGAATTCCGCGTCCTCCGGTTGTAATGCTCAGCGGCGGCAGTGACTATGTTGCTGTTCGAAGAGAAACCTTAGATGATTTATTAAATTGTGATATTTAACAGTCATAAAATTAATCCTCCTGTCATACCTTTTACCAAAAGGAAAAGACCGGAGGATTTTTTATGGAAACGAGAACTAACATTTATAAAGATATTGCCACCAGAACCGGCGGGGATATTTACATTGGTATTGTAGGGCCTGTAAGAACTGGTAAATCGACCTTTATAAAACAGTTTATGAAAAAGATAGTGCTGCCAAACATAGATGGAGAATTCGAAAAGGAGAGGGCGAACGACGAGCTTCCACAATCCTCCGCCGGCAGAACTATAATGACAACTGAGCCAAAATTTATTCCAGAGAATGCAGTAGAAATTAATTTACAGGATAATATAAATTTAAGTGTTCGATTGATTGATTGCGTTGGTTATATTGTGCCTAGCTCTCTCGGTTATATTGAAAACGAGCAGCCACGAATGGTTATGACTCCTTGGTATAATGAGCCTATTCCTTTTAATATGGCGGCTGAAATTGGTACAAAAAAGGTTATTACCGAGCATTCAACAATTGGCCTTGTAGTAACTACCGATGGGTCGATAAGCGATATTCCACGCGAGGAATATGCCGAGGCGGAAGAGCGGGTGATAGGGGAGCTTAAGGAGATTAACAAGCCCTTTGTTGTTATTCTTAACTGTTTAGACCCAAATTCTGAAGCATCTCGAAATTTAGCGTCTGAGCTATCGGAGAAATACGGTGTATCAGTATTACCTGTTAGCTGTTTAGAGCTTACAGAGGACAATATAAAGGAAATTTTAGGCAAAATTCTTTACGAGTTCCCGATAAAAGAGATTGATATCGGTTTCCCAATGTGGATAAACTCGCTGCCGCTTGACCATTGGCTGCGCTCAAAAATTACTGATACCGTTAAAAATTCCTGCAATGCTGTGAGTAAAATCAGTGATGTCGGCAATTTCAAAGCGCTACTATGTGAAAATGAGCATGTTGAAAACACTAACATAAAAAACATCGACCTTGGAAAGGGCACTGCAAATGTTAAAATCAGTATCAATAAAAACTTATTTTATAAAATTCTTGAGGAATCTACCGGTATAAAAATCGGCGGTGAACAGGAATTACTTTCAACATTAATCGAGCTTGCTACAATGAAAAAAGAATATATGCGCATTAAAGATGCTCTTGATGAGGTTGAGGCTACAGGCTACGGCATCGTAATGCCCTCAATAGAGGAGTTAGCTCTTGAAGAGCCCGAAATTATGCGTCAAGGCGGCAGATACGGTGTAAGGCTTAAAGCTTCAGCACCATCAATTCATATGATGAAAGCAAATATAGCAACCGAGGTAAGTCCAATTGTAGGCTCTGAAAAGCAGAGTGAAGACTTAATTATGTATTTACTTAAAGAATTTGAAGAAAATCCCGTGAAAATCTGGGATTCCAATATCTTCGGCAAATCATTGCACGAGCTTGTGAATGAGGGATTACACGCAAAGCTCGCCCATATGCCGACCGATGCCCGTATAAGGCTTCAGGAAACCCTTGAAAGGGTTATTAATGAGGGTTGTAACGGATTAGTATGTATAATATTATAACAAAAAGCAAGTAGGGAATACCTACTTGCTTTTTTACGGTAAAGTAGAAATAATAAGTTCTGCTTCGCCGTTAATTTCTGCAGAGAATGAGGCAGGAATTAAAATACTGTCGCCTTTTTTTGCAACAATTTTTTCGTTATCACTGGTTATTTCAAGAAAACCGTCGATCAACAGTAGTGAAACAAAGCTATTATCGCTTAAAATCTCTTTTTTACCCTTTAGATTCAAATGTTTTACAGAAAAATATTCACATTCAGCTAAGAGTTTTTCAGTACCGTAGTCATATTTTTTTTCGCAGTCAGTGTCATTCAATTCTACAATAGAAGTGTTTGTAACTTCGAGTGCTTTTTCAATATGTAATTCACGTGGATTGCCGTTTTTATCAAGTCTTCCGTAGTCTGAAACACGATAGGTCGTGTTGGAATTTTGTTGAATTTCGGCAATCAAAATTCCCTCTCCAATAGCGTGAAGTGTGCCTGATTCTATAAAGAAGACATCGCCTTTTTTAACGGGAACATAGTTTAAAATTTCATCGAGAGTATTATTTTTAATTCGTTCCTCAAACTCTTGCTTCGAAGTATTTTTATTAAACCCAAAAACAAGCTCTGCGCCTTTAGCACAGTCAACCACATACCACATCTCCGTTTTACCGAGCTCGCCCTCATTCTTTAGAGCATAATCGTCATCAGGGTGCACCTGAACCGAGAGCTTTTGCTTAGCATCAATAAGCTTTATTAGTAAAGGAAAGAAATTTTCGTTAATATAACGGTTTTGGGAGGGCAGGGTACCCCAAATTTTTAAAACTTCATCAAGAGTTTTGCCGGAAAAAACACCGTTTTTAACAATATTTGTACCGTTTTTATGCGATGCTAAAACCCAAGCCTCTGCTGCTGATTCTGTATCGGATGAAAATCCGAATTCATCAATCAGTCTAGTTCCGCCCCAAATATAATCTTTAATTACGGGTGTTAGCAATAAAGGATATAAAATATTTTTCATAAAATCACCATATTTTAAAAGTTAAAAACTAATTCACCGCCGCTCATAAATTCTTCTGCGGTAATTTTCATATTTTCTCTTTTTTTACCGTTAAAGGTTACAAAAGCGGGATATTTTCCATTTCCTTTTTTAATAACGGTTAGTTTTTTACTGTTAGCAAGGGAAAGTTGCGCTTTATCAAATTTTGGACGGCTTAATAACATTTCGTTAGTTCCGCTTACCGGAAAAATTCCAAGGCAGTTCCAGATATAACAAGCAGAAATTGCGCCTGAATCATTATTACCTGGTATAGCACCCACGCCTGCTCCACCTTTTTTATCGCGAAAAACAAGTTTGTCAGCAATATCTAAAATATCACACAGGCGGTCATATCTACCAGCATAATGGTAAGCATACGGTGTTTCCATATCGGTTTCATTGTTAAAACCTTCAAAATTGCCATCAGCAGTGTTTTTGTTGAAACCGAAGAAATCATCAAGGAGTTCTATATAACGCTCGGTAGAGCCGCAAATATTAATTCTGTCTTTATAATAGGGAACAAGTCTGAAAGAATAGTTGCGGTGATTTCCCTCATAATATTCGCTATCAGTTCTTAGCAAACCAGTCGATGCATCAAAAGCGTTTTTCCAGTTGTTCTTTAGTTTATCGAGTTCTCTTACTAAATCTAAATCCCCAAAATCCTCAGCCATTTCACTTACAGCATAGCAAACGCCTGCCATATCAAGGGTATGGGTGTGTCTTTGACCGTTTCCGGTTGCTTTATACAGCATAAAATCTTCGGATTCAAGACATTCTTTAATTGTCTGATAAACGGCACTCCAATCAGCCTTAACACCGCGCTTGTAAGCATCATAAAATGTATAAACTATAAGCATTCTTGCTTGAACGGATTCAATATTAAAATTATCAGACAGCATGAAAGCGTTGGGGAATTTTCCAAGTGCTTTACCAATATTATAAAGAGTTCCGATAATATTAGAAGATGTATCACCGAACAGCGAGAAAACTAACGGTAATTGAGTTTTATAAATATCCCACATCGTTGAAAAATCAACAACAAACGGGCCGTCGTTCCATAAAAAACTACCGCCGTTCCAGTCGTTTGGTTTTACAAAGGTGTGATACACATATGAATAGAAAAGCTCTTTTTCGTTTTTATTATCACTCTCTATTGTAATTTTTGAAAGGGCATTTTCCCATTTCTCATCAGCAAATTTAACGGCATCATCAAAAGCGTAGGTAGCCTTTTGATTTTCCTCTAATGCCGCCTCCATAGATACTGCCGAGACAGATATTTTCACTGTTACGCTACCTTTATTCTCGGCAACGAATTCATCAGTGGAATTTAATTCGCCGTTACCAATAAATTCTGCAACAAAATAGAGCCTTACGCCTTCGAGAGTAACGGCTGCAGTAAGTGTTTTTTCGTTAAATTGTGTAATTACGGGATTTTCCACACGACCTCTAAACCATTCGTGATTATATAATCCGTTATTGAGAAAATCTATTGAAATTTTACCGCCATCATCTTTAAATGTGTATCTGTGATATGCCGCATAATCGGTTACGGATAATTCGCAAAGAATATCGGTTTCCTCCAAGGTTACACAGTAGTATCCCGGACGGGCATTTTCGTTTGAAATACCGTAATTTTCTGCTTTTTTGCTGTAGAAAGGCGTTACAACGGCATAATTATAATAAACAGTTATAGCGCCAACACCTGAATTGTGAAAATGAGAAAAACCACTTACGCGCATTTTCTCATCATATAATTTAGGTACTTCGCCACCGTAATTTCCCATATTTATACCGTAACCTGAGGAATAACCTCCACTGTAGGCACAAACTGAGTATTTTCCAAAGGGGAGAGTTGCGGCAGGGGAGGTATTACCCGATAAAGCTTTTATCGGTACCCAATTTTTAATAATACCTTCAGGCTTCGGCAAATCGATTTCACCGTTACCGTGAAAAACATTTACATAATCGGTAAGTTTCATATTAATCATCCTTTTTCTGTGTTTTAACATTTGCTAAGGGATTGGCATTTATAGCTTGTTCAATCTGTTTATTTGCTACATGCGTATAAATTTGAGTAGTTCCTAAATTTGCATGTCCTAGCACTTCTTTTAGCACGCGTACATCAACATTACCTTGTTGATACATAAGCGTTGCAGCGGTATGCCGTAGCTTGTGCGTAGAAAAGCCCATATCACCAAGTCCGGCTTTCTCTAAATAAGATTTAACTATGTATTGTACTGTTTTGTTGCTAATTCTTCGGCGGTTTCGGCTGATAAAGAGCGCGTTTTTATAATTAGCAGGAATACCATCGTTCGGTCGCACCTGTAAATATGCGTTAATGGCATCGTGGCAGGCATTATTAAGGTAAACAACACGTTCTTTATTACCTTTACCAAGAATTCTTAATGAGCCATCGGAACGAATATCGGTTAAATTTAATCCTACAAGCTCTGACAATCGCATACCGCAGTTTAAAAAAAGGGTCAAAATGCAATAATCTCTCTCGGCATACTGCCCGTTTACTGAATTTAGTAATTTTAGGGAATCTTCTAAAGTAAGGTGTTTCGGAAGTGATTGGCGCTTTTTCGGCGATTCGAGCATTTCGGCAGGGTTAACCTCTAATAATTGTTCTTGAACAGTCAGATATCTAAAGAATATTCGAAGTGTTGAGGCTTTTCGCGCGCGAGTAGCAGAATTATTATTGCGTTCATTTTTGCAAAAGACTAAAAATGAATATAAGTCAGTTAAAGTAACAGTTTTAATTAATTCAATGTCTACTGAAGAAATGTCGATTTTTTCAAACTCGATTTCAGACGATACAAGACCTCGGGATGATAGTAGGTATCGAAAGAATGTCTGCAAATCGAAAGCATATTCATCAATAGATTTAGAAGATTTACCTTTAATGGTTTCATTGTAAGCTAAAAAGTTTCTGATTAATAAAGGTAACTGTAAAAATTGTTCATGCTTCAAAATTACAACTCCTAAAGAAAGTATACATTTATTATAAATAAAAAGTAAATTTTAGTCAATAAATATAAGAGAATTAAATCGCAACAATTTATGTATAAGAGCATAAGATTGCCCAAAAGCATTTAAATACACAAAATTAAGCCTGTTAGCGCCTTAAACCTATCCCCTTAATTATACAAAACATTGATTTTGTACAATTGGTTAGAGAAAAATATGTTGATGATAGCGCTGTTACCCTGCTCAAGTGGGCAAACACGATGCGCAAGCCGTTATATGTTTTACTGTGTGTTCTTTTAGATAAATCACCGGGGTTACTCGATGATATCCTGGCGAATGCGCAATATGAAATGTGGGAAAAATCGCAACGACGGCAAAAGCAAAAATATTCCTGGGTATTTAGCCTGCTCGAGAAGGATGATAATGCCCTCGGATATATATTACAGTCATTAAAGGACGGTGAAAAATAATGAACTTAATACATCGTGCGCAAATGTGGGCTTTAATGAGACTTACCGGCGAAGCTGTAACAGCAGAAGACCCAAACACCTGGATTGACACAATTCTCGCCCCTATCGAGCAATATCTTACAATATCCAATTTGCTCATTTTCATCGGCGCAGCACTCGGCTTCGGCGTTGTGTTCTTCCTGTTCTGGTGGGGCTACCGCTTTATTGTTCGTAAAGCTACTGGAGCAATCAAAAAAGGTAAAATCGGTTAAGCTTCAGCTTAACCCTATTTAACGAGGTACTAAAATGAGTGATTACATAGAGCCGGAACTCGGTCTCAAGAACATAATGGGAGTGCTGCAGGAAGGAACTCTGAAGCGCGGCCGTCAGTTTCCCTATGATGGTATCTGGATATTCTCCGGCTCGCAGGGCTCCGGCAAGACTCTCTTACTTATGCATTTAGTCCGGGAGATGCTCGAGGACTTCCCCGAGGCAATAGTTGTTTCCAATATCTCGATATTCGGATTGCCGTGTATCCCCTACACCGGTATTGAAGATTTCGAGACTTACAACAACGGCCCCAAAGGTATAATATTCATCATCGATGAAATACAAAACCTGTTTAACTCTCTCGAGAGTAAAGGAATGCCGTTGTCTACAATGCAGGTATGGTCTCAAAACCGTAAAAACCGCCGTGTAATCCTCGGTACCTCGCAGCGCTTCACGCGAGTATCTAAGGGAGTCCGGGAACAGGCGCTCTGGAACTACGAGTGCACTCGCCCGCTTCTCGGGGTTTTCTACTCCTACCGTGTGTATGACGGTAGCAGCTATGACGACAACGGTCAATACGTTGATGAGGAGCCAAAGCGCCGTTTTTATGTGCCTTCGGTACAAACAATGAGAATGTATAACACTTTGGAGGTGGTTAGACGTGTGGATGATAGTAAATAGCTTTGCGCAGTTTTTTCCGTACGTCTTCGTAATTATCTTTGTGGGCTTGATTTGGGATAAGCTGATATCAGCTTTCAGAGGTCGATTATGATAACTCAGTATACAGAAAGCTACAGTAACCCGTCGACCGACATACAAAACCTTATAGCGAATAAGGTCAGCCTTCTTGACGAGTACATACTTATGCAAACCGGGCAGTATGAATATACTGCCTTAGTTTATAATACGAGCACTAAAAAATGCACGCAATATACCATAAGTCGCAGCTCATCGAGCAGCTATTCGAACTATTACACAGTAACAAAGGCTGAAGACGCAGCTTATGAATTTACCGTAAGCAATGAATATTACGTTTATTCGAATGTCGGATACGGCAAGAGCTTAGACCTTCCCGTTGAAAGCGGAGTTCAGAGCCACGCTCTAATAATCATCTGCCTGGTGTTACTGTTTGCAATAATGTTCAAAGGGGTGCTTTTTAAATGTCTCGATTCAAAAAGGCGGCGTTAAGCTGCGTTTTAGTCCTGCTGTTTTTGATACTCTCCTGCTCAACCGCTTTTGCAATTCAAGTAGGTCAAGTAACTATTTTAGGCACAAAAGGTATGTTATGGAATTTTAGTAACGGTGGTGGTTGGTATGATGCGGTTGTAAATAATCAAACCGATTATATATCGTATGCTTATCAAATACCTGATGCATTAGGCAGTCCTGTTGCTACTTATAGTTTTTGTTCTTTTTCGGGTCATAATTATGGTACATTAAAATTAACATATGATGCTGAATTTGGTAATATTGTTTTTGATGAGTTTAATGGTCTTTATAATGAAAAAGAAGAAAAAATTGCTTCATTTGAAGTTATAAATAATGCATATGTTTTAGAATATACAGGCTATATTCCTTATGAGTTTAGTGTTCGCGGATATTTTACTTGTGACTCCCAAGATGTAATACAAGGTTATACTATACTTAATATAAGCTTTACCCCTTCTTATGACAATGTTACAGATAAAATAACTGATAATCAGGATAAAAACACCCAAGCAATTATCGAAAATCAACAACAGCTGCAGGAAAATGAAAAGATAGAAGCTGGTAACACAGGTAATGCAAGTACGTCTGATCTCACAAATGCGATTCCGAATGATTCCGAAGGTTTTTTAGCAGCTTTGGAAAGCTTCGTTCAGACAATGACTACCACAGATACAGATTGTGTCTTCAATATTCCGGCTCTAAAGCTCCCTGCAGTAAGCAATATCATTCCAGGTTTTGTCTTGTGGGAGGCAACAACATTTGACATGAGCACTGTTATAAAATTGCTGCCTATCGCAATTTTATCGTTAGTGCAGGCTCTAACAACAATTGCTTTGGTGATATACTGTTTTAAAGAGCTGTATGATATTATCGAGTATGCTTTAACACTTCGTAAAAACAAAGGTGGTGCGAATTAATGTCAGATATAGCAAAATGGGCTTTGCTTGCTGCAGGAGCTGTTGCTCTGATAGCACTAATAGTTGCACTACCCTTCGTCCAATTCATCGATTTAGGCGAATTTACGAGCTCTCTTAATACAGTCGTAGCTTATGCCGGTGATGCTTTATTAATGGCACGAAAGCTGATTAATAACTTTCTTAGTCCTTTCGGAAGAACTGTATTAAGTGGTATATTGATATGGCTATTTGGTAAAACCTTTATGGTGTTAGGTATAAAAATAGCGGCTTGGGTTTATCACTTTATATTCAAGTAAGCAGCGGGTTAGCCCCCTGTCCTCCCCATTTGGGGTGGTCAGGGGGCTTTGTGCTGCACAAAATCATATTTCCTTGTTCGCCTAATGCCGTAGGCGCTACCGTTATGCTGTCTGACGCTCTGTGGGGGTGAGGGGTTTCAGCGCAGTAGCTTATACTTACGTATATACTTATGTAGCCGCTCATGCTGCAGTTTAAGCTAAGACCAACTTCCCCACACGGTAGAGGCTCGGAGATTCCACCCCAAAGTGTATAACGGGGTGGTTGAGAAAAATTTCTCTTGACAGACCCAAAAAAAAGCCTTATAATGATAATGACACTTAAGGGTTCTCCATCGTTCCCTTTAAATTTTAGAAAGAAGTGTCACCGGTTCAGCCCCCTAGGTTATAACCTCTCTAGGGGGCAATTTTGGAGGTTAATATGAAAGATTATTCTAATTGTACTAGCGTGTCCCTAGACTGGCTCCGGGGAATAGTTAAGCTGCAGAACGTTCGTGAGTTTATTGACGACCTCACAGCCATTGATAGTCGCTTAAGTTTCGATAACTTCTCAGAATGGACAGGCGGCGGTCTTCTGAATTACGGAAAAAGGTATGTACACAATGACGTTCCTTCAATAACCTTTGCTTTTAACCCTGTTGAAGAGGGTGAACTTATGGCAGTTTCCGAAATTCAGGACACCGAGAAAAAGCGCAACCCTTATATTCTTCTGAGTCTCTCAGGCGACGCTATACGATATATTGGTGATAAGAGCCTGAAGGCAATATGTAAATACCTGTACCAAAATGAATTCGTTTGCACCCGTATTGACTATGCCTTAGATATGTTTGACGGCTGTCAGGACATTGTTGCGCTGCTTTCTGAAGCCTTCGAAAACTTCATACTTCCCGAAAAAGGTGAAATTACAATAAAAGGCAGAATTAATCGTGTACCGCGTAATCTTAAGATACACCAATACCAATACCCGAAGGGTTCTGAATACCAGGGTGACAGCTTCAAAAACTATACTCTTGGACATCACGGTTCTGACCACGGAATGTTCAGACTTTACAACAAGCATTTCGAGAGCCTTTACGGTCGTAATGCAAAAATCGGTGAGCAGCTGCTTGATGGTCGCAAATATTGGTACCGTGGCGAAATAGAACTTCATAATAGTCATTATCGATTATGGGCGGCAGAGTCCTTCAACAATCTTGTGCTGCAGGACTTCCCTATTACTTCCTGCTGGGCAAATGCTATGGATAATTACTTTACTTTATGTTTTGCAGGTACTGATTCTTTTAATATGAGAAACACAGATGACTGTCCGGAATGGGTGGCTTTCATAGGCTTCTTATACAAACGCATTGATTTTGTATAATTGGAGATAAAATTAATTAGTTGTAAATTTTCGGTTAATACGGTTATTCCCTATATGTAAATCAAAAAAATACAGTGATATTCTGAATGAGTATCACTATATTTTAATTTAGCGTTCTTCACGGAAATATGTTGTGCCTAAGCTTTCCGGTGGTTGTGTTTCGCGTTTTTTGCGCATACTTGAAATTGCAAGAACAATTATTGTAACTACATACGGTAATAATTCAAGCAACTGCAAATTCTTGGGTGCGATACCAGGTATTGAAATCGGTATTACATATAATGCGCCGAAAATTATTGAGCCTATTATTCCCAACATTGGGCGCCATATGGCAAAAATTACAAGCGCCACGGCTAGCCATCCGAACTGTTCAACAGCATCTTTATTCCAGCCGCCTGAGAGATACTGCATAACAAAATGCAGACCGCCAAGTCCTGAAATCACGCCACCTAGGCAGGTAGCGATGTATTTATAGCGGTTAACATTAATACCGGCAGCATCAGCAGTTGCAGGATTCTCCCCTACCGCACGCAAATTCAAACCAATTCTTGTACGGTTTATAATAAGAGTAACTATAATAGCAATTATAATTGCCAAATAAGTCATAAATCCAGAAGAAAGAAATGCATCGCCTATAAACCCAAGCTTTTCTGCAAAGGGTAGCTTAGTCTGGTAAATCGTGGATATATCTGGAAATGCAGAAACACCGGTGTTTCCCTCAGCCTTGTTATTTATTATACCACCTATGAAGTTACTGAGACCTACACCAAAAGTAGTCAGAGCAAGTCCCGTAACATTCTGGTTTGCCTTTAAGGTAATGGTAAGGAAACTGTATATCAAGGATGTTAAAAGTGAGCCCAGTATTGCCGATAGAAATGTAATTAAAACCGCTAAAACAGGATTAATTGTTTCGGTGGCACCTGTGTAAAAATATGCACCGGCAACGCCACAAACACCGCCCATTGACATAATTCCCGGTGTTCCAAGGTTAAGGTTACCTGATTTTTCGGTGATAATCTCACCTATTGAGCCATAAAGGAGGGTTGAACTGTACCCCAATGTTTGGGTTATAAGATTAGCAATATTAAGCATTATTTAACCTCCTTTTTACGACTGCGGAAATTAACCTTATATCTGGTAAAGAACTCGCAACCGATAATAAAGAAAATGATAATTGCTGTTAAAACCTCGCCGACACTGCTATCAATTTTTAAAGCATCGGTAGCGGAGGCGCCACCATCACCTAAAAATACAACAAGTAATGACACAAATACCATAATTATTGGATTGAATTTCGCCATCCAAGAAACCAAGATTGCAGTAAAGCCTTGTCCACCAACAATATTTTCATTGATTGTAGGTGTTGGTGAGCCTGCAACGAGCATAAGACCTGCAAGACCGCAAATTGCACCGGAAATAGCCATAGTACGAATTATAACCTTTTTAACATTAATTCCTATGTATTTTGCAGTGTTTTGACTCTCCCCGACTACTGAAATTTCGTAGCCCTGTTTACTGTATTTAAGGTAAATGAAAACAAGTATTGTCAAGATTAAAACGATTAAAATATTTAAATAATAATTCTCTCCGAAAAGCTTTGGAAAATAGCCGTAACCGGTACGCTCATTAATAATACCTAAGTCACTTCGACCGGATTTATCCTTAACCATTATGAAATACCCTACCAAGGTGGTAGCAACATAGTTCATCATTAGGGTGAACAGGGTTTCATTTGTGTTCCATATTGCCTTGAAAATTGCAGGAATTACTGCCCAAAGCATTCCTGCAAGCATACTGGCTAAGAACATAACAAGTAATAATAAAGGCTCTGCAAGATAATTACCGTATTCTAGCATACAAAATGCAGCTCCAAGGGCACCAATCAGTACCTGACCCTCTGCACCAATGTTCCAAAACTTCATTTTAAAAGCAGGAGTTACTGCAAGTGAAATAGCAAGTAGAATTGCGGCGTGATGTATTGCCTTTAAGCGCGTAACTTCTCCGCCGTAAGTACCTTGCCACATTTTAACATAAACATCAATAGGACTAAGCCCTGTTACGAGTGTTATAAACACACCGCAAATAATAAGACCTAACAGTAAGCCAAGAGCGTGCACGATAATTGACTTAAAACCACCTATATCATCACGCTTAGTAATATGTATGAGTGGCTCATGAGTGGTGCGATGTTTAATTTTCATTATCGGTTACACCTCCGTTAGTTTTGGTCATAAGCAATCCAATCTCCTCTTTAGAGGTTGTTCTTCCGTCAACAATTCCCGAAATTTTGCCACCACAAATTACTAAAATGCGGTCACAAAGCTCTGTTAAAACGTCAAGGTCCTCACCTACAAATATTACGGCAACACCTTTTTTCTTTTGCTCATTCAGAAGATTATAAATAATGTATGAGGAGTTTATATCAAGTCCGCGCACAGGATATGCCGCCATTAAAACTGTCGGCGAAGAAGCGATTTCGCGGCCAACGAGTACCTTTTGTACATTGCCGCCTGATAAACGGCGTACAGGTGTTGAGGCGCCGGGAGTTACAATCTCTAGATCGTCAATAATGTGCATAGCTAAATCCTTTGGAGCCTTGCGCTCAAGGAATAATGATTTACCCTTACGATAACTTCTAAGCATCATATTATCAACAATATCCATATTGCCTACAAGACCCATTCCAAGGCGGTCTTCAGGCACAAAGGAAAGTCGCACACCGAGTTCACGTATTTGCATTGGTGTTTTATCTTTCAAGTCATCGACAGCGCCTGTTTTAGGATTATTATAGAGTATTTCACCACATTCAAGATGTTGCAGGCCTGCTATGGCTTCAAGAAGCTCGCGTTGACCAGAGCCAGCAATTCCCGCAATACCGAGTATTTCACCAGAGCGCGCTGTGAAAGAGACATCGTCGAGAAGTTTAACGCCATCGCGACTTTTACAATCAATATTTTTAACCACAAGGCGGTCTTCAGAATTTTCGGGCTCGCTACGTTCAATATTCAGTGTAATCTTCTTACCGACCATCATTTCGGTGAGCTCAGATTCACTAGTATCAGCCGTGCTGACAGTACCTACATACTCGCCCTTTCTAAGTACCGAAACACGGTCGGAAAGAGATAATACTTCGTGTAATTTATGAGTAATGATGATAATAGCCTTTCCGTCATCACGCATACGGCGGAGTACTGCAAAAAGTTTTTGGGTTTCTTGCGGAGTGAGAACTGCTGTAGGCTCGTCGAGAATAAGTATATCAGCACCTCGATAAAGAACTTTTATTATCTCAACCGTTTGCTTTTCAGAAACAGACATATTGTAAACTTTTTTGGCAGGATCAATCTCGAAGCCGTATAATTCTGAAATATTTTTAACCTTTTCGGTAGCTTTTTTAATGTTGAAATTATTATCCTCGAGCCCTAAAATGATGTTTTCGGTGGCAGAAAACACATCAACAAGCTTAAAATGCTGATGCACCATACCAATTTTATAATTAAAGGCATCTTTAGGAGAGGCTATAACAACCTGCTCGCCATCAATGAAAATTTCACCTTCATCTGGAAAATATATGCCCGATATCATATTCATAAGTGTCGTTTTTCCACTTCCGTTTTCACCTAAAATAGAGAGTATCTCTCCCCTTTTAACCGATAGAGAAACACGGTTGTTTGCGATAACACTTCCAAATGATTTGGTGATATTTTTCAGTTCAATTGCGGGAATTGTGTTCACAGTTTTTCCTCCGTTTTATAATTCTCAAAAAAATATTGCACATTTGCAGTATTCTTTTCAAAATTAGAATAAGGCGGGACAAGTTATTGCCCCGCCCTTTCAGTTAGTAATTATTCTTCTGTGGCAGTAATACCGTCGATAATAATGTCAAAATATGGAGCAGATCTTAAGGTAGATTCGCTGAAGCAACCATCAACGATAGCCTCAGAGTCCTTAGTGAAAGCATCGTCGGTAACAACATCTGCTAAGTAAGTTGTAAGCTTTTTGCCGCCAACTGTGAATGTATCGGTATCAAATACTTTGATTTCGTCATTAATGAGTTTCTGTTTAACATCATCAAGCTTAGCCTGAGTGCCGGCAGCAGCATTCTTCTCTATAAGCGCTGTAAGCTGTACACCGCCGTTCTCGAGAGTTGCGCAATAGTCGGACGGAATAGCGCCACCATTGATCATTGTGCTAATGATGAGCTCGAAATATGGCTCCCAAGAAATTTTTGAGGAAATGATAGCGGTGTTAGGACCGATGTTAGAAGTATCAATATTGTAAGCTATATTCGGAACGCCGAGTTCTTCGCAAGCACTAGGAGCACCCGAGGAGTCAGCATGCTGGCTGATAAGAACGCAACCAGACTGAATTAAAGCCTTTGCAGCGGTGTTTTCAGCGGTAATATCAAACCAAGATTTTGTGTACTTAACATCCATTGTAACTGTGGGGCAAACTGATTTAGCGCCAAGATAGAAAGAGGTGTAGCCAGACTTAACTTCGGCATACGGGTAAGCGCCTACATAGCCCATTTTAGCCTGCTCAGCGGTAATTTTACCGGATTCAATCATTTCGTTAAGCTTCATGCCTGCAGCAACGCCTGCGAGGTAACGACCCTCATAAATAGAAGCAAATGCTGTGTGGTAGTTAGGAACTAACTCAGTGATAGCGCGGGTACCGGTAGCGTGGCAGAACTGAACTTCCGGAAACTCCTTAGCAGCTTGAATCATATAGGGCTCGTGACCAAAGCTGTCTGCAAAAATAAGGTCGCAGCCTGCATTTACAAGCTCTTTAGCAGCCTCATAACAAGCAGCGTTTTCATCAATGTTTGTCTTGAAGATAACCTGATCAGCATTAAGACCTAACTTCGCAACTACTGCATTTGCAGCGTCCATAAAGTTTTTGTCGTAAGTGGATCCTTGGTCGTGTAAGAAGATAAAGCCAACCTTTAATTCTTCTTTTGGGGTAGCTGCAACAGTAGCAGGTACTGTTTTCTCAACCTCATCAATAGAAAGAGTTGAGCCGTCGGCAGCGGGCTTTTTGATGCCGCAACCTACTGCGAGTGCCGCAATCATTGCTACAGCAAGAATTAGTGCGAGTAACTTTTTCATTGGAATTCTCTCCTTTTAATAAATTATTTAAAAACCCTATCGGGTTAATAAATCAAATACAAAATTTTACGCCGTTTTCTACCGACATTTCGGAAATGCGAGCCAAAGCTTCAACTCTTATTCCCTTTTCACGAATGATTTTACCACCGTTTTGATAGGCTTTTTCAATAACTATTCCGGCACCCACTATTTCTGCACCAGCCAGAGTAACAATTTCGGCTAAGCCGCACAAAGCCTTACCGTTAGCAAGAAAATCGTCGATAAGAAGTACCTTATCATTCTTGCTGATATATTCCTTAGAAATAATTACCTTATTTTTAACACCGTGAGTAAAGGATTCTACTTCGGCGCAATAAAAATCGTCTGAAATATTAAGAGTTTTTGATTTTTTTGCAAAAACCATAGGAACCTCAAAATACTGGGCAGTTAGTGCAGCGATACCGATACCTGAGGCTTCAATAGTGATGATTTTAGTAACACCGCAATCCTTAAAAAGGCGATAAAACTCTTTACCTAACTCACAAATAAGCTTGATATCCATTTGGTGATTGATGAAACTGTCTACCTTAAGTACATTGTCAGGATAAACCTTACCATCCTTTAAAATTCTCTCCTCTAAAAGTCGCATCAGGGCCTCCGTATGAAATTAGCGAAAAATTTGTAAAAATAATGCTAATATTATGTTAAAATTATAACCTTATTAAGTTATTTTGTCAACAGTATTATAATTATAAAATCGAGTTGATTATGTAAATTTTTACAATAATTTCTATAATATTACTTGATTTTTATCGCTACAAATATTAAACTATAAACAAATAAAAAAGGAAATATTTTTTAATGAAAAAAATTAAGCAAAAAATAGTAAATTTCTTTAAATGGATTTGGACACAAATTAAGGATTGGCATAACCTAATTATTCTTATAATAGTTGCGCCCGCATTTTTTTGCCTTTGCGTTTTATTAGTCGCGTTAGGCCTATTCTTTATTGATGGCAGAATTCACATTATTTATGCTGCAAGTTTGGTGGTAGCTTTTTGGGTAGGACCCTTTACCCCATTCTGGCCGCTTTGTATTGCAATTACATTAGGTGTAAGAAAATTTATAGACAGTATTTGGAAACCTCGCAAACTCGAAAGAGATAAAGCAAATCAAGCAGAAAACGACCGACCTACTGAGTAGGCGGTCGTTTTTTTACAGCAAATCTCTATTATAGTGCGCCCTTTCTCCACCAATAAATTTAGGACGGGTGCGAGCGGCAACAATTAACGCGTTACCGATTTTATAGTTTTGGAGTCTTACAGGCACGGCAACTTTCTTTAAATGCATACCAATAAGGGTAAAGCCGATATCGATGCCAGCATCAGCTTTAACACTCTCTACGGCAACGGGATTTTTGAAACCGTTAAAGGCAGCAGTAGCAAACGAGCCGCCTGCTTTAGGCTGTGGCATAACATTAACGATTTCGGCATCAGTGCTTAAAGCATCTGACTCAATAATGATTGCTCTGTTTAGGTGTTCACAACATTGAGCAGCCAAATAAATTCCCTTTTCACTAAGAACTTCATTAATTGCTTCAAAAAGCTCTTTGCCCAAATCAGCATTTGAGTTCTGTCCAATAACGCCACCCGAAACCTCACTTGTAGAGCAACCAACAACTAATATTGAATTAGCTTTAAGTCCGGCCTTTTCGCAAATCTCAAGAACTGTGGCGCGGGCTTGTTCTTTTATGTTTTCCAAACTAATCTCTCCAATTTAAAAGATTTTTGAGCTTAATGTTCTTGCTTATTATCTGTACAAGCAGTGTGTTAACAAAAATACCGCATATTGCTTGAAAAATATTTCCGGGAATTGCTGCAGCAGCACCAACCCCATAACCTAATACAAAGCATTCATATAAAAAATATCCAACAATCATTATTGCCTCAGCGATAATTCCGAAAACCAAAAGCTTAAAAATAGAATATTTATCCTTAGTTTTAATGAAAAGGAATGAAACAACTAAAGCCATTACTCCTTTAATAACAAAGGTTGCCGGTGCATAGGTGAAATATCCAAAAAGTATATCTGCAAGTGCAGAGCCAAGACCTGCTGCGAGAAAGCCGTAAACCGGTCCCAAAGCAATACCGCTTAGTAGAACAAAGCAGTCACCCATATTTATGTACCCACCTGTTACAACAACGGGAATCTGTATTAAAAAAGTTGCAACACATATTATCGCGGCAAATAGTGCCGCAGTTACGGGTTTAAAAATTTTATTATTCACAAAATCAACTCCTACAATATATCGGCTATGTCAAGAATTAGTCTTTCTGTCTTCTCCCAACCAAGACACGGGTCGGTAATGGACTGACCGTATGTATTACCGCCGACCTTTTGGCATCCGTCAACCAAGTAGCTTTCAATCATAAAGCCCTTAACAAGATTTTTTATATCATCTGAATGGCGACAGCTATGTAAAACCTCTTTACATATTCTTATCTGCTCTAAATATTGCTTTCCGGAATTTGAGTGGTTAGTATCAATAATAACGCACGGATTTTTGTATTTTGAAGCATCGTATATACCGCAGAGTCGTATTAAATCCTCAAAGTGGTAGTTCGGAAATGCCTGACCGAATTCATTAACATATCCGCGTAATATTGCGTGAGCGTGCTCGTTTCCATGAGATTTAACCTCCCAACCTCTGTAAATAAAGGTATGAGAGCTTTGGGCAGCTTTAATGGCATTTAACATTACTGAATAGTCGCCGCTTGTTGGGTTTTTCATACCCACAGGTATACCCAGACCGCTTGCAGTAAGGCGGTGTTGCTGATCTTCAACTGAACGAGCACCAACGGCAACATATGACAGTAAATCTGACAAATAACGATGATTTTCGGGATAAAGCATTTCATCCGCGCAGGTAAACCCTGTATTGGTAATAACATCGATATGCATTTTGCGGATTGAAATTAAGCCGTTGAGCATATCAGGCGCACCCTCAGGGTTAGGCTGATGAAGCATACCTTTATAACCCTCTCCTGTTGTACGCGGTTTATTGGTGTAAATACGCGGGATAATAAAAATCTTGTCCTTTACCCTCTCCTGCAGTTCGCGAAGCTTCGTAATATACTCCATAACGGAATCATAACGGTCTGCAGAACAGGGACCGATAATAAGCATTAATTTATCTGACTTACCTTCAAAGATGTTTTTAATTTCAGCATCGCGTTCTTTTTTTATGTTTACATATTCCTCTGGTAGGCTGAATTTTCTTTTGATCTGTGCGGGTACAGGGAGCTTTCGTGTAAAATCCATATTCATAATTTCCATAATCATTTACCCTCCATTACATTTTTATTGAAAAGCTTTCGGCGTGCAGTGGAGCGCCTCATCATATCTTTAATACCCTGTGCATTATTTTCTTTAATATAATCCTTTAATTTTATGAAATCCTTTTCGAAAAGCTCCATCATATTTAAAAGAGGTTCTTTGTTAAGTAAGAATAACTCAGACCACATATTTTCGTTAATATTCGCAATTCTCGTGAGGTCACGGAAAGAGTCACCTGTATAATCCTCCAAGTGTTCCGCTTCGTTGCAGGTCATAAGGCAAACTGCAATACAGTGAGCAAGCTGGGAAAGAAAAGCAATCATATTATCGTGCTCGGCAGCAGATAATTCCGAAATGCGCGAAAACTTTAAAATTTTACCAATTGCTTTGCAAATTTTTATGCTCTCGGGCTTGTTTTTATCGGTAGGAACTACAATATAGTTGGCACCGTAAAAAATCTTTTCATCGCTATTCTCTACACCGTACACCTCCCTACCTGCCATTGGGTGAGCAGCAATAAACTCTAAATCATCTCTTAAAACAGAATCTATTTCATTTATTACCGATTGCTTAACACCTGTGACATCGGTGATTATGGTTCCGCTTTTAATGAGGTGTTGATTTTCCTTTATCCAATCTACAAAAACGCGCGGATAAAGTGCGAAAATTATAATATCTGCAGCAGAAATAAGTTCTGAATTAACCTCTGCTGAGCCATTGTCGATTATATTGTTTTTGAGCGCGTAATCAATTGCGGACTGCTTATCAGAAAGCGCATAAACGGTATATCCCGCTTTTTTCAAGCCTTTTGCATAGCTACCGCCCATTAAACCTAAGCCCACAATTAAAAACTTTGTATTAAAACTAATCTGCACTAAGGGTCACTCCAATTCCAAGAGAAGAAATTTTATCGAAAAAGTCGGGGAAGCTTTTTGAAACAGCTTGCGCCCCGTTGATTTTACCGCCAAAGCGCGAAAGCAGAACGGCTAATGACATAACAATTCTATGGTCATTATGACCACATAAAACCTCCTGCGGCTTATGTAGCTCGGTGTTTTTTACAACAATCGTATTGTCACTGACAATAAGCTCTGCACCAAATTTAGAAAGCTCGGTCTTCATAACCTCACCGCGGTCACTTTCTTTCATTTTCAGGCGTTTTGTACCGGTAAATGTAGCTCCTTGATAGAACGCGGCAACTGCAAATAATATAGGTGCTAAATCGGGACAATTAGTGATGTCAAGTGTAGGCGTACCGTTTTTAATTGCACTGAAATATTCAAAAAAGACCTTATCACCTTGAAAGCTTTCCATATTAAGACCTTTAATATTAACATTATTACCAAGCATATTAAATGCCTGATAAAATGCGGCGTTTGAGAAATCACCCTCAACGGTAGCATCGGTAGCTAAATATGTTTGATTGCCGAATATGATTATTTCGTTATTTTCGTTAAAGACAACCTTAACACCGAAAATTTCAAGCGCGGCTACTGTTAAATCAATGTAAGAGCGGCTTTCCAGCTTACCGGTGATGATAATTTTGCTATCTCCCTCAAGCTGTGGGAGAGCAAATAATAATCCACTTATAAATTGGCTGCTTATGTTACCAGGGATTATATATTCGCCACTTTTGAGTTGCCCATGCACGGTTAAACCACTTTGAGTTTTTTCAAACCTAATGCCAGAGCTTTTACAAATATCTTCATAAACAGTAAGCGGTCTTGAAAATAGATAGTCAGACCCCGTGAGCGTACACTCTTTACCGGATAACAGCATAAGAGGAATCATAAATCGAAGAGTACTGCCACTTTCCCTACAATTTGCTTGTATCGCTTTATCTGTTTTTGCAGAGTTAATCCCGATAACATTTACAAAATCGTTCTCAAATGAAAATTCAGCACCCAAAGCAGTAAGGCAATCAATAGTTGCTAAAATATCTTCTGAGCGCGCTATATTGTAGATTTTGCTGTTCCCTTTCGATAAAGCGGCACATATAAGCATTCTATGCGCCATACTTTTTGAGGGAGGCGCAACTACTTCGCCGCACGCGTTTGAAACTTTAATTTCAGCAACCAAATAATTCACCTCACTTAAAAATTTTTAAGAATTTCATTACCTGTAATTTCTGGGCTAATAACCTTAACCTTTTTGTCGCAGGTAGAATTATAAATATCAATTCTTTCGTTATACCGTTTAATAATTGATTCTTTTGAATTTGCCAGCGGGCGGTCATCAGTAGGAATAAGCTCTGAAAGCTCACGGTCCAAAAAGAAAACAATACCGTTATGCTTTAGGCTATAAATATTTTGTTCCTTTAGTATTGCTCCGCCGCCTGTAGAAATGATTGCACCGTTTTTAAGCGATATTTCGGAAATTACTTCGCTCTCAATCTCACGGAAGCCCTCTTCACCGAGTTCTGCGAAAATATCTTTAATTTCCCTGCCGGTTTTCTCGATTACAAGGGTATCGGTATCAAAAAACTCTCTACCGGTCGCTTCGGCAAGATACTTTCCTATAGTGCTTTTACCGGAAGCGGGCATACCCGTTAGAACGATATTACGCTTTTTAGAAACAAGCTCATTGTAAATTTTATCGGTAACATCGGTTGAAAACTCTTTGCCTGTGAAATATCCTGCAGCTAAAACCGCCTGAGATACAAGCATATACAGCCCCCCGATTGCAGGTATGCCACGCTTTTCAGCCGAAATAACTAAATCTGTTTTCAGCGGATTGTAAACGACATCAACAACTAATTCAAGGACACTGAAATCATCAATGGAAATAACGCTGCCATTGACATTAGGATACATTCCAACAGGTGTTGTATTAACAATAACAGCGGCATCAGTATGATATTTTAACGCATCTTCGTATGAGATTTTAGTATCATTAGGAAACAAACTTACAACATAAATTTCTTGTGCATTTAAGTGCTCAAGTACAGCGTAAGCGGCACGGCTTGCACCGCCGTCACCTAAAAGGAGGACCTTTTTACCTGCTAGAGAATCGGTATACTTTCTAAAAAGTGATAAAAGTCCTCCAAAATCGGTGTTATAACCGTATAGTTTGCCGTTATTATTAACAACAGTATTAACAGCGCCGATTTTTGATGCTGCCTCATCAATATAGTCAAGAAAAGGCATAACCGTTTGCTTATATGGAATAGTTACATTGATTCCGCAAAATTCCCTACTCTCAATAAAAGCTTTAACCTCTTCGCGGGGAATTTCTTTAAGCTCATATTCATAATCGGCAATTTTACCGTGAATTTCGGCGGAAAAACTATGTCCTAACTTTTCACCAATCAATCCGTATTTCATTGCTTTCTCCTATAGTAAATCACTCAGCTGTGAAATGGTCTTACTTTGAATTTCAAAACTGCCCACTTCGGGTACATATATCACCGAAATGCTGTTTTGAGTCGATTTTTTATCGTGACTTAAAGCTTCAACAATATCTTCCTTGCAGTAAGATATTTCTGTGGGTAAATTCAGCTTTTCAAGCACCGAAACAAGCCTTGTGCGCACATTTTCCGAGCACATATAAAGCATTCCTAGAGCCACGCATTCACCGTGGTATAATTCGCCCATTTTTGTACTCTCAATTCCGTGACCGATAGTATGACCGAAGTTAAGTATCTTTCGAAGTCCGTTTTCTTTTTCGTCCTGCTCTACAACATATCGCTTAACGCAGAGTGAACGGATAATAATATCATCAATATTCTCTTCAATAACACCGTTTTCAAAGAGTTCAAACAGTTCTTTATCGGAAGTAAGACCCATTTTTACCGCCTCAGCAAGTCCGTTAGAAATTTGTCTAGCAGGTAGTGTCTTTAGTACATCTGGGTCAATTAAAACTCGCTTGGGCTGATAAAATGCGCCTATAATGTTTTTTATTCCCTCAAAATTGATTGCAACCTTGCCACCGATGGAAGAGTCAACTTGAGATAATACCGTTGTAGGAATATTATAAAAATCTATTCCGCGCATATAGCTTGACGCGGCAAATCCTGATAAATCGCCAACGACACCGCCACCAACAGCTACAACACAATCTTTACGCGTAAAATTATTCTTAAGCATTGCGGCACATAGGTGTTGTAGGGTACTAAAGCTCTTAGAGTCCTCCCCTTGCTCGACGGTTACTATGTGTGCTTCTTTACATTGAGCGGCCACGGTTTTTGCATAAATTTCGGGCACACCTGTATCAGTAACAACTAAAACCTTGCGGTTTAAGTTAAGAAGCTCACTAACTTGTGCGAGAATGCCGCGCTGTACAATAATATCGTAGCTATCAGCACCTAAATTCATTTTTATGGTCATTTTGACACCACCGAATTATTTTAAATCAATATGGTTATAGAAAGAGCCTACAACCCTTAGCTTGTCACACAGAGGAGAAAGCTCACTAAGCATTTTTTTACCGTCCTCGGTGTTTAAGTTACCCTCAAGCTCAACATAAAAATAATATTTCCAAAGAAGCTCCTTATACGAGCGACTTCTCAGCATTCTCATATTAAAGCCGTAATTACCGATAATGTTAATAGCTTTTGCAAGGGCGCCGGCATCGTTACGAACAGCAAATACAAGCACCGAATGATTATCGGGTTTGTTGGTAGTTTTTATATGCTGTGAGCGAGATAACACCGCAAATCTCGTCGTATTTAGATGATTTTCGTTGATATTGGTTTCGAGCACTTCAAGGCCGTATAATTCGGCAGTTTCTGTGCTTGCAATGGCGGCAATAGACTTGTCCCCCATTTCGGCAACTCTTTGAGCTGCAATAGCGGTGTTTTCACACATTTGTGCAACAAGGTTATGCTTCTTTATGTAGGGATCGCATTGCTCTAAAGCTTGAATGTGACTCATAACTTTCTTAATATCAGAAATTTTAGCGTCATTAACACCTAAAAGGTTTTGGGAAACCGATAGTTCGTAAATTCCGTTAATGTAAAGGCTACCGGCGAAAATAAGGTCAATTACCTGACCTACCTCACCTGCCGTACTGTTTTCCATTGGAAGAACGGCACAATCACAATCTCCGCTAACAACTGCATTATAAGCGGCAGTGAAGTTAGGAAATGCAACAAGTGAACTGTCAGGAAAAATTTTTCCTGCGGCAATGTGTGCAAAGGCTCCCTCAACACCGCTATAGGCAACCTTCATTCCCTGTAAAATACTACTTTGGTAATTTCGGGAAATCTTCATAACATCCCTTAAAAAATTTACATAGTATTTTTTAATTTCGTCTTTTTCTATATAGGATGAATTATTTTCAATAATAGCTTCTTCACGCGAAGCATCATATATTGGCAGGCCGTTTTCTTTTTTGTAATCGGCTACCATTTCTGCGGCAAGCATTCTTTCTTCAAAAAGCTTTGCCATTTTTTTGTCAATTTTATTTATTTGCTCTCTGGCAATATCAAGTTTGTTCATTTTATTCACCTTTGTTATATAGCTCAGCTAATTTTTTAAACGCCGGTAAAGAACGTTCTATTTGGTCGGTTGAAACACAGTAGGATATTCTTACATAACCCGGATATCCGAAACTGTCACCGGGAACTAAAAGTAATTCAAATTTTTTAGCATTTTCACAGAATGCACCCGCATCTTCTTCAAGCGCCTTAAGAAACAGGTAAAAAGCACCGTCGGGGCGAGCAACGGTAAAACCAAACTCTGATAGGTTTTCAAGTAAAATATCGCGATTTTTCTTGTAAACCGAAATATCAGAGGTTTTACCAATGCAATGCGGAATAAGCTTTTGGAATAGCGTTGGAGCGCATACGAAGCCTAATGCTCTGCCAGCACCGCAAACAGCATCAAATAAATCGCTACAGGCGGTGGATTTATTACTAATAAGAATATACCCTATTCTTTCTCCGGGGAGTGATAATGATTTACTAAATGAATAACATACAACAGTATTATCATAATAATTAGGGACAAAGGGTACTTCAATATCATCGTATACAAGCTCTCTATATGGCTCGTCGGCGATTACATAAATATCTCTGCCTAATTTATTAGATGCCTCGTTAAGAGTATTAGCTAGCTTTTCAATTGTTTCTTTTGAAAATACTACACCCGAGGGATTGCAGGGAGAATTAATTATAACGGCTTTAGTATTCTTGGTAATGGCTGCTTTTAGTGCGTCAAAATCAATTTGAAAATCTTCTTCATTACACTTTACTACTACGCACTTAGCACCTGCTGCCTCAATAAATACCTTGTATTCTGGAAAAAACGGGGCAAAAACTATAATCTCATCCTCAGGCTCAACAAGTGCTTTAATGGTAATTGTTAAAGAAGCTGCTGCACCGACGGTAAGATAAATGTTCGCGGGAGAAAATTCAGTACTGTATAGGCTGTTCAAGTAATCGGCAATACATTTTCTAACACCGATATCACCGGGGGCAGAAGTATAACCGTGTAGCGAAACACTATCCTCGTTTTGCAAAAGCTTAATGAGCGCTTGATTAACTTCGTCTGGTGCGGGTACGCTGGGATTACCAAGACTAAAATCAAAAACATTTTCGCGACCTATTTCCGCTGCACGCTTATTTCCGTATTCAAACATTTCGCGAATAACAGAGCGTACCTGACCGAGCTGTAACATATCATTTGAAAACATATTTTTACCCCATATTCAATGTATTTAATAATATTTAAGTATACTCCCAACATTTTTTGTTGTCAATATTTTTCATACTAAATAAATAATATAAAATAAATAAGTTGACATAACGGTTATAAAATATTAAAATTAAAATAGTAAATTTTAGGAGGTTGTTACTATGTACACTGAGATTTTCAATAAATGGCTTAACAACGCTACAGAGGATAAAGACTTGATTGCGGAACTTGAAGCAATAAAGAATTCTTCTGAAGAGATTTCCGATCGTTTTTATACTGAGCTTGAATTTGGCACTGCTGGGCTTAGAGGCATTATTGGTGCCGGCACCAACAGAATGAATGTTTATACTGTAGGTCGCGCTTCACAGGCACTGGCTGAATATATTAACTCTGTAACTGATGACGGTAAGATTGCCATTGCTTATGACAGCCGTATTAAATCAGTGCTTTTCGCTGAAACTGCAGCACGAGTTATCGCCGCAAGCGGAGTAAAGGTATATTTATATGAAAAATTAATGCCCACCCCTATGCTTTCTTTCGCTGTACGAGAGCTGAAATGCGATGCGGGCATTGTTATTACTGCGAGTCATAATCCCGCAAAATACAACGGTTATAAAGCCTACGGCGCTGACGGTTGCCAGCTTCCTCCCGATGCAGCACAATCGGTTTTAGAGCGTATGTCAAAAATCGATTATTTTAACGATGTAAAATTTGGAAGCTTCGATGAGCTGCTTGAAAGCGGTAAAATTGAATATATAGGTCAAAATATTATTGATGCATACTTAGATGAAGTTCAAAAGCAGTCCTTTGCCGATGAAAGCTATAATTTACCTGATTTTTCGGTAATATATACCCCATTACACGGCACGGGAAATAAGCCTGTTCGTGCTATTCTTGACAGAGTTGGAATTAAAAATGTAACAATTGTGCCTGAACAGGAGAATCCGGACGGTAACTTCCCCACTTGCCCATATCCGAATCCTGAAATTCGTCAGCCATTTGAAATTGCCCTTGAGCTTTCTAAAACCGTAAAAGCTGATTTAATTCTTGCTACCGACCCTGATGCAGACCGTGTTGGTATTGCCGTGCTAAAAGACGGTGATGCTACACTCGTTTCTGGTAACGATGTAGGAGTATTATTGCTTAATTACATTTTCGAACGCCGTACAGAACTCGGTATTATGCCTAAAAATCCTGTTGCAATTAAAACTATTGTTACTACTGAGGTTTGCGCCGAAATTGCAAAGGAATATGACTGTAATTTGATAAATGTTTTAACGGGCTTTAAGTTCATAGGCGAGCAGATTGCTTTGCTAGAAGAAAAAGGCGAAGAGAACCGTTATATATTTGGTTTTGAGGAAAGCTACGGATATCTGCCCGGTACCTATGTAAGAGATAAGGATGCTGTTGTAGCTGCAATGATGATTTGTGAGATGGCTGCATATTATAAGAGCAAGGGTATGAGTCTGCTTGATAAGCTTGATTCTATATTTAAGAAGCACGGATATTTTTTGAACGCTCAAAAGAGCTTTGCTTTTGAGGGTCAATCAGGTATGATAGCTATGAAAAAACTAATGGATGACCTGAGAAATAATCCCCCAAGTGAGTTTGCTGGTAAAAAAATTGTGTCAATATTTGATTACGGTACTTCCCTATCCTACGATATTAAGAACGGAACACAGGATAAAATCGACCTACCAAAGTCAAATGTAATTGTGTACTTCTTAGAAGATTCCAGCAAGGTTGTTTTCAGACCTTCCGGCACCGAGCCAAAGGTTAAATTATATTTAGGCTGTGTTGACACACAGCGCGAGGAGGCAGCTGCTAAAATCGAAGCTATTATAACTGCCGCACAGAAAATCTTCGAATAATTTTTAGCAAAATTAAAACCGCTTTTCATTGTGAAAAGCGGTTTTTTTGTTAGTTTGTAGCTGGTGCCTCAGGCGTGGCGGGTGCCGAAGTATCCGGAGTCTCAACATCAGGCGAAGTTGCCTGTTGTGGAGGCTCATACTTCCCTGTAGCCTTTTCGCCCTCGTGCGTGGTACACAGCGACGGAACATTACTCTTACGATACCAGCCCTCTTTTCGGCTTGTGCATCCTTCGCGCGCAAGAAGTCCGGTTTCGGTACAGTAGTAGTGTGAAACGGAATACTGACTGTCAGCAAAAGTCTTTACAGGTAATCCCGAGTGAATCTTCGACATAACTGCACCCCACATTACCTTTGCAGTAGTGCTCTGATTTACGCGTTGCAAGGTATCATAACCGCACCAAGAAGAAGCTACATAATACGGTGTTCCGCCGGTAAACCAGCAGTTCATATCATCGTTAGATGTACCGGTTTTAGCAAAAATCTTCATATTAGAAACATATGAGCCTGCACCAGCACCTGTACCCTCAGAGCCATAAACAACATTCTGGAGCAGATGATTCATTACAGTCGCTGTATCCTCGCTCATTGCAACAGTTGGGTCGGGAGTTGATTCAAGGATTGTTTCATCACGCTGATTCGTTACCTTTAAATAGGTTGTAGGCTTGTAATAGATACCTCCGTTACCAAATGTAGCGTAAGCCGCCGCCTCTTGAAGCGTTGTAAGACCTGTGTTGGTACCACCCATTCCAAGCGATGCGTAGCTTGTGGCATCATTCTGATTTAGCGATGTAAGACCTAGCATTTCTGTCAAGAACTGATAAGATTTAGGCAATGTCAGCTTTTCAACGAGCATCGTTGGGATTGTATTAGAGGATTTTTCAAGTGCATATTCGACTGTAATATCACCTAAAAATCTCTGTGGATACCAGTTGTTTGGCTTCCAGTTTGTGCCGTCACTATTCTTATAATTGTAAACATCGCGGTCGTTTACAATAGATGAATAGGTTATCATATTTGCTTCGATGGCGGGAGCATAAGCCGACATAGGTTTCATTGTAGAGCCCGGCTGTCTATAAGCGTTCGTAGCACGGTTGAATACAAGGTTGCCTGTCTTCTCACCGATACCTCCAACCATACCCTTGACATGACCTTCGTAGTCCATTACGACCATAGAGCCCTGTAACAACTGACCGTCTTTACCCTTGTAGGCATATTTAGTATCCTCATATACAGTTTCCATTGCAGATTGTATATTCGGGTCGAGTGTTGAGTAAATTTTATAACCGCCGTTGTAGAAGTTAAGCTTTGCATGCTGTTCATCATATCCGTAAACATCCATAAGACCTTGAACAACTTCTTCGTATAGAGCGTCAACGAAATATGAATTAACTTCAACTTCACCGCTGCTGTTCTCTTCGGCAACAATTACTAAATCCTCGTCGTAAACTGCGGCATGCTCTTCTTCGGTAATATAGCCGAGTTCAAGCATTTTGTTAAGCACTGTTTGCCGACGTTGTTTGTTTTGCACAGGATTTTTATCAGGTCTGTACTGTTCGGGAGCTTTAACAATGGCAGCTAAAGCAGCGCACTCATTTAGAGTAAGCTCTTTCGTGGATTTTCCAAAATAATAGTTCGAAGCTACCTCTGAGCCGTACATACCGCCACCCATTGCAACGGTGTTAATGTAGCACTCAAGAATAACCTCTTTGGAATAATTACTTTCAAGCTCGCGGGCTCTCATAATCTCTCTTACCTTACGGCTTGGGCTTGTTGAATTATCTCCGGTAAGGTTTTTAACCAACTGTTGTGTTATGGTTGAGCCGCCCTGATTTGATGAATAAAAATTAAAGAAAAGGTTAGCAAAGGCAGAGAATGTACGCTTCCAGTCAACGCCGCCGTGGGTATTAAAGCGCTGGTCCTCAATCGCAATGTAGGCATTTTTTAGATTTTCGGGAATTTCGCCCTCAGCATCTGATGCCCAAATACGGTTATATTCACCGTGCAAGCGTGTGTCCTCTACCCAATTACCCTCAGTATTCTGATAGTAAATAGTTGTACTGAATTCAAGGTTAGCTAAATCGTAAAGATTTTCATTCATTGTTGCATCAACAAAATTAAATGCATAAATGATGAAAGCGCCGGCAATTATACAAACCGTAATAACTCCAACAAGGAACACCGACAGCAGCACCTTTAAAAATGCAGCCTTATTAAATTTCTTTTTCTTGCCGTCTTTTTTACCGTTATTATCTGCAGCATTTGCAGATTCTTCGGCATTATCTGAAAAACTGTTTAAATCCACAATACTGTTTTCGTTTTCTTGAGTTTCCGTAATAGAATCTTCAAAAAACTCATTATCTTTTTCATTAAAATCCATAGAATTACCTCCGTTCTTAAACGGTATAATCACCGCCTAATATGGCAGTTTACAATCATTATACCATATTTTTCAAAAAAGTGGGTTACAATTTTTTAATAATTTACTAAAATCCGTTAAAACTAAATTATGGTGATTATTTTGAAAAGGAAATACACAATATTTGCTTTACTATGTTTAATAGTGATTTTACTGCTTATCTACCGCTATTTCAGCGAAAAAATGAGTCAGGCTGAAATTAAAAATTCAGTCAATAATAACTATACGCTAATTAGTATTAACAATTCCGTACGACTTTATCGCGATGATATTTTAATTCAGATTTATGATAATATTAATCCAAATGCACTTCCACTCACCGACCAAGACAATCTGAGAAGCGGTATAAAGCTCAATAGTGTAAACGAAGCCCAGCAGCTGATAGAAGATTTTGACGGATAAACTTTAAAATACTTGAAAAAATGTGATTTCCCCTGTATAATAAATAATAGTTTATTAAGGCGGTGAAATTATGCAATTTGATGCTGTGTCTGCCGGCGTTTCACACGGTGGACTCGTAAATACAACCGAAATTAAGGTTTTAATTTGTTATATCCTTAAATCCGTCAAGGAGCCCGTACCTGCGAGCAAGCTGTGCGAGGTGCTGTACTATGACGGTATTGCCAATAACTTTGAAGTAAGTGATTGTATTGAATCACTTATTAAAAACGGAAATATTATTTGTGTTGACGAAAACGAACAGACCTACACCACTACAGCCAGCGGAAATAATGTTGCCGATACTCTTAAAGCCACTGTTCCCCTCTCCGTTAGAGAGAAAGCGTGCAAGAGCACGCTTAAAATGATAGCTGATATACGAAACGCCAAGGAGACCGACATAAGCATTGTAAGACAAGGTGAAAACACCTTTATCACCTGCTCGGCTCTCGATAACGGCAACCCTGTTATGAGCGTTCAGTTGCTCGTTTCTGATGAATCGCAAGCAGTAAGCATAAAAAATAAATTTCTCGAAAATCCAGCCGAGATTTATTCAAAAATTATCGACCTATTCACTGAAAAATAAAATAAGCACGGTGTTTAAACCGTGCTTATTTTTTTATTTTAATTTTTCTATTATTATGTGGTCGGCTTTGTAGATATCGCCGCCGCCCATTGAAATTACAAGGTCACCCTCACCAGCAATTTCAATTACAGTGTTAGCAACATCGTCCAAGGTCTCGACAACAGTGCAATCATTAAGACCTTTTGCAATATCCTCTGAGCTGATACCGTAGGAATTAACCTCGCGCGAGCCCATAATCGGGGTTAAAATAACCTTATCAGCAATGCTGAGCGCTTCTATAAATTCATCCTTAAGCAGTGCTGTTCGTGAAAATGTAAACGGTTGAAAAACCGCAATAACGCGGTTATAGCTGAGTGCTTTTGCCGCATTAAGAGTTGCTTTTATTTCGGTGGGATGGTGGGCGTAGTCATCTGCTAAAATAAAGCCATTATATTCGCCTAAAAATTCAAAACGCCTGCCCGCTCCGGTAAATTGCTCTAGAGCTGATTTGATGCCCTCGGCGCTAACGCCCAAAAAATCACAAACAGCTATTGCTGCAAGCGCATTGTATATGTTATGCTTACCCGGAACGCGAAGTTCAATATCAACTAAAAACTTGCCATTATTGTAAACCTTAAAAGCATAGCCGAATTTTGAGGGCTTCGCATCGGCTGCGAAATAGTTGTTGCTTTTGCTGAAACCGAAAGTAATCTTGTGTAAACAATTTGCGGCGGCTTTAACCGATAATTCGTCATCACCGTTTAAGAATACCGTTTTTGCCATTGAAATAAACTTTGTAAAAGACAGCACAAGATTATCCATAGTTTTAAAATAATCAAGGTGGTCGTTATCGATATTCAGCAGTACCGCAATATCAGGTGACATTTGCAAAAAAGTATCAACAAACTCGCAGGACTCACAAACCATAAGCTCTGATTTGCCTGCAATTCCATTCGAATTAATAAGCGGAAGCTTGCCACCGATAACTGCTGTAGGGTCGTACTTGTTTAAATAAAGAATTTGTGTTATCATAGAGGTGGTGGAGGTTTTGCCGTGTGTGCCGCTAACACCGATAACATTATCATACTTGCGGGTTAGCGCACCAAGCAGATGTGATCGCTCCATTGTTGGAATACCTAATCTGTCTGCTTCGACAAGCTCAGGATTGTCTTTTGAAATTGCGGCAGAATAAACGATGAGCTCTGCACCATGCACATTCTCAGCGTTATGACCCATATTCACCTTAATGCCAAGATTCAAAATTCTTTTTAGCGGGTCGCTCATATTATTATCAGACCCAGTAAGTTCATAACCCTTACTGTGCAGAATTTCAGCAAGCGGACACATACCGCTGCCGCCTATACCAATCATATGAACACGCTTAACGCTGTCTATTATTTTATCTTCTTCTCTTAGATTTTTCATTACAAGTCCCCCTGTCATATTTAATATTATATTACTAAACGCAAAATAAATAAACAATTATTTTACGAAAAGAGGTAAAATATGTTAGAAATTCCTCAAAACATCAAGAAAATTATATCAGTTTTGGAAACTAACGGCTATGAGGCATACATTGTTGGCGGTGCCGTACGCGATGCTCTGTTAGGCAAAACTCCAGATGATTATGATATTACAACCTCCTGCCCGCCTGAAAAAGTGATTAATTTTTTTGAGAAAACTATCCCGACAGGAATAAAACACGGAACAGTGAGTGTTATTATTGACGGCATTATTACAGAGGTTACAACCTACCGCATTGACGGTGATTATTTTAATCATCGTTCGCCTGAAAGTGTAAAATTCACTGAAAATCTTGAATACGATTTGTCGCGTAGGGATTTCACGGTAAACGCAATGGCATACAATGAAAAGACAGGAATTATAGACCTGTTTGACAGCAGACAAGATCTAAAAAACAAGATAATTAGAACGGTTGGTGACCCTGAACGAAGATTTAACGAAGATGCCTTAAGAATTTTGCGGGCATTTCGCTTTGCATCTCAATTAGGTTTTGATATAGAAAATGCGACCAACTGTGCTGCAAATAGATGTTCTAATCGACTTTTTGATATAAGTGGTGAGAGAATATTTACAGAGCTGTCAAAATCTCTACTCGGCGAAAAGCCTGAAGTATTAGAGGATTTTATTAACTCAGCGGGGCTTGCTTGTATCAACACAAATAAAGCGGCGAAATTTAAGCTAATAAAATTGCTTCCAAAACAGCTGCCTATTCGACTTTTTAGCTTTATTGCATTAACTGATGCTGACGCCGAAAAATTAGCTAATAGGCTTAAATTTAGCAATAATTTAAAACGCCACATTGATTATCTTACACTTCTTAATGATCAGTTCAATAAATATGATAGGAATACTCTTAAAAGAATGCTGAATTTATCGTCTGCAGACGCCGTGTATGACCTTTTAATCTTTAAAGCTATTATTTGCGGATATGATACAAAAAAACACATAAACGAACTCGATACTATCTTAAAGAACAATGAAGCCTATAATATTTCAATGCTTAAAATTAGCGGTGAAGATATAAAATCACTCGGTTATTTTGGAAAAGAAATCGGAAATATATTAAAATGGCTTTTAGATCTCTGTATTGCCGAGCCGAAGCTAAACACAAAGGAATCTCTGTTGCGACTAATTCAAACTGAATACAAGTAACTAAAAGGTTAAAGCGCCATAAAATGTATTAAGCATTTATGGCGTTTTAATTTTTTGTGTGGTGAATAATTTGAATATTGTTGTTTTAGGCGGTGACAAACGCCAAATATATTTGACAGAAAATTTGAAAATTAAAGGACACAACACAGAACATATCGTTACAGCTAAAAATTTGAAAGAAAAGATTAAAGCAAGTGAGGTTATAATTCTTCCATTACCGGCCACCAAGGATAAAATTACGGTATTTAACACGATTACCGATGATAAAATTTATATATCGGATTTAAGAGAATATATAAACGACCAAGTCATTCTTACCTGCAAGCTGAACTTTCAAGATAAGAAATGCATAGACTACAGCACACTTGACAGCTTTGCAATTAAAAACGCAGTACCAACTGCCGAGGGCGCAATAGCTTTAGCAATTTACAACAGCGAAAAAACTATTTTCGGCAGCAAGTGTCTTGTTATCGGAAACGGTAGAATCGGTAAGATTCTATCTCAAATGTTGAAACAACTTGGCGCCGATGTTACGGTAAGCGCGAGAAAAGATGTTGATATTTGCTTTATTGAAGCCTTTAATATGAAAAGCATTAAAACAGCCGAAATAAACTCGGTTGCCGATCAATTTGATTTTATATTTAATACTGTAGATTTTCCCGTAATTGACAGTGTATTTCTACGGCGTTGCAAGCAGACAGCAGTACTAATGGAGCTTGCCTCGCATCCGGGAGGTATCAGCGGAGAAAGAGAAATTGCCAAATGCAAAATTATAAATGCCCAAGGGTTACCCGGAAAATACTCCCCTATTACGGCTGCAGAAATTTTAACAGATACTGTTTTAACAATCATATCTTCCCAAAAAGGAGAAATTTTATGAAAGGAATAACTGTGGGCTTCGCGTTATGTGGTTCTTTTTGTACCATTGCCGAAGTCACCGTTCAGATAAAAGCACTAATCGATTCTGGCTATAAAATTATACCGATTATGTCGCCTATCGTTTATTCTACCGATAATCGCTTTAATAAGGCGGCAGAATTAAGAGAAAGAATCGAAAATTTATGCGGTAATAAGATAATACACACTATAGAGGGGGCTGAGCCAATCGGTCCTAAAAAATTACTCGATGTACTAATTGTCGCGCCCTGTACGGGAAATACACTAGCAAAATTGGCAAACGGAATTACCGACACCTCGGTTACGATGGCAGTTAAGGCGCATTTGAGAAACGGAAGACCGGTAGTTATTGCTCCTGCTACAAATGACGGTCTTTCTGCATCCGCCCAAAACATAGGCAGACTGCTTAACTGTAAAAATATATATTTCGTACCGTATGGTCAGGATGACGCTATCGGGAAGCCCACCTCTTTAATTGCTGATTTCACTCAAATACCAAAAACTGTAAATTTTGCACTCGAAGGTAAACAAATACAGCCATTGTTAATAAAATAGACCGCAATTTTGCGGTCTATTTTTCTAAACTTCAACTGTGTCGGAAAGTGAAAAGGAATATAGTAAGAGTTCCTTAATCGGTTTTTCAAAAATCTTTTCACATGCTTTTCCGTAAATGTTTAATTGTTCAGAATAAGCCTCGCGTAAAACATTTTCATCACGAACACGGTCGGTTTTAAAGTCCACAATAACCAACCCGTCAGGTTCCTCAAACACAAGGTCTACCGAGCCTTGAATTATTACGGGCTCATCCTTAACCGTTTCAGGTACTAAGCTTTTAAGCTTTCCGGCAGGCATTTCGGTAATAAAGCGCATTTCACGCTCGAATTTAACAGAGTTCTTTATTCGGGTATAAATGTCACTCGCAAAGAAACGCTCTACTGCCTTAATATCAACAGCATCGCGCTCAGCAGCGCTGATGAATTCCCACTCGTAAAGGCGGTCTAGCTCAGCTTGAACAGATTTCTCGGCTGCATCAAAATCCGAGAACTGCATAAAACGGTGTGTAGCAGTTCCCCGTTTTGCAGGTGATAAGCCCGAAGCTGACATAAAATCGGGCAAGGACATAAAGCTATACTCCTCTTCATCTGCTTTATGGGCTATTACCGCAACCGAACTCTTAGTTTCAATAGTTTTGACATTCTCATAAGGATAGGAATAATCGAGATTTCTTCTAATTAATTCAGTCAAGGTGTTTTCCCCTACGCCATCTTTAATTTTATTAGTGCTTTTTAAATCAATGTTCAGTGCGCTCGAAGAAACTTTTTTAAAAGTAACCTTGCTGTTAGTATTAGCAATTAAACGCGTTTCAAATTCACACAACTTAAAATCAGGATGGATTACCGAAGTATATAGCAACCAATCTAAATATGATGAAGAATTTTGAACGATGCTTCTATAGTCGGCAACATCTTTGCAAACTGCAGAAAGGGCTGCAGCAGTATTCAGCTCATCACTTAGGTTTTTAAGCGTATTAACTATTAGGAGCTTTTCTTTTGCACGGGTTGCAGCCACATAGGCAAGCCGCATTTCCTCCTCGTAGCTCATGTTAAGCATCTTATCCTTAATAATTTTAAAGTGCAAAGACTCTTTCTTTTCGTTAAGAGCATTATCGAAATATCTAAAGCCCACACCAAGCTGAACATCGGTTAGTAAATTTTTCTTTGTATCCTCCCCTGCAAATCTTTTTGATGTATCTGCTAAAATACAAATAGGATATTGCAAACCTTTTGATTTATGTATGGTAGTGATTTTAACAGCATTTTCTTTACCGGACTTCGTTGTGGAGATGTCAGTATCAGACTGACTACGAATAAAATCAACAAATTTTAAAATGTTTTTCGATGCATAATTATCCTGATAATCGAGTGCCGCTGTGTACAGTGACATAAGGTTCTCGCGTCGTGCACTACCGTTTTCCAGTGCGGAAGCAATATTTAAAAACTCAGTGTCCTCGTAAAGATAATCAATCAAATCGCCGATTCCCATTGTGACAGCAGCAGTGCGGTATATGGTAAGCTTTTTAAGAAAATCTGCTGCTTTTACATTACCGTTTACGGCGCCGTTAGTAACAGCTGTTATAAATGAATCGTTTCTTGAATTAATCTTTAATGCGGCCAACTCATCTGCAGTAAACCCAAACAACGGAGACATAAGAACGGATACGAGCTCTATATCTCTTGTTGGGTTGGCGATTACTGTTAAGAGAGATAACATTATTTTAACTTCGGAAGAATCATACACAGAATCCACCGAGAAATTTACAGGAATTCCATTTTCTTCTAGAATTTGGGCATAAACCGAGCCTTTTGACTTTACACCACGCAAAATTATTGCGAAATCCTCATAACTTGGCTTGCGTAAAATTAGCTCACCGTTTTGCTCGTCGGTCACGGTTTTTTCGTTCAAATACGACTTGATGAAATCGGCAATATGCTGGGCCTCGAATTCAGTAGCTGTTTTCTCGTTACTCTCAATATCAATAAAGTGAATTTCGGTTTCGGTATCGGCATTTTCAGGATACCTTGCAGTAGGCACTAAAATCTCCTCGTCGGTATATTTAATACTACTTTTTTCGCCATTCATAAGCATTTCGAAGAGAAAATTGATATACGAGCATATTCCATTTCGGCTACGGAAGTTATTACCTAATATTATTTTCTTAAGGTCGGTCTCCGCCGCCTGAGCAAAAGGCAGATAAGTATTCTTTTTGTTTAAAAAATTAATGGGATTAGAGCCGCGGAAGCCGTAAATACTTTGCTTAACATCTCCAACAGCAAAAAGATTTTTCTCGTTTTGCGATAAGATATTAAACAATAGGTCTTGCATATCGTTAATATCCTGAAATTCATCGACTAAGATTTCATCAAAACGACCGATAATTTCGTAAGCAGTATCCTTTAAGACAATTTCACCGTCCCTACTTTCACAGAGTAAATTAAGTGCATAATGCTCAGCTTGCGAAAAAGTCATAAAATTTTCCTTAATACAGCCCGCGGTAAAAGCATCGGTATAATTAATGACCAACTGAATTAGTTTTTTAACAAGGCTTAGAGCGCTTTTAATATCAAAAATTACTGCAGAATCATCAGCATAGACCAAAGATTTTACACCGTTAAAATCTGATTTAGCAAGATTTCTTAAGGTCTTAGCCGCAAGCCTAGCAGAGCAATCGAGATTTTTCGGCGATGGCCAGCGTTTAAAGGAGCTTGTATTTAAAAGAACCAGCAGTTTATTCCAATCGTATTCGTCGGCAGCGGATTTTAGTGATTCATAAATCACTAAATCGTCTTCAATTACGGGTGCAAAAATTGAATAAAGATTTTCATCGTTTTGAAGTCCGTTTATTGCCTTAGAGAGTTTATCTGTAGCGGAGTCTAATAAGCTGCTAATCTTCATAAAAGCCTGAGAAATTATATTAGCGCAAAATGCATCATTATTAATTTCGGAGTATAAATTTTCGAGCCACTCACGCGGAAATGGGAGATTTTGAGAGAATTCGTAAATTCTTATTATGGCTTCCTTTAAATCAGTTTCATCAAACTTTGAGCATAGAGCATTTAAAAGCGCAATAAATTCCGTCGAATTATCGCGGAATTCGCTGTTCAAAATTTCAGTTAATGCAGCATCCTTTATTTTATTAACCGAAATATCGTCCCCTACCTTGAAATCGGGAGTTACACCGAGAATATCAAAGTTTTCACGGACAAGCTCAATGCAAAAGGAGTCAATAGTACAGATTTTTGCATTACGAATTTTTAGCTTTTGCGCATACAAAAGTTTATTTTTAGGATCTTTTGAACACTCAGCATTGAGTCTTCTTTCAATTCTCGAGCGCATTTCCTCAGCGGCGGCAGACATAAATGTAACAACTAAGATTCTATCGGCGCTGATTGGGTTTTCACCTGTTAAAAGCCTTACAACTCTCTCGGCTAAAACAGCGGTTTTACCTGAGCCTGCAGCGGCAGAAACAAGGGTACCGGCGGTCGCATTTATAGCATTGCTTTGTGCTTCAGTCGGTTTAAATGCCATTTATATTCGCCTCCCTTAACTTTTCTAAAACCTCTGTGTGAGATAATTCTTTATCAGCGCATTTGTGTTCTCTATTTTCGAAGCAGCAAATTGACGAAAAATCGCAGTATTTGCAAGCGTCCGATTTAATTCCATCAACCGGATCGGCATTTAATTCGCCATTTTGCAGGTCATTTCCCATTCTTTTTAGCAAGAGCTCAATATAATCAAAGGTCTGTTCAAAAACATCGGGCTCAGCGTATGCGGTTGCTCTGCTGCTAAGGCTGCCATCAGCCTTAAACGGCCGTTTGGGAATATATACACCTGCCCCCTCTTTATCCATAGCTGACATAACCTCTTCATCAAGAAGAATAAGCCCGTTCATAGAGAGTATCTTAGGGTCGCCAAAATCGCGTTTAGATGGCATATAAAGAATTCCCGCCGGCAATTTTGAATTAAGATATTCATTATTTCCCCTTATTACCGTATATAGGTAAATTAGCATCTGCAAGTTAAGCCCCACAAGAATATCCGGCAAATGAAAAACTTTAGTACCTGTTTTATAATCGACAATTCTTACATAGTTGCCGTAGATATCTACCCTGTCAATACTTCCGCGAATACGCATTTCACCGGAATCAGAGAATGGTACCGACAAAGTAGGAATTGTACCGTCATTTCCAATTTTCAGTTCAAAAAACTCGGGTCGGAATTCACATTGCGCCATTTCACAAATTATGTGGTAAGCAACATCCTTTAGGGATGATGTAATAATATTAACTAAAAATTTTATTCTAGGGGTTTCAATTCTCTCATAACCATCAATTAGAGCAAGGTATTCCGATACGAGCGTTTCAATAATTTTATCGGAATCAGCTCTGGAAAGTTCACTAAACTTATCTATGTACTTCTTAACGAGGTTTTCCAAGACATAATGAGAAAGCGTGCCGCGTTGCAAAACATCGAACTCGGCAGGTTGAATTCTCTTTAAACCCAAACCGTAACGGCAGAAGTAAGAGAATTTGCATCGGTGGAATGTATCGAAGCCTGTAGCAGAAATTCCTATTTTATTTCCAAACAGTCGTACAGAATTTTCGGGAGTTACCCTTGCATTCTCTTTTGAAAAACTATTAATTTTCTCTTCAACTGCGCCATCTTCATCTGCGCCGAGTGCATTCTTAACAGTTATATATGCATTTTTGTCGGTTGCAAAATACGAGTACATGCTGTTATGGGCAGTTTTTCGCGTTTCAGGTAGATTTTCCGTTGAGAGAACTTTAGTGTCAACTTCTGTTATACGAAAATCATCAGAATTTTCTAAAATTTCACCTATCACCTGTGAGGGCTCAAGTGCGGCGCCCGAACTATCGGCTGCAGCATAAGTGATAAACAGCTTTTCGGTCGGACAGCAAAGGCTAGAATATAAAAGATACTCTTCATCAATTACCGAAGAAATGCCAAAATCAGGAATCTCAAGGCCGCTGTTTATTAGATTTTCTCGTTCGTTGGCGGCAAAAATACCTCCCGAGGTTACCTTAGCAGGAAAAATGCCTTGATTAACACCGATTACAAAAGCGACTTTAGGTCTTGACGGTTTAATTCTGTCTGCAGACCCAAATGTAACCTCATCAACCATCTGCGGGATATTACCGATGGTTGAAAATTCAAGAGAGTCTTTCCAAAGCTCAATAAACTCCGATGGAGCTATCTCACTGTCGGGCAGGCATTTAACAAAGCCATCAAGTAAATTCATAACAGCATCCCACGAAAGCCTTAAATCGTCGGCTTCCTCGCTGAGACGCCCCGCTTTGCATTCGTTCAATCTCTGCTTTAACTTTTGTGCAGCTCCACATTCTTCCAGCAGTTTAATTATTGCAGCGGCTAAATTCTTAGGTGTGCCGCTAAAAGCGCTTCTGAAGTGAATTATGGGCTCAATAGCTATATTTCTTAGCCTGTTCAACTCAGCCAATGCATCAGAATAATCATTAGCCTCTTCGCTATCTTCTGATGCTGCGATAAATCCGTTAGGATTCATTGTCCAATCATCAAGCCAGTCCACGCCTTTAACATTCCAAAGATAGGTGTAATTTTCAAGCATGGCGAGCTCATTTAATGTCATATTAGTAAGGGTTGTCTTATGAAAATTATAAATTTCATCGGTACTAAGACTAATCGCCAAACTAAGTGCAGAATTTATTAGCGCAGGCAGTGGCAAATTGTTAATTTTTCGGCGCTTATCGGTAAAGCAGAACACCTCGTTGTTGCTGCAATGCTTTTCAATATATTTCTGATAGGTTTCAGCATTACGCGAGATAATAACGAAATCTCGGTAGCGATAGCCCTCTTCGCGAACGAGTCGTCTTATAGTTCTTGCGGTGAACTCTGCCTCATCGGCGCAAGTATTACACTTAATTATCCGCAAATCCTCAGTGCTATCAATTTTTTCGGCGAATTTTGAAAGATAAGCCTCCAGAGCGTGTAAACCATCGCTTTTATAGTGATTGCTTTTTAATTCCTCACAGTCCATGATCTTTACGGAATATTTCTTTGCAATATCACAAATCTTACGAACGGTGTTATTAACATTTGAAAATATTGAAAGCTCAGTAGACTTTATATTATCAGAAGTAACTGAAATATACACATTATCTGCTTGAGAAATAATGCGTTCGAGAATTTTATATTGCTGACCCGTAAAGTTTTTAAAGGAATCTATATAAACATTTTTCCCCTCAAAATATCTAAAGCTAATCAGCTTATCGTTAAGTCTTGTAAGATCATCGACAGGATCAAGATATACCGTACCTAGTAGAGCATTGTAAGCGGAATATATTATAGATATATCCTGAAGTTTTAGCCTTAAATAGTTACCTGTAACTGAGCCTAGCGCTCTATTTATATCTTCGGGCAATATTGCGGATGTTTTAAATTCTGTAATAGCTGCAATTAAATTTGCAGTAAAATGAGGCGAATTTACATATTTAGACCATATTTGCAGCTTGTCCCTAACTGCCTTAAATGCACGATTCATAAGAATAACTCTGTCAGAATCGGTTATATTATTGGCTACCCTGCCACCAACCTTACGGGTAATTTCATCATACATTCTTGTAAAGCTCAACACCGATACATCGGTAGTGGCTTTATTACCAAGTGCCTTTAGAAGCGCGCGTTCACTCTCAAAAGTGAACTGCTCGGGAACTAAAAGCACAACATCTCTACCCTTTGCTACATCAGCAGAAATATCACTGATGATTTTATAACTTTTGCCGGTTGCGGCTCGCCCATAAATAAATTTAATCATCCGCTGTCACCTCTGTGTATATTTTAACACATAGTATAACATTTTTAAAGACCAAATATGGTGCAAAAAATTATTAAGCCTGAAATTCCAGGGATACCAAACACCGCAGAGGTCACAACGGTATACGGGTTTATGGGTATATATATACCTGTTAGAAATGTTGTGTTATTAATTATAGCCAGCGAAACATAAGATATTAAAACACCGAAAAGCGCATTTTTTAGCGGTTTTTCGGTCTTCTTCAAAAAAACAAATATTATTATCAAGGTAATAACCAGTATCACATATAACGCTATTTCAAGATATTTCATATTTTTTCAACTCCTAAATCAGTATATTAATAGTACTTGAAAAATATGAAAAGCGACCTCTTTCGAAGTCGCTTAAACTTAATGAATTTTGAGTCTGCCCAAAAAACTATGCAGATATAACTGATTTTAATTCCTCGACTTTATCGGTTTTCTCCCAAGAAACACTTAAATCCTCTCTGCCGATATGGCCGTAAGCCGAGAGTTCCTTATAAATCGGTGCACGAAGTCCAAGATTTTTAATAATTGCTGCAGGGCGTAAATCAAATACTTTATTTACAGCATCTGCAATTTTATCGTCAGATACTACACCTGTACCGAATGTATCGACCATAACCGACACAGGTTTCGCTACGCCAATGGCATATGCCAACTGGATTTCGCACTTCTTTGCTAATTTTGCCGCTACAATATTCTTCGCAACATATCTTGCGGCATAGGCGGCAGAGCGGTCAACCTTAGTCGGATCCTTTCCCGAGAAAGCACCGCCACCGTGACGAGCGACACCGCCGTATGTATCAACTATAATTTTTCTTCCCGTAAGTCCTGTATCGCCCTGAGGACCTCCAATTACAAATCGACCTGTCGGGTTTATAAATATCTTTGTGTCTTTATCGAAGAATTCTTGCGGTAAAATAGGCTTAATTACATTTTCTAAAATGTCAGCGCGCAGAATTTCAAGATCTATATCAGCACTGTGCTGGCTTGATACAACAACAGTATCAATGCGTGTAGGTACACCGTCGTTATATTCAACCGTTACCTGAGTTTTACCGTCGGGGCGCAAATAAGGGAGTGTCCCACTCTTTCTAACCTCGGTTAAGCGCTTTGCCATTTTATGTGCAAGAGAAATTGAGAGCGGCATAAGCTCGGGAGTTTCATCGCAGGCATAGCCGAACATCATACCTTGGTCGCCAGCGCCGTGAAGATTAAATTCATCCTCTTCGCCATTTTTAAGCTCTGCAGATTTATCAACACCTAAAGCAATATCAGCCGACTGCTTATCAAGAGCAGTCATAACAGCACAGGTATTACCGTCAAAGCCAGCATCTGCGCTATTATATCCAATTTCGCACACTGTTTCGCGCACAATCTTTGGAATATCAACCTGAGCTGTGGTTGTAATCTCTCCCATTACTGTTACTACGCCTGTTGTACAAAAGGTTTCACACGCAACTCGTGCATTCTCATCCTGAGCAAGAATTGCATCAAGAACGGCATCTGAAACACGGTCGCAAACCTTATCGGGATGACCCTCGGTAACAGATTCAGATGTAAATAATAATTTAGACATAAAAAACCTCCATAAAAAAACCGCCTCAAAAAGAAGCGGTAAAAACTACCTCATCTCTCGGTTGTTCCGCAGGATTTAGCACCTTGAAAACTCAGGTTGCTGGGCTTCATCGGGCCTGTCCCTCAGCCGCTCTTGATAAGGAAAATATTTAATTTACAAAATGATTATAAATCAGCACGCCAATATTGTCAAGTGCCGCATCGACTTTTTTATACAAAAAACGCAGACAGAATTAACTGCCTGCGTTTTAGAAAATAAATTTAGAACATAAAGCTTACGCGAACTTCATCATCAATCTCATAAAATCTAATAAGATACCACGAACCACCGATTTTAACTACAGTAAGCTCAGAATCGGTTTTATCATCATCTTCGCTTCCCTTGATTTTCATTTCAACATCAAGCTTATAGCCTTTTTTAACTGAGTTCTCTTTAAAGTCATACGAATCTTCGAGAGCTTCATTAATCTTTTCTATCTTTTTCTTAGAAAGGTCATCCTTATCCTCAATCTCATAGGTAACCTTAATTTTGTCGCCGAACTGATCCTCAAGAACATCGATGGTATCATCCCAATTATCTTCATAATCCTCGATCATATCATCAAGAGTTTCGTCCTCTTCATCTTCAAGGTATTCCCAATAAGCTTTGGGAGCAAGGTTCTTAATAGCTTTAGATTTGCCCTCAAAAGTAACTGCTATGTAATTATCGATAGCTTTAGTGTAAGCATTGCTTGCAATTGAAGTAATGCCGACAATTAATGCAACAACAACTAAAATTGCTACAAGACCTATAATAAGTTTCTTAGGTTCTTTCAAAAGCTTATTAATAATGTTCTCGTCAGCAGGTGCAGCTGCTTCAATATTTGCACCACAATTAGAGCAGAAAGTTGCGCCTTCTTCGAGCGGATTACCGCAATTTTGACAAAATTCGTTCATAAGTAAATACCCCCTGTAATTTTTTGTCAACTAAAATATACCACTATATATAGTCGATTGTCAATATGAAATAACTAAATTCAGCATTTTACTAAATTGTATGCAGGAAATCCCGTCAAATTGCCATATAATAGTATGCTATTTCTTCTTAAGTATCGGGGACAGCTTTTTGTAATATCAACCTGTGCGGTAGTACTAATCTCGCCCATAACGGTTACAATTCCAGTGGTAGCAAAGGTATCACAAGCAACTCGTGCGTCTTCATCCTGTGCTAAAATAGCATCAAGTATGGCATCAGAAACGCGGTCGCAAACTTTATCGGGATGACCCTCTGTAACAGATTCTGATGTAAATAGCATTTTAGACATTTTAATTCCTCCGTAAAAATAACCGCCCCTGAAAGAGGCGGTTATTTTATACCTCATCTTTCGGATAATTTCCGCAGGATTTAGCACCTTGAAAATTCAGGTTGCCGGGCATCGCAGGGCCTGTCCCTCCGCCGCTCTTGATAAGGAAAGATATTAAATTTACATAAATATTATGGCACAGTATCGAAATTTGTCAACTTAAAATATTTGAAAATCTCCATTAAGCTTTAAGGTTAAAAATAATACAGCTAAAATTATAATTAAAACCGAAATTACAGCAAGCAAAACAGAGCGAACAGAATTACCTTTACACCCGCCGCTTGGTAAAATATTTAATTTTTTCAAAGCATTCGTAACAGGCTTATAAAGCAGCATTGTTGATGCCGCGTTAATAACCGTCTTTGCAATATTAAACGGCAGTAAAAGCGGTAGTATCATAGAAATTACCGCTGAACGCTCAACGCCCATATAAAACGGAGTTATAAAAATATTGGCAGTAACCATTACAATATTAACAGCTACAGCTGCAAAAACAAGCGCTAAAACGGCCCCCTGAAAGGTTCTTCTGTATTTGTAAATTATTCCGCATACCAGCGTAAAGGTTCCGCTGGCTAAAAAATTCATAACAAGACCGTAAATACCTGTATTACTAACCGTTAAAAACTCTAAAAACGCAACAATTGCCGAAGATGCAACGCCGTATAAAGGTCCGTACATAAGCGATGATAGCGCTATAATAGCATCCTTTAAATCAAAGGTAAGAAAAGATACCTTAAAACGGAAAACAAAGGTCATTAAAAAAGCAGCAGCGGTTATAACACCGGTAACGGCAATGGCTTTAATATCAGTCTTTTTACTCATAATTACCTCCAAAACAAAAACCCCGATATATAAAATATCGGGGCGAAATTATAAAACTTATCTCTTTCATCCGGACTATACCGTCGGCTTCGGAATTACACCGAATCGGCCCTGAAAACAGGGTTAGTGGGCTATAACCACCGGTGAGGAATTTCACCTCGCCTCGAAATATGTAGTTATTATATTACTTTAATATTGATTTGTCAATAAATATAACGCAAAAACAATCATTTGTAAAATATAAATTATCGGCAGTCCTATCATAAATCGCTTATGCAGCGTTTTATGGTGAAAAATACGCATTGAAGCATACATAAACAATGCCCCACCGAGAAACGCCAGAGTAAAAAGCGCTTTTTCGCTTACGCGCCGCATCTGTTTTTTAGCCAACAGCTTATCAATTGCCGCGATAATAAATGATATAATATTTATTGCAAGTAGATAAATTAAAATGTATTCTAACAGCATAATCAATAAAATTCCGCAACCTGTTTTTCAGGCGGTGTCGTAACAGCTACCGATTTTGCCTCTAAAACAGGACCAACATTTTGATATGCCTTGTGCTTTTTAAGTGCAATTTTTGCAGTAATCATCACCCATGATTTATTGGCAATCAACTCAGCCTTTTCGTAATCACACACAAGTCCTGCATACTGAATATCATCAGCACAACAGGTCATAAGGGGTCTCCCTATAACAAAGGAGCCTAGCGGCACCTTATCATTCTTGGCAACTAGTCCTTTGAATTTTACCGTTTTACCTTCGTATGCCGGCAGATTTTCGGTTAAATCACGATACCACAAAGCATAGTCAATATCTTGAATTTCAATAATATCGGCATTTATATCAAAGGGTAGCGGATCTTTAATGTCATCATAAACAACCGATCCGTCTTCCCTTTCATACGCTATATTGCAGCGACGGTTCACCCCACGCACAATTTTATGGAGAGCCATCTTGTCACATTCGTCACTATATCTGTTAAAGACTACGAGTTCGCAGGTTGAAAGCTTATCAAACACAAGGCTTCGCATATTTGAATTAAAAGTTATAAAAGTATTCGCGTCAGCAAACATAAATTCCTGAGCGATGATCCAATTTTTAGGTAAATTCTCAAATAAATCCTGCAACTGCCACATACCGTTATATTCAATAATAACGCGCTCTGCCTTGTGAGATTTCCGTAGTTTTTCGAGTGTGTCCGGACTTAGCATTTCGTGTTCAATCAACTCTATAAACACATTTTCTCCGGAAAACTTGGTTGGATTATATTCCTCTACTCCCTCTTCGCAAAGCATAAGTAGGGTTTTCTCCCCGTTATTAAACCGAATATCGGTAAGAGTGTCTTGAATAAACTTAGTTTTACCGGCCTCTAAAAATCCCGTAAAGAGATAAACAGGTATATCCATAATCTATCCTTCCTAAATTCTAAAAAGCGCTTTAATGGCGTCTTTATTAATATTTGAGCCAATTACACATATTCTGCCAATAACCTCAGCGGTACCATCGCGCAGATTCTTTTCCTCAGGCACATAATCAAAATGCAACCATATATCGCCTTCTGCATTGGCGAGATAGCCTTTGGCGCGCAAAATATTACCGTATGTCGCAGAATCATCAAGTCTGTCGAGCATTTTTCCAATTTCATCAGCAGTGTATTTGTTAGCAGTTTCTATTCCTATGCTGTCAAAGACCTCATCGGCATGGTGGTGTTCGTGGTGGTCACCACAATGACAATGCTCATCATGGTGGTGATGGTGATGGTGTTCATGGTGACAGTGCTCATCATGGTGGTGATGGTGATGACCGCATTCGGGGCATATATCCTCTTCACACAGGTGCTTTAACTCACTACTGAGAGAGTCGGTCTTTTCAATAGCCGACAAAATCTGCTCACCCGAGATTTTATCCCAAGCGGTTGTGATAATGCCGACCTCCGGATTCTTACCTTTAATAAGTTCCAAAACAGCATCGATAGCATCTTCAGTCATGTCTGCAGTTCGGCTTAAAATAACCGTGCCTGCATGTTCGAGCTGATTATTATAAAACTCGCCAAAGTTTTTCATATACATCTTACATTTTTTAGCATCAGCAACGGTGACAGCAGAGTTGAGTATAATATTTTCGTTATTAAGTTCTTGGACTGCCTTAATAACATCACTAAGCTTTCCAACGCCAGATGGCTCAATTAAAATTCTGTCAGGTGAAAATTTCTTAATTACTTCTGTTAATGCTGCCGAA
>JAZNXU010000046.1:0-27608 GCA_045594065.1 Acutalibacteraceae bacterium
TGATTTTTTCATAATTACATTTCCTTTCTAAAATATTATGGTGAAAACAAACAAACCATTGGTGGCACCCCCTATTTTTGTGTGACTATATTATAACACATATAGGGATAAATTACAATAATTTTGAACTATAAAAATCAAAATTTGTGAAAAACGCCCATTTTTTGAAATAAAAGGAACTTATATCATATGAATAATAGGAAAATAGTAATTTTAAAATTGAAGTCATAAAAAAAATTATTTTTTATCATATTCGAGTAAAGATTTTGAATTATTACTTATTGTGTCAATCCTTTTTCTTATTTTGTTTTCTTTATACTTAGAGATACGAAAGGCACAACATAAAACAGTGCTATTGTTATTAAAAGCATTCCAATATCAATAACTCTTTCAGAAAATGGCGGGTAGACCCCTGGTATTGCTTTTTCAAGCGCTTTATTAGGGAGCAATTTGCGCTTTAAGAGTTTTAAAGCAAAATATGCCACATTGAACAAACAAAAATTACTGCAAATATGATAACGGCTATAATCTTGTCTTTTTCATGATGCATACCAAAAAAAATAGATAAGAAATATTCGTTCCCCGTTAAATACGATGCAGGAAATGCAAAAGTTAAGTGAAATTCAAAACACCCGCAGTTTCCTGCGGGTGTTTTGGGTTATTATACTATCTTATTTTGTGGCTTGCCGCCGAGGTATGCGGCAAGGTTGTTTTCCACAATTCCTAAAAGCCGCTTGCGGGTACTTACAGGCACCCACGCCGAATGGGGTGTGATTGTGATATTTTTGGCATTCTTTAAAACGCAATCCTTTTTCATAGGCTCGGTGCTTATAACATCAACTGCCGCGCCCGAAAGCTTGCCGCTATTAAGAGCTTCTAAAAGCGCCTGCTCATCAACAAGTCCGCCGCGGGCGGTATTTATAAAATATGCGCCGTCTTTGCATTTTGCAAAGGTAGCTTTATTCATCATCTGCACATTATCTGCGGTGAGCGGGCAATGGAGCGTTACTATATCGCTGTTTGCCAAAAGCTCACTGAGGCTTACATACTCTGCCTCGCTATCACGAATAGTTCTGGTGTGAACAAGTACGCGCATTCCGAAAGCTTTAGCAATTTCTGCAACACGCCTGCCAATGCTGCCGTAGCCGATAATACCCAAGGTTTTGCCCTCAATTTCATCAGTTGTGGTTATAACGGGCGAGAAAACAGGGCTGTTAATCCAACCGTCCGCCTTTACAAATTCATTATACTCGGCAACGCGGCTGAAATGATTTAAAATATAGCCAAAGGTTTGCTGAGCCACGGCGGAGGTGGAATACTCCCCTGCATTACAGACGGTTATTCCCTTTTCTTTGCAATAGGCAATATCGATATTGTTATAGCCCGTTGCACACTCGCCGATATATTTTAGCTTTACTGCCCTATCAAGTATATTTTTATCAATACTCAGCTTATTGCAAAAAAGCACATCGTAATTCTCAATTTCCTTTTCAAGCTCTTCATAGCTCATATTTTGGCAAACGGTAAGCTCGCCAAAGCGGCGAAGCCCCTCAAATGAAACATCGCCGTTTTTGGATAAAACGGCGGCTTCTGTCAATAACATTTTCATTGCTTTTGCACCTTTTTCTTTGTGCCATCGGGATAAACGATGGTGGTGTTATTGAGCTGTGCCTCGAGGCTTCTTTTAAAAGAGTCAATATACTCGCGGCGAAGTAAAGCCTGCTCTGCCCTTTCTTCCTCGGTCAGCCCCTCAGCCTTTTGCTTGTGGGCAAGCTCATTTATTCTATTAATCTTTTCTTCTGTCATATTAAATCTCATTTCTGCCATCAAGTGCTCGTGAAAGTGTCACGCTGTCGGCATATTCAAGGTCTCCGCCAACGGGAATACCGTAGGCAAGGCGGGAAATTTTAATACCCATAGGCTTTATCAGTCGGGAAATATAGCTGGCGGTAGCCTCACCCTCAACCGTGGGGTTAGTAGCCATAATAACCTCGCTCACGGTACCGTCGGCAAGGCGGGCAAGTAGCTCTTTAACGCGCAGCTTATCGGGACCAATACCGTCAAGCGGTGAAATAACGCCGCCGAGCACATGGTAAAGCCCGCCGTACTCGCGCATACGCTCGAATGCCATAACATCCTTTGCGCTCTCCACCACGCAGATTACGGTTTTATCACGGGTAGCATCTGAGCAGACAGAGCAAAGCTCGGTATCGGTAAAGGTGCCGCACTCTTTACAGTAGTGTATCTTTTCTTTAGCATCGGTTAAAGCCGCGGCAAATTTCTTTGCATACTCGGGCGGCTCTGAGAGCACAAACAGCGCCAGCCTTTGTGCTGTTTTCTTGCCTATTCCGGGCAGTCTTTCAAACTGCGCCGCAAGTGAATTAAATGATACTATGTTATATGCCATTAGAAAAGTCCCGGCATATTAAGGCCTGCAGTAACAGCGCCCATTTCGGTTTCGGCAGTTTTAATTGCATTGCTCACTGCCTCGTTTATAGCAACGGTTAAAAGGTCCTCAAGCATTTCAGGCTCTTCGGGGTCAACTATATCTGGGTTTATTTTAATTTCTTTTACCAAATGCTTACCGTCAACAGTAACACTTACCATTCCGCCGCCCGAGGTTGCGGTATACTCGCGCTCTTCAAGGTCGGCTTGAAGTGTTGCCATATCCTCCTGCATTTTCTGTGCCTGCTTGAGCATTGCATTCATATTGCCTGCTCCACCTGAATTAGGAATTCTGCATTTCATAAATATAACTCCTTATCTGTTATTGTTTGGTATTTCTAATTCTTTAAGACGCTCTTTAAAGGGCAGCAGCGGGTCGTCTGATGCCGTCTGCTCAGCCTTTTTTCTGTAAGGTCCAAGCTTAAAGGATTTGCCAAGCACCGTTTCTATAGCTGTGCGCAGCTTTTCACGGTATACATTGTTTTTGCCGTTTATTAGCTCGGCAAACTGCGTGTTTTCTGTGTCAATTAATAAAAACTGACCGCTTATATATGCCGATGAGCCGTTTAAAATTCCGCTTATAAGGGGTGCGGATTTAGAAAGCTCTGCAAGTATATTTTTCCAAACCGAAGTTTCCAGCTTACCGCTTGCAATTTCCAATGCCTTGTGCGCATCAGGAATTTCCTCAGCGGGCGGTTGAATATTAAGAGGTTCCTCCTCAATCGGGTCAGCTTCATTCTCTACTAGCGCGATTGTGTCGGGTGCTTCCTCCACTCTCGGCTTTGTTACTTCCTTTTTGCGCACGGGCAGCTCTGCCGCAGGTGCCTTTACCACCCCGCCCTTTTCAAGCGCCGAAACCCTTGCCGCAAGAGAGTCTAAATCACTGCAAAGCTCGGGCGAACACAGTTTTATAAGCGCAAGCTCCATTTCACAGCGGCGATTACCCGACTGCATTTTAACCGTTGTATCCTGTAAAGCACGCATAATGCGCATAATATCAGTAATATCAAAACGAAGCGCCTGCTGCTCAAGCTTTACTAAATGCTCGCTCGAGCATATGATAGGCTTTTCGGGTCGGTTAACGGTTTTAACAACAAGCAGATTTCTAAAATGAAGAATAAGGTCGGAAAGCAGTCTTAGCATATCCACCGAATTTTTGTAAAGCTCATCAACCAAAGTAAGCGCTGATGCACAATCGCCGCCGCATATACAATCGGCAAGGCGAAGCAGGTACTCATCCCCTGCCATTCCGCAAACAGAGGTTACGGTATCCTCGGTAACATTTTTAGATGCTGCCACACACAAATCAAGCAACGACAGTGCATCTCTCATACCGCCATCGGCAATTGAAGCTATCATATAAGCCGCATTTTCGGTAATAGTAAAATTCTCGTTTTCTGCCACAGTGCGAATTCGCTCGCATATCTTTTTAGGCTCAATACGCTTAAAATCAAAGCGTTGGCAACGCGAAAGAATGGTTGCAGGCAACTTATGCACCTCGGTAGTGGCAAGCACAAAAATAACATGTGCGGGCGGCTCCTCCAAGGTTTTAAGTAAAGCGTTAAAGGCGCTTAAAGTAAGCATATGCACCTCGTCTATTATATACACCCTGTATTTAGCATTGGCTGGGGTGAACTGCAGCTGCTCGCGAAGCTCGCGGATATTATCAACGCTGTTGTTTGAAGCCGCATCTATTTCAACAATATCCATAACCTCGCCGTCTGCAATGGCACGGCATGCGGCACACTCGCCGCAAGGGTCGCCGTTTATGGGGCTTAGGCAATTAACTGCCTTTGACAGTATTTTAGCGCAGGTGGTTTTACCTGTACCTCTCGTACCCGTGAACAAATACGCATGGAAAATTTTACCTGATGACAGTTGGCTTTGAAGAGTTTTTGTTATATGCTCTTGACCTACAACATCAGAAAAGCTAAGAGGTCTGTATTTACGGTAAAAAGCTGTATAAGACACAATATTCACCCCACAATAAACTAAATATGCTTAAAAAATTTGCGTACACCGGTGCACGAACGAACCGATTTACTGCGGCGCACAGGATAAACTACTTAATGCTGCTCGGTTCCCCGCCTGACATGGTTCATAGCCTCCCGTCGCACAGGACCCGCCCGTTCGCACACCGGAATACGCAACTGCCTTTTTACATTATATATTATTTTTAAATCAATATCAATAGTTTATTTACAAAATTTTTATTGTATTAATGAGCGGTATTAGTTATAATATAAATGTATATTCTTTAATTGAGGTGATTCAATGAACGATTTAACAATCAAAGAGCTTTACGGTTTAGAGCACACTATGGCTCGTCCGCTGCTCGAAAGTAAAACCTACCCGTGGGAGGTTTTGCCTGAAATTGGTAATTATATTTTAGCGCTCGGCGCTACTTTATCTGAAGATAAATTCAACCACCCTGCCGATAATATTTGGATAGCAAAATCTGCTAAGGTGGCAGCAAGCGCTTTTATCACAGGTCCCTGTATTATTGATGAAGATACCGAAGTAAGGCACTGTGCATTCATTCGCGGAAATGCGCTTGTGGGAAAAGGCTGTGTTGTAGGCAACTCTACCGAGCTTAAAAATGTAATACTGTTCGACGGTGTTCAGGTGCCGCACTACAATTATGTCGGTGACTCGGTGCTAGGCTTTAAGGCGCACACGGGAGCAGGTGCAATAACCTCCAATGTAAAATCTGATAAGACGCTCGTTACCGTTAAATACGGCGACCGAAAAATTGAAACAGGTCTTAAAAAATTCGGTGCGATGCTTGGTGATTTTGTTGAAGTCGGCTGCGGCAGCGTGCTCAACCCCGGAACGGTTATTGGTAAAAACACAAATGTTTATCCGTTATCAAGTGTTCGCGGTTTTGTTAAGGCAAACAGCATTTATAAAAAAGCCGGCGAAATTGCAGAAAGGAGATGAAAATGGAAAAGTGGGATATTTTAGATGCATCGGGAACTCCAACCGGGCAAACCGCTTTGCGCGGCAAGACAATACTTGGAGCCGATGAATATCACTTGGTTGTTCACATCTGGATAATTTCAAGTGACGGTAAATTTTTAATTCAAAAGCGCTCTAATCTTAAAAAGCTTATGCCCGGCGAATGGGCAGCTACAGGCGGTGCGGCGTTAGCGGGTGAAAGCTCGTTTGAAGCCGCCTCGCGCGAGCTTAAAGAAGAGCTAGGAATTGACTCGGATGAGTCAACACTTAAATTCGTTAAAAGAATTAAACGGCGCAATTCATTCGTTGATGTGTGGTGCATCAGGACCGACATAAGCGTAGAAGACCTGACACTACAGGAAAGCGAAGTTGAGCGCGCCCGCTGGACAACCAAAGAGGCTCTGCAGCAGATGATTAAAAACGGCAGTTTTCATAACTACGGAAACTTTTATTGGTCGGTTATTTTCGATGCGGCAGAAAGTAAATTAGTTGGAGTTTAACATATTATGGCATTAAATATTGAGGGTAAAAAGTGCCCCATTTGCAATTCGTACTTATTTTCGGAGGATGATGTTGTATTCTGTCCGACCTGTGGTGCACCCCACCACAGAGATTGCTACAATACAGTAGGTCATTGCGGTTTGGAAGACAAGCACGGCACCGAAGAGCAGTATGATAAGAAAGAAGCAAAAACAGCACAGGATAAATCAGAAGAAGATGCAAGAAACACAGGCAAAGAGATGCCCGTAATCTGCCCGCACTGTAAAAACGAGCTTAAGCAGGATATGCAGGTTTGCCCCTACTGTGGCAGACCGCGGAATGCGAGGGTTTTCACCTTTGACGCTTTAGGAGGGGTTAATCCCGCTACCGATTTAGGTCAGGGCGTTACCGCAGGCGAAGCCACAAGATTTGTTCAGGTGAACACTTTAAGGTATATCCCGAAATTTTTAGAGCTTAAATCCCGCAAAGTGTCTTGGAATTGGGCGGCATTTCTTTTCCCTGAGGGTTGGTTTTTATCACGAAAAATGTATAAAATAGGCTCGTTTTTTGCCGCTGTTATAGTGGCGGCTGAAATTTGCCTTATACCGCTTAGCCTTATCTTATACGAAACTCAATTTCAAACCTACAATGAAATTATACCGTATATACTGAACAACTATAGTGTGTTTGGAAAAGCTCCGCTGATTTTGGCGCTTATCGGTGTACTTATAACCCTTGCAACAAGAATTATTGCCGGCTTATCGGGCGATAATTTTTACCGAAACCATGTTCTAAGCCGCGTTAGTGAACTTAAAAGCGACGATGACCGTGAATTTAAAACCCAAAAGCAGGGTGGAATTAATCTTATTGCATTTTTAATAGGAATTGTGGCAGCTTCATACCTACCGCAATTTATATCAATGTTTTTTTAGGAGTGCGTTATGAGTTTATATTGTAAGCATTGCGGTACCGAAAACGAGGAAAAATATACCTACTGTAAAAACTGCGGTACTCTTCTTCGTTCGGGCGAGCAAAGTAAATTCGAGCGAAACAATTACCGCTACGATTACTATGCTGATAAAATCCCCGATGAAATAGACGGTATTCCGTCTGAGGATTTTAGGTTTTTTGTTCGTAAAAATCAGTATAAAATCCTTGATAAGTTTGCTAAAATGAGCTTTACGGGCTCAAAGCTTTCTTGGTGCTGGCCTGCAGCAATACTTTCGTTTTTCTTTGGCTTTTTCGGTGCGGCGTTTTGGCTTTTTTACCGCAAAATGTACAGATACGGTATAATCGCTTTAACAATTGGTATATTGCTTTCGGGAGTCACTACCGCAATTACATACCGACCCACCGCTGAATTTTTAAACGAGGCGGCTAATGCGACCTACGAATTAAAGGGCGAAGCACCAAACTACGCCGATTTCGAGGCAGCCCTTGAGCAGGCTGTAGGTAACTACACTTCAAAGCGGGAACTGGTTTTCGCTAATTTTATAACCGAAATTGCCAATTACTCTGCCGCTTTGTTTTATGGACTTTTTGGTATGTATTTATATAAAAAGCATTCTCTCGCAAAAATCACCGAATACCGCACCGCAAACCGCGAGAGTGTTTATTATAATTACGGACTCTCCGCCTTAGGCGGCACCACTGCAGGTATGGCAATACTCGCCATAATCATAGCGGTGACAATCAGTAATATGCTCGCAACCATTTCCCTTTTCGCATTCATTTTTTAAGTAACAAAAAAAGGACGGTAAGGTTTATGAAAATCACAAAAGCTATTATCCCCGCAGCAGGGCTAGGCACCAGAGTTCTACCCGCCTCTAAGGCAGTTCCGAAAGAAATGCTCCCGATAGTTGACAAACCTGCAATTCAGTACATAGTTGAAGAGGCTGTAAAGGCAGGAATTACTGATATTTTAATTATTACCAACCGCGGCAAGGGCGTTATTGAAGACCATTTTGACCATTCAATTGAGCTTGAAAATATGCTTCGTGCAAAAAACAAGGAAAAAGAGCTCGAGGAAATCACCTCGGTTTGTGACCTTGCAAATATATACTTTTTAAGGCAGAAAGAAACCAAGGGCCTTGGTGATGCGGTACTCAGAGCCAAGCAGTTCGTGGGAAATGACCCCTTTGCAGTGCTTTACGGTGACGATGTGATTATTGGTGAAAGTCCTGCAATCGGTGAAATGTGCGAGGCTTACGAAAAATTTGGTAAAAGCGTTGTGGGTATAAAAAAGGTTACCGATGAGCAGGTTACCAAATACTGTTCACTAAAGGTAGACGAAATCAATGAAACTACCTTTAATGTTACGGATATGATTGAGAAACCGAGCATTTATAATAAGCTTTCAAATTATTCAATATTGGGTCGCTGTATTTTAGAGCCCGAAATCTTCGATATTCTTGAAAAGACACCCTACGGTGTCGGCGGTGAATTACAGCTTACCGACGCTATGAAATCGGTTGCCACAAAAAAGGGTATGATAGGCGTTGTGTTCTCGGGCGAGCGCCACGATATGGGCAATAAATTCGGAATGCTAAAGGCTAATATTGATGTTGGTCTTACACACCCCGAAACCAAGGACGAGCTTGCCGCCTACATAAAGAAATTAGCTGAAACTATATGATGAAATATACTACATTGCTTTTCGACAGTGACGATACCCTGCTTGATTTTAAGGCAGCGGAAAAGGCGGCTTTGGAAAAAGCAATGAAACAATGCGGACTGCCGTTTAATAACAGTCTGCATATCCTTTACAGTAATTGGAACAAAGCTTTTTGGGAAGCCTATGAGCGTGGAGAAATACAAAAGAGTGACATATTCGTTGGCAGATTTAACTCTTTTTTAGCCGAAGCAGGCATTAGCTATGATGCCGAAAAGCTCTCTAAGGCATATGAGCACAGACTTGGCTTTGAGCACCAACCAATTACAAATGCTATTGAGCTTTGTAGGGCTTTACAGCCGCATTACAAAATGCATATTGTAACAAACGGAAACCTGAATATACAGCTTCCACGGCTGAAAGACAGCGGATTAATCAGCTTTTTCTCAAAGGTTTTTGTTTCTGAGCAGGTAGGCTACAGTAAGCCGCACAAAGAATTTTTTGATTATGTATTAAATCATATTGAAGAAACCGACAAGGGTAAAATACTGATTATCGGCGACAGCATTTCATCAGATATTTTAGGCGGCTTGAATGCAGGAATTGATACCTGTCACTTCAATCCCAAGGGCGAAGCTACTTGTGCCAACCCGACCTACACCGTAAAAAGCTACCAAGAGCTAAAGGAATTACTACTAAATAATCAAAGGAATTTAAGAGGTTAGATTATGAACATAATTGTTGTTGGTTGCGGCAAAATTGGAGCAACTATTATTGAAAATCTGATTGTCGAGGGACACGATGTTACAGCGGTTGACAGTAATCCGCAAATTGTAAGTGAAATATGCACCGTTTATGATGCTATGGGAGTTTGCGGCAGCGGTACCGACTGCAACATACTTATAGAGGCGGGTGCCGACAAAGCCGACCTTTTTGTTGCGGCTACAGGCTCTGATGAATTCAATATGCTAAGCTGCTATTTGGCTAAGAAAATGGGTGCTTCTAACACCGTTGCCCGAATTCGCAACCCTGAATACAACGACCAAAGCCTTGGATTTTTACGCCAGCATCTTGATATATCGCTCTCAATCAACCCCGAGCGTTTAATGGCACACGAAATTTTCAATATTTTAAAATTTCCCTCTGCCGTTAAAATAGAAACCTTTTCGCACCGTAACTATGAGATGGTTGAATTTTTGTTAAGAGATGCCTCTCCCATATGCGGTATGAGCCTTGTTGAAATGCGCAAAGCCTACAATGCAATGTTCTTGGTTTGCGCTGTAAGGCGAGGCGAAGAAATATTTATCCCTAGCGGTGATTTCGTATTAGAAGCGGGTGATAAGATTGGAATAATCTCCTCCCCTGCCGAGCTGCACAAGCTCTTTAAGATGCTCGTCCCCGCCCAAAAGCAGGTTAAAAACATAATGCTTGCAGGGGCTTCCAGAACGACATATTACCTTGCAAAAATGCTAACCGCTGCGGGAAATCATGTAAAAATTGTTGACCAAGACAAAAAGCGCTGTGAAGAACTGTGCGAAAGTGTACCTCGGGCTGTTATCATTTGCGGAGACCCTGCAGATGATGATATTCTGCTTGAAGAGGGCATTGAGAATACCGATGCCTTTGTTGCTCTTACAGGTATTGACGAAGAAAATATTCTCTTATCTTTCTCAGCATCAAACCATAATGTTTCAAAGGTTGTTTCTAAGGTTAACCGTCAGGCTTTCGCCTCTGTTGCCGATAAATTGGGACTTGACTGCATTCTTTCCCCTAAGGAGCTTGCTGCTGATGTTATAGTGCGTTATGCCAGAGCACTTGAAAACTCAATTGAAAGCAGTCAGGTAGAAACCCTTTACAAGGTAATGGACGGCAAAGCAGAGCTTTTGGAATTCATTATAAAATCGGAAAATGAAGCTACAGGAATTCCGCTTAAAAATATGAATTTGAAATCCAATGTTCTGATAGCGGGAATATTGCGTAAGCGTCGCCCCATTATTCCATCTGGTGACGATGTATTACTTACGGGTGACCATATAATTGTTTTAACATCGGGTCACCGAATGAACGATATTACCGATATATTAAAGCAGAGGTAGTAAATATGAATCGTAAAATGGTTTTAAATACTATCGGTAAAATTTTGCTTTTAGAAGCAATACTTATGCTGTTGCCTGCCGCTGTTTGCCTTATATACGGTGAAATTAACAGCCTATTTGCATTTTTAATTGCTATAGGTGTAGCGGTTATCATAGGCGGAGGTATGGCACTCTTAAGCCGCACCAAGGATCAGGTTATTTATGCTAAAGACGGTTTTGTTATAGTTGCTCTTGCGTGGATAATGCTCTCATTAATAGGCGCCCTGCCCTTTAGACTCAGCGGTGAAATACCGAATTATGTTGATGCGGTTTTCGAAATCGTAAGCGGCTTCACAACTACGGGAGCATCGATACTCACTAATATTGAAGCTATGGGTCACGGAATGCTGTTTTGGCGTAGCTTCTCGCATTGGATGGGCGGTATGGGTGTGCTTGTGCTTATAATGGCAATAGTACCCAATGTTTCCGACCGTTCAATTCACATTATGCGCGCCGAAATGCCCGGTCCCGTAGTCGATAAGCTGTTACCGCGAATAAAAGATACTGCAAAAATCCTATATATAATCTACATTGTTTTAACCTTTGTAGAGGTTATATTCCTGCTGCTTGGCGGTATGTCACTTTTCGAAAGCCTTGTACACACCTTTGGTACAGCAGGTACGGGCGGTTTCGGAATAAAAGCCAACAGTATTGCAGGGTATTCACCATATATTCAGTGGGTAATTACTATATTTATGCTGATTTTCGGTGTGAATTTCAACATATATTTTCTCTTACTTATCAAAAAATTCAAATCCGTATTTAAAAGTTCCGAGCTTTGGATTTATTTTGGACTAGTGCTCGTGTCGATAGGAATTATCACAATAAATGTTAATTCGTATTATGCAACCTTTGGCGAGTCACTCCGTCACTCAGCTTTTCAGGTGGCTTCAATTACCACAACCACAGGTTTTTCAACCACTGATTTCAATTTGTGGCCATCACTCTCAAAGGGAATACTTGTTATTTTAATGTTTATAGGTGCATGCGCCGGCTCTACAGCGGGCGGACTTAAGGTGTCACGTGCGGTACTGCTTTGGAAAATGATTTGCCGTGAATTCAGGCGAATGCTGCGTCCACGTTCGGTTAATACCATAAAGCAGGACGGTAAAACTGTTGACGAAACGGTGCTTTCAAGTGTTACAACCTATTTTGCGGTATATATTATGTGCTTCGTAGCGGTATTCCTACTGCTGTGCATTGATAAATTTGGCTTTGAAACCAACTTTACTGCCGCTGCAGCCTGTTTTAACAATATAGGTCCCGGTCTTGCTGAGGTGGGACCAATGTCAAGCTATGCCGATTACAGCGCATTTTCAAAAATAGTTTTATCTTTTGCAATGCTGCTTGGACGCCTTGAAATTTTCCCGCTTATAATTGCACTCTCCCCCACAACATGGTCAAAAAAATAATTTGAGGTAACGAAATGAACGAACACAAAAGTGATACCTTAGAGCAACGCAAAAAGGCTCAGAAAGAGTTTTTAGAGCTTAAAAAAATGCAGGCGGGTGAAATAACACCCGAAAAGGCACCTGAGCCCGAGCTCCCTAAAACCTTGGGCGGAAAGGTCAAAAATTTCTGGTATCATTACAAGCTACAAGCAATTATTGGTTTGTTTTTAGCGGCGGCTTTGGCAATATGCGTTACGCAGTGTGCCACAAAGCCCAAATATGATGCGGAAATAGTGCTTTATTCCCGTAACTCCTACACTGCACAGCAAATTGACCTGCTCACCGAATATATGACACAGTTTTTCACCGATGCAAACGGTGACGGTGAGGTTATAATTGCGATAAGCGACTGCTCATACACTACCAACGGCACCTATGACAGCAACCATACAAACACCCTAGCCACTAAGCTTAACGCAACTATAGCAAGCGGTGTTGAGGCACAGCTGTATATTTTAGACACCGAAACCCTTGCCCAGCTAAATGAGCTGGCTGAGCCCTACGGTGGCTTCTTAATAGAATCAGCACCAATGCCTGCCTTTGTTACGGAAATCACAGATAATCAGGGCTACAAATTCCCCGAGGGACTGATAATTGGCAGACGCGTACTTAAAGGTACAACAATGGAAAAGAATAAAACTGCCATAGCGGCATCGGAAAACGCAAAAGCAGTGCTTGAAAACATAAGACAATATCAATGAAAACAGAAAATCCGTAAGTCAAACGACTTACGGATTTTTGTTATTTAATTTTAATTCCGTTTTTTAGTGCTTCAAGCATTACCTCTGCACTGCTTGAATTAGTAGCAAGCGGTATTTTCTGAACATCGCAAAGGCGAAGCAAAGCCGAAACATCGGGCTCGTGCGGCTGAGCGGTAAGCGGGTCGCGTAGGAAGATAACCAAATCCATATTACCGTCGGCAATCATAGCGCCGATTTGCTGGTCACCGCCTAAAGGTCCGCTCTTCATTCGGTAAATCAGAAGTGCGGTTTCTCCCATTATGAGTGTGCCTGTGGTGCCTGTGGCATAAAGCTCGTGCTTTGCCAGCACATCTTTATATGTTTTAGCAAGCCCAATAATATCATCTTTCTTCTTGTCGTGTGCAATAAGTGCAATTTTCATAACATCATCCCTTCTTTTGTTACTACACTTAAAATGTAACACACTTTTCGCCAAAAATCAACAGAAAATATATTATGCTATTTAACTATAGATAAATTAGTTTATAATATCAACAAGCACCAAGCCACAACTGTATTTCGGTGGCGAGTGTTTTGCAAAAGCTTCTCCTCCAAACAGGCGAATTTATCTTTTTTGCATCCGCCCTGTTCGTAGCATATCCAGCCTCAATCAACAACGACGGAAAATCAGAATACCTTGTAACGGTATACGATTCATCGGCGGTGGTGGCTTTTATAAGGTATTCATTATCCAAATTATCAGCAATGCTCTCGCACAAGGCTTTAAGTTGTTTACTGTGCGGATTATCTTTATAATAATAAAGCTCATAACGGCTAACCTCGGGGCTGTTTTCAATACTGTTAATATGTAACGAAACAAATAAATCGATAGGTGTTTTTTTATTCAGCACCGATGCGTAAATTGCGCGCTCATAGGCTGAAAAAACATTATTCTCTACAATTCGGCTGCTATCGTATTCAATACCAAACATTTCAGCCTTTTGTACTATTTCCGCGCAGGATGGAAATACGGTGCCGTTATGGGTGAAAATTACGGTTATACCCCTACTCTCAAGCTCTGCGCCTAAAATCTCTGCCATATTCAAAGTTACATCGGCTTCTATGCCGTTTAAAAAATCACTCTCGCACCCAGGGTCGGCAAAGCCGTGACCCGCATCTATACAAACCACATATTTATTTTGAGCTATAGCGGGCCTTGCTTTTTCGTTCTCGGTCAAATCAGTACCGTCCGTTTCACAGCCTGCCACACATAAAATTACTGTCATAACTAAAAATAATATTTTACTTAATTTTCCCATACTGCCCTATCCCATATTTGCCAGTTGATTTGTCACTTGATATGTTGCTAATTCGTAGTATACTACAATATTTGTTATCTGTCAAGTTTCATTTATAACTTACTGTGTTGTCGATAATCTTCAAAATAACCTGTATACTAATATAGGGTGATAATTATGAACAAACAATTTGCAAATTACTACAAGCAACTAGGTCTGAATATTGCTTACCACAGGAAAAGCAAGGGATTATCACAAAACCAGCTCTCTGAGAGAGTGAATATCAGCAGGACCCATATGAGCCGCATTGAAACTGCTGATTGTGCGGTTTCACTCGACATTGTTTTCGAAATATCAAAAGCCTTAGATATTACCCCAAAGCAGTTATTCGATTTCAGAGATTAATATGCTATACAAAGAAGCCGAGGTTAAACCTCGGCTTCTATATGTGCTTGAGCTATTATCTGTTTATTTGGAAAGGGTGTACAAATTCGATGCCCTTTTATTTTTTGAGCCATATGTTCGAACTACTACATATCAAAAGGTTATATCGCTTTAATATATAATCTAATAGTTCTTCCTTGTTTATTAGGGTATTTCCTCTCTAATTCAAATCCTAATTTTTCATGCAATCTAATACTTGCTATATTATTATCATCAACACCGCCAACTGCAATAGTAAATCCTTTGTCCTTAGCATATTTTAATGCTAACTGTTCAGCCTCAAAGCCAAATCCTTTACATTTAAATTCATCTTTAATAGTCGGTCCACAACTTATAATGTGTTTTGAATGGGCAAAAAGGTTGATAAATCCAATTACAACATCGTTTTTATACACCACTAAAAATTCAAAATACATATTATTGTGAATTTAATTTATGCTCTCGGTTATCATTTCTTCTTTTTGTTCAAGAGACATATTATCGTACGATGTATTTTTTAAATCATTTATGTTGTCAAGCGTTATTGGCTTTAAGTATATCATTTATTGTTTTCCTTTGCAGTGTTTAGTGATGCTATCAACATTCTTTTTATTTCTTCCGCAAGTGAAAGCAAACTATTAAAATCATAATCAATTAAATTGGTTCTTTTCAAAAGCGTAAGCCAATAAAAGCTTTCGCCTGTTTCTTTAAGAGAAATATGTAATTTAGAAATAAAGTCTGCTTTGCTATTACCATATATTGCTTCGTTTATATTGGCACCAACACTTGTGGCAGAGCGTAGTAATTGTTTTGCAATAGTTGTATCTTTTCTTGTTTTAGAAAGCTCTTCATAAAACAAGACAATCTTTGTTGCAAAATCAAGAGATTTATCAAGTAATGGACTGTTCATTATGTTCACCTCTGACTTAATTATATCATAATTAACTCTTTAAATCAACGCTTTGCGTAGCAAAGCACCTTTTCTTTTATCTTTTCTCTCTTATCTTTTATCTGGAAACGACAATTTGAGAGAAGAGAGAAGAACGAAAAGAGAAAAGTTAAAAGAACAAAAAGAAACGACAATCTTCTTGTCGAAAATTGTCGTTTCTTTTTGGCGGAGATGGAGAGATTCGAACTCTCGAACCCATTTCTGGGTTACACGATTTCCAATCGTGCGCCCTCGACCGGACTAGGCGACATCTCCATATTTTCGGTCACCAATACATTATACATATGTGCAACCGAAAAATCAAGTGTTTTTTATAAATTTACGGCATTTATGAATTTTAAGAATGCAGCTTTGCCCTTTTCGTCGCGCTTATACACACCTGCGTGCTCTAACACCTTAGCGAAAACTATGCCGATTTCGGTTTTTAAGATATTATCGACATTGCCTTTATTTATATCGCTGTACTTGTTTTTAATTTCCTCTACCCAATCGGCGTGCTTGGAAAGTACCTCGTTAGTGCTAATATCAGTGCCTGCTACTATCGCATCGGCTAAATCTGCCATTTCGGTTTTAAGGCGTGCAGGTAAAACTGCCAGACCCATAACCTCTATAAGACCGATATTTTCTTTCTTTATATGGTGTAGCTCTGCATGGGGGTGGTAAACACCTAAGGGGTGCTCGTCGGTAGTAATATTATTGCGAAGCACCAAATCAAGCTCGAAATCTTCCCCTCTGCGGCGAGCAATTGGGGTGATTGTATTGTGCGGCTCGCCGTTCGATTCAGCGAATACAAACGCGCTTTCATCGGTATAGCCGCGCCACTTGAGCAAAATTTTATCGGCAAGCTCAATAAGGCGGTCGGGATTGCTTCCGTTTATACGGATTACCGACATAGGCCACTTAACGATACCAGCCTTTATATCGTCAAAGCCCTCAAAAGACACCTCGGTGTCAATCGGTGCTTTCTCCATAGCAAATGTATAGTGACCGCCCTGAAAATGGTCGTGACTTAAAATTGAGCCGCCTACAATGGGCAGGTCGGCATTTGAGCCCACAAAATAATGCGGGAAAAGTGCCACGAAATCGAGCAGCTTTTTAAAGGTAGCGCGGTTAATCTGCATTGGGGTATGCTGAGAATTGAATACAATGCAATGCTCATTATAATAAACATAGGGTGAATACTGCAAGCACCAATCTTGATTATTAATTGTAAGCGGAATAATGCGGTGGTTCTGCCTTGCGGGGTGGGTTAAGTGACCTGCATAACCCTCGTTCTCGCGGCAGAGCAGGCATTTCGGATAGCCCGACTGTGGCGCATTTTTTGCAGCGGCAATAGCCTTGGGGTCCTTTTCGGGCTTAGACAGATTTATGGTTATATCAAGGCTGCCGTATTCGGTGTCGGTCACCCATTTAACATCCTTTTCAATACGGTAACGACGAATATAATCACTGTCACAGCTTAAATTATAGTAATAATCAGTAGCCACCTTAGGACCTTGCTGATATTTTTCATTAAACCTTTTTATAACTTCACTTGGTCTTGGAAGCATAAGACCCATTAATTTAGTATCAAAGAGGTCGCGGCTAGCGGTGCCATCTTCAATTATTCCGTTTGCCACGGCGTAATCTAAAATATCCTTTAGGGTGCTTTCCAAATTTACATTTTCGAATTCTTCGCAAGGCTCTTCGTATGAAGACAGCCCTAAAGCCTCAAGAATAGCGTTTGTTACACAAATTTTATCGCTTTTCTCGAAAAAGCCCTTGTTTAGTCCATAAGAAATAAGTTTTTTTACAGCAGTGTTAATCATACAATCAAATCCCAATATTCAACAATAAATATGTAATATAATATAATACAATATTATATATAATTTACTAATAAATGTCAACAAATATGAATTAACGGACCCAAAATTTTTGGGTCCGTTAATATTACTTATTTATTGCGGTTATATTCCTCTACAACCTTTTTAATTCTGTCAGCAGGGTCTAAAAGCTTGCTTATAGAGTTATCAAGATTTAAGGTATCAATAAGGAGAGCTATGTACTTCGACATATTTACATTGCAGTACCAAGGCTTTTCTAAAAGCTCAGGCTCGTTGTAAATTAAGTTGGTAGTAAAGATTTTATCGATGTAACCCTTTTTGTAGTAATCATCGAACTTCTCATATCCCTCAACGAAAAGACCAAAGGTTGAGAAAATGAAGATACGCTTAGCGCCGCGCTCTTTAAGCTTTTCGGCAATATCGAGCATAGATTCGCCCGATGCTATCATATCGTCAACAAGAATTAAGTCTTTACCCTTAACATCTGCACCCAAAAACTCGTGAGCCTCAATGGGGTTTTTGCCGTTAACTACGATTGAATAGTTGCGGCGCTTATAGAACATACCGAGCTCAAGACCTAAAACAGATGAATAATAGATACATCTGCCCATACCGCCCTCGTCGGGTGATACAACCATTGTATGCTCGCGGTCAAGCTGAATATCAGGAATACTGCGAAGCAAAGCCTTAACCATCTGGTAAGCTGCCTGCACATTATCGAAGCCGTCAAGCGGGATTGCGTTCTGAACGCGCGGGTCGTGAGCATCAAAGGTGATGATGTTTTTTACACCCATTCCCACAAGCTCTTGCAAAGCCAAGGCGCAGTCCATAGACTCTCTCTTAGTTCTTCTGTGCTGTCTGCCCTCGTAAAGCATAGGCATAATAACGGTAATTCTACGCGCCTTACCGCCAAACGCTGCAATAACACGCTTTAAATCCTGATAATGGTCATCAGGACTCATCGGTACGGTTTTACCGTACATTTTGTATGTAACGCCGTGATTAAAGCAATCGCAAATAATATAAGCGTCAAGACCGCGGGCGGTGTGATTAAGAACGCCCTTTGCCTCACCTGTACCAAAACGGGGACAATTTGCAGGAATTACATAAGACTCGTCCTCATCTGCATTTCTCCACTGTTTTAAATAATAGTCTACTTTCGATGAAATGTCCTCACAGCCACGCATGCTTATAATTGCAAGGTCGCCGTACGGTGTGTGTTTGAAATCTACCGACGACATAACTTTACCAACTCCCTAAAGTATTGTTTAATATATAATAACATAAAATCTTTATTAAAAAAAGACTTTTTTTACAAAAAAACACATATTCTTTAAAATTTTTTAATTTACAAGCTGTATTACATTTGATATAATAAAATAGATGTATTATATTTTTAGGAGTGTTACTAATGGCTAATGTTACATTACTTAATTACACACGCGACCCCGAGCGTACCGTGGCGTGTGCGGCAAAGCTGTGCTACAGCCCCGCAACTATTGATAACATTAAGGACGGTCTTACCGACGAAAAGGTTTCTTCATTCGTTGAAATGCTTGCCGAAATAGGTCACGAAAGTCCGATAGAGCACGCAAGCTTTACATTTGGAATTGAGGGTGTATCGCGAGCACTTCTCGCTCAGATTACCCGCCACAGAATGGCATCCTTTTCAGTGCAAAGCCAAAGATATGTGGCAGAAGCCCATTTTGAATATGTTACTCCCCCCGAAATTGCAGGAAATGCTGAGGCGGAAAAGATTTTCGTTGCCGCGATGGAGGAGGACCAACGCCATTATGACGAGCTTACCGCCATTTTAAAGGCAAAGCACAAGGCAGAGTTTTTAGCCGCAGGCAAGGATGAAAAGACTGCTGAGCGTATGGCTGAGAAAAAAGCAATTGAGGATGCACGCTTTGTACTTCCTAATGCTTGCGAAACCAAAATGGTACTTACAATGAATGCAAGAAGTCTTCTCAACTTCTTCCACCACCGTTGTTGCAACCGCGCCCAATGGGAGATTCAGGATGTTGCAAATCAAATGTTGGCATTAGTAACTGAGGTTGCTCCAAACATATTTAAAAATGCAGGTCCCTCCTGTGTAGCAGGTGCCTGTCCCGAGGGTAAAATGACCTGTGGCAAAATAAAAGAAGTGCGCAAGTATTATGAAAACCTTAAAAACGGAGAAAAGTAAAATGGGTAAGCTGATAGTAATTGAGGGTCTTGACGGTTGCGGAAAATCTACACAGTTGGAGTTACTGCCGAAAAGACTTGCTGAAAAAGGCATAGAAGTACAGAGCGTATCATTCCCCGATTACGAGAGTGATTCTAGCGCCCTTGTTAAGATGTATTTAGGCGGACAGTTCGGCTCTAAGCCGAATGATGTTAACGCATATGCGGCATCCTGCTTTTATGCGGTTGACCGCTTTGCCTCATTCAAGAAAAATTGGGGTGAATTTTATTCAAACGGCGGAACGGTTGTTGCAGGGCGCTACACCACCTCTAACGCGGTGCATCAGGCATCTAAATTAGAGCCTACAGAGTGGGAGGGCTTTCTTTCGTGGCTTTATGATTTCGAATACTGTAAAATTGGTATTCCAAAGCCCGATATGGTGATTTTTCTTGATATGCCCACCGAGGTTTCTCAAAAGCTTTTAAGTGGCCGCTACAGCGGTGACGACAATAAAAAAGATATCCACGAGCGCGATGTTGACTATCTCAATCATTGCCGCAAGGCGGCACTCTTTACCGCTGAATTTTCAGGCTGGCAGATTATAAACTGCGCAAAAAACGGTGAAGCGCGCAGTATTGAAGATATTTCGAATGATATTTTAGATAAGGTGTTGACTTTATTTTAATGGTTTACTTATTTTTAGCCGAGGGCTTTGAGGAAATAGAGGCTCTCACCCCGCTTGATATACTCCGCCGTGCCGATATTGAGGTTGTTTCTGTTGGAGTAGGCGGCAAAGCCATAACAGGTGCGCACGGAATTCCCGTTACCGCCGATATTTTAGCAGATGAGGTTGATTTCGATAAAATTGACGCAGTTATTTTACCCGGTGGTATGCCAGGCACGCTCAACCTAAAGGCGGACAAGACGGTAGAAAAAGCGGTGCTTACTGCTTACAATAACGGCAAGCTTGTTGCCGCTATATGCGCGGCGCCCTTAATACTAGGTAATTTAGGGCTCTTAAAAAACCGAGAGGCTATATGCTTCCCTGGCTTTGAGAATGAGCTTATCGGCGCTAATATATCCAAGCACCGCATAGCTGTAAGCGATAATGTTATTACCGCTGCAGGTGCGGGAGTTGCCTCCGAATTTGGATTTAAGATAGTAGACTTCCTTAAGGGCAACACAAAAATATCCGAAGTTCTTAGAAAAACAATGAAATACATTTAAGAGGTTTATTATGAGTGATAATTTAAACTTAAACGATTTTACTTTCGAGCAGCCGACAGAGCAAAAAAACGAAGCTCCAAAAGAAAAGAAAAAGCGCAAAAAAATGCCCTCTTGGCTTAAAATAGTTATTTGGATTGTAGCTATTGTTATTTGTGCGGTTGGTATTTCGTCGGTTATAATAGTCGGCACGGCTGAATATTTAGGCATAGGTCCGGGTCGAGGCGTTAAATGCGTAGTGCAGATCGATGCGGGTATGTCAACAAGTCAAATAGCCGCCGAGCTTAAAGAAAGCGGCGCTATAAACAGCGAAATTGCTTTTAGAGTTTTCTCGCGCCTTAAAGGCTATGACGGAAAGTATTCCTACGGTGTGTACTCCTTTAATAATGAAATCGGTTACAGCGATTTGGCACAATTGCTTATGACCCAAGGTGCCAAGGCGGAGACCGTGACCGTTACCATACCCGAGGGCACCGGAATTAACGATTACATTAAAAATGTGAACGGTGAAAATGTAACCGTCCCAGGTATTGCGACTCTGCTTGAAAATGCAGGGGTTTGCTCTAAGGCTGACTTCAAAGCCGCTATCGACGAGATTGAGCTTAAAGGAGATTTATTATCCTCAGCCGATTCTACCAGAACCTACTACACTCTTGAGGGTTACCTCTTCCCCGACACATATAATTTCTATTGCTACGACTCTAAGGAGTGCGCTCTTTTAGCCGCTGAAAAAATGATTGCACAGGCTGAAAATAAAATTACCGAGGATATGTATAAACGCGCTGAAGAAATGGGTAGAAGTATGAATGAAATTCTCACAATGGCATCTATCATTCAGATGGAATCGGGACTCAATACTACCGATATGCCAAATGTTGCAGCCGTTTTCTATAACCGCTTAAGCAGCGCTGATTTCAAAACACTCGGCTCCTCCCCGACTGTTTATTACGGAGATTCTTTCCGCTCAGATGACGGTAGATATAACACATACGATGCTGAGGGCTTACCGCCCGGTCCACTTTGCTCGCCCGGTATTGATGCTATTAAGGCAGCACTTTACCCGACAGAGAACTCCCCGTATTATTATTTTGTAACAGACAGCACGGGTAAATTTTACTTCCACAAAACATTGGCTGAGCAAAATATCACCATTAACCAATTAAAGCAAGGAAACAAATGGATTTATGAGTATTTCAACTAACAGTATAAAGCTGCCTGAGCTGCTTTGCCCTGCGGGTGACCTTACCCGCCTTTATGCAGCGGTGGATTTCGGTGCAGATGCCGTTTATTTAGCAGGTGAAGAATTCGGTATGCGAACTGCCGCCTCTAACTTCGGCAAGGATGATTTAATTAAAGGTATACAGTATGCTCACGAAAAGGGTGTTAAAGTACATGTTGCCTGTAATACCCTGCCACATAACGAAGAAATTCCAAGGCTCCCCGAATTTTTAGAGTTTCTAAATGATGCAGGAGCCGACGCCGTAATTGCGGCAGACATAGGCACAATGGGACTTGTTAAAAAATACGCGCCGAAATGCGAACTGCACGCATCTGTTCAATCGGGCATTGTTAACTATTTAACCGCCAATGCGTTTTACGATATGGGCGCAAAGCGCGTGGTTTTAGCGCGTGAATTATCACTTGCAGAAATTGCCGAAATTCGCGCTAAAACGCCAAAGGAATTAGAGCTTGAAGCCTTTGCCCACGGTGCAATGTGTGTTTCCTTTTCGGCACGGTGTTTGCTTTCAAGCTATATGACAGGTAGAGATGCTAACCGTGGCGACTGTGCACAGCCCTGCCGTTGGAGTTATTCGCTTATCGAACAAAAGCGTTCCGGTCAGCTTTTTGATATTACCGAAACCGATAAGGGCACCTACATTTTAAATGCTAACGACCTTTGTATGGCAGAGCATTTAAAGGAAATGGTTGAAGCCGGTATTGACAGCATTAAAATTGAGGGCAGAGCCAAATCGCACTATTATGTTGCAGTTACGACCAACGCCTACCGCGGCGCTGTTGATAGCCTTAAAAATGCCGACGAAAATTGGAGTTTACCCGCTTGGGTTAGCGAAGAGCTTAACAAAATTAGCCACCGCACCTATTCAACAGGCTTTTATTTTGGAAAACCCGAAAACGCTCAGACCTATAAGGATGCAGGCTACATTCGAGATTACAGCGTTGCGGCTGTAGTGGACGGCTACGAAAACGGTATGGTTACCGCTACACTGAAAAACAAATTTTTGCGCGGTCAGGAATTTGATTGCCTTGAAGCCGGAAGTGTTCCGTTCGCTGTTACGGCAAACGAGCTTTATAACGAAAAAAACGAGCCTATTGACTCAGCTCCGCACCCGATGATGACGGTGAAAATCCCATTTGAGCGTGAAATTAAAAAAGGTTCACTGCTCAGAATTAAAGCAATTTAATATGATTTACGCGCCGCTTTAAAGGTAATACTAACCTTTAGGGCGGTGTTTTTATGCAAACAAAAAATTCAAATTGGCGAATAATTGTGAGCTTTTGTATGGTGATTACCCTCTTTTTTACCTGCATTTTGCGAATATTTGTAATCAACAACTCAGGCTACACTAAGGTACAACAGCAGAACAACAGCTACAGACTAGAACTTTCAAAGCTAAGGGGAACAATTTTTGACTGCAATATGCGCCCACTCACCAATAACACCACCAAAACCGTTGCTGCTTTTATGCCAAACGAATCGGCGGTATCTGCCGCGGCTACAATATTAAATGATAAAGATACTAAGCGTGTATTAGCTTCTCTTAGAAGCGGCATACCCCAAACTGCCGAAGTTGAAGCTCAAATTGACTGCTACGGTGTGTACTGCACAAAAGTATATGTAAACACCTCATCTAGGTTACTTTCACCGCAATTAATAGGATATTTAGATGCAGACGGTCACGGCGTTTCAGGAATACAAAAGGCTTACGATGACCTGCTTTATTCAGACAAAACACATTTTATTTCTGTAGCAATCGACGGTCTGGGTAACACCCTAGCAGGTGGTGAGCTTATAGAAACTACCGATGAATCGGTAATCAACAGCGGCATTAAGCTAACCATTGACAGTGACATTCAGGAAATAACCCGTGATGCTATGAAAAATGTTAAGTGCGGTGCGGCAGTAATCACCGAGATAGGCACAGGAAAAATACGCGCAATGGTGAGTATGCCCGAGTTTGATGCCGCAAATATTGCCGACTATCTCGGCAATGAAGGCTCTCCGTTTGTGAATAGAGCAATATCCGCCTACAATGTTGGCTCGGTATTCAAGCCCTGCGTTGCTGCCGCAGGCATAGAAGCAGGACAAGCGGCATTTACCTATAACTGCACCGGTATGGCAGAAATTTCGGGGCATACATTTAAGTGCCATAATCTTGCAGGTCACAAGACAATCGGACTTAAAGACGCTCTTGCCTATTCGTGTAATGTGTTTTTCTATAATATTGCGGTAAGGCTTGGAGCTGACAGTGTTTACAGTATGTCGTCCGCCTTAGGTTTTGGCTCGGGTTATGAAATCTGCAACGGCATCAGCTGCTCGGCAACCCTCACAAGCACCCAAACTCTGCGCCAAAACGACCGCGCACTCGTAAATCTGAGCATAGGTCAAGGTGAACTGCTGCTGAGCCCTGTGTCCATTCTGTCGCTTTACGAAGCCATTGCAAACGGTGGAATATATTACCCCCAAACAGTAATTGAGGGGGTTGTTACAAACGGCGCCGTAAAGGCGGAAAGTACCGCCCTGCCCACCCGCGTTATGAGTAGTGAAACGGCAGAAACAATTAAAAATCATTTAGCGGCTGTTTTAGAATACGGCACGGGTACCAAAGCAAATCCAACACTTACCACCGCCGCCGGCAAAACCGCAACCGCCGAAACCGGTTGGGAAAAGAACGGAAGACTTGTCGAAAATTCTTGGTTTTGCGGATTCTTTCCGCTTGAAAACCCAAAATATGCAGTAGCAATATTGATTGAGGATTCATTGGGCGGAGATGATATTGCTGCCCCAGTTTTTAGTAGCATTGCGGACGGCATAACCACACTTGAAAATTCAAAAAAATAGTAAAACAGTTATTGACAATATCAAAATTTATGGTATAATGTTTTAGTGCTGATACGGACCAGTAGCTCAGTTGGTTAGAGCAACCGGCTCATAACCGGTCGGTCCGGGGTTCGAGTCCCTGCTGGTCCACCAGTATTAGCTATTATAAAAGCGAATAGAATTAATTATAATTCAGCTTACACAAAGCACCCCGCTTCAAGCTTCGCACAGCTCGCTTTCAGCGACAGGGACTTTCGTGTGTAAAACGCTCCACCGGAGCCTTTTCCAAGACGAAACTGCTGGTCCACCAGTATTAGCAAAATTCAAGGCAACTGATTTCGAATTAGTGTCATAATGTCGAAGTTCCGCTTCAAGCTTTGCACAGCTCGCTTTCAGCGACAAAAACAAAAAAACTAAATACAGGGGTATAGCTCAGCTGGTAGAGCATCGGTCTCCAAAACCGAGTGCCGAGGGTTCGATCCCTTCTGCCCCTGCCATTCATATCCACAACGGATATAAAAAATAACAGCGATTTTTTCGCTGTTATTTTTTTGTGCATTCATCTCTCGATATTTCTTCTTTTACGGTATATGTACCAGAAATATTATATTCAATAAGTATTTTATCTTTGTGAATTTTCACCTCTTTCACATACTGTTGAACTATTGCTTTGCGGTTTTTAAGAGTTCCGCTCCCAAGCATCTTTTTAGCTTTCCTAAAGGCAAGTTTAAGTTTGTTTGCATCAATAGTCATTTCGGATATTTTTTGTTCTGTTTCTAAAAGTGATTCTTGCAGTTGTGATTTTGTCTTTTCTAATTCTTTGAGTTTATCAGTAAGAGCAGCCGAGCCTGTAGAAACAACCAAATCCACAATATTTGAAATGCCTTTTTCGGTTTCTTTTATTCGTTCTTTTATTTCTTTTTTCCTAAGAACAAATTCACTGTTTTTATTTAAAGCAAATTCATTATACTTTCCAATAATATCAGGTAGTATAGCTTCATTAAAAATCTTTTCGGAAAGCCGTTCAAGAATTGCTTTTTCAAGTATATCCCTTTGTATTCCAGTATTATGACATTTCACTTTGCCGTTCTTTTTAGTACAGTTATAGGAGATATAAACGGAATTTCTATCATTTGCTTTGCGTGAATTTCCTGCATAAGTGCTTCCACACTCACCACAAATTATTTTACCCGAGAGCAAATATTCTTGTTTTGCTTTATAAGCTGCGGTTCGTTTTCGCCGTTCATTCATTTTTATTTGTACTTTGTCGAAATCTTCTTTAGATATTATTTGTGGTATTCCACCGTCAATTCGTATAATATCCTCATTTGATTTCATAGCGTGACGATTAAACTTTCCGCTTTCATCGGGATGAACAGACTTGTTATAAATATATACTCCCGCATATTTTTCATTACGCAAAATTTCGTATAAACTATTTTTACCAAAAGAAGAACCACGTTTTGTTTTGAATCCGTTGCGGTTAAGCTCATTTATTATCGATGTATAGCCTTCACCCGCTAAGTACATTTTAAAAATGAGCTTCACCGCCTCGGCTTCAAAATTATTAATAACATATTTAAGCGTAGATTTATCAATATCATATCCAAGGCAAGGCACACCGCCCGTAAATCTGCAAGTCAGGGCATTTTCTTTTAAACCTTTCATCACCTCTCTACGTAAATTTTTGCTATAATATTCATTATAACCCTCTATAACGCTTTGAAGTATAACAGATTCGGGAGAGTCGTCGAAGTTTTCAAGAACTGAAATGAGTTTTATTCCATACTTTGTAAGTTCACGGCGGTATATTGCACTGTCGGCACGATTGCGTGCGAATCTGTCAAGTTTATGAACTATAATAATATCGAATTTCCTGTGTTTTGCATCATCAATCATATGCTGAAATTCAGCACGATTATCTGTAGTACCGCTTATACCTCTATCCGCATAAACCTTGTGCAGAGCATAGCCGTTATGCTCTGCAAATTCAGTTATAGCTCTAACCTGAGCTTCAATAGATTCTTCACGCTGCCCGTCAGATGAAAATCTGACATAAGCAACCGCTCTCGTAACAACCACACTCTGCACCTCCTTTTTATAATGTAATTTGTTTAAAACTATGCAGCTACATTGATGGCGATTTCTTCCATAGATAAAACCTCAAATATTGCTTCTAAAATCAATTCTAAGTTATTTATTTCCATACACAATCACCCTTTCTACAGGTATAATATACAGTCAATTTTATTCACTATCCTCCTTATATTCATAGTTAGGTATCAAAGGTTTGATTAAACCCTCAATGTCGTAAAATATCATTGGCTCAATTAAATTTTGTTCATCACAATCATATTCAGCATCATCTTCAAAATCAAAACAATCATCTTCATCAACTGTTATTTCTTCAGTATTCAAACCGCATTTATCTGCAATTTGATTAATTTTATCTTTTAATCGTTGCAAATCACTTCTGCTTTGACTGAATTTATGACCGTCGCTTACATTCACAGTATTTATTACAAAATGCGTGTGAATATTTGCAGTGTTCAGATGAACGGCAAAAAGAACCTGAAATCCGTCATATAATTCAGCAATTTTTTCTGCCATAAAATATGCCGTGTCCGCATCTTTGTCACCTTTAAAGGAAACAACAAAGTGTATATATTCTCTGCCTCCCTCTTTTCCATAAAATCTTTTTACGGTTTCCATTCTTTCAAGAGCATTGACACAACTAATTCCGACACCACCTATCAAATCTTCACAGGTCTTTTTCTTATCAGTAACATATTCGATAATTCTCTTTAATTTGTTTCGTTTTGTATTTGACGTGGAATCTTTTCTGTTATTGAATTTAACAATCGCCATAATTCATCACATAACCTTTCTATTTTTTTAAAC
>JAZNXU010000047.1:0-32421 GCA_045594065.1 Acutalibacteraceae bacterium
GAGGCTCGTCACGGCAAGGCATTTGAGGGACTTCTTAATCGTTATTTTAAATAATATACATTGTATGGCGGGAGCTATCTCCCGCCGCTTTGTTTTTTATGCAATTTTAAATAGGTGCATAAAATTATCCCTTTTTTCTTATAATTTTTATAGGAGGGGAATTCATGAAAAAATTTTTAGCACTGTTTATTACCGTAATTTTAATTTGCTCACTTGCTGCCTGCTCGCCCGACACCGCCGTGTCTGCCGATGAGGCGCTCGACATTGCACTGAATGAAGTAGGCGCAACGAGAGAGAACATCAGCCGCCTTGAACGAATGCTCGAGCTTGATGACGGTATTCCCGTATGGGAAATTGATTTTGATTACGATGGAAATGAATATTCCTTCGATGTTAACGCCGAAAACGGCGACATTGTAGAGCGCGACCGCGATAGGCAGGATTAAATTGCAAAGAAAAACCTCCCTTGAAAAAGGAGGTTTTCTTTATTTATAAAGTTTATCTGCTTTCCATTTGGCAGGGTTTGTGTAAGTTTAATTCAAAATTTCCTTATAATCCTGCTGTTTTCGTATTATATGGTCGTGGAATGAGCGTTGGAAAATTTTATTTTCAATATTACCGTAAATTAAATTGATTTGTTTGGTCGCATTATATTTTAACCACATTAGCGATTGCAAAACCTAAAAGGATATGCTATTATGGTAGCATATCCTTTTATTTTGGAGGAATTTTAATGTTGCAAAAATCCCCCATATCTGCTTATGTTTTATACGGAATTGCCTCCGCCAGCTTTGTATTTTACGCTTTTTACCCTAGAGTTACACTTACCCCGCTTATTCGGCTTGCGCTATTGGGGATTATTTGTGTTTCAACCTACTTCGGCAGCCTTTCACTCGCAAAATGCTTGCCCGAAAAACAACAAAAAATAATGAAAATTACCTTTGCGGTGTTTTTTGCGCTCTTTGTGATGTTGCTTATAACACTTGTTTTATTCGATTCCTATTTTGGCAGAACTGAGTTACCCATAATAACCGATAATAATTTTACGCCTGACAAGCCTTATTCAAGAAAATCGATAAACCTTATTCCATTAAAAACAATTTCGGCATATCTGAACAGCTTTAAAAGTAAATATTTTTCGACTGAACAGATTTTAGTAAACATTTTCGGTAATTTGATTGCATTTACACCCCTTGCGCTGTTTTTGCCTATGTTTTTCAAACCGATGCGCTCATTTTTAAAATTTACAGCCGTTATACTCGGTATGGTAATTTTACTTGAATTTCTGCAGTTTGCCTTTAATGTCGGACGGTGTGATATTGATGATGTTATTTTGAATTCGGTAGGCGCCTGTACGGCATTTTGGATTTTAAAAATTAAGCCGCTTAAAAAAGCAGTAATGAAGTTTACTAAATTAGAATATTAAAAGCCTTGGGTTTTCCCAAGGCTTTTTTCGCGGTAGACACCGTATTGTAAAACGCCGAAAGCACACGCTCAGCAGCACAAATATGGCTATCGGTAAACATAGCAAGTGTTAGGGGCTTTTCAGCAGCGATACCAAAGGTTAGTTCACGCACCGTTAGGCGGTTTTGCTCTACTCTATAAGCCCTATCATAACCATCAATAGTAATTTCGGTTACAGGACTTTCAACATATTCGCTGAAATAAGAATTGTCCGCTTGCATAATTTCCTTTTTAAATTTACCATATATCACTTTAAATAACTTCTATTTTCTTTGCTGCGGTAATTTCGTTAAAGATAATTACACCGTTTTTAAACTCGAACGGGATTTCGGTACCATCGATAATCAGTTTTTCGGCCGCTTTTAGATACGGCAGGTGAAGCTCTTTTATTTTAAGGCTGCCCGCATTTAAGGTAATTGCGGTAGTGCCGCCTATTTCCACCCTGCCCCAGCCTGTGCCAAGGCTCCAGATGCAGCGAAAATTATCCTTATTTACTTTTGGGTCAAAGCCAATAATGCCGCGGGGTAAATCGAATTTGAAACCTGAAAGTATTGGCAGTAAAGCATAGCTTGCCATACTTCTCGCATAATTGCTTCCGCACTCAATTTCATTATATGGGTTGCGGTTGTAACCGTTATAGCGCCCGCGAACAGCGCGGACAATCTCTACGCCCTCGGCGATTTTACCCTCGCTCATAAGAAGGCCTGCTAACTGATACTCAAAGCCGTTCATACATTCCTCGCAGTACATAATGGGAATGAGCGGCTTTTTTGAACCCTCGGGGTACGTGCAGATTACCGCGCCTGCCTCGTCGTTAAGTCCGTAGATACGCCAAGTGTTAGTGAAATCGCGTAGCCGCGGCTTGAAGTTGGTTTTATACATTATATCAAGCGCAGAATCGGTTTTATCCTTGTCGAAAATTCTGCCAAGTCCACAGATATTGGCGTGCCACTGACCGCAAAGCTGGTCTATAACACTGCCCTCCCCAGTCTGGTACTTTATCTCGCCGAGCTCCTCACTCCAATATTCATTGAAATAACCGTCCATTGAATCAAAGTGGTCAACAATTGATTTATCGGTGAGGTCAATTTTTTGTATAAAATATTTGCCGTTATAAAGGTTTTCGTCGGTCCAACAGCGACCCTTTTCGTAAATATCGGAATATTCATTCCGCTTTTCGGTATCGCCTAAAAACTCTGCCATTTCGGCGGCGGCTTTCAGTGCGGCAAGATAAAGGCCCTGCAGCCACGCCGAGGGACCGAATATATCAAGGTCGAGGGTATTGTGTTGCTTGCCCTCTAAAACACCGTCGCGGTTTTGGTCCCACTCCCACGGATTTTCTTCACTCCAAGCGTATTCGAGCACCTTTTTTATGGTTTCCCAATGGGACTTCAGCCACTCGTTGTCGCCAGAGATTTTCCACTCACGATATGCCTTGATTACACAGCCCATCTGACCGTCAAGACAAGCCGAAATTTTCTTTGCAGGTGATGGCGGCAGGGGCAGACGAAATGTGGTTGCACCACTTTCATATGTAGCATGTTCGAATTCAAGGTTGCGTATAGTACGCTCAAGGTCGGGGAATAAGAAGCAGAGCGCATATGCATAGTTATACACATGCTGGCAGGTGCCAGGGCAGGAGCCAACATGCTCTTCAACACCCTCAAATCCGTAGTAATCGCCGCCTGTTAAGCGGTAGGTTGTGGGAGATTTAATTACCGACGCCGTCGATGCGGCGGCATCGATTACAGACTGGTCAACGGTTGATGAGAAAAGTGCATCCTTATATTCAAGCGTTTTTTCATATAAATAGTCCCAATTTTTAAGGCTGTAAAACGCCGAATCGAATGCCGTTTTATAAACGGTGGCATAATACTTTTTCCAAGTAGAGCCTAAAAGTGAATCATCCGCGGGGGCATCTTGGTCGTCAGGCTTAATCCAGACATTTGAATCGTTCGGGATATTCCAAGAAAGTATAAAACGAACGCTTTTGCTTTCTCCCGCCGCTACAGTAATTTTCTTGGTTACGGTACAGGTGTCCCCGCTGCCGCCGCCCTCATAATTACGAATAATGAGCGGCAGGCCTGAGTCTAACTCATTTAAAAACATCATAACCGCATCGTTTGCCCTGCCCCTAAACCAATAGGGCTGAATTTCATTTGGCTCATCGCACATAATACAGAGCTCGCCGTAATCAAGGTCGGCATCACTCTTGCCGAAATATTTTAACATTACCGCCTTTATACTGCCGTTTTCTACTACCTCGTTAACGGTGCTTTTAAAGGGGTTTCTCACCGAAAAAGCGGCTCGAAATCAACCGGTTTATCGGTGGTGTTATGATATGTAATTTCAAAAAACGCCGCGGGTATGCTGGAATTTTTACTATCAAGCGGAATAAGGGGATTAAAAACCTGTAGGGAAATCTCGCCCGGAAAGTTTTCATCACTAAAGTTTATATCTGCAAAGGGGTATTCGCCCGTAAATTCGCAATTTTTAAAGTGCTGAAAGCCTGCCATAGTCTTGTTGGAAACACCCATACCAAAGCTACCGCCTAAGTTACCGCTTAAATTCAGGTTATAATCGCCCTGAAGCACGCGATAATAGCTTTTTCCGTCAGTTTCGGCACGCACCATAATGTGGGTAAATCCGTTGGTACTGCCCTTGTTGGGGTTGCCGAAAATCTCCCAATCGATAAAGCCACCATTACCCGCTATACCGATTGAGCCCGTGCCGATACCCACGACAGGAAATGATATTTCATTAAGATATTTTCCGTTGTATCTCATAGCAATATCCCACTTAACTTTTTTTATTCTTTATATATTCATCTATTGCGGCGGCAGCGTTTTTACCCGCACCCATCGCAAGAATTACTGTAGCTGCACCCGTTACGGCGTCACCGCCTGCAAACACACCCTCGCGTGAGGTTTGACCTGTAGCCTCATCGGCAATAATTCCGCCCCATTTTTCAGTGTCGAGTCCATTTGTTGTCGACTTAATAAGGGGGTTGGGGGAAGTGCCAAGCGCCATAATTACGCTGTCAGCCTCAATAATAAATTCACTGTTTTCTTTTACTATTGGTCGGCGTCTGCCTGAACTATCAGGCTCGCCGAGCTCCATTTCGACACACTTAATTGCCCTTACGGTGCCGTTTTTAGGGTCACGCTTGTCCGCTTCATTTCGGTAACCTATAATCTCCACGGGGTTGCAAAGAGTTTTAAAAATAATTCCCTCTTCTATAGCGTGCTCAATCTCCTCGCGGCGGGCGGGAAGCTCCTCCATACCGCGACGGTATACTATATAAACCTCAGCACCAAGTCGCTTTGCGCAACGCGCGGCATCCATTGCAACATTGCCGCCACCCACAACCGCAACGCATTTTGCGCGCTGTACAGGGGTGTCGCTATCCTCTTTATATGCTTTCATAAGGTTAATTCGGGTTAAAAACTCGTTAGCAGAATAAACGCCCTTTAGGTTTTCACCAGGGATATTCATAAATTTGGGAAGTCCCGCGCCCGAGCCGATAAACACAGCCTCGAAACCGTTTTCTAAAAGCTCATCAACTGAAAATGTTCTGCCTATAACGGTGTTGGTCTTTATCTTAACACCCAGCTTTTTGAGCCCCTCAATTTCGGTTTCAACTATTTTTTTGGGCAGACGGAATTCAGGTATGCCGTAAACGAGCACGCCGCCCGCTAGGTGCAGAGCCTCGAAAACGGTTACCTCATAGCCGAGTTTTGCAAGGTCACCCGCACAAGTGAGTCCCGCAGGACCCGAGCCGATAACAGCAACCTTATGACCGTTCGATTTTATACTTTTTTGGCAGCTATCATTCTTTGCGTTATGGTAGTCTGCCACAAATCTTTCAAGGCGACCGATTGCCACGCTTTCCCCTTTAATTCCGCGAACACACTTGCCCTCGCACTGTGTTTCCTGCGGGCAAACTCTGCCGCAAACTGCAGGCAGAGAGCTTGATTTTGCAATAATATCGTAAGCCGCGCCGAAATCTCCCTCAGCCACCTTCTCTATAAACTCGGGGATATGAATTTTAACGGGACAGCCCGAAATACAGGGCTTATGCTTGCAGTTAAGGCAACGCTTTGCCTCGTCGATTGCTTGCTCGGGAGTATAGCCGAGCGCTACCTCAGAAAAGTTTTTGTTGCGAACATCGGGAGCCTGTACAGGCATTTCGTTGCGCTTTGGATTCATATTAGCCATTATTCTGCCCCCTTAAATAAATTGCAGGTATCGGAATGCTTTTTGCGTTCAAAATCAGCATAGAAGTTTGAACGCTCTATAGCCTCATCAAAATTAATTTCATGAGCGTCAAATTCAGGTCCGTCAACGCAGGCAAACACCGTCTTACCGCCAACAGTCAGTCTGCAGCCTCCGCACATACCCGTGCCGTCAATCATAATGGGATTCATAGACGCTACCGTCTTAATGCCGTACTCCTTTGTGAGCAGGCTTACAAATTTCATCATAGGAAGCGGGCCTATGGTTATAACCTCATCAAATTCCTTTCCGCTATTAATCAGGTTTTTTAAGGCCTCAGTTACAAGACCCTTTTCACCCTTAGAGCCGTCGTCGGTCATAAGGCAAAAAGTATCAGATACAGCGCGGAATTCATCCTCTAAAATCACAAGCTCCTCGTTTCTAAAGCCGATAATGCTTGTAACCTCGCAACCAAGGTTATGGAGTTTTTTTGCAACCGGATATGCAATAGCACAGCCTACTCCACCGCCCACAACGGCAACGCGTTTTAAATTATCGGTGTGTGTTGCACGACCTAAAGGTCCTACGAAATCTTTAAGGCAGTCGCCCTCATTCATATGGTTAAGCTTTTCGGTAGTGGCACCCACAATTTGGAAAATAATTGTAACGCTACCCTTTTGTCTGTCAAAATCGGCAACCGTTAAGGGAATGCGCTCACCGCTATCGTCAGTTCTAAGAATTATAAACTGCCCCGGCTCTACCTTAGCTGCTACCTCGGGCGCTTCAATCTCCATTAAGGTTACAGTTTTATTAAGACTCTGCTTTCTTAAAATCTTATACATTTTATCACTTCCTGAGTAATATCTATACCAAATTATTATACTAAAAAAAAGTCTATATGTAAATAGACTTTTTATGTAGCAGTAACATTTTTAAATTCAATATCCGTACCGTTTATTTTAAGACTTATAGGTAGACCTAAATCAGTCAGTGTAAACGCATAGGTATCTGTACCTACTGTGACAACCGCTGTATATTCACCGTCTTTACTTTCTGCCGTGGGATTTTGCAGCCCCGAAAAAGCCCTATAAATCTGACTGAAAATACCGAAATCGGTATCATTTAACGGAAATTCCTTTTTTACACCTAAAAATTCCGTTTCAACCGTATCCCCAGAAAATACAACCTTAAATTCGCGAATGCTCTCGGGCTCTAGAACAGTAAAGCTAATATCTCCACCACCATTAATATCGGCATTCACAGAAAATTTATCCTCGCCACTTTGAAAATCAAAACCGAAAGCTAAATTGTTGCTTTGCGGCTGAACGCTACCGCCGCCGCAACCTACACAAAAAAGCAGACACACAGCTGCCGCTAAAATTTTCTTCATCATAAAAACACCCCGTAAAAATATATTACGGGGTGTTCTAATATATTCTGGGTTAAATTTCACAAAAGAGCGTTACGGCTACATTTCTCGGTACCGAGGCTTTTATTGCATTTAACATTTTCTCATTTAGTGACATAACTACTAACACCTTGCGGCTCTGCTTTTTAACAAGGAAGAAATACGCGTTATCGGTATTTCCGCAAATGAGTTTTTCATTAGCGTCGGTAACGGGGGGGTTAGCGGCATTATAGCGACCTACGCGAATAATATCACTGCATTCAAAGCTTATCATTCGGTTGCGGGTGCTCTTGGCAATAATACGGTCAACATCTACTGTGCCGTTGGTGATTATATACTCAAACTCCTTATGAAAAAAACCGAGCAGCTTCCATTCGCCGTAGCCTATCGCCACTATTCCTACAATTAATATTGGGAAATAATTTGAAAGCCAAAAAAGGGTTATACAAATAGCCACAGCGGCAAATAGTGATAGCACCATTAAAGCGGTTGACATAGCCGAGCGTTTTATTTTTACAAGTTGTTCAAAAAATACGTCCATTCATTTTCTCCTAGGTTGTTTTTATATATTATACAACTTAAATTTCTGTTTAGCAAGTATTAAAGAATTATAAGCTCCTTTGGGCTGTTTGTTAAGCTGAGCGCACCGTCCCGCTTTACAACTATCATATCCTCAATTCTAACGCCAAACTCATTTTCAAGATATATTCCAGGCTCAACGGTAATTACCATATTTTCAGCCAAAATTTCTTCACAGCGCGGGCTGAAATTCGGGAATTCGTGGATATCAAGCCCCACGCTGTGCCCGAGTGCGTGACCGAAACAGCCCTTATAACCCGCGTTATCGATTATATCGCGAGCGATTTTATCAATTTCCGAGCATTTTTTGCCGATTTTAATATAATCTATTGCCGCCCGCTGTGCCTTAAGCACCGTGTCGTACACCTTGCGCTTACTCTCGTTAATATTGCCAATAGCTACAGTACGGGTCATATCACTGCAGTAGCCGTTTACAACGGCGCCAAAATCCATAGTCAGTAGGTCGCCGTTTTGTATTTTATAGTCGGTCGGCACTCCGTGCGGGAGTGACGAGTTTTTACCCGCAACAGCAATTGTATCGAATGCAACGCCCTCGCTCCCCATTTTACGCATAAAAAATTCAAGCTCAAGCATTATATCTTTTTCACTAACGCCCGCCTTTATGTAACCTAAAATATGTGTGAACGCCGCATCAGTAATTTTCTGGGCAGCAATAATACTGTCAATTTCGTTGTATGTTTTTATCATTCGGCTAAGCCTTAAAATTTTTGAAAGAGCGCTGTTGTTACTAATCTTAATTCCCAACGCATTTTTAAGATTTTTAAACTCATTTACCGATAAATACTCGGTTTCAATGTAAGCCGCAGTTATTTTGTTACGGTTTAAAAACTCCTTTATACATAAAAGCCCCGAAAACAGTTCTACTTCTATATGGTGTACTGCTTTTTTAGCCGCCTCTATATACCGCGAATCGACAAAAAGTACTGCCCTTTCATTTGTTATAACCATAAAACCGCTCGAGGCATCAAACCCGCTTAAATAACGGCGGGAGGACGGTGCGGTTATAATTGCGGCGGAAGCTTCACCTAAAAAATTCTGAACTTTACCTATACAGCTAATCATATAATTACCTCGAAAAATAATATATATTTATATTAAAACAATTTTAAATAATATTCAAGGTGTATTTATGTATATTTTCGATTTGCACTGTGATACCCTGCTTAAATTCCACGAAAACCCCGATTATTCTTTCCAAAATAACAACGGGCACATCAGCGAAGCCGCCCTTACCCTCGGCAGCTATATGGCGGAGTGTTTCGCTATATATTTGCCGAGTGAAATTCCCCGAGATAGCCAATATATGTTTTTCAAAAAGCAGTATAACCGTTTTACAGATATTGTTGACGACAGCTGCAATTTAAAAAGGGCGAAATCGAAAAAAGATATAATACGCAACAGCTCGCGCGGCAAAATATCAGCGGTACTTACGGTAGAAAATGCTGATTTTTTAGGAAACGACCTTAAAAAGCTTAAAATTGCCGAGAATTTGGGGGTAAAAATTCTCGGCCTTATATGGAATAACGAAAATTGCCTCGGCTACCCTAATTCAAGCAATAAAAAGCTTGGTAATTTGCCGCTAAAGCCCTTTGGTAGGCAGGTAGTTTATCGACTTAACTACAGTAATATGATAGCCGATGTTTCACACCTAAACTCAGGCGGATTTAACGATGTTGCCGCAATTTCAAAGGGACCATTTATTGCCTCGCACTCTGCCTGCCGCGATGTATACGAGCATCCGCGCAATTTGTACGACCATCAGATAAGAAAAATTGCCAATTCTGGCGGGGTTGTTGGAATGGTGTTTTACCCAAAATTCTTAAACGGTACAAACACCGCCGCACTTTGCGATATTATCCGCCATTTTAAGCACCTGATTAAGGTCGGCGGAGAGGATATTGCCGCTATCGGCACCGATTTTGACGGAATGGACGGCAATCTATTTCTAAAGAACGCTTCGGATATGCCCTATTTTGCCGACGCACTTATTAAGGAATTCGGTTTTTCGGTAGCCGAAAAGATTTGTTATAAAAATGCTTTAAGGTTACTTTAAAATATAGTAGAATTTTGTCGAATTATGTGCTACAATGTGGTAGAGGAGATGATATTTGTGAAGCTTTTTGCAAGTGTTTTAGAATTCCTTAATTTAAAGATGGAAACGCCCACACAGTTCGGTTGGTTTCATCTGCTGAGCATCGCTCTCACCGCTATAATCACTTGGCTTTTGTGTAAATACTATAAGCCTACAGGAAATGATTATTCAAGAGTCAGAAAAGTAATAATTTTTACAGCGGTTATTGTAACACTTTTCGAAATTTATAAGCAGATTAATTATACCTTTAAGGTGTCAGACGGCGTGATTACTGCTGATTATCAGTGGTATGCATTTCCGTTTCAGTTCTGCTCAACGCCTATGTATGTGGGGCTTCTCACAGCCCTTTTCAAAAAGGGCAAAATTCACGATAGCCTTTGCGCCTACCTTGCTACCTATTCAGTATTTGCAGGCGCCGCCGTTGTGGCATATACAGGCGATGTATTTGTAAGCACTATAGGCATTAACATTCAAACTATGGTCTGCCACTGCTCAATGATAATTGTGGGCATTTATCTGCTCTATACAGGCTATGTAAAGCTCGAACACAAAACAATTATAAAGGCTCTGCCCGTTTTCTCGGGTGCTGTAATGCTTGCGTGTATTATGAATGAAATCGCATTCGTCGGCGGACTGCTAGAGAGTGAAACTTTTAATATGTTCTATGTAAGCCCCCACTGTGACCCGCACCTGCCTGTATACAGCCTTGTCCAACCATTAGTTCCATATCCGCTTAATCTCATTATCTACATAGCAGGCTTCACCGCCGCGGCTTATATAATTTTACTCATAGCAATGTTTATTAAAAATATGCATAAAAAAATAAAGGCTAATTCTTAGCCTTTATTTTTATTTCCCTTTAACTGAATTAAGATACCCAAAACTATCACAACAAGACCTAAAATAGAGAAAATGCTTATTTTCTCTTTTAAGAAAAGTGAGGTCCAAACAAGCGAGGCAAACGGGGTTATGTAGGCGAGGTTAGAAATTTTTGCCGTATTTCCCGATTCGAGCGCAATTGCCCAAGCGGTGTTGGCAACGCTCATAACGAATACACCGTTCCATGCAAAACCGAGTAAAGACACAAAACCGATTCTAAAATAGCCACCCATTATAATGTTTATAACGGCTGTTACAATAAAGGTCACACCGAAAACAAACATTAATGAAATATTTTTATCATACTGAAATTTTTGGTTAAGTGCTGTGAAAACGCCGTAAGAAATAGCAGCCAAAAGGATACAGCCCGCACCAAGCAGAGTATTGCCTTTAAAATTAGCAATATCCCCGCCCGCCACAATAACAACACCTAAAAATGACATAGCGATTGCAATGCCCTTGCGTAGAGTCATTTTCTCTTTTAAGATGATGCAGGCGAAAATAACACTCATTATAGGCCAGAGGTAATTAATTATAAACGCCTGAGAAGCGGGCATAATAGCGGCACCAAAATAATAAAGCAGGTTATAAATAAGTATACCGGGCAAGCCTATAAGTGTCATAATAATAACATCTTTAAATTTATATTCCCGCATTTTAATTATATTGCGTGTGAAAATGTTTTTACCGAGCAAAAACAGAGTTGCGAAAAGCGAGCTTATGCACAGCACCTCAACCCCGCTGAAAGCACCGAGAAGCAGTTTTGAAATTGTAGCCATTGTCGACCAGCAGAGAATTGCGCTACCCGCTAAAATGTATGCCTTTTTCATGCGGCTATTCCCTCCCTAAACATCGTCATAATATCACAAAACCTAGCATTTTGCAAGTTGTTTCAAAATGGCAACAAAAAACTCTTGAACTTAATGTTCAAGAGCTTTTTGTTTGATTTATTATTTTGGGAAACACTCCACAATCTTTACAAAAAGAAATTCTTTCATTAATTCTATGACAACAAGGACAAACCCAGATACCGTTTTTTTCAAGATTTACTTTCATATTATTAAATCGATTGAATTTTTTCGCTCTTATTCTTTTAGTGTTCATATTAAATAAAACACCTAAAACTATAAAAAATATAGCAATTACTATTGTTGAAACAATCTCCACTCCGGTTGCCTCGTTCGCGCTGCTTATTAAAAGAAGCAAGCACCAGATTGCAGGAAGAAACCACAAGGAACCAAATCCATATTTAAACAACGGTAAAAAAATCAATCCTACTTTAAGCCGATTTGCTTTTTCAACAGCACTTTCTTCGCACCATTCCAAATATTTTTCACGATTAGGATGTTTTACCGTTTCTTTTCCTTCCTTTTCTTCTATAGCTTTTCTACAAAAAAAACATATGCCGTTTTCTAAAGATATAGATTCTTTACCGCAAAATAAACACTTTTCAGATACCTTTTTCGTTTCCTCCTCTTCAAAGTTAGAATAATCAAATTGCGGAATATATTCTTCTTTTCCCTTCAACTTAATATCACTCCTTAGAAAAGTCCTGTGATTTTACCGGTTTCATCAACATCGATTTTCTCGGCTGCGGGAACTTTAGGAAGTCCCGGCATTGTGAGAATATCGCCCGTCATAACAACGATAAAACCTGCACCTGCCGACACCTTTACATTTTTAATTGTAACGGTGAAGTTTTCGGGCGCGCCTAAAAGTGCGGGGTTATCAGAAAAGCTGTACTGTGTTTTAGCAACACATATAGGCATATTACCGAAGCCGAGCTCGGTAAGACGCTGCACCTGCTTTTTGGCAGCGGGAGTTAAAATTATACCGTCACCACCGTAAACTTTTTTAACAAGCGCCTCGATTTTCTCTTCAATTGTAGTATCAAGCTCATAGGCAAAGGTAAAGTCACCTTTTTCCTCTTCGCAAAGTCTTACTACCTCGCGTGCTAGCTCAATACCGCCATTACCGCCGTCAGCCCAAACGGTTGAAAGCACGGTGTTAACGCCGAGCTCCTTACATTTTGCGATGATGAAGTCAATTTCATTATCGGTATCGGTCGGGAAACGGTTTACTGCTACTACGCAGGGCAGCTTATAAACATTTTTAATATTGGAAACATGGCGAAGTAAATTCGGTATACCCTTTTCGAGTGCAGCTAAATCCTCTGTAGCAAGCTCTGTTTTGCTGAGTCCGCCGTGCATTTTCAATGCTCTTACAGTTGCTACAACAACTACTGCCGCGGGGTTAAGCCCTGCCATACGGCATTTAATATCGAAGAACATTTCAGCACCGAGGTCGGCACCGAAGCCTGCCTCGGTTATGGCGTAATCCGCCATTTTAAGGGCTAGCTTTGTAGCCATTACCGAGTTACAGCCGTGAGCAATATTTGCAAAGGGTCCGCCGTGAACAAATGCGGGTGTACCCTCAAGTGTCTGAACGAGGTTAGGCTTAATAGCGTCTTTTAAAAGAGCGGTCATAGCGCCTGCGGCTTTAAGTTCACCACAGGTTACGGGCTCATCATTATAGTTATAAGCCACGATTATGCGGGAAAGCCTTTCCTTTAAATCGGTAATTGAATTTGAAAGACAAAGCACTGCCATAATTTCGCTGGCAACCGTAATATCAAAGCCATCCTCGCGCGGAACACCGTTTGCCTTGCCGCCCATACCGTCAACAATGCTACGAAGCTGGCGGTCGTTCATATCAACGCAACGCTTCCATGTAATGCGTCGAACATCAATGCCAAGAGCGTTTCCCTGCTGAATATGGTTATCAAGCATTGCGGCGAGTAGGTTATTTGCCGCGCCAATTGCGTGGAAGTCGCCTGTAAAATGCAGGTTAATATCCTCCATAGGAACTACCTGTGCATAGCCGCCGCCTGCGGCGCCGCCCTTAACACCGAAAACAGGTCCTAAAGAGGGCTCGCGGAGAGCTACTGCCACATTTTTACCAATCTTCTTCATACCGTCAGCAAGACCGATTGTAGTGGTGGTTTTACCCTCTCCCGCGGGGGTGGGGGTAATAGCGGTTACAAGAATGAGCTTTCCGTTCTCTCTTCCCTCTTCATTCAAAAGGGATAAATCGAGCTTTGCTTTATATTTGCCGTACTGCTCGATATATTTTTCATCTACTCCGGCAGCCTTTGCAATGTCGCAAATGGGCTGCATTTTTGCGTTTTGGGCGATTTCAATATCGCTTAAATACGCCATTTTACACACCTCTTAATATATTGGGTATTTAGCGCAGAGTGCCTGCACTTCGGCACTTACTCTGTCGCGATTACCCTCAAAATCATTAATAATATCGGCAATCCAACCGGCGATTAAATCCATTTCCGCCTCTTTAAAGCCTCTGGTTGTAACAGCGGGGGTACCAAGTCTTACTCCGCTTGTGATAAAGGGAGAAAGCGGCTCGCCCGGAATGGTATTTTTATTAGCGGTAATGTGAACTTCGTCGAGTCTATGCTCAAGCTCTTTACCCGTAATGCCTGTGCCGACAAGCTTTAAGAGCATTAAGTGGTTATCGGTACCGCCTGATACAATGTCTAAGCCTCTCTTCTTTAGACCCTCGCAAAGCGCAGCGGCATTTTTAATAACCTGCGCCTGATACTCTTTGAATTCATCGGTTAGTGCTTCGCCTAGTGCTACTGCCTTAGCGGCAATAATGTGCATTAAGGGTCCGCCCTGAATGCCTGGGAAAATAGCCTTATCAATAGCCTTGGCGTGCTCCTCTTTACATAGAATCATACCGCCGCGGGGACCGCGCAGAGTTTTATGGGTTGTGGTTGTAACAACATCGGCATAAGGTACGGGCGACGGATGAAGCCCTGCAGCCACAAGACCTGCAATGTGAGCAATGTCAACCATTAAGTAGGCGCCTACCTTATCGCAGATTTCGCGACAACGCGGGAAATCGATAATGCGGGAATATGCGCTGGCACCCACAACTATCATTTTAGGCTTGCATTCAAGCGCAATTCTTTCCATTTCATCGTAATCGATAGTTTCTGTTTCTTTATTAACGCCATAAGGCACAATGTTAAAATATTTACCCGAAATATTTACAGGTGAACCGTGGGAAAGATGTCCGCCCTCGGATAAATTCATACCCATAACAGTGTCGCCGGGATTAAGCAGAGCAAAGAATACTGCAAGGTTTGCGTTAGCACCCGAATGCGGTTGAACATTGGCGTGCTCAGCACCGAAAAGCTTACAAGCGCGCTCTCTCGCTATTTCTTCAACAACATCTACATAGGTGCAGCCTCCGTAATAGCGTTTGCTTGGATAGCCCTCGGCGTACTTATTTGTAAGCACGCCGCCGGCGGCGAGTAATACCGCTTTAGATACGATATTCTCGCTGGCTATAAGCTCGATGTTATGCTGCTGACGGGTTAATTCATCACTGCAAGCGGCATAAACCTCACTATCATAATTTTTAAGCTCATCAAAGAAATTCATAGAAAAATCCTCCGATTATTTAAAGTATTCTACAGCGCTACGGAACATCTTGATATCGTATTCACCAGGAACATTCTTGTAAAGTCCCGCGCCGATACGCTCAGAGTGACCCATTTTACCGAATACTCTGCCGTCGGGTGATGTAATACCCTCGATAGCATACATAGAGTCGTTGGGGTTAAAGTGAATATCATTAGTAGCGTTGCCGCTAAAGTTTACATACTGTGTAGCAATCTGTCCGTTCTCGGCAAGCTTCTTAATTAATGCTTCATCGGCTATGAAGCGACCCTCACCGTGGGAAATCGGAACGGTGTAAACATCTCCCACCTTTGTGTTTTTAAGCCACGGAGATTTGTTAGAAGCAATGCGTGTTCTTACAATTCTCGACTGGTGGCGGGCAATTGTGTTAAATGTAAGTGTCGGACAGGTTTCATCTGTATCGATAATCTTACCATATGGTACAAGACCGAGCTTTATGAGTGCCTGGAAGCCGTTACAAATACCGCACATAAGACCGTCGCGGTTATCGAGTAAATCGGTAACACCTTCTTTAATTTCGGCATTGCGGAAGAATGCAGTAATAAACTTACCACTGCCATCAGGCTCGTCACCGCCCGAGAAGCCACCCGGAATAAATATCATCTGTGATGTTTTAAGCTCTTCTGCAAAGCTCTGGACACTTCTTGAAATTCCATCAGAAGACAGGTTGTTAATAACCAAAATCTTAGGCTCAGCGCCTGCATCACGAACAGCCTTTGCAGAGTCAAACTCGCAGTTAGTGCCGGGGAATGCGGGGATAAGCACCTTAGGCTTTGCAACCTTAATTGCGGGTGCGGGGTAAGACTTAGCCTCATACGAGAAGTTTTGCATATTCTTTTCATTGTTCTGAATATTGCAGCTGTAAACAGTCTCGAGCTTGTTCTCATAAATTCCGAGAAGCTCATTGAGGTTTAGGCTTTCGTCCTTTAAGGTAATAGCGTTATCATCGGTTACAACACCGACGGTAATAGCACCGTCGATATCCTCGGTGGTCTCAATTAGGAAGCCGCCGTAGCAATAACCGAAGATTGCCGGAACAGACATATTATCGTCATATTTAAAGCCGAGTGAGTTACCAAACGCCATTTTCATAACAGCCTCTGCAATACCGCCAAGACCCGGTGTATAGCAGGAAACTGCTTTGCCGCTTCTAAGCGCCTTTGTTACGGTGTTATAAACCTTTAAGAGGGAATCGGTTTTGGGAAGTCCGTTTTCATCGTAAACAGGTGTTAAAAGAACAACCTTGTTGCCCGCTTTCTTAAATTCGGGGGACACAACATCGCTTGTTTTGCCTGTGGTAACGGCGAAAGAAACGAGTGTGGGAGGAACATCGATATCCTCAAACGAACCGCTCATAGAGTCCTTACCGCCGATTGAGCCAATGCCTAGCTCTAACTGTGCTTTAAATGCACCAAGTAATGCGGCAAGCGGCTTGCCCCAACGCTTAGCGTCCTTGCGGGGGCTTTCAAAATACTCTTGGAATGTTAAATACACATCCTCAAACGAGGCACCTGTTGCAATTAGCTTACTTACCGATTCCACAACGGCTAAATATGCACCGTGATAGGGTGAAACCGAGGTAATAAAGGGGTTGTAGCCCCAAGCCATAAATGAGCAATCGTCGGTGTGCTTTTTCTCAACAGAAATTTTCTGCACCATTGCCTGTATGGGGGTTAACTGATTCTTACCGCCGAACGGCATAAGTACAGTGCCGGCACCAATAGTAGAGTCGAATCTTTCGGAAAGTCCGCGCTTAGAGCAAACATTAAGGTCATCTGCCAAAGCCTTATAATTTTCAGCAAAGCCGCCCTCAACCTTAACATTATAGTTAGCGGGTGCTTCGGGGGCAATATCAATGTGCTTATCGGCACCGTTAGAGTTTAAAAACTCGCGGGAAATATCAACAATCTTCTTGCCGTTCCAATTCATAACGAGTCTGGGCTCTGCCTTAATTTCGGCAACAACACAAGCCTGCAGGTTTTCCTCTGCCGCTAAAGCGAGGAAAGACTCTACATTCTCTTTCTCGATTACAACCGCCATTCTCTCCTGCGATTCACTAATTGCAAGCTCGGTACCGTCAAGACCCTCGTATTTTTTAGGTACAGCATTAAGATTAATTTCAAGACCGTCAGCAAGCTCACCGATAGCAACCGATACGCCGCCTGCGCCAAAGTCGTTACAGCGCTTAATCATCTTAGTAGCGTCAGGGTTGCGGAAAAGTCGCTGAAGCTTTCTCTCTTCCGGTGCGTTACCCTTTTGTACCTCGGCACCGCAGGTTTCAACCGACTGCATATTGTGCGCCTTAGACGAGCCCGTAGCACCGCCGATACCGTCGCGGCCTGTAGAGCCGCCGAGCAGTATTACAACATCGCCGGGGTCCGGTACCTCGCGGCGTACATTCTCTGCAGGTGCCGCGGCAATTACCGCACCTATTTCCATACGCTTTGCGGCATAGCCGGGGTGATAAATTTCATCAACAATGCCTGTAGCAAGACCAATTTGGTTACCGTAGGACGAATAGCCTGCAGCGGCTGTTGTAACAATTTTACGCTGCGGCAACTTGCCCTTAATGGTTTCATTAACGGGCTTTAACGGGTCGGCAGCACCGGTTACACGCATAGCGCCGTAAACATAAGCACGGCCAGAGAGCGGGTCGCGGATAGCGCCGCCGATACAGGTAGCCGCACCGCCGAACGGCTCAATTTCGGTGGGATGGTTATGGGTTTCGTTTTTAAAGAGAAGTAACCAAGGCTCGGTTACACCGTCAACCTCAACATCAATTTTAACAGTGCAGGCATTGATTTCCTCTGATTCGTCAAGTTTATCTAACTTGCCTTTAGTTTTTAAATATTTAACCGCAACGGTTGCTAAGTCCATAAGGCAGATAGGCTTTGTTCTGCCAAGCTCTTTGCGGACATTAAGATAATCTTCATAAGCCGACTGTAAAAGCTCATCTTCAAATGTAACATTATCAATAACCGTTAAGAATGTGGTGTGGCGGCAGTGGTCCGACCAATATGTATCGATCATACGGATTTCGGTGATAGTCGGGTCGCGATCCTCACTTCTAAAGTAGTTCTGGCAGAACTCAATATCGTCGGCATCCATAGCAAGACCGTAATTCTTAACAAAAGCTTCAAGACCCTCTCGGTCAAGCTTGTTAAAGCCTGTAAGGGTTTCAACCTCGGTAGGAATATTATAGTTTGACTTTAAGGTTTCGTATGTATCTAAGGTTGCCTCGCGTGATTCAACGGGGTTTATAACATACTTCTTAATCTCATTAATATCGCTATCGGTTAGCTCACCGTAAAGCACATAGATTTTAGCTGTTCTTATTGTGGGGCGGTCGCCCTTAGAGATAATCTGAATACACTGTGCGGCAGAATCTGCACGCTGGTCGAACTGACCGGGGAGATACTCGGTAGCGAAAACATATCCGCCGTCGCACTCAAGTGTATCAGTCACAATATCGAGCTGAGGCTCGGAAAACACAGTGCCCTTTGAATATTCAAAAAGCTCTTCGGTGATATTTTCGGCGTCATAACGGTTAATAACACGAACGCCTGTTAAATTGTTAATGCCTAAAAGCGCGGTTGCATCGGAAAACAGTGAGCGCGCCTCAAAGGAATGTTCTTTTTTCTTTTCTACATAAACTCTGTATACCATTATTTAGCCTCCAAAGCTTTTTTACCAATATCGTGGCGGTAATATGCGTTATCAAATTTTACCTTGTCTACAATTTTGTAGGCGGCGCTTATGGCGCCCTCAAGATTATCTGCAACGGCTGTGCAACCAAGCACTCTGCCGCCGTTTGTTAAAATTTTGCCGTCCTGCAATTTTGCACCTGCAACATAAACATTGTTTTTAACCTCTTCATCAACGGTTATCGGATATCCCTTTTCGTAGGATTGCGGATAACCCTTTGATGCCATTATTACACAGCAAGCGCTTTTATCTGCAAACTTAACCTCGGTTTCCTTTAATGTGCCAAAGGTTGTTGCTTTCATAACGGTTAAAAGATCACTTTCAAGCAGTGGCAGAACAACCTGCGTTTCAGGGTCGCCAAAGCGGCAGTTGTATTCAATTACCTTTGGTCCCTTAGGGGTTAGCATAAGTCCGAAATAAAGGCAACCCTTAAAAGTTCTGCCCTCATTATTCATAGCCTTTATTGTGGGTAGGAATATGGTTTCCATACACTCGCGTGCTATATCCTCTGTATAATAAGGGTTGGGGGCTATAGTTCCCATACCGCCTGTGTTAAGACCGGTATCATTATCGCCTGCGCGCTTGTGATCCATTGAAGAAATCATAGGAACAACGGTTTCGCCATCGGTAAAAGAAAGCACCGATACTTCAGGTCCCGTTAAAAATTCTTCAATTACAATGTTATCGCCGCTAGAGCCGAACTGCTTGTCCTCCATAATCGACTTTACAGCCTCCACAGCATCCTCGCGAGTTTCAGCTATTATAACGCCCTTGCCGAGCGCTAAGCCGTCCGCCTTAATAACTGTGGGAATGGGGGCAGTTTGCAGGTATTCGATCGCCTTATCGGCATCACTGAAAACCTCATACTCGGCTGTGGGAATGCCGTATTTTTTCATAAGGTTTTTAGAGAAAACCTTGCTGCCCTCAATTATAGCGGCGTTTGCCTTGGGGCCGAAGCAATCAATACCAATTTCGTTTAGAGCATCTACAACGCCAAGAACGAGCGGATCGTCAGGTGCTACAACGGCATAATCAATATCGTGCGCCTTTGCAAATTCCACAATACCTGTCTTATCAGTAGCTGAAATATCAACAAGTGTTGCATCCTCTGCCATACCGCCATTACCCGGCAGTGCGAAAATCTCGGTAATATCTTTATTTTCTTTTAATTTTTTTATAATGGCGTGCTCTCTGCCGCCACCGCCTACAACTAAAATGTTCATTAGTTACCTCGCAAATATTAATGATGGAAAAGACGCATTCCCGTAAAGGAAAGGGTCATACCGTATTTGTTGCAGCACTCAATTACCGCATCATCACGGATAGAGCCACCGGGCTCTGCAATATATTTAACGCCGCTCTTCTTAGCGCGCTCAATATTATCACTAAAGGGGAAGAACGCATCGGAGCCGAGCGCTACATTATCAATTGTGGCAAGATATTCTTTGATTTCAGCATCGGTCAGCGGCTCGGGCTTCTCAGTAAAGTAATTCTCCCAAATGCCATCGGCGCAAACATCCTCTTCGTTTTTGTTGATGTAACCATCAATTACATTGTCGCGGTCGGGGCGCTTTAAGTCTGCCTTAAACGGCAGGTTTAACACCTTATCGTGCTGGCGTAAAAACCAAGTATCTGCCTTAGTTCCTGCAAGGCGTGTGCAGTGAATACGCGACTGCTGACCCGCACCTACACCGATTGCCTGACCGTCTACGGCATAGCAAACCGAGTTTGACTGTGTATATTTTAAAGTGATAAGTGAAATTATAAGGTCGCGAATAGCACTTTCGGGAATATCCTTATTCTCACTCACTATGTTACCGAGCAATTCCTTGTTAATTTTAAAGTTGTTTCTGCCCTGCTCAAAAGTAATGCCGTAAACCTGCTTGGTTTCAAGCTCGGCAGGTACATAATCGGGGTCAATTTTAACGATATTATAGTTACCCTTGCGCTTAGACTTTAAGATTTCGAGTGCTTCGGGCTCATATCCGGGGGCAATAACACCGTCGGACACTTCCCTTTGAATGAGCTTCGCGGTGGTAACGTCACAAACGTCGGAAAGTGCTACCCAATCGCCGAATGAGCACATACGGTCAGTACCGCGGGCTCTGGCATATGCACAAGCAAGGGGTGACTCATCAAGACCCTCAATATCATCTACAAAGCAGGCCTTTTTAAGCTTATCGGAAAGCGGAATGCCAACCGCAGCTGAAGTCGGGCTGACATGCTTAAAAGAGGTAACTGCGGGAAGTCCGAGAGCCTCTTTTAATTCCTTTACTAACTGCCAGGAGTTAAAAGCATCAAGGAAATTTATGTAACCGGGTCTGCCGCAAAGGATTTCTATGGGCAGTTCACTACCGTCCGCCATATAAATTTTTGAGGGCTTTTGGTTAGGGTTACAACCGTATTTAAGTTCAAATTCTGTCATTTCTAATTTCCTCCTACTTATTTTTGTTTATTATAATTTCAGTAGGCTCAGAGCCATCGAGCGGTACCTCGCGAACAAAGAGAGATACCTTATTGTCTTCATTCAGGTTTTCCCATACTAAATCGGCAAGCTCTTTAGCGCTGTTGGGAAGCTCAACCTCTTCGGGCTCGCCGTAAAAAGACGGAATTGGGTTACCGTCGCATTTATAGGTGTGGATAAAATGACCTATACCATTTTCACCCTCGCCGTAATCATAGAAAAATCTACGGCAATTCTCGGGTCTGCCATTTGCAGATTTAAGTATTGAAAGCTTGTACACAAAGGTGTTTCTCGGGAAGCAGTAGTAGCAAATACCCGAAATACGCGGAGTGAAGTTCGGAGCATCATCTTCAAACTCGCGAACACCGCAGGCAGCCTCAAAATCATCCGTCTTGCCCTTGCGCTCACCGTTATTAATAAAATCAAAAATAGTGTTAGTCTGGTCACCGTTTGTGATAATATCAACGTTTCCGCCCTTAGTGGTAAGGAAGGGATTGTAGATAATAAGGTGCGGGTCGGAAAGCTTGCTTTCATCGTAAGCCTTAGTTCTCATACCGCCCTCAAATCTCTCGAAGATGCGGTTGCGGCTGTTTTCACTTCTGCCCATTATGAAATAGGCGATCATAGCCTTTTTACCGTCGGCCGATTTGCCGATTACAATACCGCGGCCGGGATATGAGTTTTCACTCAATAATGTTTTTAAATCAAATAAAGCCATATTTATCCACCTTTTTATGTCTAATTTCCTCGCAAGCCCACCTTGTGCAAAGGGGGATTGTATTATTTATTAAGCTCGCTGCAAACCTTTTCAAGTGCTGCGGGAAGAATCTTCCACTCAGCCTCTTGCATCACTCGTTTTTGCAAAATTTCGGGGGTGTCCCCTTCCTTAATTTCAACTGCCTTTTGCATTATAATTTCGCCGCCATCGGGAATCTCGTTTACGAAATGCACCGTAGCACCCGTTACCTTAACGCCGTAGGAAAGCGCCGCCTCGTGAACACGAAGCCCGTAAAAGCCCTCACCGCAAAAGCTGGGTATTAACGACGGGTGAACATTTATAATGCGCTTATGGTATTTTTTAGTGAAGCTCTCACTTAAAATTACCATAAAGCCGGCAAGAACTATAAAATCGATGCCATTACTATCAAGCATTTCGCAGATTTTATTTTCAAACGCCTCTTTGCCTACTTCCTTTTTGGAAACAACGGCAGTTTTAATACCTGCCTTTTTAGCTCTCTCTAACGCATAAGCATCGGCATTGTTTGAAATTACAAGGGTGATTTCGCCGCTTTTAATAATGCCGCTATGCTGAGCATCTATAAGCGCCTGCAAATTTGTGCCACCGCCCGATACTAAAACTGCAATTTTAGCCTTTATCATAAGATAATTTTATCCTCCGACTCGATAATCTCACCGATTACATAGGCATCCTCGCCGTTTGCCTTTAATATCTCTAACGATTTTTCTACATCCTCAGCAGGTACCACAATGCTCATACCAACACCCATATTAAAGGTGTTGAACATATCGCGCTCGCTGATGTTACCTGTACGAGCTAGTAAATCGAAAATGGGCAGAATCTTAACGGCGCTCTTTTCAATTTTAGCGCCAAGACCGTCGGGAATGCTTCTCGGAATATTCTCATAGAAGCCGCCACCTGTGATATGTGAAATGCCCTTGACCTGTACCTGTTCAAGCAGCGCTAAAACCGATTTCACATAAAGCTTTGTGGGGGTGAGTAAGGTTTCACCTATACTTTTTCCGCCGAGCGCCTCGCAGGGAAAAGTAATATCGGCATTCTCAACATCGAATACCTTGCGAACAAGTGAAAATCCGTTAGAATGAACGCCGCTCGATGCTAAAGCTATTACAACATCGCCCGCGCGCATTGTTTTGTTATCGATAATCTTAGATTTATCAACAATACCTGTGCAGTAGCCTGCTAAATCGTAATCATCCTCAGGCATAAGACCGGGGTGTTCTGCTGTTTCGCCGCCTATAAGCGCACAGCCCGACTGCACACAGCCCTCTGCAACGCCCGCAACTATCTCGGCAATTTTTTCGGGTATGTTCTTGCCGCAAGCAATATAGTCAAGGAAGAAAAGCGGTTTTGCACCACAGCAGATAATATCGTTTGCACACATTGCAACACAGTCAATACCGATTGTGTCGTGCTTATTTAGAATCTGCGCAAGCTTAATCTTGGTGCCAACACCATCGGTGCCTGCAACAAGCACGGGCTCGGTAATGCCTGCAAGGTTTAGCCCAAAGCAACCGCCAAAGCCGCCGACATCATCAAGGCAGCCCTCGTTTTTAGTGCGGTTGATGTGTTTTTTCATAAGCTCAACGGCCTTATAGCCTGCAGTAATATCAACGCCTGCAGCTGCGTAACTGTCTGATTTTGATTGCATACTCATTATTTTATTCCTTTCCGTTCCAGCAATATGTGCATAAATTTTCGGGGTCAATTCCTATAGCGTTTATAACGCCCTCAAGAGATTGAAACTCTAGCGATGCAAAGTGAAGCTTTTCACATATAGCCTTTCTTAAATTTTTTCCGCGCTCGGTTTTAGAATCGCTGTATTCCTCAATGTAATTAAAGCCCTCTTCTCCCTCAAGCTCTAAAATAACTCTTCTTGCAATAAGCTCAAGGTCGTCTGTTGCGCGGGAGAAGTTTAAATATTTACAGCCATACATAATCGGCGGACAGGCAGAGCGCATATGAACGCTCTTTGCGCCGTTATTATAAAGAAAATCCACCGTTTCGCGAAGCTGTGTTCCCCGAACTATCGAATCATCAACAAAAAGCAAGTCTTTATTTTCAATAAGCTCGTGAACGGGTATCTGCTTCATTTTAGCAACCTTTCGGCGCTCGTTCTGGTGTGTAGGGGTGAAGCTACGCGCCCAAGTTGGCGTGTATTTTATAAAGGCACGGGCAAAGGGAATTCCCGCCTCGTTAGAATAGCCAATTGCGTGGGGTGTGCCCGAATCGGGAACACCTACAATGTAATCTATCGGCGCATCAAAGCCTGACTCTCGGTCGTTTTTAGCCAAAACCTGTCCGTTCTTATATCTCATTACCTCAACATTCATTCCCTCATAGGTAGAGGTAGGATATCCGTAATAACTCCAAAGAAATGAGCAGATTTTCATCCTTTTATTAGGTTTTTTAAGCACCGTCATACCGTCGGTTTCAAGCTTTACTATCTCTCCCGGACCTAATTCTCTGACATCACTGTAGCCGAGCTTTTTATAGGCAAAAGCCTCGAATGATACGCAATATCCCGCATCATTTTTACCAACACTTACAGGAATTCTGCCAACCTTGTCACGCGCGGCGATAATTGTACCGTCATTACGCAAAATAAGAATAGAAGCGGTACCGTCAATAACCTCCTGCGCAAAGGCGATACCCTCGGCAAAATCGTTTTTCTGATTTATGAGTGCCGCCACGATCTCGGTTGAATTTACAAGACCGCCTGACATTGAAGTGAAGTGTCCGCCTTTTCCAAGATAGTTCTTTACAATTTCTGCCGAGTTATTAATAAGCCCTGTGACGCAGATAGCGTAAACACCGTTTGTTGAATGAATAAGCAGAGGCTGTGGGTCGTAATCGCTAATACAGCCGATTGCCGAGGTGCCCTGCATTTCGTCGAACACATCTTCAAACTTTGTTCTGAACGGTGAATTCTGAATATTATGTATTTCACGCTGCAGACCAAGCGTTTTATCATACGCCGCCATTCCTCCGCGGCGTGTTCCTAAATGCGAATGATAGTCGGTACCGAAAAACACATCGGAAATTGCATCCTCGGTGCTGACTACTCCAAAAAATCCGCCCATATTTTACTCCTTATAAAATTCGTATAGTGTGACAGGGAAATTCCCTGCCACACTTTGCTGGTATGTGTTAAATTATGCAAAGAAAAGCTTTGAAAGGGTCATCGGGTCGATGTACTCGCCGTTTTTGTAAACGCGCATATTACCCGATGCGATTTCGTCTATGAGCATTACGCTACCGTCGGCATCATAGCCGAACTCAAATTTAATATCGTAAAGGTCGAGTCCCTTTTCCTTTAAATCATCAGCAACGATTTTGGTTATCTGCTGTGTCATAACCTTAACATCGTCATACTGCTTAGCAGTCATAACGCCTAAATCTACAAGACCGTCCTTAGTTACGAGCGGGTCGCCCTTTTCATCGTTTTTGAATGTGGTTTCAACATAAGCGGGAAGATCAGCGCCCTCTTCAATATAATCGCTGTAGCGGCGGAAGAAACTGCCCACTGCCTTATAGCGACAGATAACCTCAAGACCCTTGCCGAAAACCTTTGCAGGAAGAACTTCCATAGTAGTGTCTTCAAGGCTTGCGTTTACATAATGTGTTTTAATGCCCGCAGCATTAACCTTTTCGAAGAAGTAAATTGACATTCTCAGGTTTACATCGCCTACACCGTCGATAGTAAGACCTACAGAGTTTTCGCCCGGATCGAACACACCGTCTTTACCGGTGCAATCATCCTTAAACTTTAAAAGATAATTTCCGTTATCGAGTGCAAAAACATCCTTAGTTTTGCCTTTGTACACAAGTTTCTTTTCCATTTTTCATTTCTCCCTTTATGTAAAGTTTATTTATAGATTTTTTAAAGAGTCGAGCACCTTGGCGTTCTTTTCAAGAACTATCTCAGCATCGGCCTTGCGCTTATTATCAAGCTTGTCCGCTAATTCCTTATCGCCCACAGCAATTATCTGCATAGCGAGCAGTGCCGCATTTGCCGCGCCGTTTATGGCAACGGTTGCAACGGGAATGCCCGTAGGCATTTGAACGGTAGAAAGCAGAGCATCAAGCCCGTCCATCATTCCGCCCTTGCAGGGAATGCCGATTACGGGAAGTGTTGTGTTAGCCGCAATAGCTCCGGCTAAGTGAGCTGCCATACCTGCGGCGCAAATTATTGCGCCAAAACCGTTTTCTCTTGCGCTCACGGCAAAATCTCGAGCTTCAACAGGCGTGCGATGCGCTGAATAGATGTGAATTTCATAAGGCACTTCAAAATTTTCCAACATATCGGTAGCTTTTTTAACGATAGGTAAATCGCTGTCGCTACCCATAATAATGCCAACTTTTTTCATATATAACCTCCTGAAAACTAAAAATGAGCGCACTCGACTACCCTTAGTCAAATGCGCCCAGACGGTCGGCAAAAAGCAGTTTAAAAACTGCGCGGCGCCCTTTACTCCTCTGTGGTTAATTCCACTGCTTCCGTCAGTCGTAAAAAACGCTTTCAACTACCTGCTTATTATATCACAAAGTATATATTTAAGTCAAGAAAAACGGCGTAAAAAAGAACTATTTTTTACGCCGTTTTTTTATTCATTTTGCCTTGTGATTTTGTTTATTTTGCCTTAGTTTCACAGTAAATGCAACGGCAGATTTTTTTCTGCTCATCGGTCACCCTGAAAATATGCTCAATCTCCTGCTCCACACTTGTGATACAGCGCGGATTTTTGCACTCGATTTTGCTTCTTATGAGTGCGCCCGTATCAGCAAACTCGGTATGGGTTTTATCCGAAGCGCTGTCAAGCAGCTTTAAAATTAATGCCATACGCATATATTTACCGTTCAGCGCCTGAGTAAAGTAGCACGCACGCGGGTCGGAATCAATCTTAACACTGATTTCATTTACTCGCGGAAGCGGGTGAAGAATGCTTAAATCGCTCTTAGCGTTTTCAAGCTTATCAGGAACTAAGATATAGCTGTCTTTTAAGCGCAGATAGTCTTCCTCGTTGAAGAAACGCTCTCTTTGAACACGGGTCATATAAAGCACATCAAGCTCGGGCATAACCGACTCTAAATCGTTGGTTTCAACATACTCCATACCCTTTTTATCAAGCACATCGGTCTTAATGTAGCTTGGTAGCTTTAATTCATCGGGAGAAACGAGTATAACCTTAATTCCACTGTAACGAGAAAGGGCAGTTATTAGCGAATGCACCGTTCTGCCGAACTTAAGGTCGCCGCAAAAGCCAACGGTAATGTCAGACAGCCTGCCCTTTTCGCGATAAATTGTAAGCAAATCGGCAAGGGTCTGGGTGGGGTGATTATGTCCACCGTCACCCGCATTTATTACGGGAACTGTTGCATTCATTGCCGCTACGAGCGGTGCGCCCTCTTTAGGGTGACGCATTGCAATAATATCGGCATAACAGCTGATAATTTTTGCTGTATCGGCAACGCTTTCTCCCTTTGCCGCCGAAGAAGAGCCTGCCTCGCTAAAGCCTAAAACGCTGCCGCCGAGCTCTAGCATTGCGGCTTCAAAGCTTAAGCGTGTACGGGTTGAGGGCTCGAAAAAAAGTGTTGCTATTTTCTTGCCGCGGCAAGCCTCATTATATTTTGCGGGGTTTTCGATAATATCCATAGCAGTAGCTATAAGCTCATCAAGCTCCTGCACAGAAAAATCTAAAATATCAATTAAGCTACGCATTTTTATAGTCCTTTCACAAAACGGGGCTACGCCTTTGCGCCGTTAACCTCTAAATACTTCTTGATGCGCTCAACATTCTCGCGGTTTTTCTCGTCTTCCTCTAAATACTCGATGATGTCGTAAACATCAACTACCGAGTATACGGGGAAGCCAAATTCTTCGCCTACCTCTGCCATAGCAGATTTTTCGGTTTTACCCTTTTCCTTGCGGTCTACCATAACGAATGTTGCCGCTACCTTGGTGTCCTTTAAGCAAGAGAGAATTTCCATACTCTCGCGAATGGCGGTGCCAGCGGTGATTACATCTTCAACAATAACTATTTCCTCGCCGGCTTCGGGCTTGTAGCCTACAAAAACGCCACCCTCGCCGTGGTCCTTTTCCTCTTTGCGGTTAAAGAAGAAAGGAACATCAAGTCCGTTTTCGCTAAGCGCACAAGCAACCGATACTGCAATCGGAATACCTTTATAGGCAGGTCCGTAAAGTACAGTTCTGCGGTTGCCTACCTTTTCAGAATAAGCCTTGGCATAGAACTGACCTAATTTTCTTATCTGGTCGCCTGTTTTGATATCGCCTGCATTGATAAAATACGGAATTTTTCTGCCTGATTTGGCTGTGAAATCACCGAATTTAAGAACGCCTGCGCCCTCTAAAAACTGTATAAATTCTCTTTTGTAGCCTTCCATTTTAATTCTCCTTAATCAACAAATTCACTAATGCAGCGCTCATATGCTGCTACAGGATCCTCAGCTGCGGTAATCGGTCTGCCAACAACGATATAATCGGAGCCTATTTTCTTAGCCTGCGCAGGGGTCATAACGCGTTTTTGGTCGCCTATATCGCCATCGGCAAAGCGCACACCCGGAGTAATGGTTAAAAATTCTTTACCGCACTTTTCGTGAACCTTGCCGGCTTCGAGCGGTGAGCAAACAACGCCGTCAAGACCTGCCTGTTTAGCACAGCCTGCATAATGCATAACAACCTTGTCTATAGGCTCCTTAATCAGCAGGTCATTTTCCATACTCTCTTGGTCTGTAGAGGTTAACTGTGTTACAGCTATAAGCAACGGGCGGGTACCGTCCGGACGGGTTAAGCCCTCAAGAGCCGCCTCCATCATTCTTTTGGTGCCCGATGCGTGCAGGTTAGTAATATCAACATCGAGTTTTGATAATACCGCCATCGACTTTTTAACGGTATTCGGAATATCGTGAAGCTTTAAATCGAGAAATATTTTATGTCCCCTTGCTTTAATCTGCTTTACAATTTCGGGACCCTCTGCATAGAAAAGCTCCATACCGATTTTTACAAACGGTTTTCTGCCTGTGAACTTATCTAAAAACGCATAAACCGCCTCGGCACTTGCAAAATCGCAAGCTACAATTACATCCTTACCCATTACTTAACTCCTCCTATAATCTCGCTTAAATTATTTATTCCGTACTTCTCCATAACACGGGGTAAATCCTCAATTATGTTTTTGCAGGCGGTGGGGTCAACTAAATTCGCCGCACCTATTTCTACTGCAGTAGCACCTGCAAGCATCATTTCAATTACATCTTCAGCGCTGCTTACACCGCCCATTCCGATAACGGGAATTTTTACGGCATTTGCTACCTGATAAACCATTCTCACTGCCACAGGGAAGATTGCGGGACCCGAAAATCCGCCCATTTTGTTAGCGATTACAGGCTTTCTTGTTTTTAAATCAATGCGCATACCGAGCATTGTGTTAATAAGGCTGATGCCGTCAGCGCCCGCCTCTTCGCAGGCTTTGGCAATAGCCACAATGTCGGTAACATTCGGCGATAGCTTTACAATTACGGGCTTGGTTGTTACCTTTTTAACTGCGCGCACAACCTGTGCTGCGGCCTCGGGTGAAGTTCCAAAGCTCATTCCGCCGCCGTGAACATTCGGACAGCTCACATTAACCTCAAGCCAACCGACCTGCTGCTGTTTATCAAGCTTTTCGCAGGTGTATGCATAATCTTCAATTGCAAAGCCGCTTACATTCGCCATAACGGGCTTATTAAAGCACTTTTTTAATTTTGGAAGCTCCTCGCTTATAACCTTTTCAACACCAGGGTTTTGAAGACCTACGGCATTAATCATACCTGCATAGCATTCGGCAATTCGTGGTGTGGGGTTACCAAAGCGCGGGTCTTTAGTGGTACCCTTAAAAGAAAATGTGCCAAGCACATTAATATCATAAATATCGGCAAATTCATAGCCGAAGCCAAAGGTGCCGCTGGCGGGGATTACGGGATTATCGAGCTCTATTCCGCATAAATTTACGCTTAATTTTCCCATAAAATCTCCTCCTTTTTCATAACGGGTCCCTCTTTGCAGATGCGCTTATAGCCTGTTATTGTTTTGCAGCTACAGCCCATACAAGCACCAAAGCCGCAACCCATACGCTCTTCAAAGCTGAGTTCTCCTGAAGTTTTAGCCACCTTATAAATAGCCTTTAGCATAGGCTCGGGTCCGCAGGTGTAGAAATAAGTATAATCGCTTGGCAGAGCATCGGTTACAAAGCCCTTAACGCCATAAGAGCCATCGGCTGTACAAACGGTTACATCACAGCCTATATCTTTAAACTCCTGCTCGCAGAAAATTTCGCTTTTAGTATTAAAGCCAAGAATTACAGACACTTTTTTGCCCTGCTTTTTAAGTTTTTTTGCAAGCAAATAAAGCGGTGGAACACCAACGCCGCCGCCGAGCAGCACGGGGTGTGCGCCTGAATTATCAAGGTTATATCCGTTGCCAAGCCCCGTTAAAATATCAAGCTTTTCGCCCTTTTTCATTTCGCTCATCTGCTCGGTGCCGTGACCCACAACCTTATAGATAATGGTAACGGTATCGCCCGAGCAATCGTAAACCGAAATGGGACGGCGCAGATATTTACCCTCAAGCTTAATGTTAATAAACTGTCCCGCCGCAGTAATGGCCGAGGTGTCGCCGCGAAGCGACATCCTTAGCACATTATCGGTTAATTTTACATTTTCGGTAATTTCAAAAATTCCTTGCTTCATTACCTTTCTCCTATGCGTCAATAGTTGAAATTGTAAGTGTTATTTCCTCTAACACATCGAGTAAAACCTTAACGGTATCGAGCGCTGTAAAGAGGGTTATATTGTTTTCGGTAGCCACGCGGCGGATCTGATGACCGTCACTCTCAATACTACCCGAGCTTATATCCTTAGTGTTGATAACATAGGCAATATGGCCCTGACGGATAGCCTCAGGGATTTCCTCGCTGCCGTCGCCTATTTTACCTAAAGCGTGGGTGCGAATGCCATGCTCTTTAAGATAGTTTGCAGTACCCTCGGTTGCTTGAATGTTAAAGCCTAGGTTGTAGAAGCGCTCAATAAGCGGAAGCGCCTCAGCCTTATCCTTATCGGCAATGGTAGCAAGCACGGTGCCGTAATTCTGCAGGTGCATGCCTGATGCCTGAAGTGCCTTATAAAGCGCGCGGTTTAGTTTATCATCGTAACCGATAGCTTCACCAGTAGACTTCATTTCGGGTGAAAGATAAGCGTCAAGTCCGCGGATTTTATTAAACGAGAATACCGGCACCTTTACATACCAGCGTTTCTTCTCCTCAGGATAAATATCGAATATACCCTGCTCTTTTAACGATTTTCCAAGAATTACCTCGGTAGCAATATCTGCAAGGCTGTAGCCTGTAGACTTTGAAAGGAACGGTACGGTACGGGAAGAACGCGGGTTAACCTCGATTATATAAACATCGTCCTTTTCGTCAACAATGAACTGAATGTTATAAAGACCCACAATGCCTATTCCAAGACCTAATTTCTTAGCATACTGTAAAATTGTGCCGCGCACCTTATCCGAGATACTAAAGGTAGGATATACACTGATAGAGTCGCCCGAGTGAACACCTGTGCGCTCAACAAGCTCCATAATACCGGGAACGAATACATCTCTGCCGTCGCAGATAGCGTCAACCTCAACCTCTTTACCGTAGATATATTTATCAACAAGAACGGGCTTGTCCTCATCAATTTCAACGGCTGTTCTGAGGTAATGACGAAGCTGTTCTTCATTAGCAACAATCTGCATAGCACGACCGCCGAGAACGAAGCTGGGACGAACAAGCACAGGATAGCCGATTTCAGCAGCTGCTGCGATACCGTCTTCAAGATTTGTAACGGCTTTACCTTTTGCACGGGGAATATTTAATTCGTTAAGAAGATTTTCGAATGCATTACGGTCTTCAGCACGGTCAATAGCGGCACAGTCAGTACCGATAATTTTAACACCACGGTCGAAAAGAGGCTGTGCAAGGTTAATTGCAGTCTGACCGCCAAGAGAAGCAACAACGCCTTCAGGTTTTTCAAACTCAACGATATTCATAACGTCTTCGGGAGTAAGAGGCTCAAAGTAAAGCTTGTCTGCTGTTGTGTAGTCAGTTGAAACTGTTTCGGGGTTATTATTGATAATAATAGCCTCGTAACCTGCATTTTTAATAGTCATAACAGCGTGAACGGTTGAGTAGTCGAATTCAACACTCTGACCGCTATGGATAGGACCTGCACCGAGAACGATAATCTTTTTCTTATCAGTAAGACGGGAAGCATTCTCACCTGTGT
>JAZNXU010000048.1:0-8082 GCA_045594065.1 Acutalibacteraceae bacterium
TTGTAATGCGAAAACCACGCGATAGTCGCGTGGTTCGGTAAGAATTATATAGTTGAGTAAGAACGAAGATAGGGGAAAAGACAAAAAAGAAACGGGTGTTGAAGGATGGGAAAGTCCGCTTGCCTCCCCTTGTCAGGGGAGGTGGATTTTGCCGTAGGCAAAAGACGGAGGGGTAGTTATCGTTATCTCTCCCTCAGACAAAACCTACGGTTTTGCCAGCTCCCTCGTCAGAGGGAGCCGTTCCGGCGCGACTGACAATCGTACTTATGCGGGGAACTGTATGATTGTTTTTTGCTGTTTTCGTGCATACTCCAAGGCGAGCTTCGCCCCGCTTTTGCGGCGGGCAGGGGTGTGGGCTTCGTCACAATAAATCACGCAGAATCGACTTTTTTGAATCATTTCCTGATTGCGCTCCACGTAGGCCGCTCTGCCGGCGTTGACCGCAGAATCGGGGTAATAGGTATCTTCGTAAAACTGCAGTAAATAGGAGCGGTATGCTTTGTCAATGACAGGGTATTCCGCCCGCACGTAGATCCGTTTGATATGGGGGTATTGCTGTTTAAGCCCCGTAACCGTTTCCAGGCAAAGATCATTGAAGCGGCTTTTGCTGCCGAACAAAAAGGTGTGCACACCTTCGCCCGTAATCAGGCGCTCTATGACTTGCCGCAGTTGTTGTTTCAGTTCCTCGGTTTCTTGGATGGTTCTGTGCCCGATAAAACAGCAGGTGTTCATTTTATATCACCTCAAGTAAAGGATTTATCACTTATTATACATCAAAATTTACTTAAAGTAAATAATTATTTACTTGTTAAAAGTTATAATTTGCCCTCGTACCTTGTAAACTAATGGTACAAGGGAGGCGAAAGTATGACTACCGAGTTTGCCGATAAATACATTACCATGGGACTAAAGATTGCCTATTATCGAAGAAAAGCGGGGTACACGCAGGAAGCCTTTGCGGAATTGATCGACCGAAGTGTTAATTTCGTCGGTCAGGTGGAAGGTCCCGGCACAGTGCGGGGTGTTTCGCTGGAAACTTTGTTCAAGATCGCGCAGGTATTAAATATTTCACCTGCCAAACTGTTGGAAGAAGACTGATCCATACGAAATGAAAACGGCAACCCGTCGAGGCGCACTCCGTAAGGAAGTGCGCCTCAGTTATATTCGCCTGACGGCGAGTTGTATTGCTTCGCAGTTATATTTGGACTTCGTCCAAGTTATATTCGCTACGCGAGTTTTGGGACGAATATAATATCACTTTCGCCTGTGGCAAAAATATCACTGCAAACGATAGTTTGCAATATAACTTTACCTGCCGAGAAAAACTATTGATTTTCAGCGAGTGAGTTTTCCTTTCTTAAAGTATGTAACCCACTATGACACTTTCACAGTTTCTGTGCAAAGTGTCATTCTTTTTAATAAAAAAACGAGGAAGACAACTTCTTTGAGAAGTGTCTTCCTCAGCGGTCTTTTGGTTTATAGATATTTTTCAGCAAATAAAGCGTACTGCTCTTTGAAATAGGGGCTGTCCGACTTCATCTGGCGGAGTGATTCGTGCAGGTTAAGGTTATTGTCCTGAGAATCGATTACGCAGCCGGCAATGTTCGAGCAATGGTCGGAGGTGCGCTCGATATTGGTGAGAATATCAAGCCATACAAAGCCTGTTTCAATAGTGCAGTTGCCCTGCTGGAGTCTTATAATATGGTTGTTGCGCATAAGGACTTTAAGCTTATCGATAATCTGTTCAAGCGGCTCAACTGTTTTAGCGGCTGTTAAATCATTGTCAATAAATGCTTTGTAGGTCAGCTCTACAGTTTCGTGCAGTGCCTTAATAATATTCTGCAGCTCTGCCATTGCCGAGTCTGAGAACACAATGCCCTTTGACTGCATTTCCTCGGCTGAATCTAAAAGATTTACCGAGTGGTCGGAAATACGCTCAAGGTCACCAATTATTTTAAGAAGCGATGCCGCCTCGGTGCTATCCTTATCGCTTATCTGATTAGAGCTGAGTTTAACAAGGTAAGAGCCGATAATATCTTCATAATGGTCGGTTTTTTCCTCAGCTTCGCGAATAGACTGTGCAAGCTCGTCGGAATATGAGCCAAGGCAGGTGAGTGAATCGTCAAGAGCCTTGAATGCACCCTTAGCCATATCGGTAGCTAAAACGTGGCAGCGCTCAAGCGCGATTGTGGGGGTAGCCAACAGACGCTCATCAAGCTCTGCAAACTTTTCGGGTGCCTTAGCCTCGGGTACGAGCGCGTAGGCAAGCTTTTCAAGCAGTGAGGATGCCGGCAGAAGCAGCAGCGTACAGAGGATGTTGAATGCTGAGTGCGCAATGGCTATTCCTGCATGGTTAGCTGCAATATCGAGCAGTGCAGGCGCGAAAATCGCCTTTATCGCCGCAAAGAGTGCGAGGCAAACTGCTGTACCGACAACATTGAAAGACAGGTGAACAATTGCGGCGCGCTTAGCATTGCGGTTGGTGCCGAAAGAGGAGAGAATAGCGGTAATACAGGTACCGATGTTCTGACCCATTATAATCGGAATAGCGGCACCGTAGGTTACAGCACCTGTCATACAAAGTGCCTGTAAAATACCAACAGATGCCGAGCTTGACTGGATAACGGCGGTAAGAATTGCACCTACTGCCACACCCAAAATCGGGTTTTTGAACATAATAAACATTTGTTGGAATTCAGGAACATTAGCAAGACCCTTAACGGCGCCCGACATAGTGTCCATACCGAACATAAGTACAGCAAAGCCTAAAAGAATTGTTCCTGTGTCTTTTTTCTTGGTGCTCTTAGAGAACATATAAAATGCTATACCTATAAGAGCTAAAACAGGGGTAAAGGAGGTAGGCTTCAGCAGTTTTACAAAAACATTGCTGCTGTCAATGCCGCCAAGACTTAAAATCCAAGCAGTAACGGTTGTTCCGATGTTTGCGCCCATTATAACATTAATTGCCTGCTTTAAGGTCATAAGTCCCGAGTTTACAAAGCCTACTACCATAACAGTCGTAGCAGAGGAGCTCTGAATTACCGAGGTAACACCAAGACCTGTGAAAAGACCTGCAAACTTGTTAGTGGTAAGACGACCGAGAAGTGTTTGCAAACCGCCGCCGGCTCTACGCTCGAGGGCTGCGCCCATAACATTCATACCGAACAAAAACAAGCAAAGTCCGCCAATGAGTGTTAATACATCAAAAATGTCCATAATATTCCTTCTTTCTCTGATTTCTCTAATGGATATTTGATTTTTTATTAACTTTGCACAATCGCTGATTTTATGCGACTTTTAAATGGGATTTAAAAAACTTTCAAACTCCCCCATTTTAATAAAAAGTAACATAAAAGGATTTATTTGTCAAGTCCTTTTACAATTCTATTCACACATTCTTCGGCGGTAAGGCCCTCGCATTCAACCGTTATATCGGCGTATTTTTCATATAGCGGCGCGCGCTCGCGGTAGAGGTCGTGCAGCGTTTCTCCCTTTGCCATAACTATGCCTCGGGTTTTAATGTTTTGAATGCGGCTTTCAATTTCACTTACGGGAAGTTTTAAATAAACAACGGTACCGTTTTCTTTAAGGTGTGCCATTGCCGCCTCTCCGTAAACCGCGCTGCCGCCCGTGGCAATAACGCAGTTATCGGCAACAATTTCGCACAAGGCATCATTTTCTATCTTTTTGAAATTTTCGGTACCTTGAGTGTTTATAATTTCACAAAGCGGGGTACAATATTTGTGCTGAATAATTAAATCAGTGTCAATAAAGCTGTAAAGCATAGATTTCGCAAGCAGTACGCCAACCGTGCTTTTTCCCGACCCAGGCATACCTATAAGAATAACATTCATAAAATCGCCTCCCGCTTAAATTATACTATTAAAAATGGCAGGTTTCAACACAAAAATCCCCTTGACGGGAAAATTACGGGGAGGTATAATATATTTGTAATTGCTAATAATATCCAAAAAGGAGTGGGCTTATGGATAAAAGCGCATATGAAAAAATTTCCTACGGGCTTTTTGTGCTGACCGCAAAGAACGGAGATAAACATAACGGCTGTATAATCAATACCGTAATGCAGGCGGCGAATAATCCCGAAACGCTTACCTTTTCGGTAAATAAAACAAATTACACCCACGATTTACTGCTCAAAAACCCCGAATTTACCGTGTCGGTTATAAGCACCGCGGCGGATTTCGAGCTTTTTCGACATTTCGGGTTTTCAAGCGGCAAGAATACCGATAAATTCAGCGGATTTTCCGATACCCTTAAAACCTCTAACGGAACGCTGGCAGTGACTAAAGGTACTAATTCTTACATTAGCGGCACTGTTATGAGCACGCTCGATTTAGGCTCGCACACCTTATTTACCGCCGAGGTTACCGATATGGCTGTGCTGAATGATGAGCCTAGCGCTACCTATGCTTATTACCACGCTAATATAAAGCCAAAGCCAAAAACAGAAACTAAAAATCAGACCGTATGGCGCTGTAAAATATGCGGATATGAATACGAGGGTGAAACCCTGCCGGATGATTATATCTGTCCAATTTGCAAGCACCCCGCGTCGGATTTTGAAAAAATAGAAAGAACTGAAACTAAAGGAGAAACAACTATGGTACAGAACAAATATGCAGGAACTAAAACCGAGAAAAACCTTTGGGAGGCTTTTGCAGGCGAGTCACAGGCAAGAAACAAGTACACCTATTTTGCGTCTGTAGCTAAAAAGCAGGGCTTCGAGCAGATTGCCGCACTTTTCTTAAAGACAGCTGATAATGAAAAGGAGCACGCAAAGCTGTGGTTTAAGCACTTAGGCGCTTTAGGCGATACCGCAGAGAACTTAGGTCACGCGGCTGACGGCGAAAACTACGAGTGGACCGATATGTATGACCGTATGGCTAAAGAGGCTGACGAAGAGGGTTTCCACGAGCTTGCCGAGCAGTTCCGCGGCGTTGCTAAAATAGAAAAGGAACACGAGGAACGCTACAGAGCGCTGCTTTCAAATGTTGAAACCAAAAAGGTATTTGAGAAAAGCGAGGTTAAGGTTTGGGAGTGCCGCAATTGCGGACACATCGTTGTTGGAATGAAAGCCCCCGAGGTTTGCCCCGTTTGCGCTCACCCGCAGGCACATTTCGAACTGCGTGCACAGAATTATTAATCATTAAAAATCCGCTACTCAAGTAGCGGATTTTTTAGTGGGTTAGGGCTTCTGCTAAATAAATATTGACCTTTTTCTTAATATAATGTAAAATCTATATATTAATTAAGGAGGCGGAAGAATGAAAAAAGTTAATATTATTTTCACGGTTTTTCTTTGCCTCTGCCTTGTGTTTTCGGGCTGCGGTGTGGCGGCTCCAAAAGGCGATAAAATTAAAATTACGGCAACGCTGTTTTCGGAATACGATTTCGCCCGCGCCGTGGCGGGGGATAGGGCAGAGGTTAGCCTGCTTATTCCGCCGAGCAGTGATATGCACACCTATGAGCCTACAATAGGTAATATTGCGGGCATTGAAAATTCCGATTTGTTTCTTTATATCGGTGGCGAGTCGGATACTTGGGTTGAGCGGATTTTGGGTGCTGTTTCGGGCGATAATTTAACGGTGCTTAAAATGAGCGATTATGTCTGCCTTGCCGATGAGCATACTGTTGGCGAGAGCGCGCACGACCATTCCCATGACGACGAGGAGTACGATGAGCATATCTGGACATCCCCCGATAACGCCGAGAAAATGATAGCGGCAATTAAGGACGCTTTGTGTGAAATTGACCCTGAGAGCATCGATTATTACACCGAAAATGCTGAGAATTATATTACGAAAATCAGGGCACAAGCCGATGCCGTAAAGCGGGTGATTGATGCCGCCGAGCATAAAAAAATTGTGGTTGCCGACCGCAATCCCTATAAATATTTCACCGATTATTACGGGCTTTCCTGTATTGCCGCCTTTTCGGGCTGTGCTGAGGATACCGATGCCGACCTCGCAACCGTGGCAAGCCTTATTGAAACGGTGAAAAGCGAGAATTTAAAGTCGGTATTTGTAACCGAGCTTAGCAACACAAGTCTTGCAAATACCGTTGCAGAAAACACGGGGGCTAAGGTGCTCACGCTTCATTCTTATCATAATATATCGGTTGATGATTTCGAAAACGGAGTTACCTATGTCGATTTAATGCAGAGAAACTCTGCGATATTAGCGGAAGGATTAAATTAATGGAACTTATTAAGGCTACCGATTTAACCAAAAAATACTCGGGCAATACGGTGCTTGAGAATATTAATTTCACTGTGCAAAAGGGCGAGTTCTTCCATATTTTAGGCGAGAACGGCGCGGGTAAAACTACCCTTATAAAGCTTATTTTAGGGCTTTTAGAGCCTACAAGCGGCGAGATTACATATTCTAATATGCGAAAAAATGAGATAGGCTACCTGCCTCAGCAGAGCGATATTCAGTCCGACTTTCCCGCAAATGTCGGTGAGGTTGTTATGTCGGGCTTTTTAAACAGTCGCTCGGTTTTGCCGTTTTATAAAAAAGAGCAGCGCCAAAGGGCGACCGCCGTTATGGAAAGACTGAACATTTCTGAATTTTCAAAGAAGCCTTTTGCTCAGCTTTCGGGAGGACAAAAGCAGCGGGTGCTGTTGGCACGCGCGCTGTGCGCTACGAGCGGTGTGCTGCTGCTCGATGAGCCGCTGACGGGTCTTGACCCACTTGCAACCGCTGGGTTTTTCGAGATTATTGATGACCTAAAGGAGCAGGGCTATACCCTTATTATGATTTCGCACGATATTCATTGCGCCGTTAAGTATGCCGATAAAATTCTGCATCTTGGCAAAAACGAGGTGTTTTACGGTGCGGCGGAGGATTATCCGCAATCAAATCTCGGCAGAAGAATGCTAGAGGAGGGACACCATCACCATGACTGATTTTTTCTCTCTTTTTAAATATGACTTTTTCGTAAATGCACTGATAATCGGTGTGCTTGTATCGGTTTGTGCGGCACTGTTGGGCGTAAGCCTTGTGCTTAAACGCTATTCTATGATTGGCGACGGTCTTTCTCATGTAGGCTTTGGTGCAAGTGCGGTAGCGCTCGCTTTCGGAGTAGCGCCACTTTATATTGCAATTCCCGCGGTGCTAGCGGCAGCGTTTTTGCTTTTAAAGCTGGGTAAAAGCAGCAGTATTAAGGGTGATGCCGCAACGGCGCTTGTGGCAAGCTCGGCGCTCGCTATCGGCTATACCGTAGCCAAGCTTTCGGGCGGCGGAAATGTCGATATAGGCAACTTTATGTTCGGCAGTATCTATACCGTAAGCCGCGAGGATTTGGTTATAACCGTTGTGGTGGCACTTATAGTGCTTTGCCTTTATGCGCTATTTTATAATAAGCTTTTCTCGGTTACCTTTGATGAGGATTTTGCCAAAGCAACGGGAATTAAGACAGGTTTTTATAATTCTCTGCTTGCCTGCCTTACTGCCGTGACGGTGGTTATAGGTATGCGTATGATGGGTACTCTGCTTATTTCTGCACTTATAATTTTCCCTGTGCTCTCGGCTATAAAGCTTGCTAAAAGCTATAAGGCAGTGATTATTGCCGCTACCGTTATTTCGCTTGCAGGGTTTTTAGGCGGACTTTTGCTTTCGGTTTGCATACAGTCTTCCCCTGGCTCGAGCGTGGTTATAGTTAACCTTGCAATTTACCTGATTTGCACAATTTTTAGTAAAATTTTAAAAAAGGTATAAAAAACACTTGCAAAAGCATAATATTTGTTGTATAATAGTTAGGCGCTCGAGAGAGTGCCTTAAGTATCGCGGGATAGAGCAGTCTGGTAGCTCGTCGGGTGAGGTTGTGAGCGCACCCTGCGGGTGATACAGCGAACAAAACGAAGCGCCGCGGTCGACGATTGCACCACGCTCCAAGTGAGTGCAGAGTCGGGCACGAGCCAAGAGGGCAAAGCGGCAACGCCGCGAGATATTCATAATTGCTCGCACTAACTTAATTAAATATCGCGGGATAGAGCAGTCTGGTAGCTCGTCGGGCTCATAACCCGGAGGTCGTCGGTTCAAATCCGGCTCCCGCAACCAA
>JAZNXU010000049.1:0-23960 GCA_045594065.1 Acutalibacteraceae bacterium
TGCAGCGAGCAATGCGAAGTCGCCGCGGTCGAACTACACGCCACGCTCCAAGTGAGCGTGTGTTCGGGTACCGCAAGTGGGCAAAGCTTGCGAGCGCGTCCGGTGGACGATGCAGCGAGCAATGCGAAGTCGCCGCCGTTAAAAGTGTGGGCAAAAAGCCTCCTCATTCGTTACGGCTTTGCCGCACCGCCTTCTCCGCCGGAGAAGGCTTTTTTCTTGACTATGGACGCTACGAATGTTAAAATATTCATATCCATAATACTTTGAAGGTGATATTATGAAGTTTAACAGAAAAGTTGTTGACAGTCATTGGCACGCATACCCTTGGTTTGATGAAAACGGCAAGGATTTTTACACCGTTATTGACCGTTATCAGGAAAATCTCGGTCTTGCGTGTCTTAACATCTGCTCCATTCCCGTTTATCACAATTTGGGCCCTGCGCAGAATGTTCTTGCCGCACTTTATAAGCTACATAATCCTACCGCCTATGCTTACGGTGGACTTGTTTACACCGATAAGCCCGTTTCTTTCCCGCAGCCCGAGGGCTTTGATATGCTCACACAGTATAACGAGCTTATGGAAATCGGGTTTGACGGAATTAAAATGCTCGAAACCAAACCCGCCGAGCAAAAGGAATATCAGGTAAAGGTTAAAGACGATTATTTTGAAGAGTTTTTTGCTGCATGTGAGAAGAACGGCACCCATATGATTTGGCATGTTGCCGACCCCGACACATTCTGGGATATTAACAAAATCCCCGAGCGTTTTATCGAGCGCGGCTGGTTCTACGGCGACGGAACATATATGTCGCTTGAGGAAATGTATGGTCAAGTTTACGATATTTTAGAGCGTCACCCTAAGCTTGCCGTTACCTTTGCACACTTCTTCTTTTTATCTGAACACCCCGAAAAGCTAGAGAAGCTGTTCGAGAAATACCCCAATGTTAGCATTGATATCACCCCAGGTGGAGAAATGTACGCCGCCTTTAGAGAAAACTATGAGTTTTACAAGGGCTTTTTTGAAAAATACTCCGACCGCATCCTCTTTGGTACTGATGCTTCATTTACCAAAAACGACCTTTTTGACCACTACACCAACATTGTAGCTCAGGTTTATAACTTTGCGGCAACCGATAAGGATATTGAAATTTACGGTGAAAAGTGCCCTGCAATTCAAGTGTCTAATGAGGCTACCGACAATCTGCTTTATAAAAACTTCGAGCGTCTTGCAGGCGAAACGCCAAAAGCAGTTAATAAAAAGGCTCTTAAAAAATATGTGGAAAAATACAAGCCCTATTTTACCGATAAAAAGCTTTTAGAGCTTATTGAAAACGCTGTTAAGGATTTTTAATTCAAAGAGGTGGTTTACCACCTCTTTTCTTTATGCAACAAAAAAATCGGTAGGCAAGCCTACCGATTTAATTTTTATTCTGCGCTGTCAACCGCTTTCCCGCGTGCACTTACTTTGCCCTCGGGTTTAATCTCACCCGCCTTTAAAAGTGATACCTTTGTAAAGAACGGACCGATAAGCTCGTATATGAGCACCGAGAAAAGCGTTATATTGGAAACAATTCCACCGATTTCGCCGAGTGTCTCTGCCTTGATAGCCATTCCGAGCGCTACTCCTGCCTGCGGGAAAAGAGTTATGCCTAAATATTTAACAATATTGCTATCACATTTAACTGCTTTAGCACTTAGGGAAGCTCCGAAATATTTACCAAGACAACGGAATATTATGTAAACCACGCCGATTATAACTATAAGCGCATCGGTGAAAACTGATAATTCTAATTCGCTGCCGCTGATAACGAAGAAAAGCACAAAGAGCGGCGCCGTCCAGCGGTCGAGTCTATCCATAAGCTCTTCGGAAAAATCACACACATTGCAGAAAACAGTACCAAGCATCATACAGGTAAGGAGTGACGAAAATGCAATATGCACGCCGCCTATATTAAACTGCAGCATAGAAAGCGCAACGGTTAAGAACACGAATGTAACCGACATTGAAAGACGCTTTGAGCGGGAATGGAAAAATCTTTCAAAGTAGCTGAAAGTAAATCCCATAGCAGCGCCAAGCCCTAAAGAAAGGACTACCTCTAAAATCGGCTCAACAATAACCGATAAAACATTAACATGACCTGCCATAAGTGCCTTTGCCACACCGAATGACACAGCAAAAAGCACAAGACCAACGGCGTCGTCAAGTGCAACTACCGGAAGCAGAATATCGGTAAGCGGACCCTTAGCTTTATACTGCTTAACAACCATTAAGGTAGCCGCGGGGGCAGTAGCCGATGCTATAGCGCCTAAAACTATTGCAGCAGGAAGCGGTAATTTATCGGGTATAATGAAATGAAGCCCAATTAAAGCAATATCAACAAGAAGTGCTGTGAAAACCGCCTGAACAATACCGATAACGGTTGCCTGACGACCTGTTTTTTTAAGCTGAGCAAGGCGGAACTCGTTACCGATTAAAAATGCAATAAAGCCAAGTGCTGTATCGGATAAAAGGCTGTAGGTTTTAATATCTCCCATACTAACGAAGCCTAAGCCGTGAATACCGAACGCGCCAAGACAATAAGGACCGATAAGAATACCCGCAACAAGATATGCCGTAACGGCGGGTAACTTTACAAGCTTTGCCAAACGCGAAAGCATAAGTCCCACAAATAATGCAACCGAAAGGCTAAGTAAAACATACATTGAGAAACATCCCCTAAAAATACTTTCAAAACAAGAATTATTATACTACCGCAGCCCAAAAAATACAAGCCGAATATTATACAAATATTTAAAATTTTCAGAACCGATAATTTAATCATATTGCAAACTGCCGTTTGCAGTGATATTCTTGATAAATCGAAAGTTATATTAAAGCCACTCACCGAAAAGCGAATAAAGCTAAATAAAATTATCTCTGTACTCTTCCTGAACCGTCGCCGCCGGCTAACTTTTCAACCTCGCTGACACCAACGCGGTTGTAGTCGCCCTCGATAGAGTGCTTAAGAGCCGATGCCGCAACTGCAAACTCAATTGCTTCTTGAGTGGACTTGCCGCTTAAAATTGCGTAGATAAGTCCGCCGCCGAAGCTATCACCGCCGCCTACGCGGTCAACAATATGTAGGTGATAGGATTTTGAGAAGCAATATTCTTCACCGTCATAAAGCATACCTGCCCAGTCGTTATCGCTGGCGGAAATTGAAGAACGAAGCGTAATGGCAACCTTTTCGAAACCGAACTTGTCAGCTAACTGCTTAGCAACGCTCTTGTAGCCTTCGTGGTTGAGTTTACCGCCGTAAATGTCAGTGCCCTCAGCCTCAATGCCGAATACGTCCTTAGCATCCTCTTCGTTTGAAATGCAAACGTCAACATATTTGCAAAGCTCGGTCATAGCAGCGCGAGCCTCATCACGTGTCCATAATTTGCCGCGATAGTTTAAGTCGCAGGAAATTTTAACGCCGCGTTTCTTAGCTGCAATACAAGCCTGCTTGCAGATTTCAACAAGGTTTGCACCGAGTGCGGGTGTAATGCCTGTGAAGTGGAACCAATCGGCGCCCTCGAAAATGCTGTCCCAATCAAAATCCTTGGGATCTGCCATCTGAATTGCGGAATATGCACGGTCGTAAATGCAAACGGAGCCTCTCTGTGAAGCACCCTTTTCAAGATAATAAATACCAACGCGCTCACCGCCGCGAACAACCTTTGAAGTGTCAACGCCGAAAGCTCTGAGCGAATTTACAGCCGCCTGACCGATAGCGTGCTTGGGCAACTTTGTAACATAAACGCTGTCCATTCCGTAATTAGCAAGGGAAACTGCAACATTAGCTTCACCTCCGCCAAAGGTCGCCTGCATCTGGTCATTTTGGAAAAATCTGTAATACCCGTTAGGTGCAAGTCTGAGCATTAACTCGCCGAATGTAACTACTTTAGCCATTATTTTCTTGCCTCCTTAACAATCTTTACCGACTCTTTGCAGAGTTCGATTATCTTATCCCACTCGCCGTTATCAATTAAATCTGCAGTAACCATATATGAGCCGCCGCAAGCGCAAATAACGGGGCAGGAAATGTAATCACTTAGGTTTTTGAGTGAAATGCCGCCTGTGGGCATAACCTTGAACATCGGGAAAGGTGCTGCCATTGCCTTAATTTTTTGGAGTCCGCCCGACTGCTCTGCTGGGAAGAATTTTAAAACCTCTAATCCGAGCTTAAAAGCTGCGTGATAGTCGGTAGGTGTGGTGCAACCGGGGTAAATCGGCATACCAACCGACTGACAGTATTTAACTATTTCCACATCAAGACCGGGTGTTACAACAAACTTTGCGCCTGCTGCCTTGGCTTTATCTACCTGCTCGGTAGTCATAACAGTACCCGCCCCTACGAGCATATTGGGGCAGGTTTCGGTCATAATTTTAATTGCCTTATCTGCACCTGCTGCGCGGAAAGTAACCTCAGCCACGGGAAGTCCGCCCTCGCAAAGGGCCTTTGCTAAGGGGGCTGCGTCACGCTCGGGGTTGTTGAGCTTGATAACCGGCACAACGCCGATTTCGCTTATGATTTTATTTGTATCCATTTGTATCTCCTCCAAAGATAAATAATTACACGCCTGAATATGCCGAGAAGCCGCCGTCGATGGGTAATACCACGCCGGTGATAAAGCTTGCGGCATCGTTATTAATAAGGAACAGAAGTCCGCCCTCTAATTCCTCGCTCTCGCCGAAACGACCCATAGGTGTTGCGGCTAAAATCTTGCCTGTGCGGGCGGTGGGGGTACCGTCCTCATTAAATAGCAGCTTTGCGTTCTGCTTGGTTGAGAAAAATCCTGGAGCAATTGCATTTACACGAATGCCAACCTTGCTAAAGTGAACGGCAAGCCACTGTGTAAAGTTGGAAATTGCCGCCTTAGCGCCCGAATACGCAGGAATTTTGGTAAGAGGGGTGTAGGCATTCATTGAAGATATATTAATAATGTTGCAGCCATCTCTGCCCACCATCTGCTTAGCAAAGGACTGAGTGGGAATGAGAGTGCCTAAAAAATTAAGGTTGAACACAAAGCCCACGCCCGAAGCCTCTAAATCAAAAAAGCTCTTGGTGTCGGCATCGATATCACCTATTTCGAAATATTCCTTATCGGTGGTAGCTCTGGGGTTATTACCTCCGGCGCCGTTTATCAAAATATCGCAGGGACCAAAATCGGCAAGTACCTGCTCGGCTACGGCTTCGCAAACATCCTTTTCAAGAACATTACAGCTGTACGCTTTAGCAATGCCACCCTCCGCCACAATTTCGGCAGCGTAGCCTGCGGCTGCCTCTTCATTTAAGTCAAGCAGCGCAACTTTAGCGCCGGCTCTAGCTAAAACCTTTGCAAAATAGCTGCAAAGCACGCCGCCGGCTCCCGTTACAACGGCAACCTTGCCGTTTAAATCGGTATTAAGAACATTTTTGTTCATTATTTGCACCCCTTATCGAATTTATCAAGGCTATCCCAAACGCCGAGCATATACATAATGCCGAGCGCACGGTCATAAAGTCCGTAACCAGGGCGCACATTACCTGGGCCCTCATCCCAAAGGTGTCTGCCGTGGTCGGGGCGGACATATCCCGTGTATCCGCAATCGTGATAGGCTTTGAGCACCTCTAAAATGCCTGTGTCACCATCGCAATCACGGTGGCTGGCTTCGGAAAAGTCGCCGTTTTCGAAATGCTTAACATTTCTTATGTGAGCAAAGGCGATTCTGTCACAGTGCTTTCTTACGATTTCTGCTACATTATTATTCGGGTCTGCATTAAGGCTACCAGAACAAAGGGTTAAGCAGTTATATTCATCATCCACCATTTTTAAGAAGCGGTCGATGTTTGCTTCATTAATGAGCAGTCGGGGCAACCCGAAAATATCCCACGGCGGATCGTCCATATGAATCGCCATTTTAATATCACATTCGCGGCAGGTGGGCATAATCGCTTCTAAGAAATATTTAAGATTTGCCCAAAGACGCTCGTGGTCAACACCCTCGTAAGCTTTAAAAAGCTCATCAAGCTTTCCCATACGCTCGGGCTCCCAACCGGGGAATGACATATTGTACTTCTCGGTAAAATCGAGAATGTACTTTGCCATAGCGTTATAATCATCCTGAATCATATTCTTTTCGTAGAAAAGCGCAGTGGAGCCATCGCCTACGGGGTGAAATAGTTCACTCCTTGTCCAGTCGAAAATCGGCATAAAGTTATAGCAAATTACCTTAACACCAAACTTTGCAAGGTTGCGAATGGTCGTCTTATAATTTTCAATATATTTATCTCTCGTTGGCAGACCGATTTTAATATCATCATGCACATTAACCGATTCTACAACATCACCGTTAAAGCCGTATTTATCAAGCTGAGATTTAACCTCGGCAATCTCACTCTCTTCCCAGACTTCGCCCGGCATTTTGTGATGCAGCGCCCAAACAATACCCTCAACGCCTGGTATTTGCTTGATATCCGACAACTTGATACGGTCGTTACCCTCACCGTACCAACGAAAAGTCATTTGCATTTTTTGTTCCTCCAAATCAGCACGCTTCGCGTGCAATGAGTTTAAAAACACCTTAACAAAGGGACAAGAGCCAAGGAAAACGAACGGCTTCGCGCAATATATCTGTACCGCAGATACACCTTTTCCTCTGCCCCAGGAGCTGAGCCCTAAAATCTATAAATAATTTAGCTGTTTTCAGTATAGCATACCGTAGATATAATTTCAATAATTTAAATTGCTGTTTCGCGATATTCTTTCGGTGTTTTTCCGACACTTTTTTTAAAGAGCTTGGAAAAATAGTGAACATCTAATATTCCGCAATGCTGCGCCACTGTCTGAATCTGTAAATTGGTGTTTTTGAGTAGATTTTTTGCCTGAGCCATCCTCTTGCCGTTTACATATTCAGTAAGTGTCTGTCCTGTCTCCTTTTTAAACAAGGTGGAAAAGTAGCTCGCGCTTACATTATTCATATTGGCAAGCCGCTTTAAAGTTAAATCAGCTGTTAAATCGGAATCTACGCAAGCAACTGCACGCTGAATTATGGGCGAATAGTGTCGCATGGATTTTCTACGCACAAGCATACAATAGCTGCCGAAAATATCAAGCATAAACTCGCCCGCCGCCGAAACCGTAGGCAGTGCCTCTATTTTTTTGGCATATTCAGAAGACAGCGAGTCAATATATATAGGGTGGACTCCACCGTTTTCTGCCGCTTTTCTAAGCAATGTATTCATTATTATACAATAGTTCTTAATATTTCTAAGCTGGTCGGTAAGGCGGCGCTCGAAAGATAGCTCGGAAAAATTCGCAAGCATAATTTCCGCTTTGTTCATTTTTCCGTGAGCCACGGCATCCATAAGCTCGTTCTCGAAATTATACCGCTTTTCCATAATATGCATTTTCAAAACCGTATCTTCCGGTGATGTTTCATTTTTTATGGTGCTTATTTTAGGATCTGCTGAGTCCTCACGGTTTATGTCGGTAACAGTGAAGTTATCGTCACCCCACATAAACTCTCCCAAGGTATCGAGAAGTGTGAAAATATACTGTTCATCTAACACTGTCGACACATTACCTAAATAAAATTCAAACTGCTTTATACTCCGCGGGTCAAGCCCTAATTTCTCGCCCCTTTCAAGTATCGTTTGCGGGGCAACTTTACCTTTAACATACGGTCCGATAAATAAAACTTTTTCTGTTTCAGTATCGGGTAAGAGCAAGTAGATATAATGACAAAAAAACATATCCCTTACCTTATATATGGTATGAGTTTCGAGCTCGGGGAAAAAGTCCCTAAAGCTCTTACCGCTTTTATCAATGCCCAAAAGCCTACCAAAACCCGTATCAAGCTGTGTTTCCTCAAGACTTTCGGTATTAATTATTGTTGCCGGAATATGGTGGCGCTTAAGCAGTTGCTGTGCAAAAAACAGCTCCGATTCGTAAAACATAATCATTTCCTTCAATTTTTGGTGCTGATTACCAATTTTTAAGAATTCTCTTTTAGAATTATAGTACATTTTCCAAAGGTTTTCAACAACTTTTTAACGACTGAAATAAAAATTTTACAAAAACACATAAAAATTTTACTAACCGGATAATTATATATATTGTATAATGTAGTTGTACCGTGACACAAATCATATAAACGGAACAATAAAAAATGCATTTTTGCATTAAAGAGAGGATTGTTTTTATGAAAAAACAGGTAAAGCTGGATGCGAACGGTCACCGCAAGTTCGGCATTCGCGACAGCATTGCTTATGCTGCAGGCGATCTTGGCTGTAACATGAGCTTTGCGCTAAAAGGTACGATGTCTATTTTCTGGACACAGTTTATGGGTATGGACCTTTGGTACGCACTTCTTCTTATTGTTGTACAGGTATGGGACGCTATTAACGACCCGCTTATCGGCTCGATTATCGACGCCGACCGCCGCCAGTACAAGAAAAACAAGTTCCTTGCATACATCTGGGCTGGATCTATCGGTCTTATTATCGGCGGCGCGTGCTGCTTCCTCCCCTTCCCGAATGCCCCCACATGGGCTAAAGCAATTATCTTTATTGCCGGTTACGTTGTGTGGGATGCCTTCTACACCGTTGCCAACGTGCCTTACGGCTCGCTGCTCTCCCTTATCTCTAACGATGTTAAGGACAGAGCTTCCCTTTCCGCTTGGCGTTCGGTAGGCTCCATCTTCGGCAATATGCTCCCGATGGTTATTCTCCCTTTCATTATTTACGATTCGAACGATAACCTCATTGGTGAGCGCGTATTTATTGCCGCACTTATCATGGGCGCACTCGGCTTCGTTTGTTTCCAATTTATGATTAAGAACACCGAGATTCGTGTGAATACAGAGGTTGAGCTTAACGAAGAGACCCCTAAGTTCAATGTATTCTCCGCTTTCGGTAACTTTATTAAGAACCGCGCAGCAGTTGGTGCAACCGTTGCCGCTATGGGTATGTTTATCGGTATGCAGGGTGCCACCACCGCTGTTACCGTTATCTTCCAGTCTTACTACAACAACGTTAAGATTTCGGGTATTGTTCAGCTCTTTGCTATGATTCCGATTGTTCTATTCACCCCCTTAGCCCGCAAGGCAGTAGCACGCTTCGGTAAGAAGGAGCTTGCAACCTTCGGCTCAATCGTTTCTATGATTGCAGGTCTTGGTCTTTTCATTGTAATACCAAACAACACAAATCTTGATCTTATTATCTACATTGTGTGCCAGCTTGTATTCTCGCTCGGTCTTGGTATCTACTCAACCGTTTCTTGGGCAATGATGGGTGATGCTATCGACTACAACGAGTGGAAAACAGGCAAACGCGAGGAAGGCACAGTTTATTCACTGCATTCCTTCTTCCGCAAGCTTGCTCAGGGCATTGGCCCCTCACTCATACTCATTATAATGGTCGCCTTTGGTTATGTTGGTGCTAATGAAGGTAATCAGGTTTGGGAGGTTGCCATTAATATGCGCTACATAGTAGCCGCTACATTTATGTTCTCGGCAGTTCTCCAGTACATCGGTCTTGGTGTTATCTACAACCTTGATAAAAAGACTCTCGCTCAGATGAACGCAGAGCTCGGACGCGAAGAAGCAGAATTTGCTGAAGAGTCCGCAGAAGCATAAAAATATTCCCAACAGTGCCCGACCGACTGACTGCTCGGTCGGGCATTTTTAAAATTCAAAATTTGTTTTCATTTTCTATTATATATAATGTATAATAAATGTATAAACCAAAACGGAGGTAAACCAATGAGAGAAATTATCAATCTTAACACCAAATGGGCGTTCTCAAAGCTGGCAGACGCAGTGCCCACCGAAATTAATAACAAGTGGGATTTCGTAAACCTGCCACACACTTGGAACGCTATTGACGGTATTGACGGCGATAACGACTATTACCGCGGTACCGCTTACTATGCAAAGCGTATAAATAAAATGGATCTGCCCGAGGCTGACAGATATTATCTTGAGCTTAAAGGCGCCAATTCCAGCGCAGATGTTTATTTAAACGGAAAATGCCTTGCCCACCACGATGGCGGTTATTCTACTTGGCGCGTAGACCTTACCGACTTGCTCGAGGCTATGAATTTACTCGTTATTGCGGTTGACAACTCGGCTAACGAAACCGTTTACCCGCAGATGGCAGACTTTACTTTCTACGGCGGACTTTACCGTGATGTAAATCTTATTTGCGTGAATAATTCACACTTCGACCTTGATTACTACGGCGGTTCGGGTCTTAAAATCACTCCCGAAATTATTGGCAAGGATGCCAAGGTTAAGGTGGAAACCTTTGTTACCAATAAAACGGAAGCTCAAAAAATAGTTTACACCATTTACGACAAGCAGGAAAACCCCATAGCAACCGTAACTTCGGCAGATACCACCGCAGAGCTTACAATAAACGATGTTCACCTGTGGCACGGCAGACGCGACCCCTACCTCTACTGCTGCGAGGTTGAACTTTTTGACGGGGATACACTTATCGACAGCGTTTGCAACCGTTTCGGCTGCCGCACCTTTAAAATTGACCCCGATAACGGCTTTATCTTAAACGGAGAGGAATATCCGCTACGCGGCGTATCCCGCCATCAGGACCGCTGGGGCAAAGGTAACGCTCTCTCACCCGAAGACCACAAGGAGGATATTGACCTCATCTACGAGATGGGTGCCACCACAATCCGCCTTGCGCATTATCAGCACGACCAATATTTCTATGACCTGTGCGATGAATACGGTCTTGTAATCTGGGCTGAGATTCCCTACATCTCCAAGCATATGCCAACAGGTCGTGAGAACACCATATCGCAGATGAGAGAGCTTATTACTCAGAACTACAATCACCCGAGCATTGTTGTTTGGGGCCTTTCGAACGAAATCAGCATCGGCGGCAGTGATGACGACCTACTCGAAAACCACCGCATACTTAACGATTTATGCCACGAAATGGATAAAACCCGTCTTACAACCATTGCGGCGGTTTCAATGTGCAAAATGGATGACCCCTATTTACAGATTCCCGATGTTGTATCCTACAATCATTATTTCGGCTGGTACGGCGGAGACACCGCTATGAACGGACCGTGGTTTGATAAATTCCACGAAATGCACCCGAATATCCCAATTGGCTGCTCAGAATACGGCTGTGAGGCGCTTAATTGGCATACCTCTAATCCAATACAGGGCGACTATACCGAAGAATATCAGGCATACTACCACGAGGAGCTCATTAAACAATTCTTCTCTCGCAAATATATGTGGGCAACCCATGTTTGGAATATGTTTGACTTTGGCGCCGATGCCCGCAACGAGGGCGGTGAGAACGGTCAAAACCACAAGGGTCTTGTGACAATTGACCGCAAATATAAGAAAGATTCGTTCTATGCCTACAAGGCATGGCTCTCGACCGACCCGTTTGTACACCTTTGCGGTAAGCGCTATATCGACCGTGTAGAGGATGTTACAAAGGTAACTGTATACTCTAACCTGCCTGAGGTTGAGCTTTTTGCTAATGGCATATCTCTCGGCAAGAAGACTGCCGACGATCACTTCTTCTATTTCGATGTTCCAAACTGCGGCGAGACTACGCTTACAGCCGTTGCAGGAGAACACAAGGATGAAAGCATCATTCGCAAGGTCGAGACCTTTAACGAGGAATACAGACTCCGCGAGAAAGGTGCAATACTCAACTGGTTTGATATTGATGCTCCCGAGGGCTATCTCTCCCTCAACGATAAGATGAGTGATGTTATCTCAACCGTTCAGGGTAAGCTTATATTTATGGGACTTGTTGGCAAGCTTATGGGCGGCAAAGGAAAAGGCAAGGACGGCAAGATGGAGGCAATGGGCTTTGAAATCAACGCCGATATGATGTCTATGATGGGCGGCTTTACCGTACTCAGACTTTTCACCCTTATGGGCGGAATGATGGATGTTAAATTTACTAAAGAGCAGCTGCTTGACCTTAACGCTAAGCTTAATAAGATTAAAAGGCCCAAAAAGAAATAATGTAATAACAGCAAAACTCGCAAGGCTTAAACCTTGCGAGTTTTTGTTTAACTATATCTATGCATTATGTTGTGGTTACCTACATATAATATATATGAAACCCACTATTTATGCGGTTTTGAATGCTTTTTATTGTTTTCTTCACAATCATTTTAGCTTTTTCGGCCTTTTGCCCAAACCTATTTACATTTTTTACCATTTTTTCCACCGTTAAAAAGTTACAAAGCTGTAATTTTTTGTTTTTTAATGATTTTATTGTGCATTTTGCACAAATTCACCCCCTTTCTTCTGTTTGACATTTCAACACTTCACATATATAATAGTTTTTGCTCGTGCGAAAATAGCCGCATTTTAGTGCGGTAAAATCTAAAGGAGTTATTTGATGATACAGAAAATCAAACAGTATATGGCCTCTTTCGGCGTGCTGAGAGCATTACAGGTTGCTATGATGTTCATAGCACTTATGGCCGTTTTAATTGTTTTTGGTTGTTCGGTAAACAAGGTCACAGTTAACGACGGAAGCTCCGTCCAGACCATTTATTCTTTAAAATCACAGCCTGCAGATTTACTTAAATTTGCATCTCTTAGTTCAGATAGTTATCAGGTTACCGAAATCAACAACCGCGGCAACCACATTAACATCTCTTTAAAGTACACATTCCCAGTTTATGTAACACTCGGTAATGAAACTAAAGAGATAAATACATTAAAGGGCTCAACCGTTGCTGAGGCAATTGAAAACGCCGGTATCACCCTTGATGAATATGATACCGTGAATTTAGCGCTTGATACGGTTATAAATGAAACCACTTATATTGATATTGTGGATATCAATTATGTAACCGAAACTACAAGCCAGCGCATTCCCTATACTTCAAAAACCGTTTATTCCAACAAAACCACAGGCAAAACGGTTACCACAAAAGGCTCTGAGGGCGAAAAACAGATTACTACGCTTACAAAATATGTAAACGGCGAAGCTATTTCAACCGAAACCTTAAGCGAAACCGTTACTAAAGAAGCGGTAAATGAGATTATTACCGTCGGCACCAAAAAGCCGGCTGTTACCACATCAGCTTCGGTTAAATGTATTTCAACCCTTACTCCCTCAAGCCCAATTGAGCTTGATAAGAACGGTAACCCCGTAAGCTACAAAAAGCACATCACCGTTCAAGCTACTGCTTATTCCAACGCATCGGGCTCGAAAGGAGCCTCAGGCATTGTTATTAAACCCGGTCATGTTGCTGTTAATACAAATCTTTATCCGTATGGCACAAAGTTCTATATCAAATCGTCGGACGGAAGTTATATTTATGGCTACGCCGTAGCCGCAGACACGGGCGGATTTGTTTCAGCACGACCCAACAACTTTGACTTGTGCTTCGCCACAGAGGAAGAATGCATTAGATTCGGCAGAAGAAATATTGAGGTATATATACTATATTAAAAAACAGCTTATTTGCCCAAGTGTCCTTTAGAACACTTGGGCTGTTTTTTATGCTTCGCATAGTGATATGCCTTCGGCAGTTTGAAGCGAATAAAATACCACTCAAAAAAATGGAAATATCACGCTGACTTTAGTCAGCATATCACCTAACAAAAAAAGAGAAGAATCGAATTAACGACTCTTCTCTTTTCTGCTGTTAGTGGGTTTGGGCTACTAACAAAAAACAAGTATACTTTCATATTCTCCGATTAGAACAACACCAATACGCAGTCTTTATTTTTTATATATCTCTATTGCTTTTTTCATGAAATCTTCGGTTACCGAAAAGTGTTCCGCCAAGGCGGGAATATCGCGGTAGCCGTTTTTTATTGCCTTTTCCAGCTCGTCTTTGGAAATTAACGCATCAACCGCCCATTTGTCGGCGCGGCGTTCATGTTTACCGCGAACATCCAGCGGCGAATAAATATTATATGTGCTGCCTGTTTGGCAATGCCCGAGCTCGTGCGCTAAGCACACCCTCTCAAGTGCCGTATTTCCCATTACCACAGGGTCAATTGCCACAAAATATCTACCACTTAAATTAACTGCGGCTGATATTGCTTTCGGCATCGGATAAAAATCCAATGTAATACCGTTTTCTGTAGCTATTTTATAAAGCTTCTCCGTTTCCATTTTCACGTTCCTTTATGTACTGCGCGTACCGCTTAACCTCGTTCCACATTTCGTCGGTAACGGTAGCGTCGCCACCAAAAAGGGCCACTTTAAGGCTTTGCTCATCTACCGCGGCAACCTCCCCGTCCATAAGATATTCAACGCTTACCCCAAAATACTCCGAAATTTTTGAAAGCGTTGCTGCCGAAAGAGTTTTAATTCTGCCCATCTTATAATCCGAGAGCGAGGCACGCGGAATTCCGCATTCCTTACAAAGCGCAGTTACATTTATCTTATTTTTTCGACACAGTTCGTCAATTCTTTTATAAGTTTCGGTCATACTACACACTCCTCTTTGTGCAAATATACAAATTACTAAAATTAGTAAGTTATGTGTTGACAATTACGGAAATGCGTAATATAATGTAATTGTGGTTACTGAATTCAGTAATTATGTATCATGATGCTATGATTATATTACAGATTTCAGTAATTGTCAAGTATTATTTTTAGGAGAGTGACCCAGTGTACAAATGTAAGGACTGTGAAAAAGAATTTCGTTTTCCGAAGAAAACCTTCGAAAAACACGGACTGCCCCACGCGCCATACGAGGAAATATGGCTCTGCCCGCATTGCGGCAGTCACAGCTTTATTAAATTACCTGAATTTCATTGCAGATATTGCGGTATTAAGCTAAGTGACGAGCGTGACTATTGCTCAACCGCCTGCCGAAAAAACGGCGAAGCGGCATATGCAAGACAGGCGCAAAGGCGGGAAATGCTCGACCGCGACCCCCTAATAATTGCAATAAGAGAGGTTGAAGAATACAACCGTGCCACAGGAAAACGGCTTTCCTACGGTGAATATTTTGCAGGGAGGCGATAGTATGACAATTGATGAGAAAAGAACATATTTAAATTTGTACCGCCTGCAGCAGGTGAAAATTGAGCGAATTCGCGAGCTTATGTTCAAAAATCCCGACCGCCGCGAAAAATACAAAGCAACATTACATAGAGCCGAGCGGCTACGCGATAAAATTGAAGACGAGATTGATGCAGTTGACGGCGCACTGCTTACCGAAATATTATCGCAAAAATACCTTTGCGGCAAAAGCCTTGAGCAAACCGCCGAGCGACTCAACTACAGCAAGCGGCAGGTTGAGCGACTCCATATTACGGCACTCGAAAAATTTAAATGTAAAAATTAACCCCTTTACAACGGGTATTTTTTAGGGTATAATTAAGAACAGATGTTCTGTGTTTGGAGGTAAAATTATGTGGGAGAGAGTTATACTGCATTGCGATCTTAACAACTTTTTCGCATCGGTAACACTTCTTGAAAACCAGACACTTATTGATTTACCCGTTGCCGTTTGCGGAAGCAAGGAGCAGCGCCGAGGAATAGTGCTAGCAAAAAACGAGCTCGCAAAGGCAAAGGGGGTTAAAACCGCCGAGGCTATTTGGCAGGCAAAGGCAAAATGCCCCGACCTTATAATTTTACCGCCAAATTACAAAAAGTACGAGGAATTTTCCCTTGCCGCCCGCAAAATTTACGCAAAATACACCGATAAAATCGAGCCGTTCGGTATCGATGAATGTTGGCTTGATGTGACGGGAAGCACAATGCTTTTTGGCTCGGGCGAGGAAATAGCCCATAAAATCCGTAGGGAAATAAAGGCAACGCTCGGAATCACCGCATCGATAGGCGTTAGCTTTAACAAGGTATTTGCAAAGCTTGGCAGTGATATGAAAAAACCAGATGCCGTAACAGTAATATCACCCGATAATTTCAAGGAGAAAATATATTCGCTTCCTGCATCTGACCTGCTTTTTGCAGGGCGCAAAACCGCCGAAAAATTAATTGCTGTGGGTGTTTTCACTATAGGTGACCTGACACTTATCGGCGACGAAACACTGACACGCGTGCTCGGAAAAAACGGCATAGACCTAAAGCGCAATGCTTTGGGGCTTGATAACTCTCCTGTTGCTGATATGAACACCAAGGTGCCCCCAAAAAGTATAGGAAGAAGCATTACAAGCGGTGCAGATTTCACTAACAACGATGAGGTCTGGCAGACTCTGCTGGCACTGAGTGAAGAAATTTCTGAAAAATTACGGCGCGAGCAGTTATATGCAGGCGGTGTGCAGGTGCATATAAGAGATAGCAACCTAATCACCAAAGAGCCCAGCCGCGCACTAAAAACGCCCACCGACTTAGCCCTGCTTATTGCTGAATCAGCAATGGATATTTTCAAAGACAATTATTTTTGGGAAATACCGCTAAGAAGCGTTGGCGTGCGTGCAATAAACTTAAAAAAGGACGGCGGCGCCGAGCAGACCGATATGTTTACAGACTCTAATCTCTCTGCCAAAAAGGAAAAAATTGAGGACAGTATTTATTCCATACGCGAAAAATATGGCAGAGAATCGCTAAAAAGAGGAACCGTTATAAAAAATCAAGAGATATGATATTAATCATATCTCTTGATTTTTTTACTTCAATATTCCCACAGCGTTATTATAAAAATCAGCAAAGGTAAGCTCTTTTTCGCGGGTAATTCCCTTTGGCGTTTTAAGCCCCAACTCATACATCCAGACGCCGCCGTATCGAGCGTTTTCAAGGCTTGAACGCATTTTGCACCAATCGATACCGCCCTCTCCCGGCAACCAGTGCCTTTCATCAATAAAATCGTAATCCGACACATGCAGAGTTATTATTTTATCGCCGTGTTTCTTCACAAAGCCCTCGAAATCGCCCGAAAGCAGATGATTTGTATCAAAACAAACGCGCAGTTTATCGTTAACGGCAATAAGACTGCTTATTTCCTCCGCGCTGTTGCCGAGGCAGGTCCTTGGAAGATTTTCAACCGCTATAACTGCACCGCTTTTATGGGCAATCTCTGCCAATTTATCGAGCGTTTCGGCGCTGTAGGCAAGTTTTTCGGTTCTGTCCGCATCGGGAATCGGCTCACCACTCGGATGCACGACGAATTTATCAATACCGATATCGGCACTCAACTTTATAAGCCGTGAAAAATACGCGACGGTGTTTTCTCTCACGCTTTTACTTTTTGAGGACGGGTCGATTTCTTCAAACGGAACGAATGGCAGATGGTACGACCACAGCTTTATTCCGTATTTCTCCGATAATTCTTTCACACGCTTATAATCTATATCCTTATAGCGGTCAAACCGCATAGATATTTCAATTGCCTTGATATTGCTTTGCTGCAGCGCTTTAAAATTTTCCTCGGTCAATTCAAAACCGCAGGTAGATAATCCTACATCGTACATACCGTTCACCCTTTAATTAAATTTAGGTAAATAATCTCCGTGAGCGTCAATTAGCTCGTCAACCATTTTCTTGATAGTATCTATATCCAGCTCACTCGCAGTGTGCGGGTCTAACATTGCCGCTTGGTAAATATGCTCTAATTTTCGGGTGCGTGCAGCCTCAATAGTAATCAGCTGAACATTTATATTGGTCATATTCATTGCGGCAAGCTGTACGGGCAACTCGCCTACATAGCAAGGCTGTATTCCGCTGCCGTCAACAAGGCAAGGCGCCTCAACGCACGCCTCTTCAGGAAAATTGGTGATTAAATGCCCCGTATTCAAAACATTGCCGTTTATCTTGTAAGGCTTACCGCCTACAATTGCCTCCATAATACGGGATGCATATTCAATTGAGCGTGTATGCTCTTTAACACCGCTTACAAGAAGCTGCTTATATTCGTTTCTCCAGCCCTCAATTTGGTTTTCACAGCGACGCGGATATTCATCAAGCGGAATATTATATTTTTCAATAAGCTCGGGATACTTACTTTTAATATAAAATGGATTATATTCTGCGTTATGCTCGCTCGATTCGGTACAGTAGTACCCAAAATTTTTAATATAATCGAATCTTACCTTATCCTTAAACTCAGGGTCTGCCAGCTTCTCTTCAATTTTTGATTTTATTTCGGGGTACAGGTCGTTTCCGTCCTTATCCCGAAGCTCCAAAAGCCATGCCATATGGTTAATGCCCGCAATAAGCTCGCGTCTGCCATCAAGTTTATCCTCCATTCCAAGCTTTTCAAGCAGCTGCGAAGAACAAACCTGAACACTGTGGCAAAGACCTATCGTGTTAACGCCGCTATATCTTTGCATATAACCTGTAAGCATAGCCATAGGATTGGTGTAATTGAGGAAAAGTGCGTTCGGGCAAACCTCACGCATATCTTTTGCTATTTCATCTAAAACAGGTATCGTTCGTAACGCGCGCATAATACCGCCTATGCCTAAGGTATCGCCTATCGTCTGATTTAACCCGTATTTTTTAGGAATTTCAAAAGCAATAACCGTGCAGGGCTTATATAACCCCACCTGAATGGCATTCACAACAAAATCGGCGTTTTTAAGTGCCTCTTTGCGCTGTTCTACTCCTAAATAACATTCAATTGAGCCGTAACCGCCCATAGCGGAACGCATCGACTCTAAAATAACCCTGCTTTCATTAAGCCTCTCTCCGTCGATATCATAAAGGGCAAACACACAGTCCCTTAAAATATCGGAGCACATACAGTCCCCTATAACATTTCGGGCAAATACCGTACTCCCCGCACCTATAAAAGTTAATTTCATGATACCATTTTCCCTTTCAAACACAATATGTTTTCTGTATTATAATGTATTTTTGTTGAAATAAGAATTGATTTTTGTGTGCAAAACTTGTTATAATGTTGTATGGTGATAGTATGGAACATTTTGAAATGGTTGTGAATATGCATTACCCCGCGCTGAATCCCATACAGCTCGGTTGGGATAATGTTAAATCCGGTGGCTCTTATGGTCCTGCAGTAAGGGAATATTGGCTACTACATTATGTGGTATCTGGCTGTGGCGTTTTTAAAACAGAGAATAACACCTATAAAATTAAGAGCGGAGAAATTTTTGTAATACCGCCCTTTGCCGAAACCTATTACGAAGCAGATAAAACCGACCCTTGGGAATATATCTGGGTGGGGTTTACTACCGATATGTCATTGCCCGAAGAGGTGTTGACCCCTGTTATAAAATGTAACGGAGCGGGAAAGATATTCGATATGATGCGTGACTCCCGCAATATGCTCGACGGTAAAAGTGCTTATCTTTCGGGTTGCTTATGGCAGCTTTTTTCATTGATACTCGAAAATAAAAATCAAGAATATAAAGCAGACTATATTGAAAAAGCCATTTCGTATATGAACACCGAATATATAAAGAATATAAAAATTTCCGATATTTCCGAAATGCTTAATATCGACCGCTGTTATTTTTCGTATGTATTTAAAAAACAGTTAGGCGTGTCCCCTATGAAATATCTCACAGAGCTGCGTCTTACAAAAGCAGCTGAGCTTATAACGGTCTACGACAAATCACCGTCGACAGCGGCGGCGTCTGTCGGATACACCGATATTTATCATTTTTCAAAGGCTTTTAAAAAACGGTTCGGCGCTTCACCTAGGAACTACAAAAAACAAATAAAAAAATAAAGACTCGTTAGAGTCTTTATTTTTTATTTTTCCTATATTCAAGATAGCTTTCGAGTATCATAACCGCGGCAACGGCGTCTACCGTTTCTTTTCGTTTTTTACCTCGGGTATTGGTAGCATTCAGTGCATTGTGCGCGAGCACCGTTGTGCAGCGTTCATCCCACATTTCGGTGGGAAGTCCCGTTTTTGCCGCTATTTTCTCGGCTGTAGCGGTGCATTCCTCGGCACGAAAGCCAAGACTACCGTCCATATTTTTAGGCAGTCCCACCACTATCATTTCGGCACCAAGCTCTTCCGCCTTTGCCGCTGTTTTTTCCACAAGGCGTTCCTCGTTATGCTCAAAAATCACGCCCTTTGGAAAGGCAAAGCCCTCGCCCGCATCGCTTACCGCAATGCCTGTGCGCTTAAGGCCTAAATCGACCGACATTATAATCATTTTTTATCACCCAGTTTACTGTCAAATCTGCTACTCTCGGGCAGCGCGCTCTCGGGCAAATGCGAATAGTCCGAGCAGTACTCTACCCTTACATTATTATCCTTTTCAAATATAAGCTTAGTAACGGCGGTATTGTTACCGATGCCAATTTCACACATACGCTCAATATCATTATACAGCACACGGCAAAGCAGATTTCTTATAGCACAGCCGTGACTGGTAATCAGCACAGTTTTTCCCTGATTTTCCGCGGCGATTTTTTGGACCGCCGTCCACATTCGCTCATAAAGAGAGCGCATACTCTCCCCCTTTGGCGCCTCAAAGTTCCAAGGGGTATTTATCCAATTTTCACAATGCTGTTTATGATCTTTTTTAAAATCTTCAAACAGCATATTTTCAAACATTCCTACATGAAGCTCTTTAAGGCCGTCGTCCAATATCACGGGCAGACCCTTTGTGTCTGCCACCGCCTGTGCTGTTTTACGGGCGCGAACAAGCGGGCTTGAATAAATTTTATCAATGTGAACATCATCAAAGCGCTTTGCTAAATATTTAAGCTGCAGTGCGCCTGTTTCGGTTATATCGTGGTCAATCTGACCCTGAAATCTTTTTGTGAGGTTTCCCTGAGCCTCACAATGCCGAACAATATACACTGTTACCATAAAAAATCACCAAAGTAATTGTATCACTTTTACTTTGTTTTTGCAAGTATGCCGATTTTTATGCACATTATTGACTAAAAAAGGCAAAAGTAGTATACTAAAAGCAATTATTAGAAATCTTTTTGGAAGGATGAAAACTATGAAAAACTATTTAAAACGACTTTTTATTGACGGACTAAGCGGTATGGCGTCTGGTCTTTTCGCCACGCTTATTATCGGCACAATTATAAGTCAGATCGGCACGCTTATTGGGGGCGCGTTTGGAGGCTACCTTACAACCATAGGAACCTTTGCAAAAACCGTTACAGGTGCGGGCATTGGCGTAGGTGTTGCCTGCAAATTCGGTGAGGCTCCGCTCGTTACTGTTTCTGCCGCCGTTGCAGGTCTTATCGGTGCTTTCCCGAACACTGCAAGCTTTGGCTTCGGTAAACCCGGCGAGCCGCTCGGCGCTTTTGTTGCGGCGTATGTAGCCATTGAGCTCGGCAGACTTGTTGCAGGAAAAACCAAGGTTGATATAATTTTAACTCCACTCGTTTCCATAATCCCCGGCGGACTTGTGGGAATTTTCCTCGGTGCACCGATTTCCAATGCTATGGCATTTATCGGCTCGATTATCAATTTCGGTGTTCAGCAGCAGCCCATCCTTTGCGGTATTATCGTATCGGTTATTATGGGTATTTGCCTAACACTTCCTATATCCTCTGCCGCTATTGGAATTTCTCTAAAACTCTCGGGTCTTGCCGCGGGTGCCGCCGTTGCAGGCTGCTGTGCAAATATGATAGGCTTTGCCGTAGCATCCTTTAGAGAAAATAAATGGGGCGGACTTGTATCCCAAGGTATTGGAACTTCAATGCTCCAGATGCCTAACATCGTTGTAAAACCTGTTATTTGGGTACCAGCAATAGTTGCCAGTGCTGTTACAGGACCTATATCCTCAGCACTTCTTAAAATGACCAGTACCGCTACAGGCTCAGGTATGGGCACTGCAGGTCTTGTTGGTCAGTTTGAAACCTTTGCCGATATGGTTTCTCACGGCGGTGACCCTGTAATAGTTCTTATTGAAATTTTCGTTGTACACTTTATTCTACCGGGTGCTATTGCTTTTGGTGTAAGTGAGGCGCTCAGAAAATTAAAGGTAATCAAATCGGGAGATATGAAGCTACACTGATATGAAAAAGACTGAAATTGCTTCGGCTGCAGTAGAGGAACTGAAAAAGCTATACCCAGAGGCTAAGTGCTCTCTGAATGCTGAAACACCCTTTCAACTGCTCATTGCCACGCGCCTTTCTGCCCAATGCACCGATGCGCGGGTAAATATTGTAACCCCCGCACTTTTTTCGGAATACGGCACAGCCGAAAAAATGGCTGTTGCCCCGCTCGAGCGCATTGAACACCATATTAAAAGCTGTGGACTTTATAAAACCAAGGCAAAGGACCTTATAGGAATTGCCAAAGGCATTGTTAACAATTTCGGCGGAATAGTCCCCAACACTATCGAAGAGCTGACAACGCTCCCAGGTGTTGGCAGAAAAACCGCAAATCTTATTTGCGGTGATGTTTACGGCAAGCCCGCCGTTGTTACAGATACGCATTTTATCCGAATTATGGGGCGTTTAGGTCTTACCGAGGGCACCGAGCCTAAAAGTGTGGAAATGCAGGCAAAAAAGCTGTTGCCGCCCGAAGAATCTAACGATTTTTGCCACCGAATTGTGCTTTTCGGCAGAGATATTTGCTCAGCGCGAAACCCAAAATGTGACAGCTGTCCCCTCGCCACTTTTTGCAAGAAAAAAGGTGTTAAAAAATGATACAAAAACGAATTGCCGCCATACACGATATTTCGGGTATCGGCAAATGCTCGCTCACCGTTGCTCTGCCAATATGCTCGGCGGCGGGGCTTGAAACCGCGGTTATTCCCACCGCAGTGCTTTCAAATCATACAGGTTTTTGCTTTGATGATTATACATTTTGCGATTTAACTAATCAGATTTTGCCTATAGCCGAACAATGGAAGAAGAACAACTTTCATTTCGATGCTTTTTATACAGGCTATTTGGGCTCTATAAAGCAAACCGACCTAGTGAATAAAGCCATAGAGCTTTTAAAGGATGATGACACTGTAGTTATTACCGACCCCGCTATGGCAGATAACGGCAAGCTATATTCGGGTATTCCCGAAGATTTCCCTAAAGCAATGCTAAAGCTTTGCGAAAATGCCGATATAATTATACCCAATATTACCGAGGCGTGTATGCTGCTCGGCGTAGAATACCGCCCCGCGCCCTACACCGAGGATTTTATTGAGGTACTGCTTATGGGGCTTTACTCAAAATGCAACGCCAAGGTAGTGCTGACAGGCGTTACCTTTGACGAGCGAAAGGTTGGCGCCGCCGCGTACGACGGCGAGGAAATAACCTATACTTTCTCCGATAAGGTAGACTCGTTTTTCCACGGCACGGGAGATGTTTTCGCTTCCTGCTTTGTGGCAGCTTTTATGAACGACCGCTCGCTTAAAGCGGCAACCCAATTAGCTGTTAACTTCACATATGCCTGCATTAAAGAAACCCTTAACGATGAGCACCGCCGCGAATACGGCGTTTGCTTTGAAAAGCAACTACCCACATTAATTAAGTATTTGGAGATTTAGTATGAACGAGCGTTTTGTTCGCACCGCCGCAATGCTTGGCAGTGACGCTGTTGACCGACTCCTCACCGCTAAAATTGCACTCTTTGGTGTCGGCGGCGTTGGAGGCGCAGTGCTTGAAGCACTTTCTCGCGCGGGTGTTGGCAATATCGATATTTTCGATAACGATACCGTGAGTATCACCAACATAAACCGCCAAGTGATTGCGACCGAGTCGACCCTTAATATGAAAAAAACCGATGCGGCTGAAATGCGGGCAAAGGAAATCAACCCCGATATAAATATCGGCAAGTTTGAAGTTTTTTATCTGCCCGAAAATGCCGATAGCACTGATTTATCAGGCTATGATTATATTGTCGATGCAATCGACACCGTTTCGGCAAAAATTGAGCTTATAAGTCGGGCTAATACGCTGAATATACCGATTATCAGCATTATGGGAACAGGCAACAAACTTGACCCCACTCAAATACAGATAAGCGATATTTTCTCCACCCGCGAGTGCCCGCTATGCCGAGTTATGAGGGCAGAGCTTAAAAAACGCGGAATAAAAAAACTTACCTGTGTATGGTCGCCCGAA
>JAZNXU010000050.1:0-2475 GCA_045594065.1 Acutalibacteraceae bacterium
CTTAAGCGACGAAACTTCTGTATCGTCGGCCTAAGGTATTTTTCGATTTTTTTTTATAGAAATTGTTTTCTAATATATTTTTTTAATACACTAATAACACCAAAAATTAACTAAAACAAATTTTTTTATTATACAATAAACATCGAATTAAATTGTTCATAAACATCAACACACATAAATTTAGTCTATAGTAAAATCCACGTTATCTAAATCTATATCCGGTGACCGCGATGGTTGCTGCTGAGAAGGTTCCGGCCACTCTGGCATCGGTATAGGCACAGGTCGGGGTGGAGGAGGAAGTCCTTGTGATGAGGCTTCTAAGTATGAAGTCATCCAGTCTGCCAGAGCTGCGTTGTTGGCATTGGTGATTTCATATACCGTTGTAGCTGCTTGTTTGACTGTATCCATCTGTGACCGCATCTCCTGCATCTCAGAGCTCTGTCGGCTGCTTGAAGCTCCCTTCTTCCGCTGAAATCCTGGCGTGTCCTTCAAGATCCCCTTTCCAACGTCTCCCATACCCCGGCAGTAGTATTCGTTTGAACGATCAGGAAAGGCCGTGCCCATAATCCTCGCCCCGATGATAGGATCTGAAGTGTCGAGCCTTGATATGGCGTCCGACATCTGCTCCTCCGGCCAGTCCGGAAATGTCTCCCTCGCCACGGCACTCATCACCGATGTCTCCGCCGACCTCACCCTCTCCTAATTGGATATATTAAAAATAAATTATTAATTAACATTTAATAATAGATATAAATAAAATTAATTAATGCAAAATGACTTACAATATCCTCCGGAGAATAAGGATATGCTTTCTCGAACGCCCCAACGAACGGGTTGACCCCTGGTTTCTCTCTCCTCACGTCGTCCATGAAGGCGGCAAACGGTCTCGAACCGGCATGATGGTTGGTCGTGTTGCATAGCCGGTTTCGAGAGTTCGCCTCGGCCCTCGCCTTGGAAGAAAAAAAAACAAGAACTGTTAGTAAAAACATTTAAACATATAGGTTCTTAAGTAATTAACTAATTAATTTGTTGACTAACCTTTTTAACAGGGTCATTGAATTCGACTAGAAGCCAACGCCACTCGTACTCCCTGTATTCGAACTCAAGAGGAGTACCAGAACGGTCGTTCCCGTACTTCAACCAGTGGGTGTGCAACTCGTGCTTCCAGTCCTTGAACCTACAAATACAACGAAATATTAGATATATTATTAAAATAATAAAAAAAAATCTCGGCTAATTAATTTTCCAACGTACCTCTCACGATGGGCCTTCAACATCCATTGTTTCCCCGCCGGGGGAATTTCAAACCAATGCTGCAAATTAACCGTTTGTTAGTATTTTTTTTATAAATCATTTAATACACAAAATTATTGACAAATTACTTAAACTTACCGTCATCGCGAGCCGGAGCGTCTCCTTAACGGTGTCGGGAACACGTTTCCATGTCGACCACAACATAGGGAGTTTGTCACGGATTGTGCCTCCCACAGCACGCGCGTACTTGTTCCCCAACTCAGAATCGACCGGTCTGCCATTGCTGCCAAACTGTATCTTTATCACCCCTGAGGCTGCCACGATCTTATCTAGGGCCTTGTTTGTGACCACGCCTCTCTTATTCTTCTTTTTTCTTTTGACGGCGCCTGTGACATCATAAACCAAATTCAATATTAAAATTGGTCACCCTTGATTATTAAATATAATCATACGATAAATATGCTGATATACCTGAGGTCGATGCTGAGTCGACCGACTCTTCAACTGTCTCCTCTTCTTCGTCAGTCCTCGCAGGATGAAGAGGCGTGTCGAACGGCCGGTAATGATATACCTGACCTGGTGCCACTTCCGGGGGCACCGGAGGTATTATGTTGCCGTCTGCATCTGTGTAAGGTATCCCCGGTATGAGCGGGGGAAGGAAAAGACCAGAGGGCACCATGACCACCCCGTTTGACCCATCACCTTCAGACGGCGAAGAATCTATAGGTGGGGATCGGGTCCGCCGATGGGGGTCGGACTCTGTCGCCTCGGGGTCAGGCTGCCCTGCAGATCGAGACAGACTCGGACGACGTGTCTGCAAAAGGCTCGCATGTCGGGAGGTCATTTGGCCCTGGTACCCGACAGATGGAGGGTTGCTAGAGGTTCCCTCAGACCGTTCGGACGATTGGGCTTTCGAACCCTTAGTCGATCTAAAAAGCCTCTTCATCCTATTTAAAAAAAAAAATTAAAAAAATTAGCGCCACAAAATAACCATAAACATCCATAAAATATAGACAAATTATACAATAAAATTTACCTAATTACTACCAAAATTACTATCAAAATTTCCACAAAATTGTACACTCAATTTACACAAATAATACAAATTATACAATAAATTTAGACAAATTAATTACACAAATTACTACCAAAAATTTAACTAATTACTACCAAAAATTTAACACATTATATACTAAATTTATCAAAATTTTGACAAACTTT
>JAZNXU010000051.1:0-13378 GCA_045594065.1 Acutalibacteraceae bacterium
AAAATCAATAACTATAATAAAAATATTCGTTTTATTATTATCAGTAATACTATTAATAACAGTATTTTCAGTTTTTGCATTGGCAGATGGGACTACAATTTCAGTAACAAAATCAAACGAAATTTATGTTTCGCCAATTTATAAAGGCGTTTCGCCGGCAGAAAAGGAATTTATATTAAAAAAGCAAAAGGCGGCTGAGAATTTTTATCAAGCATTTATAAGCGGAGATAGTGAATCAATAACACAATACAAAGCGGAATTTATTCATATTGTTAATCCAGACTCAGTATCAACCATAACTATTGATAGTGTTAACTCTGATAAATATACACCTCCAAATGAATATCGAGTTGAGAACTTATATCAAAACCCACAAGAAAAGTATTATTACTGCGGTCCTGCTGCCGCTCAAAGTGTGCTTGAGAATCTTGGAGTAACTAGAACACAGTCACAGTTAGCAAGCACTGCTTATCTGCAAACTGAAAAATTTGGGAATACTCCGTGGTATCTTTCCGATTCTAGTGATTATACACAATATCCTATGCTTATGACTCTAAGGAATTGTGTATCAGAAAGCGGTGGGAGAAATGTTGGATATATTCCTTCTCCTATGGCGCCGGCTGGTTCATCACCTTTGACTCTTGAACAGTGTAAAGGGTATGTAGTATCAACTACTGGTGTTGCTCATGCTGGCGTAGTGGCTTGTGGAACATCAAAAGCTACTAATGGTTACCATCTTCCAAATTACCCTAATTCGAATATTGGCCATTGGTTAGTAAGTGACGGATACACATTGCAAGGTGATCAAATTTGGATTATTGACCCAGCCGCGGATTCACCAGCTCTTAGCTGGTCTGGTTCGATTGATCCCTATTATCAAATATCGGCTCAATTATTTAGAAATTTTGTCTCTACGCACGGTATTATTTGGTAAAACCGGTGGCAGCTTATAGGAGAACTTTTATGATTTCTAAAAAAAGGATAATTTGTTTAGTAAGTATACTATTACTGGTTTTAATTGTAGGCTTAGCAATAATTTACAAACTGCCAATCAAAGAAAATCAGTTAATAGAAAACAAACTTCCAGTATTATCTGACAACAATTACTCATCTGATAATATTGTGTCACAAGATGATTATACTGTAATGTTTAAGGAAACGGTTCCTTTTTCAAATGCCTATCCAAATGCAGAAATGTATAATCTATCCTTAGAACTTCCCAATGTAAATATGATTTTACAGGGAATCGATGATAAGGGGAAACTTTATTATTATATAGCTAATGAAAGTACTGATTCTTTTGGTGGGATATATTCCTATGATTGGAAAACGGAGGATTGGTGTGAAATCATCAAAACCGAAAGCAGCTCGACTGCAGCTTTTGTAGCTATAAATGATGATTATCTGTTGTGGATAGAGGATAAGAAAGCTAATTGGCAAAACACCAGTTTGCACGTGTATAACTTAAAAACAAACAGGGATCACTGCTTTTATACTCATACAATCAATCCTCAAACGGGTTTAACTTATGTTATACAATTCACATATCCGATATTGCTTGACGATAAAGTATATTTTGAAGATGTTATAAATATTGATGAAAATGGAAATTATATAATTAAAGTTTTCTGCTACTATATTAAAGAGGAAAAGATTGAAGAAGTTGCTGAAAATGCTAAGTGTGCAATGGAATATAAAGGGAGGCCTGCTTGGCTTGAAAAGTCTGAAGATAATATAAACAGCGTAATATATTCTGCTGCCGACGAAAAGTATATTTTTAAAAATGAAAATCAACTTGGTACTTATTTTGCGGCAAAAGGAGATATAATTGTAGGTAATGATAGGATAAATGAATCACAATACAAAAAAATATTAGGTGTAGATAGTGACCCGAATTATAAACCATCTAAAAAAGAACAATTATCAATAAGCAGTTGGGGAATTAAAGTAATTAATGAAAATATCGTATCTCCGATTATATTAACCGACAGCAAAAGAGGAGGGTTTGTATCTAATCCTGTAACTAATGGTAATATTGTTGCATGGATTGGTGATAACGCGGGTATCCCCAAAATATATAGTAATGAAATTGATAAATTAATTGATTTTTCTGAGTTTACAACAGACAATGTTTTTGCTTATAGATTTATAATTTCAGAGAATTATTTATTGCTCAGTTATACGGATTATGATTCAGCTACATCTGATATTATTAATCAGGATTACACCCTGTTCAAAATCAAATAAAACATTTTTACAAATTGGCATATATTTTCTAATTGAAACACGCCAAAACACCCGCAGGAAACTGCGGGTGTTTTGGGTTAAAAAGAAAGGATTAAAAATGAATAGGGGATTGGTGTAGTAGTTTTAAGCGCAATGCTTATGGCAGTTGCCGTTATTTCTAATTACCTTTAAAGCCTTGCGGCGAATAGTGCAGGCAAGGCGCTGCTCAAAACGAACAAGCTTCTTTTCATTGAATAAACCCCATATAACGAAAGATACTGCCAAAATCTCTAAAACAGTCTGTAAAGCAAATAAAAAAGTCATAAATTTTACCTCCCGAACATTTGTTCTTTTTCTACATTTCCTATTATAAAGCCTGTATCGACATTTGTCAACACATTTTTTACAAGTTTTATTATAATTTTTTCACTGTCCGAAAATCGGGACTTTCCAAAAAGAATTAACCAATAAAAAAAGCGCCCTCGGCGCTTTCATTTAGTTATCTGTATAAATATATTTTTCTATATCTTCTAAAAACTCAGTGTCATCAGCCTCAGCTCTAACGGTAAGGGGTTTAGTTAAATCTAAACTGAAAATACCCATAATCGATTTTGCATTTACCAAGTACTTCCCTTGTATTAAATCTATATCGTAATTCCTTTTTTGTGCAGACGCCACAAAGGCGTTAACATTATCAAGATTGTCAAGCATAATTCTAACTTCGGTCATTTCTAACTTCCTCTCATTAGGTTTATTTTACTATTTTTTGGCTTAAATGTCAAATATACCTTTTTTTGTTTTGATTTCTTGACTTAGGCACAAGATATAGTGTATAATAATTAAGATTATAATTGTAAATATTTTCAGGAGTGCAAATATGGCAGCAAAAAAAGCAGTATATGATAACGAAAGTATAAAACAGCTAAAAGGTCCCGATCAGGTGCGACTTCGCCCAGGTGTAATTTTCGGCTCGGATGATATCGAGGGCTGTAAGCATTCGGTGTTTGAAATTATTTCAAACTCTATCGATGAAGCGCGTGAGGGTCACGGTAACAAAATAGTTGTAACTAAATTTACCGACGGCTCGGTTGAGGTGCAGGATTTCGGTCGCGGTGCGCCTGTTGACTTTAATAATAAGGAACAGCGCTATAACTGGGAGCTTATTTTTTGCGAATTATATGCGGGTGGTAAATATAACACCAATGCGGGCGCTAACTATGAATACTCCATCGGCCTTAACGGACTTGGCCTTTGCGCAACGCAGTTTGCAAGTGAATATATGGATGTTGAAATTAAGCGTGACGGCTTTAAATATTCACTCCATTTTGAAAAAGGCTTTAATATAGGCGGACTTCACAAGGAAGAATATTCAGGGCGTGATACCGGCACCAAAATTAAATGGAAGCCCGATATTAAGGTGTTTACCGAAATTGATATTCCATCAAATGATTTAATGGATACTATGCGCCGTCAGGCAATAGTTAATAAAGGTCTGCTGTTTATTTTCCGCGAGCAGAAAGGCGGCCGCTTTGAAACCACTGAGTTTCAGTATAAGGACGGTATTACCGAATTTTTAGGTGAAACCGTAGCCGATACTAATTTAACAAGCATTCAGACATGGTCAGGTGAGCGCAAGGGTCGCGACCGTGAGGACAGACCTGAATATAATGTTAAAATTAACCTTGCATTTTGTTTTTCAAATAAAACAAAAATGCTTGAATATTATCACAATTCAAGCTGGCTTGAAAACGGCGGCTCGCCCGATAGGGCAGTAAAGAGTGCATTTACTGCACAGATTGATGCCTACATTAAGCAGGCTGGAAAATATAAGGGTAATGAAAGCAAAATTACCTTTTCGGATATTCAGGAAAGCTTAGCTTTGGTTACCAACTGCTTCTCAACCATAGCGTCCTACGAAAACCAGACTAAAAAGAGTGTTACAAATAAGTTTATTTATGATGCTATGAACGAGTTTATCCGCCGTCAGCTTGAAATCTATTTCATAGAAAATAAGGCAGAGGCAGATAAAATTGCCGACCAGATACTTATTAATAAACGCAGCCGCGAGCGCAGCGAACGCGAAAGACTTAACCTAAAAAAGACTTTGCAGTCAAGCGGCGGTATGGTAGACCGTGTGCAGAAATTTGTTGACTGCCGAACTAAGGATGTAACCCAGCGTGAAATATTTATAGTTGAGGGTGACTCGGCTTTAGGCTCCTGCAAGCTTGCGCGTGACCCTGATTTTCAGGCTATAATGCCCGTTCGCGGTAAAATTCTTAACTGCTTAAAGGCTGAGTATGATAAGGTTTTCAAAAGTGAAATTATTACCGATTTACTCAAAGTGCTCGGTTGCGGCGTTGAGGTAAAATCTAAAGCGAATAAAGATTTATCCACCTTTAACCTTGATAATCTTCGTTGGAATAAAATTATTATCTGTACCGATGCCGATGTTGACGGCTTCCAGATACGCACCCTTATTCTTACAATGATTTACCGTGTTATGCCGACACTCATTCAAGAGGGCAAGGTGTATATTGCCGAAACCCCGCTTTATGAAATCACCACTAAGGATATGACCTATTTTGCGTACGACGAGAACGAGAAAAATGAAATTCTCGGCAAAATAGGGGATAAGAAGTATACGCTTCAACGCTCTAAGGGTCTTGGTGAAAACCAGCCTGATATGATGAACTTAACAACAATGAATCCCGCTACGCGCCGCCTTATAAAGGTAATGCCGAGTGAGGCAGAGGCTACCGCCAATATGTTCGATTTACTGCTTGGCGATAACCTGCAGGGCAGAAAAGATTTCATTGCTGATTACGGTTATATGTACATCGATGAAGCCGATTTAAGCTAATATATAAATAAAGGAAGATAAGATGGCACCGAGAAAGAAAAAAGAAACAGCTCCAAAAATTGCTCCTAAAACCGAAAACACCTACATTGCAGGCGCGGGACTGACTGTAGAACAGCCCATAGTGCGCACGCTGGAAACTAACTATATGCCTTACGCTATGAGCGTAATAGTGTCGCGCGCAATCCCAGAGATTGACGGCTTTAAGCCCTCGCACCGCAAGCTGCTTTATACTATGTATATGATGGGGCTATTAAATAGCGGCACAATAAAGTCGGCTAATATCGTGGGTAGAACAATGCAGTTAAACCCACATGGTGATGCCGCTATTTATGAAACAATGGTAAGATTATCTGAGGGCTATCAGGCACTTTTGCACCCCTATGTAAAATCTAAGGGCTCGTTCGGTAAGGCGTATTCGCGTGATATGGCTTATGCCGCCTCGCGTTATACCGAGGCAAAGCTAGCGCCCATAGCTTCTGAGCTTTTCGCTGACATTGATAAGGATACCGTAGATTTTGTAGATAACTATGATGCTACCCTCAAAGAGCCGACACTATTTCCCGTAACATTTCCAAGTGTGCTTGTAAATGCCAATACAGGTATCGCCGTTGGAATGGCAAGCTCAATTTGCCCATTTAATTTAACCGAGGTTTGCAAAACCACAATTGAGTATATTAAGGATAACGATATTAATGTTGCCGATACTTTAATTGCACCCGATTTTCCAATAGGCGGTCAGCTTTTATACGATCGCGCCGAAATTGAGAAAATCTATGAAACAGGTCGCGGTAGTTTTAAGGTGCGCGGTGTTTATAATTACGATAAGTCGCAAAACTGTATCGATATTACCGAAATTCCGCCAACAACGACAAGTGAAGCCATAATCGAAAAGGTTATTGAGCTTGTAAAGCAAAAGAAAATTACCGAGATTAACGATATTCGTGATGAAACAGGTCTTGCTGGTCTTAAAATCACAATTGATTTAAAGCGCGGAGTAGATGTAGAAAAGTTTATGAAAAAGCTTTTCAAAATGACTCCTTTGCAGGATAGCTTTTCTTGTAACTTTAATATTCTTATTGCGGGCTCGCCCCGCGTTATGGGTATTAAAGAGATTATCAGCGAGTGGGTTGCATTCCGTACCGAGTGCGTTCGCCGCAGAGTTTACTTTAACCTTTCAAAGGCTAAGGACAGACTGCATTTATTAAAGGGTCTGCAAAAAATACTTCTCGATATTGATAAAGCGATAAAAATAGTTCGTGAAACCGCCGAAGAAAAAGAGGTTGTGCCGAACTTGATGATTGGCTTCGGTATTGATGAAATTCAGGCTGAATATGTAGCGGAAATTAAGCTCCGTCATTTGAATCGTGAGTACATTTTGAAAAGGCTTGAGGACATTGAAAATCTTGAAAAAGATATTGCCGAAATGGAGAGCATTCTTCAAAGCCGCACCAAGATTGCAAGAATTATTATAAACGAGCTTGAGAATGTAATTAAAAAGTACGGTAAAGAGCGTAAAACTCAGCTTATAGCCGCTGCTGACGAGGCTGAATATGCCGAGGTTGAAGAGGTCGATGAATCTCCCGTAACGCTCTTCTTCACCCGCGAGGGCTACTTTAAGAAGATTACCCCGCAATCCCTTCGTATGAGCGGCGAGCAAAAACTAAAAGAGGGCGATGAGATTATCATTACAGAGGAATCCACCAACGCCCACGAGCTTATTTTCTTTACAAACAAGCATCAGGCTTATAAAGCCAAGGTTTCCGATTTTGCCGACGGTAAGGCAAGTTTGCTTGGCGATTATGTAGCGAGCAAGCTCGGCTTTGAAGAGGGCGAAACCGCCATTTATATGGTTGCCACCCGCGACTATAAGGGCAATATGCTGTTTGTGTTCGATAACGGTCGAATTTCAAAGGTTGCGCTTTCAGCATATCAAACCAAAACCAACCGTAAAAAGCTGGTTGGTGCCTACTGTGATAAGTTCACACTTCATTCTGCTATTTATATGGCAGAGGAGGGCGATGTGCTGCTGACTTCAACTAACGGCAGAATGCTGCTCGTAGCCTCAGCCGCACTTCAGGTTAAAACCACCCGTGATAATAGCGGCGTTGCGGTTATGACACAGAAAAAGGGACAGCGTGTATTCTCAGCAGAACGCTACATTAAGGGTACACTTGATAACGAGCACCGCTACCGCACCCGCAACCTACCTGCCGCAGGCTCGTTCAAGCAGGCAGACACCGCCGAACAGCTTACAATATAATAAAAGAGCCGCCCGAGTCAAAACCCGAGCGGCTGTCAGCTAAAAATATTACAAACGCAAACAATCGGTTTTTAACTGACATTAAAATTATATGATGTAAATTCCTATTTATTTAAGGAAATGTTTGACAAAAGGATACATTTAATATAATATATGTTTTTGGAGTTGATATTAAATGAATAAAGAATTAGCTAAACAGTACGACCCTCGCGAGGTTGAGGACCGTATTTATAAAACTTGGCTTGACGGAAAGTATTTTCACGCTAAGTGCGAAAAGGAAAAGGAAACCTATACAATAGTTATCCCGCCACCCAATATTACAGGTCAGCTGCATATGGGACACGCCCTTGATAATACCCTGCAGGATATTCTTATCCGCTTTAAGCGTATGCAGGGCTTCGATACCCTATGGCTGCCCGGTACTGACCACGCGTCTATTGCAACCGAGGCAAAAATAGTTGAGGCTATGCGCAAAGAGGGCATTACCAAAGACGATATCGGTCGTGATGGCTTCTTAGAGCGCGCTTGGAAATGGAAAGAGCAGTACGGCGGCAGAATTATCGAGCAGCTTAAAAAGCTCGGATCTTCTTGCGACTGGGACCGCGAGCGCTTCACCCTTGATGAGGGCTGCAGCGAGGCTGTAAAGGAAGTGTTTATCGGTCTTTACGAAAAGGGCCTTATCTATCGCGGCGAGCGTATTATTAACTGGTGCCCGAAATGCTTAACCTCTATTTCTGATGCCGAGGTTGAATACGAAGAGCAGGCAGGTCACTTCTGGCATCTTCGCTATCCACTCGTAGACGGTAGCGGCTATTTAGAGCTTGCAACAACCCGCCCTGAAACATTACTTGGTGACACCGCCGTTGCGGTAAACCCGAATGATGAAAGATATAAAGACCTCGTTGGTAAAATGCTTGATTTACCACTTGTTCATCGCCAAATTCCGATTGTCGCTGATGAATATGTTGAAATGGATTTTGGTACAGGTGTTGTTAAAATCACACCCGCACACGACCCGAACGACTTTGAGGTAGGTCTTCGCCATAATCTGCCCGTTATAAATGTGATGACCGATGACGCTAAGATTACCGCCGACTATCCGAAATATGCAGGAATGGATAGATACGAAGCCCGCAAGGCCATCGTTGCCGATTTAGAGGCGGAGGGCGCCCTTGTAAAGATTGAGGATTACAGCCATAATGTCGGCACCTGCTACCGCTGCTCGACCACCGTTGAGCCGCGCGTTTCAAAGCAGTGGTTTGTTAAAATGAAGCCGCTGGCAGGTCCCGCTATCGATGCTGTTAAGAATGGTGAAACCAAATTCGTTCCGCAGCGTTTTGAAAAGGTTTACTTCCATTGGCTCGAGAACATTCGCGACTGGTGTATTTCCCGCCAGCTTTGGTGGGGTCACCGCATTCCCGCTTGGTATTGTGCAGACTGCGGCGAAATAACCGTATCTAAAACAGATGCTACCGTATGTCAGCACTGCGGCAGTAAAAATATAACTCAAGACCCCGACACTCTCGATACTTGGTTTTCTTCTGCTCTTTGGCCGTTCTCAACACTTGGCTGGCCGAATGAAACAGAGGACTTTAAGCATTATTATCCCACCAATACCCTCGTTACGGGCTACGATATTATCCCGTTCTGGGTAATGCGTATGATGTTCTCAGGAATTGAGCAGACAGGCGAAGTTCCCTTTAATACTGTTCTTATTCACGGTCTTGTAAGGGATTCTCAGGGCAGAAAGATGTCAAAATCTCTCGGCAACGGCGTTGACCCGCTCGAGGTTATCGCTGAGTACGGCGCCGATGCTCTTCGCTTCTCACTCGCTACAGGTAACAGCCCAGGCAACGATATGCGCTATATACCCGAGCGTGTTGAGGCAAGCCGAAACTTTGCCAATAAGCTTTGGAACGCCGCTCGCTACCTGCTTATGAATTTGAAATCAGACAGCGTTATTCCGCTGCCTGCCGAACTCACCCTTGAGGATAAGTGGATAATTTCAAAATACAATCGCTTGGTAGCCGAGGTTACCGATAACCTCGATAAGTTTGAACTCGGTCTTGCCGTTCAGAAACTTTACGACTTTATCTGGGATATCTATTGCGACTGGTATATTGAAATTAGTAAAGCACGCCTTAACGGTGAGGACGAAAATTCAGCCGACGCCGCAAGAGCTGTATTACTGTATGTGTTCGACGGTATCTTAAAGCTGCTTCATCCCTTTATGCCGTTTATTACAGAGGAAATCTGGCAGTCAATTCCGCATACAGGCGAAGCTATTATGGTGTCCGAATGGCCTAAGTTTAATTCAAAGCTTGATTTCTCGGCAGATGAAGCCGAGTTCGAAAAGATTATGTCGGCAATTCGTGCTATCCGTAACCGCCGTAATGAAATGAATGTTCCACCCTCTAAAAAGGCAAAGGTTTGTGTTGCCACAGCATTTAAAGATACCTTTAAAAACGGTGAAAGCTTTATCTGCCGCTTGGCTTCCGCTTCAGCCGTTGAGGTAGCCGACGAATTCGATTTGCCTGATGCAGTTTGCATCATTACTGATGATGCTAAAATCTACCTGCCTTTAGCAGAGCTTGTAGATTTCTCAGCCGAAATTGAGCGACTCGAAAAGGAACTCGCTAAAGCACAGGTTGATAAAGACTTCTTCGAGAAGAAGTTAAACAACCCGAACTTCGTAGCCAAAGCTCCCGAGGCTCTCGTTAAAACCCAGCGTGAACAGCTCGCCAAGGTTCTCGAGAAAATTGAAATGATTAACTCTCAAATTTCAGAGCTTGAAAATAAAATATAATTTAATCAAATATCCCGACCTGAATTTCAGGTCGGGACATTTTATTTTTATATTCTTGCATTTTTCCAAAATATGTGGTAAACTAACCTTGCCAAACAAAATTTCATAGTTTACTTATATTCAAGCGAAGTATGGGTATTTTTATTTAGGTAAAAATACTGATGCTCTATTTCTGCATATCTATACTTGCTTGAGTAGGAATTGTTGAAATTTTGTTTGGCGACAGTTGGAGCTATGTATTTTTCGGTGCGTAGTCTTTCGACTGCGCACTTTTTTATTTTTGGGGGAATTTCCGTGAAAAGTATTAAAACTGAGGCATCGAGAATTGTTTTACCTATTGCAATTTTACTGTTGGTGTTTGTTTTGGCGTTAAATTTGAATTCTTTTGGTGCTTTTCTTACAAACAACAAAGATTCCGCTAGTGATAATCAATTGAATAACTTGGTGGTAAAACAACCAGATAGCAATATTGAGAAGCAAATAAGAGTTGAAAATACTGCTGAAAAAATGATTGATGGAGATGTTTTGAAATTAGAATCTAATTGTATTAAAAATAATAAACAACTATCCTTTTCGGGCAAAATTACGGAGGTTGGCACTTTATATTTCAAACGCATTGCAGATGGTTGGGGCTCCGGATATGTAACTATTGATAGTAAAAAAATAGAGGTATACGACAATTTGGGTGAATATAAACTAAAAATATCGGTAGAACATGGGTTGTCTATAAAAGGTGAAACATTTGTAAATATGTTCGTTGGAAACGATGAAATATTACATATTGAAATTACTTCAAATTCTAAATCGTTTTCTTGCGAAAGTCGTTGGAATGCTTGCCGGGGTACGATTGCGTTAGAGTCATCAAGGAGTGAGCTTTCAAACGTCTCGCTAGCTTGGGAATGTGACGCCTATAACAAGGAAATATGGGTTTTTGGTGATAGTTATCTTAGTCTTACGAGCAAGGCGCGCTGGCCATACTATGTATTAAATAGTGGATACGATAAGTGCATGTATAGCGGCTTCCCGGGTGCACCATCGGAAACTATGTATCACGACTGGAAAACTGCACTAACGCATGGTACGCCTAAATATGCAGTGTGGTGTTTGGGTATGAATAATGGAGACACGGAAAGTGCTATAAACAGTAGCTGGTTAGGTTGCGTTAAAGCTTTTATAAGAGACTGTGAGGAAAGAAATATAATTCCAATATTATCTACTGTACCAAACGTGCCTAAGCGTATTCATACCCATAAAAACGAATATGTGGTAAATAGCGGTTATCGTTATGTTGATTTTGCGACAACGGTTGGAGCTACTGAAAAGGGCAGCTCATGGCTTGGAGGATATCTCAGTTCGGATATGGTTCATCCTGATATTAATGGAGCTAAGGCCTTGTCAGAGCGGTTTATGAAAGATTTATCGGATATATTAAAATAAATTGCGAAGTAACGCCTTACTTCGACAAATTATTTACGGACAAGCATCTATTATATAATAGGTGCTTGTCTTTTTTATAATCATTTTTCCCTTTAAGCCTCCCTTGTGTAAAGGGAGGGGGACCACTTGTGGTGGAGGGATTGAAAGGAGTATATACCATTGTCAGTAAAAATCGAAACTGCAGGTCAGGTGGTGACTGCCTTTTTAGAGGGTGACATCGACCATCACACTGCCCGCGAAATCAGAGGAAAAATTGACCGCGAAATTGAACTTAATATGCCTACATTATTAATATTAGATTTTTCGTCGGTCGGCTTTATGGACTCATCAGGCATCGGCCTTGTTATGGGACGGTACCGAATACTTGCCAAAACGGGCGCCGAGCTTGCAATAACAGGTTGCTCGCCAAGTATTTATAAGGTAATGAAATTATCGGGCATTGAAAGATTATGCAAAATCACTGAAAGGAGTAACATATGAAAACAATAAATAAATTCACATTAACAATTCCGTCTAAATCAAATAACGAGGCGTTTGCACGCGCGGCGGTGGCATCTTTCGTTCTGCAGCTCGACCCAACAATTGACGAGCTGTCCGATATTAAAACCGCCGTGAGCGAGGCGGTTACTAACTGCATTGTCCACGCCTATAGTAACGAGATAGGCAACATCTACATATCCGCCGAAATAAAGGACGATAATTCTGTTACCGTTAAAATTCGCGATAGGGGCGTGGGTATTGATAATATCGAACAGGCTATGCAGCCCTTATACACCACAGGCGGAGAAGAGCGCGCGGGACTCGGCTTTGCCGTTATGCAAAGCTTTATGGATTCTTTAACCGTTAAGAGCACCGCGGGCAAGGGTACCACCGTTACAATGCGTAAGAAAATCAGTGTAAGGGCAGGCAAAAATGCTGTTATATAAAGATGAAGAATTCATAAAAAGTAATTTCGGGCTTGTGCACGCTTGCTGCAAGCGCTTTACAAACCGAGGTGCCGAGTACGACGACCTTTTTCAGGCAGGCTGTATGGGGCTTATAAAAGCCGCCCGCGATTTTGATGAGTCGCGCGGCTTTGCCTTTTCAACCTATGCCGTTCCCGTAATTCTCGGGGAGATAAAAAGAATCTTCCGCGATACAGGCTCAATAAAAGTATCGCGTAGTCTAAAAGAACTTTCCCTAAAGGTTACCGCCGTAAAAGAGAAGTACGAAAAGGAAAACGGCGAGCCGTTAACGCCCAATAAAATTGCTGAGCTATTATGCGTTACTTCTGAGGAAGTAAGCGAGGCTATTAATGCCGCCCGCCCCGTAATGTCACTAACCTATGATGAAGATGGCGAAACTTGTGAGTACGATTTACCCGCAGGCCGCGGCGAAGAGGATATGTATAATAAAATATATGTATCCGAGATTTTATCAAGACTTTCTGCCGAAGAACGAAAAATATTAATCCTCAGGCATTTTGTAGGGCTCACGCAAAACGAGGTTGCCGAAAAATTAGATATGACACAAGTGCAAATTTCCCGAAAAGAACGCAAAATTATCGAGAAAATTAACGAAAGTTACAAAACTTCTTAAATTTCAAAAAAAATTAAAAAAATTCGAAAAAAAGTGTTGACAAACCCCCTTCGTTTTGGTATTATATTTAGGCGCCCAAAAAAACGGGAGCAAAAAATGGACCTTGAAAATTAAACAACGACGATAATAAGGACCCGACAATTCTCGAGAGAAATCGAGAGAAAGTCAAGTACTTTTTAAAGTAAACGGACAAAGACAGACAGAAATGTCA
>JAZNXU010000052.1:0-2573 GCA_045594065.1 Acutalibacteraceae bacterium
CCTCTAATTTATTATAACATATTTGATTGTAAAAGTAAATTCGCGCAGTATAAATCTCCTCCAATTACAAATACTAACATCACGATTTGAAATTAAAGGAGATTTATATATGAAAGCAACAGGAATAGTTCGTAGAATCGACGATCTTGGTCGTGTGGTTATTCCGAAAGAAATTCGCCGCACTATGAGGATAAGAGAGGGTGACCCGCTTGAAATTTACACATCTGCCGGTGGGGAGGTTATCTTTAAAAAATACTCGCCTGTCGGAGAGATGGGGGAATATGCCCGCACTCTATGTGAGGTGACCGCCAAGCAGACCGATCTTTGCGTTATCATTACCGACCGTGACCACTGCATTGCAGCGTCAGGCGGGGGACACCGCGAGTTTATGGAAAAACCGGTATCCGAAATACTCGAAAAAATAATGGAATCGCGCAAGTCCCGCGAGTTCAGCCCTGAGGATGCGGCATCGGCGTTAGGCGGTACAGATGCTAATATGCGCTTTGCCGCTCCGATAATTGCGGGCGGTGATATTGCGGGTGCGGTAGCTTTGGTGAGCGGGGAAAGTGAGGGTGAGCTGACCGATGCTGACCGAAAGCTTTGCAGCTGCGCGGCGGCGTTTTTATCAAGGCAGATGGAAGTGTAGCACGCGGGGTATGCGCCGATATAAATCCCTTGCGGGGATTTCGATATGCCAAAAGCGAAAAATGGATTTATATGATATCAAGTTTGTGAAATAACATATCGAATTCGAATGAAACGAGAATATATCGATTTCGCACAGCGAAAATATAAAAAAGCTATTAAAAAGTACTTGATTTTTAATAATTATAGTGTTATAATCTATTTAGCATAAGGAGTAAGCAAAAGAGCAGGTTGACCTGCTCTTTAGTTTTTGTTTATGGGAAACAAGTCCACCTTACTCGTTGCGGCGTTGCCGCGCCACATTCTCTTCAGCACAAGGCTGATTACGCATTTTAAAGAAAGGAAGATTAAAATGGCAGGAGTAGCAGACAGGGTTTTCGACTTAATTAAGCCCGCGGTTGAGGACTGCGGCGTTACTTTATGGGATGTGCGCTTTTTAAAGGAGGGCGCTTCTTATTACCTGCGCGTATTCATAGACCGCGAGGACGGCATTAATATTGACGACTGCACGGCGGTTTCCCACGCAATAGACCCGATTATTGACGAGGCTGACCCGATTGATAAATCCTACTATTTAGAGGTGTGCTCGCCAGGGCTTGAGCGTACTTTAGTTCGCCCCGAGCATTTTGAGAGATTTTTAGGCAGCGCCGTTAAGGTAAAGCTTTATAAATCGATAAACGGCACAAAGGAAGTAAAGGGCACGCTTTATAAGTACGACGGCGGTGTGGAAATTGAAACCCCCACCGAACACATTTACATTGATAAAAAAGACATTACAGCCGTAAGGCTTGATGATACAGACTTCTAGTCACAAAAGATAATAACAACAGAAAGGTTGAAGCACAAATGAATAAGGATACCAAGGAATTTTTTGCTGCACTTAAATTTATGGAGGAAGAGCGTGAAATTCCCCAGAAATACCTAGCGGAAAAAATTGCAAATGCTATTGTTGTAGCACTAAGAAAGGATTACGGAAACAACGAAAATGTTACCTGTATTGTTGACCCCGAAAAGATGATTTTCTCGGTTACCGTTCGCAAGACCGTTGTAGACGAAATCACCGATTCTTGCTGTGAGATTTTAGCAGAGGATGCGCTTAAAATCGACTCGAAAGCAGTTGAGAACGGCTTTGTTGACATTCAGCTTAACACCAAGCAGTTCGGCAGAATTGTGGCACAGACTGCAAAGCATGTAATCCGTCAGGGTATTCGCGAGGTTGAAAGAAGCCAGACCTTTGCCGAGTTTCAGGACAGAAACCATGAATTACTTACTGCCGTTGTTCAGCAGATAGACCCCAAAACCGGCAACGCTAATGTAACTATCGGCAAGACCGAAACTATTTTACCGAAATTAGAGCAGGTACCGGACGAGGAGCTTCACGAGGGCGACCATATTAAGGTTTATGTTGTAGATGTTAAGGAAACCGAAAAGGGACCGAAAATTATGATTTCCCGCACACATCCCGGTCTTGTAAGAAGATTGTTTGAAACAGAGGTTCCCGAGATTTACGACGGTATTGTAGAAATAAAGTCCGTTTCCCGTGAGGCAGGCTCAAGAACAAAGATTGCTGTTTACAGCACTGATGAAAACGTTGATGCCGTAGGTGCCTGCATCGGTCCTAGGGGCGCTCGTGTAGGTAAGGTTGTCGATATTCTCGGCGGAGAGAAGATTGATATTGTAAAGTACAACGACGATATTGCTCAGTTTGTTGCTGCCGCACTTGCTCCCGCTGACGTTGTTTCCGTTGAGGTTGCAGAGGATGGTTCAAAGGCTTGCACAGTAAAGGTGCCCGATACTCAGCTTTCTCTTGCTATCGGCAACAAGGGTCAGAACGCCCGTCTTGCTGCAAAATTAACCGGCTGGAAGATAGATATTCGTCCCGAGAGCGGATTTTACGGTGAAGAATAATGCAAGCGAAAAAAGCACCG
>JAZNXU010000053.1:0-31337 GCA_045594065.1 Acutalibacteraceae bacterium
AAAGTGGGGCAAAATATTAAAATATTTTTCCGTTTCTGGGCCATCTGAAATGCTCCTTAGTTTTTATTTTTATGAGTTTCTTCTATAAGCTCCTGAACGCGCTTTTCATTTTCTTTCGCCTTGTCTATACCCTCGGTACTATCCTTGCTGAACATAATTCTGATAGTTGTCAGAATAAGCTTAATATCAAGCAAAAGTGAATAGTTCTCAATATACAATAAATCCAAGCGCAATTTATCGTAGGCGCCTGTGTTATACTTTCCGTAAATCTGGGCATAGCCTGTAAGTCCGCCCTTAACCTTTAAGCGGAAGCTGAATTCGGGTATTTCTTTGCAGAATTCATCAATAAATGTTTTTCTTTCAGGGCGAGGTCCTACAACGCTCATATCACCTTTGAGAATATTAAGTATCTGCGGTAATTCATCAAGACGTGTGGCACGAATAAATCTTCCTACCTTTGTAATACGCGGGTCATTATCATCCGCTAAAACGGCACCGCTGTATTTTTCAGCGTCGACAATCATACTTCTAAACTTAAGAATTCCAAACTCTTTTCCGCCGATTGTAACGCGGTCTTGCTTGTAAAATACAGGTCCGCCGTCTTCAATTTTAATGGCAAGCGCCACAAAAAGCATAATGGGAGCTGCAGGTATCATTACAATCAAGCAGATAATAATATCAAGTAAGCGCTTAAGCGCTCTTTGAACAATATTAAGTCCCGTACCCTTTACCAAAAAGATAGGTGTATCAAATAAGCTAACATCCTTTGCACCGCGCATAATAACATCGGTGATTTTTGGAACAACATAGCTTCTTATTTGATTCTCATAACAGAATTTCAAAATATCATTTCTAACCTGCGCAGTAACATCGTTAATTACAACCGCAGGGTACTTTAAGATTTCTTGGCAAATTGTTTCAAAATCCTCTTCGGCAGAAATCAATTTTTCAATATGGTACTTGTCCCATCTGGAATCGATTTTTATTTTAAGACCCAGCGCTGTATCGGTTCCGAAAATCATAAGCATTTTATACGGGGCATAAATATGTTGGTAAATATATGTGTATAAAAATACAAAAAATGTGCTAAGAATCACATCTGCCACTAAAAGAAGCAGCATCGGCACAGGGCTTATTATATTATTTTCAATCAGGCACAACTGGAAATAGGTTACAAAGTTGACAATTAAGCTTGCAATCCACTGAGCCAAGGCTAAATCCAAACGGCGCAAATCACCGAATTTAAATCCGTCCATATTAGCAAATGTGAAAAAGGTGATTACGGCATAAACACCCATAAGAACATATTTTCCCTTATATTCAAAAAGACCTGTTTCGCCGTATCCGAAACGCCAGAACAAATAATATACCAAAGAAAGAACAATAACTTCAAAAATCGATTCCAGCAATCGAGAAAGACCTTTTGTGCTTTCCCGTCTTGTTTTATTTTTCATTCTTTAAACAAACTCCTTTAAACGCAATCAATTAAAGCGTTGAAGCGCTTTTTTGGGCAAGGCATAGTACCCCATATATACTACATACATTGTAACACGGTATCAAAGAAAAAACAAGCCTATTTTTCGACATACTTCTTACCGTTAAATATTAAATATATAGTTATTTTTCCTAATTATTAAGCAATAACACACTGTTTCCTTTTTTCTCAACTTGTTATCTCAGTTTTAATATTGATAAGGCAATAAACCGCACCTTGGATGAAGTTACATAATAAACAATTCAAATGAAGTGATTTTCACCCCGCTGTTTAAATTTTGCAAATAAAAATATATATTATTTTATAATATATATTTTTATTTGCAATCGAAATTCTTGACAAATTTGGATTTAAAGTGTATAATATAGTTAACTTCTCCCCCCAGGCCTCTGTACCCTTACCGTGGGTATACCGCACACTTGGGGGGCGTTCTGTTTTTAAGGAGAAAACTATGGCAGACAAGGCTTTTACTACCGTCGAACAACAAATCGCTTTATTAAAATCCCGCGGTCTCTCGATACCGAACGAGGAGAAAGCAGCGGCTTTTTTAACAAGGAATAACTACTACCGTGTCAGCGGTTACTCATTGACTCTTCGCTCACACGATGTTTTCTTTCCGTCAACGACCTTTCAAAATATAATTGATATTTACGAATTCGACCATATATTTCGCCACATTTTACTTAAATACATAGAAATAATTGAAGTTACCGTGAAATCTATATATTCATATGAGTTTACTAAGCTTCACGGTCCTACAGGATATAGAATCTCCACATATTTTTCAAATCTCAGAGAGTATGTACGAATAATCGATAAAGCTGAGGAGCAAAAGGAAAGACGTCATTCTCACGAAGCATATTTAAAGCATTTTATTGACGATTTAAATCAGGATGTGCCGCTTTGGGCTTATGTTGAATTACTAACAATTTCTGACATATCCTGTTTGTACTCAATTTCAGAAGAGAATATAAAAGCCGCTGTTGCTTCAACCTTAGGACTTAATCACACACGCGGTCCGGAACTTGTAGGCAAATTTATGCACAGTATGACGATTATCAGAAATCTTTGCGCACACGGCAGCCGCATATATAACCGACTGTTCGAACAAAAGCCGTCATTAAACAGAAGAGAATTCAGGTTATTACGCGACCTCCCCGATGGCACAAAAGACAACTCCCATTTATTTGGCTTTATTCTGATTATGAAAAAATTACTCAAGCCAAATGAATTTTCTTCTATGAAAAATGAAATTGTAAAATTAAAAAACAAATATCCCTTTGTTGATATGAAGCATTACGGCTTCTGTGACAATTGGCAAGAAGTGCTGTAATTTTTTGCAGATATTTGAATATACTAACATTGACAGCTCCCACGAGCTTCTAAAGAGCGCAATACTGTGGGCGGTCTGATAGCGGAGATAGCAATATCTCCGTTTTTCATTTTAATAATAGTGAACAAAGCGGCGGAAACCTCTGCTGTTGCTTTTAAGGCTATACGAACTTATTTTTGCAAATAAAAAAAGGTTGCTCCGCGATAATTCGGAACAACCAACAAGATAATTATATCAAAATTTTTCTTTGCAGTCAATGTTTTTCGCGCCCGCGCGACGCATTTCTGCATTTAGCATAATTACGGCTTTTTAATTTTGTGTAACATTGCGAATAGAAATTCCGCAAAAAATATGGTATATTAAAGACACAGAAAGGAAAGGGTGATACCCGATGTTCCGTTAAGTACTCTTAGAACTCAAAAGTCAAAAAGGTAATAAAAACTTAATACATAAAACACCTAAAACGGTGCATAAACAGCCTTTAGCGGATGAGTGAATAAGAGTTTTATATAAAGCCTTCAAAAAGAATTCGGCGCTTAAGAGAAACCCGCTTTACGGGAAAAGCAATAGAGCTAAACTAAGTGACAGTGAATTAAAAAAGAAAAACGGAGGCAGAAAAATCTAAGAATTGAGAGGTACAATAAAAAGATGCTAGATATCAAGAGTGAGCAAAAATAGCCCTTGACCAAGAGTAAGTGTAAAGGAACTTCGGTCAAGGGCTATTTTTTTTGCTCTTTTTTTGAATATAGCAAATAATCTGCCCTACTTCTATTGACAATTAATCGCTCGTTGCGGTATCATAATAAAAAACACGGCGGAGGCATATTATGAACAAAATTGAAAGCTTTAGGATAAATCATCTAACACTTGAGGCAGGGCTTTATGTTTCGCGGCGCGATAAAAAGGGCGACTGCACAATAACCACCTTTGATATGCGTATTACCGCCCCCAACCGCGAGCCTGTTATTGATATGCCGGCACTTCATACAATAGAGCACCTGTGCGCTACATTTTTGAGAAACTCGCGCGAGTGCGAAAACATTGTTTATTTTGGACCGATGGGCTGCCGAACGGGCTGTTACATTGTAATGTTCGGCGACCTTGAGAGTGAAGATATTTATGATTTAGTAATTGAGATGTGCGATTTCGTACTTGATTTTAAGGGCGAAATTCCAGGTGCCCGCCCTGCTGAGTGCGGCAACTATTCAGAGCAAAATCTCGCAATGGCAAAATACTATATTAGGAAATATAAAAAGGCTTTACAGGAAAATAAAAATTTCGTTTATAAAGATTAAAGAGGAGCGTTTGCTCCTCTTTTTTGTGTATTTATCCAAGTAGCACATCACTTATAAGCATTACCGAGAAGCCGACAAGTAAGGCATAGGTGGCTGCCCTTTGTGCGCCGTGGGCGTGGGTTTCGGGTATCATTTCATCACTTATAACATAAAGCATTGTACCGCCCGCAAAGCTGAGGGCAAACGGCAAAATAAAGGTTGCCACACTCACTGCAAAATAGCCTATAAGTGTGCCGATAACCTCAACAACACCAGTGGCGGCGGCACACAAGAATGTCTTTTTAGGGCTTACGCCTGCCGCTAACATCGGACCTATTATAACCATACCCTCAGGGATATTTTGCAGCGCTATGCCGCCCGCGATGAGCAGTGCCTGAGTGCTGTCGCCCGAGCCAAAGCCTACGCCTGCAGCGATACCCTCGGGCAAATTGTGTATGGCAATTGCTGTTACAAACAGCAGCACACGGCTTAAACCCGTATCGGCGTGCTGTTCGGTATTCGGACCGACAAGTCTGTGCAGGTGGGGTACGAGCTTATCTATTAAGTTAAGACAAAGTGCTCCCGCAAAAATGCCCGCAACGGTAATTAAAAGCCCGTATTTTCCGCCGTAATCAAGCGACGGTAAAATAAGCCCCAGCACCGAAGCCGCCAACATTACGCCCGCCGCAAAGGACAAAACAATATCGGAAAACCTATGTGAAATCTTTTTAAAAGCAAAACCTATAATTGAGCCTATAAGGGTTGCTCCACCAACACCTAAGGCTGTAAGTAATACCTGTTGCATTTAATTCTCCTATAACTTTTAATTATGTTAACCAAAGCATTTAAACCCGTCACACTAAGTATAGCGTAATTTAACTCTCTTTAATCGGTCAATAACAAGGCAGAGTGCCGCGCCTACTACCGAATATACAGCCATATATAGCAAATATCGGCTATCATAGGCGGCATTTACATAGTATGTCGGTGGGAATAACAGCTGAACGCCTATTAGCACTCTGAAATCAAAGAAAACGGGACACACCGCTATCATAACCACCGTAAGCAGCGGAATCACCGAGCCGTACAGCCTTATACTGCCGAAAATCTGCTTTAAAATTAGGCAAAACACCGCTGAGCTTGCCGAATAGAGAATAATGCTAATTATCTCCATAAGCAGTGAAGACGCGAGTCCCGCGGTATACAGCGAAATAAGCGCCACTGCCGCAACATTCAGCACCGCTATTACAAGGCAGGCAAATGCCACATATATTCTGTTAGCTTGCGGCACCCAAGAGAATGTGCCCGAGCGCTCATCCTGCATATAATACATTGCGGCAGCCATACCGCAAAGCAGAACTATAATACTCAGCAAGCCCCTTATGGGCGAGGTCAGGTAGCTTTCCCCTGCCCCGCTGTGAGGCTCTGCGGCAGTGTCGTGATTACCGAACACGAAAAGCTCCTCGTCGATGCTGAGATTATCATAATACTGCATTAATTCACTATCTGTCAAGGAATCTAAAGCCGAAGAATTAGTCCTTGCAAAATCGATATACTTAGCCTTGGCGTTGTATTTATAGAGCGCCGCAGTAAGCTTTTCGTGCGAAAGCCGCAGAAATACCGTCTGTTCGCGGGCAACAACCCTCACCGCGCTCTCCCCGTTGCCTGTAACAAATTCGTTTACCTTTTGCTGCATATTGGCGGGGAATATCCAAGCCTCATCCGCCTGCCCCGTTTTCACGGCTTCTACCGCCGCTCTCGGGGAAAGTGCCTTAGAAAAATGCACAATGGACTCTTCGCTTAGTAATTCTTCTACAACAGCAGATGATACAGCATCTGTAGCATCGGTTTGGGCTAAAACGATGTGCAGAAAGCCACTGTCCTGACGGGATACGATGCTGTACGCCAAAACCGACACGGGTATCAGCACAAGCAGCACAACAAATGCTGCCTTTTTATAAAGCCGCTTGTTAAGCATTAAAAACCACTTTAATAATTTTCGCATAGCATTACCCCCGTTTGTTAGCCGTTTTACGGGCGCGAACAGCAAGCGCTATACCGAAAAAGAGCACCGCATATGCTAAAACGCCGGCAAGCTCTAAAATGAGCGTACTGTCGGTAAACCAGCCTGAAAGATAGCCCCTTGTGACACCTGTCGGCAAGAATACCGCCATTTTTTGCACTGCCTTTGGAAAGGCATATATTGGGTACATACAGCCCGAAATATAGCACAGACTAATGCTTGCAAAAAAGTGCAGCAGAACTCCGCTTACAAGATTATCCGACAGCTCAAAAATCATTATATTAAATGCCGCCAGCATTACTACGGCGGGAACAAGCCGCAATGCAAAGGAAAGCAAGGCTTCTAAGGTAAGGTGGTTTCCAATAGCCTCGGGCATAATGTGAGCACCAACGCCCAGCGCGGCGAATATAACGCCGATGAGCGCCAGCATTGCCGCTAAATGTGATAAATATTCGCAAAGCAGCTGACCGAAATTAGAATATCCGCGCGACAGCAGCAGACTGCTGAGCGCGCAATCTCTTTTTATATGCACGATTATATAGGGAAGCCCTATAAGCATAAGCAGTAATATGGTTATTCCGCAAATAAAGTATTCCGCTGTTGAAAGTCCGTTAGTAACACCCAATTCTTCGAGGGTGTATATTCCCGAGCGCCCGAAAATAAGCTCGACATATTCGAGGCTTAGCATATTCATATATTTGTTGGCATCTCTTCTCTGCCCATTATCAGCCATAGCATCATAAATGGCATATGAGCCCTTTTCGGAATAAATCACCATATCGGTAACAAGCTGTGTTATTTCATTTTTGAACATAGAAACAACACCGCCCACACCCGCGGTGGTTACATACTTTATCGGGTCAACCTGGCCGCTGAGCGCCTTTTCAATAAAATTCTCGGGCAAAACAACATACGCCGAAATATCGCCCACGGCAATCGCCCTTTCGGCATCGTCCTCGGTCATTTCAATAAATTCCATAGCAAATCTTGTTTCATCAAAGGTCCGCATTGCGGTCATACCCCATTTGATGTATTCACTCTCAGTGTCGCCCGTTATTGCTATTTTAAAGCGGCTGTTTTCCTCACCGCCCGAGAAAATTCCGACTATTCCCGTAAGTATTACCGAAAGCCCCACAAAAAGGGCAAGCGTAACCGCCAGAACAAACGGAAAGAGCTTAAAAGAGCGTTTCAGCTGTAAATAAAAATACCTTTTCATACTACAAACTCTTTACTAAATTTTGTATATCGCCTGTATAGTTAAACGGTGTTAAAACGCCGTTTTTTATTATATACCATTCATCGCACAGCTCTAATTCGAGCATATCGTGGGTTGCGAGCAGTACTATGCCGCCGTTTTGCTTATGCTTTTGCAGATACTCAAAAATATTCTGCTTGCAGGCAATATCAAGCGCCGCCATAGGCTCATCGAGCAGTAATATCGGCGGATGCTTAGAAATAGCGCAACCAATGGAAAGACGCTTTTTCATTCCGCCCGACATTTTGGAAACTGGGGTTTTCAAAAAATCATTAACCCCCAGCATACTGAGCACTCCGCCGTTAAGCTCACGCTCCAATGACGCTTTATCGTACCATAACGACAGATTATCGCGAGCGCTCAGCTCCTCAATAAGCGGTGTGCCTTGCGGCACATAGCCCACAAGCTGTGCCCTTTGGCGCGGATATTTAAACAGGTCCTTGCCCTCATATAAAAACTCGCCCTTATCGGCAGACTGAATGCCTGCAAGAATTGAGAGCAGGGTGGATTTTCCGCAACCGTTACCGCCGAGAATACCTATGCACCTGCCTGCCTCTGCCGTAAAGCCGATGCCGCAAAGCACCTGCTTACTACCGTATTTTTTGTGTATGCCTTTAATCTCAATTTTCATAATAAGCTCCGATAGGAAACATTTGGCGCTGATTACAAGAATCAGCGCCAAATTTATTTGCTGTTGATATTAATAGCTGTAGCTATCGCCGTAGCCGTAATCATAACTATAGTCATAGTCATAATCGTCGTCATAGCCGTAGCCATAATCATAAGACGGGTTCATTGCGCCGTCTATTACATCAATAAGCGCTTCGGGAATGCTGGTCTTTTTCAAAGCCTCTATAAGCTTATCTAAATCTACCGACTCTAACCATTCATCGGCATTTTCACTCGAAATAATCTTATCGTCCGCAGGCTTGCTTACAGCGGTAGCTTTCTTTTCCTTAGCGGTCATGCTAATTCCGAATAATACATCGCCCTTAGCAAGCAGATTTATATCTACAGCAGATGTGTTTTTATCACTTGCGAAGCTAAGTTCGAGCGAGGGCTCTGCAAGAGCCGAAAGAATTGCGGTGCCTGAAGCATCAAGTCCCATCTCTTCGAGTAATTCTTTCGAGGGTGTTAAGCGAATGCTGCCGTTTAGGTAGCCATCCTCAGCTTTCTTAGTGTCAAAGTCCTTAAGAGTAATTTTACCTATGTCAATATCCTCTGCTTCGAAAGTAAATTCACCGTTTACAATATCGCTCTTATCGGTACCGCCGCCTTCAAGCTTTACAGAATTTGCAATGTCAACTTCGGTAGCAAAATTCTTACCCTTGCGAACAGTGATGTAAGAGAATATTTCTTCATCGCCAACCTCAAGCTTGCGTCCAACAATCTCGTGCTTAGAGTTAACATAGTCGGTTAAGGTTAAAATGGTTTCGTTATCAAAATCTGCTTCATCAATAATGTCAAGAGCATCATCAATAGCATAATCAAATTCATCGTAGATTTCATCAGCATCGTCAATAAGGTCTTCATCCTCGAGGTATTTTGCTACATCGTTGATGATTTTCTCAACCTGCTTATCCTCTTTAAGCTCCTCAAGTATTGCCTCAGATACCTTCATAACCGCCCTATAGTCAAGCTCAAACTCTAAAACGGTCAACTTCTGCTTAACATCGTCAATCTCAACCGTTTCGGTATCCTTAGAAACATCATCTAAATTATCAATAGCTATCTTAAGATATTTATCAAGCAGCTTATCAAGCTCCTTTTCGGAGGGAAGCACTTTCTGCAATTCGGGGTCGGCTAAAATATTGGCTGCCTCGTCGGTGGTGTAGTCCACATCCTCAGCGCCTAATTTCATATACTTATCGCTAAGGTTAAGTATACCTACTAAAACCTCCTGCTTATCAATATCAGCAATAGTATCTAAATTAAACAGTTGCTGATTGTCAACCGAAAGAATAGCACCGAGCTGACCAACATTGTCTTTAACATTAATATTCATATCAAAAACAATGTTCTTTAAGAAGTCAAGCTTAACCTCTTCACCTGCTCCAAGAGCGGTTTCAGCAAGCTCAATTACATCGTCGCTTACATTAAATTTTACCTGCATTTCTGCAGCACCGTCGGTATCGGTGTTCTGCATAACCGTACCGTAATATTCGGTAATTTCATCGGTATAGCTATCAAAAGCCTTTTTCTCAACATATTTAAAGTAATCCTCATCAGAGCCAAAGGTCTTAATAAAGAAGCCGCTGATATTTGAGAAATTTAATATTACAAGTACTGCACAAGCCACAACGGCTACCGCTGCAATAATAACGGCAAGCAGATTTTTAGGCTTTTTAACAGGCTCGTCAAACTCAACCTCGGTAAACTGATAGTCCTGTTCGCTCACTTCGGACTGAGCCTCTGCTTCAGCTACGGCTTCGTTTATAGATTCTTGTGCAACCTCCTCGGTAGCAGGCGCCTCTATCGGCTCGCCGCATTCACTGCAGAATAAAGCGTCATCGGGAAGTTTGCTGCCGCATTTTTTACATAACATTTCCTCACACCATAGCAATGAAAAGCATCGCTATTTTTTCCTTTCTTATTTTAGCCAAGGCATTCAAATCCAAATCGGCTTTTCAGGCACGGATTTTACGCTGTGGCTTTGCTTTAATTTTATCAAAAAAGCGGTGAAAAGTCAATAATTCGGTACACTGCAAAGTTTACAAATTTTTGCTTTTTAATTTAACAATTCGTACATTGAATTTATGTTCGGGATATAATATAATATTGATGAAATATATTTTAAGGAGAATTTTTTATGAGAATATGCGTTTACGGTGCGGCTTCACCTACGATTGACCCGCATTTTATTGAAACGGTTGAAAAAATGGGCAAAATTATGGCTGACCGCGGGCATTCGCTCGTCTTCGGCGGCGGCGCTAACGGACTTATGGGCGCAGCGGCGAGAGGTGTGACTTTAGGCGGCGGTTATATTTTAGGCGTTATACCCAAGTTTTTCAAGGACGAAGTTGTTGAGGCTATTTACAGCAAGTGTGATAAGCTAATTTACACCGAAACTATGCGCGAGCGCAAACAGATTATGGAGGACAATGCCGATGCATTTATAGTAGTGCCGGGTGGAATTGGTACCTTTGAGGAGTTTTTTGAAATTTTAACCCTAAAGCAGCTCTGCCGCCACGATAAGCCTATTGCGGTTTATAATATAAACGGCTATTATAACGAGCTAGAAGAAATGATGAAAGCATCGATAAACAAGAATTTTATTAAGGATAACTGCTCCGCTCTTTATAGGATAACCGAAGACTTAAGCGAGCTTTTCGATTATATTGAAAACGATAAGCTAAATATTAAGAGCGTTAAAGAATTAAAAGACGGTTAAAAAATTTGTAATGAATAATACAACAGACTTGAAGAAAATTCTTCAAGTCTGTTTTCATTTATTTTATATATTCAGCAATATCTTCTAATTTACACTGTAACACTTCGCACAGCTTATCAAGTGTTTTGGTTTCAACATTCTCATTAGCCCTCAATCTGCGGACTGTTTTACTGTCAATTCCACACTTTTCTCTTAAAACATAGGTAGAAATATTTTTATCCATCATGGTCTTCCAAAGACGGTCAAAAACTATCATATAACCCCTCCTTGACAATATTTATTATGGGGGTTATAATCATAAATATTAAGGGGATATAATCCCCATACGCTAAATTTAGGAGGATTATATCTTGCGCATTTGTACATTTTTCGGGCACAAAAATTCTCCCGAAAGCATATATGACCGACTTAAAATCTCCTTGACCGATTTAATAGAAAACAAAGGTGTTAAAAATTTTTTGGTTGGTAATAACGGTATCTTTAATGCATTAGTTTATAAGGCTCTTAAAGAGTTATCTGAAAAATATGAAATTGAATTTAATGTGGTTTTAGCATATTTGCCAAAAAATAAATATATTCCCGAAAACAGCATTCTCCCAGACGGATTTGAAAAGTTCCCACCCAAATTTGCTGTAGACAGGCGAAATGAATATATGCTTAAAAAATCTGAATTCGTCATATGCTATGTAACCCATTATACCGGTGGTGCAGGAATGTTTGTTGAAAAGGCAAAAAAGAAAAACAAAACCGTTATAAACATAGCATAGTATTCATAATTAAAGGGCTCGGAATTCCGAGCCCTTTTTATTCTATATATTTTGTGCCGAAGCACACCTTCCCTTCGACACTTAGCCCTATTAATGATGCTTTTTTATAAGTCCGATAGCTTTTGAAACTTCCATTACTACAAGAGGTACGAAAATAAGACCCACGGCAATTAAATACTGCTGCCAAGAGAGCATTACAAGCCCGAACGCTTTGCCTACAGGTGTGAAGAGTACAAGTGCTACAAGTAAGGCAGACGCGAGAGCTGCAAGGTTTAATTTTTTGTTAGTAAACACGCCTATTTTAAATAGCGAATGCTCACTTCGCATATTGTATGCCTGAACAATCTGAGAAAGTGACAATACCATAAATGCCATTGTTTGACCTTGAGAAATCAGTTCGTTGTTGCCCCGCCAGCCGATAAAGAATGCCACAAGAGTAAGAGCGGCAAACATAACGCCCTGTAGCACTATGCGCACGCCAAAGCCGTGGGCAAAAACACCCTCGTTTTTCGGTTTCGGCTTTTTATCCATAACATCAGATTCTACCGCCTCCATACCGAGGGCGATTGCGGGCAGCGAATCGGTTACAAGGTTAATCCATAGTAGCTGCATTGAAAGCAACGGCGACTGATGCCACAGCAGCATTGCCGCAAACACGGTAATAACCTCGCCTATGTTTGTACCAAGTAAGAAGCCCACAACCTTTTTAATATTGGCATAAATTCCGCGACCCTCCCTAACGGCATCAACAATCGTTGCAAAGTTATCATCGGTAAGGGTCATATCCGCCGCGCCCTTAGCAACATCGGTGCCTGTAATGCCCATTGCACAGCCGATGTCGGCAGCCTTTAGGGCGGGTGCATCGTTAACACCGTCACCCGTCATCGACACAACCTGACCTTTTCTCTGCCAAGCCTTAACAATGCGTATCTTATTTTCGGGCGAAACACGGGCGTAAACCGAAATGTTCTCTAAAATGGCATCGAACTCGCTATCGCTCATAGCATCAAGCTCGGCACCCGTAATAGCGCGGTCGCCGTCCTTTAGTATTCCAAGTTCTCTTGCTATTGCCGAGGCGGTAACAACATGGTCACCCGTAATCATAACCGGCTTTATACCCGCTCTGCGGCAAAGTGCAACGGCGTCCTTTGCCTCGGGTCTTGGCGGGTCAATCATACCCACAAGTCCCATAAAGGTAAGCCCGTTTTCTAGCTCATTCGAGGTCGGATTTTCAGGAACGGTATCAATTTCCTTATAGCCTATAGCGAGAACTCTGAGCGCATCCTCACTCATAGCATTTGTCATATCACGGGCGGCATCGATATTACCTGCCACACAGCGCGATGCCATAACATCGAACGCACCTTTAACAATAACTATCTTTTTGCCATCAATCTCGTTGACTGTAGACATTAACTTTCGGTCGGAATCGAACGGAATTTCGGCAAGGCGCGGGTATTTACCGTTAAGCTCATCCTTAGGCATACCGTTTTTATATGCCGCTAAAACAATGGCGGTTTCGGTGGGATCCCCTATGTGCTGCTCGGAATCCTCGTGAATTATAACCGAGCCGTCAGAGCACAGCGTGCCATACATTAAAAGCTTTTTAATCTCATCAGAATTATCCTCCCCGATAAGCTCGTAAGCCTCAGCGCCGTCGATATAAGCCTTAGTTAAGGTCATTCTGTTTTGGGTGAGTGTACCTGTTTTATCCGAGCAGATAATGGAAGCGCCGCCCAGCGTTTCAACCGCAGGGAGCTTTCTAATAAGCGCATTTTTCTTAACCATTCGCTGAACGCCGATTGACAGCACTATTGTAACAATTGCGGGCAGACCCTCAGGGATTGCCGAAACAGCAAGCGACACCGAGGTCATAAAAATATGAATAGGGTCAAGGTTATTAAGAAGCCCCACCACAAATATAATACCACAGGCGGCAAGCGCTACAATACCTAGGTATTTACCCAGCTGTGCGAGCTTTTGCTGCAGCGGAGTTTGGGTTTCGTTTTCGTTATCGAGCAGATTCGCTATTTTACCCATTTCGGTGTTCATTCCCGTAGCGGTAACAACCGCAAGGGCGGTGCCGTAGGTAATACTGCAGCCCGAGAAAACCATATTGGTGCGGTCACCAATAGCGGCATCGTCAGCAACGGTAGCCTCGGCGTCCTTTTCGCTCGGTACCGACTCGCCCGTGAGCGCTGACTCTTCGGATTTTAAGCTTACGCTGTGAATAAGTCTGGCATCGGCAGGAACGAAATCTCCCGCCTCTAAGCGGATAATATCACCGGGGACTAAATCGGCGGCATCGATAACCGCTTCCTTGCCGTCACGGATAACGCGAGCATGTGGTGCCGACATATTTTTAAGCGCATCAAGCGCCTTTTCTGCCTTGCCCTCTTGATAAACGCCCATAATGGCGTTAAGAATTACAATCAGCACAATAAGCGCGGGCTCGAACAGCTCGCCCCAATTTTTCTCAATGCAGATAACCGCAAACGAAACAATTGCGGCAGCTATGAGAATAATAATCATAACATCCTTAAATTGGTCGAAAAATCGCTGTGCAGTAGTTTTTTTCTTTTTTTCGCGTAGCTTATTAGCCCCGTATTTTTCGAGCCTGCTTTTGGCCTCAGTACCGGATAGTCCGTTTTCGGGGGTAACCGAAAGGCTTGCTAAAACCTCAGCTCTGTTTTCACTGTGTAATGCCAATTTACATCCTCCTAAAATGTATACAGGTAAAAATAACTGCTTTAATTTTACCTGTTATTTATTGTAAATTCAACACATTATTTATCAAAATCTTGCCAAAATCTCACTGTTGCGGCTTCATAGCCCTCTTTATCGACCAAATAGCTCATACCGTGCTCAGCCCCCGGCACAACAAACAGCCGCTTTTCGCTTGCGCACGCCTTGTAGTTTTCGTAGGTCATTTCAATCGGTACAAACTTATCATCGGTACCGTGTATAAAGAGTACGGGAACGGTGCATTCCCCTAACGCCTCGGTAGTGCAGTAGGAATCTGAGGTTACCTGAATTTTGCGGCGGCAAAGGTCGTTGGCTGCCGCGCTGTAAAGCCCATATGGAATGTGCAGATTACTCTCAGACACATGCTTCCATATAGCGTGCGGAGAAGTAAAGCCGCAGTCGGCTATAATTCCGTGAACGCTCTTTTGTAGCTTAAAGCCTGAGGCCATTAAAACGGTCGAGGCTCCCATTGAAATACCGCAAAGATATATAGGCAAGCGACCCTCGGTTTTGGCATCCACCCAATTTATCCAATCGGCACAGTCGTACCGTTCAAGCAGACCGAAGCCTATATATTCTCCGCCGCTCTCCCCTTGGGCGCGCTGCTCAGCATAAAGCACGGCGCAGTTGTGTTTGTGCCAAAACGGAGAAATTGTGCCGAAATCCTGCGACCAATTTGACCGCCAGCCGTGCATTGCAATAATAACGCGCTCGGGGTTTTCAGGGCAATACCAATGCCCTACCAGCTGCACGCCGTCATTACCCTCAATTACAACCGTTTCCATTTCAATTTTTTCAAGCTCTGCGGCCGCACCCACTAACGCCTCTGCAAGCTCCGACAGCGCATCCGAGCCGCTTATAAGCCGCTTTCCCCGTTCGGTTTCCTTAGGCATTTCACGGTCAAGCGCTATATCCATTAATTTTTTTATTGTTACGGCATATGCCGCCACGGCGCCCGTAAGCGCGGCAGTAACACCTGCCCCTATAAGTATATTTTTAGTAGATTTTTTCATACGGATACCTCCTGTATATTAAAATTACCACATATTTACTTTTAATTCAATTAACGTATTGTAAATTTATTTAACGTATTGTAAATTTATTTATTATTGCATGAGTAGCAAAAATAAATTATAATATAATTGAATCGAGGCACGAGGTGGTAATATTATGCAAACGGTGTACCGTAAAACCCAAGGATTCATAACAGTGGAAAAGCATTATTTACTAGATGCCGCCTTTAAAAAGAAATACGGCGTAACACCTACACAATATTTAAGGAGGTTCTTATGAATAAAGGAAAGCCTTTAGCACTGCTGCCCATAGGCGTGTTTTTAGTTTTATATTTAGGGTTGGGCATTACATTTGAATATATTATGAAAATTCCGATGGGCTTTTACAATGTGCCAATCGTGGTGGCATTTTTAGCCGCTCTGCTTACCGCAACACTTCAAAACCGTGGCCTTAATTTCGAAGAAAAGCTCTCGGTTATGGCAAAGGGTGTTGGGGATAAAAATATCATAACAATGATTCTCATTTTCCTTGTTGCAGGTATATTTGTAGGTGTTGTCGGTCGTGATTCTGCCGACAGTGTTGCCTACTTTTTACTCTCAATAATACCCGCAAGATTTTCGGTAGTCGTATTATTTGCGGTATCGGCATTCGTATCGCTTGCAATGGGTACCTCGGTTGGCACAATTACGCTTATAACCCCAATAGCCGTGTCGCTCTCAGCCGCTTCAGGGGCTGCACTGCCGCTGTGCATTGCCTCGGTTATCGGCGGCGCTATGTTCGGTGATAACCTGTCATTTATATCCGATACAACCATCGCCGCTACGGGCGGTCAGGGCTGTAAAATGAAAGATAAATTCCGCGAAAACTTTTTTATCGCACTACCCGCCGCTGTGGCTACCGCTATTCTAATTTTAGTTTTATCTTTCAGCTCAGGCACAGACTATAAACCGGATTACAGCTATAATCTTATTCAGATTATTCCCTATATTTTAGTGCTTATAGGCGGAATTGCAGGTATAAATGTATTCTTCGTTTTAATGATTGGCATTGTATCTGGCACCGCTATTTCTCTGATAACAACTAATATCACCCTGCCCGAAATACTCAGCAATATGGGCTCGGGCGCGGCAGGAATGTTCGAGACCGCAATTGTAGCCGTTCTTGTGTCTGCCCTTTGCGCGCTTGTGCGTGAATACGGCGGCTTTGATGCACTGCTGTGCTTTATTAAAAAAACATTCCGCGGCAGACGCGGCGGAATGCTCGGAATGGGACTACTCGTCGGCGCTATGGATATTTCAACAGCAAATAATACCGTAGCTATAGTTATGGCAAACCCCATCGCCAAACAGATGAGCGAAAGCTACGGGATACAAAGCAGCAAGGCGGCATCTATACTCGATACCTTTTCCTGCATTTTCCAAGGTATTATTCCCTACGGCGCACAGATGCTCGTAGCCATTTCAGCGGCAAGCGAGCTCGGCTACACAGTATCGGCTTTCGAAATCATACCCCTGCTTTTCTACCCATTTTTACTACTGCTCAGCTCGCTAATATTCATTGCTTTCCATAAAAAAAGAGAGGCTTAACGCCTCTCTTTTCTATTATAATTCAACTATTTCAATACTCTCAATTTTAATTTCATCAATCGGCTTATCTGCGGCGCCTACCTCTACTGCGGCAATGGCATCAACCGTATCCATTCCCTCATAAACCTGACCGAAAACGGTGTGACGGAAATCGAGCCAAGGTGTGCCGCCCAAAGCCTTATAATCCTCTGCAACCTCGGGTGGGAAGCCTCTATCGGCTAAATCTGCCATTTGAGAAAGCATACTCTCGGGGCACTCGGCTGCCTGAACAATGAAGAACTGACTGCCGTTTGTGTTAGGACCTGCATTAGCCATTGAAAGCGAGCCGCGAATGTTGTGAAGCATCGGGTCGAACTCGTCCTCAAAAGAGGTTCCCCAAATGCTCTCTCCGCCGATGCCCGTTCCCTGCGGGTCACCGCCCTGAATCATAAAATCCTTAATAACGCGGTGGAAAATAAGTCCGTTATAATAACCATTTTTAGCGTGTGTTGCGAAATTTTCAACCGCCTTTGGTGCCTCTTTCGGGAAAAGCTTTATTTTAATATCCCCTTTAGTTGTGTGCATTATAGCTACGGTATCGCCGGCGGCGGGTTTGTTTGTTTGATAACTCATAATAAACTCTCCTTTACACTGTTATTTTACCATTAATCCCTTTATTTTACAACCTTTAATTTTTTTGCTTGTAAAATAGGTGATGTTGTGTTAAAATAATTGCATATTAAAAATAAGGGGAAAATTTTTATGAAATGTCCTTTTTGCAACACAGAAGACAGTAAGGTTATAGACTCCAGACCTACCGACGAGGGTGAGAGAATTCGCCGCCGTAGAGAGTGCCTTAGCTGTGCGAAGCGTTTCACTACCTATGAGGTTATTGAAAGCCTGCCTATAATAGTTATTAAGAAAGATAAATCCCGTGAGACCTTTAACCGCGATAAATTAATGAACGGAATTTTAAGAGCGTGCGAGAAAAGACCGATTTCCATTAACACACTCGATAATATGATTGATGAGATTGAATCGACCATTCAGAACTCTCTCGACCGCGAGGTTACAAGTGATAAAATCGGCGAGCTTGTTATGGAAAAGCTTAAAAACATTGATGAGGTTGCCTACATTCGCTTTGCCTCGGTTTACCGCAAATTTCAGGATATTAGCACCTTTATGGAAGAACTTAATAAGTTAATTTCAAAATAAAAGCAAAAAAACGGCGAAATCTTATGATTTTGCCGTTCTTTTTTGCGTGAAACACTTGTAAAATACGAAAAAATCTGCGATAATATATAGTTGATAAATATTATTAATATATAAGGGGAATTTTAATGACAGAATTCGAAAAAATGGCAGAGCTGCTTTTGCCTGATATTACAAAAACACCCGAATATTATGAGGAGCTTTATCCCGCTAGAAATCTTCCCGAGGGTGCAAGGGTTGTGCGCATAGCCCCCTCGCCTACAGGCTATCTCCATTTAGGCACCCTTTTTGCGGCACTTGTTAACCGCATTACGGCAACCTCCAGCGGCGGTATATTCTTTACCCGAATTGAGGATACCGATAAAAAAAGAGAAATTGAGGGCGGAATTGAAAATATCATAGGCGGACTTGACCGCTTCGGCATAGCTATTGACGAGGGCTTTATAAGCGGCACCGAAGAAAGCGGCAATTACGGCCCCTATAAGCAGAGCCTGCGTGCCGAAATTTACAGGACCTATGCTAAAAAATTAATCAAAGAGGGTCTTGCCTACCCCTGTTTTTGCACCGCTGAGGAATTAGACGAGGTTAGAAAAACACAAGAGGAAAACAAAATCCGCACGGGCTACCACGGTGAGTTTGCAAAGCACCGAAACATAACCGTTTCGGAAGCCGAAAAATTAATTGCCGAGGGCAAGGAGTTTGTTGTTCGCTTAAAATCCCCCGGTAATGAAGAAAACCGCATTATGTTTGAGGACGGAATTAAGGGTAAGATTGAAATGCCCGAGAACGATGAAGACTTTGTAATTTTAAAATCGGACGGTATTCCTACCTACCACTTCGCCCACGCGGTGGACGACCACCTAATGCGCACCACCCATGTAATTCGCGGAGATGAATGGATATCCTCTGTTCCCAAGCACATTCAGCTGTTTAAGTTACTCGGACACAAGGTGCCGAAGTTTGCGCATGTAGCCCCCATTATGAAGCTTGATAACGGTGCTAAGCGCAAAATTTCCAAGCGTAAGGACCCCGAGGCAGCCGTTCAGTTCTTTGCCGAGCAGGGCTTTGAGGGCGAGATTGTGCTTGAATATCTTATGACTATAGCCGCCTCAGACTTTGAGGATTGGCGCCGCGCCAACCCCGACACTTCATACAAAAACTTTAAATTCAACCTTAAAAAGATGAGCGTATCGGGCGCGCTGTTTGATGAAAACAAACTTTTAGATGTCAGCAAAAACCGCATTGCTAGGCTTAAATCTGCCGAGGTTTATGAATTACTTACCGCTTGGGCAAAGGAATTCGATACCGAGTTTTACAACATTCTAACCGCCGATAAGGACTATACCTTAAAAATGTTGGCGATTGACCGCGATGAAGCTGCCAAACCGCGCAAGGATTTAGCTAAATGGAGCGATGCAAAAGAATATTTCGCATTTTTCTTCGATTCTTTATATAAGGCAGATTACACCCTGCCCGAAAATATAAGCAAAACCGATGCTGCCGAATTCTTAGAGCGTTATTTAGCAGTTTACAACCCTGCCGACGACCGTCAGGCGTGGTTTGATAAAATTAAGGCTATAGCGCCCGATATTGGCTTTGCGGCAGAAACCAAACAGTATAAGGCTCAGCCCGAATTATATAAGGGACATGCGGGTGACTTAAGCACCGTGCTTAGAATCGCATTGACAGGCCGCCGCAACACACCTGACCTTTGCAGTATTATGCAGGTGTTGGGAATAGCGGAAATCAATAAGAGAATAACCGCCGCAATCAACTCTTACAGGGGGTAAAACAATGGAAGAAATTAAAAACACAGAAGAATTAAAGTCTTCTAACTTTATACACGATTTTATAGATGAAGATTTATCCGAGGGCGTGTACGAAAAGGTGCAAACCCGCTTCCCGCCTGAGCCTAACGGATACCTGCACATCGGTCACGCAAAGGCTATATGCATAGACTTCGGCACCGCCGAAAAATACGGCGGCAGCTGCAACCTCCGCCTTGATGACACCAATCCCACTAAGGAAGACACCGAGTATGTTGACGCCATTAAAGAGGATATTAATTGGCTCGGCTTTAATTGGGATAACCTCTATTTTGCCTCGGATTATTTTGATTTTATCTACGAGTGCGCCCTAAAGCTTATCGATATGGGACTTGCCTATGTTGATGAGTCTACACCCGATGAAATTCGTGAAATGCGCGGCACCCTTACTGAAGCTGGCGTTAATTCGCCCTATCGCGACCGCCCAATAGCCGAAACTAAAGACCTTTTTGCCCGTATGACAGCGGGTGAATTTGAAAACGGCGCAATGGTGCTCAGAGCCAAAATTGATATGGCATCGAGCAATATTAATATGCGCGACCCCGTTATCTACCGAATTTTACACGCCCACCATCACCGCACGGGCGATAAATGGTGCGTATACCCGATGTATGATTTTGCGCATCCGCTGTCTGACGCACGCGAGGGTGTTACACATTCTCTCTGCTCGCTTGAATTCGAAAACCACAGACCGCTCTATGATTGGTTCTTAAAGGTGCTCGAAATTCCCACACCGCCGCGTCAGATTGAGTTTGCAAGAATGAATGTAAACTATACACTTACCAGCAAGCGCAAGTGCTTAAAGCTTGTGAACGACGGTTTAGTCAGCGGTTGGGACGACCCAAGAATGGCTACCCTTTGCGGTATGCGCCGCAGAGGCTACCCTGCAGAGGCTGTAAGAGAATTTGTTAATAAAATAGGCGTTTCTAAGGCCTACAGCGTTATTGATTACGCTCTGCTTGAAGCTTGTGTTCGCGATTATCTCAACACCAATGCCGACCGCGCAATGGCGGTGCTTCGCCCTCTAAAGGTGGTTATTGATAACTACCCTGAGGAAAAGGAAGATATTATTTCGGTTGATATTAACCCGAACAAGCCTGAGCTCGGCAAAAAAACGGTTACATTCTCAAAAGAGATTTACATCGAGCAGGATGACTTTATGCTCAATCCCCCCGGAAAATATTTCCGACTCTGCCCCGAAAAAGAAGTTCGCTTAAAAGGCGCATATTATATTAAGTACGCCTCTCACGAAGAGGACGAAAACGGTAATATTACGGTAGTTCACGCAACCTACGACCCCGAATCCTTCGGCGGAGAAACACCCGACGGCAGAAAGGTTAAGGGCACTTTACACTGGGTTAACGCCAAGAACTGCGCCAACGCTACCATTCGCCTTTACGACCGCCTTTTCAATGTTGAAAATCCGTCGGACGAAGAGGGTGTTTCCTCCTTTGCAGATAATCTTAACCCGAACTCCCTTGAAATACTCGAAAACTGCAAGGTTGATGCCGACCTCGCTAAAGCTAATACCGGCGATACCTTCCAATTTATGCGTCAGGGTTATTTCTGCCTTGATAAGGATTCCTCTGCAGATAACCTTATCTTCAACCGCACCGTAGCCCTAAAAGATTCTTTTGCAAAAAAGGTTTAAGAAATGAAAGCTCAAGATATTTATTCTTATTTAGATGAGCGTTATCCCTTTTCTGCCGCCTGTGATTTTGATAATTGCGGACTGCTTGTAGGGGATAAAAACGCCGAAATCAGCAAAGCCGTAATTGCGCTTGATTGCACAAGAGATGTTGTAAATTTTGCGGCAGAGCTCGGCGCTCAGCTTATTATTACCCACCACCCCGTTATATTTGGCGGCATTAAATCGGTTACTGCCGACACCGCCGTGTATAACGCAATAAAAAACGGAATTGCGGTAATTTCAGCCCATACTAATCTTGATACTGCCGACGGTGGTGTTAACGACACCCTTTGTGAAGCCCTAGAACTTCACAACATTGAAAAAATAGTGTGTGAGGACTCTTTTACATTCCGCAAGGGTGTTTTGCCGCGTGCTATGACCGCCGATGAACTCGCCGAGTATGCCGGCAATAAGCTTGGCTTTAACGCCCGATATGTTGACGGCGGCAAAAAAATTAAGACCCTTGCCGTATGCTCAGGCAGTGGCTCAGATATGCTTTATGATGCTATATCTGCAGAGGCTGATGCATATCTTTCCTCCGAAATTAAGCATAATGTGTTCCTTTCGGCAGTAGAGAGCGGGCTTACCTGCCTTGATATGGGGCATTTTGCCACCGAGCGTATTATTGTGCCGAAGCTTCTAAAGGAGCTTAGCATATATTTTCCAAAAATCAAATTCATTCCTTATGAAAAGGAAATTATTAAACACAATTAGGTAGTTTTTATGATTGAAAATTTTTCAACCGTGGCAGCACAGGTGTTGTCACTTTTTATAATGATACTTATCGGTTTTATTTTGGGCAAAACCAAGTTACTTACAGAGAATGCCACAAGCAGTATTTCAAACATTATTCTGTATGTTGCAACACCTGCCGCTATTTTGCAGGCATTTGTTACCGAGAGCCGCTCGGCAGAAAAAACAATTAATTTAGCGCTTGTAGCGCTCTTTGCGATAATTGCACATATTTTCGGCATAATTCTGGCAAAGCTGTTAATACATAATAAACGCGCCGACACCAATGCCGTACTGCGCTACAGTGTTATTTTTTCGAATTGCGGTTATATGTCATTCCCGCTGCAAAAGGCATTGCTTGGCGATATAGGCGTATTTTACGGCGCTATGTATGTAGCCGTGTTCAATATCTTTATGTGGAGCTACGGCGCCGCTATTATGAGCAAGGAAAAAAGCTTTGATGTAAAGAAAGCCGTGCTCAGCCCCTCGGTAATAGCAACGGGACTGTCGGTTATTCTTTATTTGTTGGAGCTTAAATTACCCTCGGTTGCAGGAACGGCGGTAACCGCGCTCAGCAGCCTTAACACCCCACTACCTATGATAATTATTGGCTATTACCTTTCAACCTCTAACATTTTAAGTGCAATTACCGATAAACGAATTTATCTGTCCAGCGCGCTTCGCCTTATCGTAATACCCGCGGTTATGATTGGTATTCTACTGCTTTTCGGTGTTCGTGGTGTGCCGCTTATAGCCTGCACCGTAGCCGCCAGCGCGCCCACCGCCGCTGCCGCTACAATGTTCTCTATTAAATTCGAGCGCGACACTATATGCTCGGTAAACTCAGTAACACTTACCACACTTTTATCTATTATTACAATGCCGCTGTTCGTAGCAATCGCTCAGCTTTTTTAAGAGGTGCTTTAAATGAAAAGGATATTAAGTTTACTTTTATGCCTTACACTGCTTGTAGGTCTTGTGGGCTGTAAAAAAACTGAGACTCCGCCCGCCCCTGAGCCGACACCTACACCAAAACCCGTAGTTACCCCCGAGCCTGAGCCTGAGCCCGAAAACACCGATTTTACCATTAAGCTTACATTTTTAGGCGATATGCTGCTTGCCTGCCAAAAGGACCAGACAACTGCAGGCAGCTTTAACGAGTACACCAATAAATACCCCGCTACATACTTTTTAGAAAAGGTACGCAGCTATTTTGAAGAGGACGACTTTACTGTTGCCAACCTTGAAAATGTGCTTACAGATAATAATCTTTCTCCCATAGAAAAGGATTACTCACCTGCCTTTTGGTTTAAGGCAAAAACCTCTAATATCGATATTCTCTCCTCTTCGAGCGTTGAGGCAGTGCTTTTAAATAACAACCACACAGGCGATTACGGCTACACCGGATTTAATGATACAGTCGATGCCGTAACCGGCGCAGGACTGCAGTACGGCAGTGATAATCAGGTTATCTATTTCGAGAAAAACGGCTTTAAAATCGGTATTATCTGCACAGGTCTTTGGAGCAGTTGGAACGCAACCGTTGCCGTAAGGCGCCTTGAAGAAATTAAGGAAACCACCGATTATCAGATAATCTTCTTCCACGGCGGCACCGAGAAAATCCACGCGCCCGAGCAGATGAAGATTGACGCCGCACACAAGTTTGTTGATAACGGCGCCGACCTTGTTGTGGGCGGTCATCCGCATGTTTTACAGCCGCGTGAAATATATAACGGCGTTGAAATTATCTATTCCCTCGGTAACTTCTGCTATGGCGGTCACCGAAGCCCCGAAAACCGCACCGCAATTTACCAAATGGAATTAACCATAACCGAGGATAAGCAGGTTACCGCACAGAAATCCGAAATTATCCCCTGCTATGTTTACACTGCAAAGGTAAACAACTATCAGCCCGCCGTTATTGAAGATGAAGCACAAAGGCAAAAGGTGCTTGATTTTATGGACGGCAAGGTTGACTCCCCCGTATAAAGATATAGCCTAATAAAAAAGTCTATTAAGGAATATATCCTTAATAGACTTTTTTTAGTTTCTGTTTGCATCAGAAAACATCTGCTCTATTTGCTCGCGAAGCTTAGGGTGCTTTTCTAATTTCGGGTCGGAGCTCAGCAGCTCTGCCGCCGCCTTTTGAGTTAACACCAAAACCTCGGTATCGGCAAAAATATCGGCAATTTTAAATTCGGGAAGTCCGTGCTGACGACTGCCCAAAAAGTCGCCGGGGCCTCTGAGTTTTAAATCCTCTTCGGCAATCTTAAAGCCGTCAAGACTTTTGCAAATAACGCCGAGTCGGGCATTTTCTTTTGGGTCACCCTCACTTATAAATATGCAGGTGCCCTTGTATTTGCCTCTGCCAACACGACCTCTAAGCTGATGCAATTGAGAAAGCCCAAAGCTGTCAGCATTCTCTATTACCATAATTGCGGAATTGGGCACATCAATTCCAACCTCGATTACGGTGGTAGAAATAAGTAAATCTATTTCACCCTCTGAAAACGAGCGCATAACCTTTTCTTTGGCTGCTGCCGACATTTTTCCGTGCAAAAGTCCCAATCGGTAGTTTTTAAAGCTACCCTCAGCAAGCTGTTTATAAAGGTGCTCTGCCGACATACGCTCACTTTCACCCTCGGCTACCAACGGGCAGACAATATAGCCCTGTCTGCCCTCGGCAATATGCTTCTTTATATAGTTATATGCCCGTTCTCTGAGTTCCCCACTTACGGCATAGCTCTCAATCGGCGCGCGGCCCTTTGGATACTCATCAATAATACTGATTTTAAGGTCACCGTAGAGCGTTAGAGCTAAGGTGCGCGGAATAGGTGTTGCCGACATTACAAGCGTGTGCGGGCTATCCCCCAACAATCCGAGTGCCGCACGCTGATTAACACCAAAACGGTGCTGCTCATCGGTTATAACAAGTCCTATATTACGGAATTTAAGGTCAGCAAAAATTACGGCGTGGGTACCCACAATTATATCTGCCCTACCCTCGCTTGCGGCTTCAATTATCTGCCGCTTTTCCTTTGCCTTTGTGTTAGAGGTCAGCAAACAGCAATTAATTCCGCTACCCTCAAAAAAGTGGGAGAGCGTAGCAAAATGCTGCTCGGCTAAAATCTGTGTGGGCGCCATTAGCACCGCCTGATAGCCGTTTTTCACAGCAGAGAAAATTAGCGCCGCGGCTACGAGTGTTTTACCGCTTCCAACATCCCCCTGCAAAAGCCTGTTCATTGGTGCACCGCTTTTCATATCGGCTAGGGCTTCTTTAACCGCTCTTCTTTGCGCACCCGTTGGGTTAAAGGGTAACGCCGTATAAAACTCCTCGGAATAATCGTGCGCAATATTTACCTTTGTGTCACCGCGGTGAACATTGCCGAAATACTGCATACCGCTCTGCATTAAAAACAGTTCTTCAAAGCACAGGCGCCGTTTAGCCCGTTCAAGACTTTCCCGACTTTTCGGGAAATGAATATTGCGAATGGCATAGCCTATATCGCAAAGTCCATACTCATTTAGTATGCTTTGCGGCATATACTCAGTAAAATCGGCGGCGTCAATAGCCGTTTTAATAAGCTTTCTGAGCGTTGCCGAGGTTATACCCTCGGTGGCTTTGTAAACAGGCATTATAATATTGTAGTTATCGGGGTAAATCTCGGGTGAAGACATTTCTTTAGCATAAATTCCTCCCGTGATTTTACCGTAGAACAGGTAGCTGCCGCCTACGCGCAGCTGTTTTGCTAAATATTTCGTGTTAAAAAGGGTAACATTTAAAATTTCGCCGTCTGCCTTAACGCTAAACTTATAAAGCGTCATATTCTTGCGAATAAAATGCTCGGTAACGGGTGTTACAATCTCACCCTTTATGCAATATGTACCCTCTAGCAATATCTCCGACAGGGGTGTAATTTCGGATAAATCCTTATACTGCCTAGGATAAAAAGACAAAAGAGCATCGACCGAAGAGATGCCGAGCTTTTTTAAAAGCTCGGCTCTTTTCTCGCCAACACCCTTTAAATATCTGATTTCTTTAATGCCCCGTAACATTACTGTATTTCCTTATTCAACAGAAATGATGAAATAATAAATCGGCTGACCACCGTTAATCAAGGTGATTTCAACCTTATTACCGAATTTCTCCTGAAGCTCTGCCTCAATCTCGGCTGCCTGCTCGTCAGACACATCCTCACCGTAAATAAGGGTTAGGAATGCACTGTCCTTTTTAAGCATTTGTTTTACAAGCTTTTGCATTGTCCTGCTCATATCGGTATCGGTAAAGGAAACCTTACCGTTTTCAAGCGCTAAAAGCTCACCCTCTTTGATATTATGACCGTCAAAGTTGGAGTTTCTTGCGGCAAATGTAACCTGACCCGTAGAAATAGCCTCATAAGCCTTAGACATAGCAATAGCATTTTCGTCATCGCTCATTTCGGGAATGTAGTTAAGCATTGCGGTAATTCCCTGCGGAACGGTGCGGGTATGAAGAACTATAACCTTGCGTGTTGCAAGCGAAATAGTCTGCTCAGCCGCCATTATTATGTTCTTATTGTTAGGCAGAACAAATACTGTTTCTGCAGGGGTAGCCTCAACGGCACGAAGAATATCGTCGGTGCTCGGGTTCATTGTCTGACCGCCCGATACAACGGTATCAACACCTAAATCCTTAAACAGCTGTTCAAGACCTGCACCCGCACTTACCGACACAAAGCCAACGGGCTTAGTTGGTGTAACGGGCTTAATAACCTCGGTGCGCTCAAGATTTTTAGAAGCCTTTTTCGGTCTCTCGGAAGCATCGTGCTTCTGTCTTTCGTGCTGGTCACGCATATTCTCAATCTTAAGCTTTACAAGCTGACCAAAGGTAATAGCCTCTTCTAAAGCCTTACCGGGGTGGTCGGTATGAACATGTACCTTAATGATTTCTTCATCATCAACCACTACAACGCAATCACCAATAGTTTCAAGGAAGCTTCTAAGCTCTGCAGGCTCGCGGGTGGATTCTTCCGAACGGTTTACAATAAATTCGGTGCAGTAGGTAAAGGTGATTTCACCCTCAAACTCACCTGCGGCATTTCTGCTTTCTTCCTCTTCGGGCTCTTCGGTAGTGGAAGCTGCGTTAGATGCAATAATAACGCCGTTCTTAAACACCGAGTACATACCCTCTAAAATTACAACAAAGCCTCTACCACCTGCGTCAACAACGCCTGCCTTTTTAAGCACGGGTAAAAGCTCGGGGGTCTGAGCGAGTGCTACATTTGCACCCTCCATAGCCGCCTCGAAAACTTCGAGTGCGTTTTTGCCCTCGTTATAAGCCTTTTCTGCATATTCCGATGCCACTCTCGCAACAGTTAAAATGGTGCCCTCTGTAGGCTTCATAACTGCCTTGTAAGCAGCCTCAACGCCAAGCTTGAAAGCTTCTTTTAGGTTCTCTGCAGTAACCTCTTCAGCATCCTTAAGACCCTTTGAAATACCGCGGAATAAAAGCGAAGTTATAACGCCTGAGTTACCTCTGGCGCCTCTGAGTAAAGCTGATGCTGTAACAGCGGCAACCTTACCGGCGGGTTCATTATCAAGCTTTTCTAGCTCTCTTGCGGCGTTAGCAATACTAAGCGACATATTAGTTCCTGTATCGCCGTCAGGCACTGGGAACACATTTAAATCATCAACCTGCTTACGGTTGTTGGCAATATTGTTAGCCGCTGAAATAACCGCATCGCGTAAGACGTTTCCGTTGAACAAATAAAACAACTCCTTTTCAAAAAAAGACTAAAGCTAATCTTTAATACCGTCAACCTTAACGGTTATTTTATCTACAGTTATGCCTGTGGATTCTGCAATCACAAACTTAACCTTGTGAACTATACTTTTTGCTATTGCATTTATGTTCATACCGTAGGTAACTATAATATGAAGCTCTACCGAAATTTTATCGGAGTCGCCCTTTACTATAATACCCTTATCGGCATAATCCTTTTTAGAGAACACGCTGAAAATGCGCTGCCTTTTTCCGCTGGGCACCATACCTACAACACCGTAGCAGGAAGTTACCGCGGAGCCTATAAGCTTAGAAAGGTATTCATAAGAAATTTCAATCGTGCCAAGCCTTGTCTCATAAGATATCATAAAAAATCCTCCCTGATTTTATTTTATATTTATATTTTCAAATCCGAAAAATATATCACTTGAAGATGCCGCATTATTAACATCAAGCTTATTGCTGCAGAAAAGCACGCCTGTTCTGTAGCAAATAGGAATTATCGGCATTTCCGAAATAGCGGTTACGGCAATATCTTGAATACTGCCTACCCCACTGTAGTACGACTCTATAAGAGCTTCAAGCGCCGCCGCTTGGGGCTGCTCTATAGGAGTATCCTCTGCTGTTTCTTTAGTGTTGGTTTTTTTACCGTCGTCCTTTTTCGGTATACCGTAGGCCACCGCGCCGCCCGCCGTTACAAGCGGAGAAATATCCATATTATAAGGAATATTAACCTCGGCGATATAAAGCTCAAACTGACCTGCCGCTAAAAGCTCTGTATACCTCGCATAGGATACCGCATTCACATTAACTTTAATTCCCACAGCCGAAAGCTGAGAGGCTATAAGGTTTGCAGCACCCAGCCTAAAGGTATTTTCTTCATTTACAAGCAGGGTTAATTCGAGCGGTTTGCCCGATGCGGTTTTAAAATAACCGTCACTCTCTTTACTATTATAACCAATTTCACCCAAATTCTCAATAGCTATTTTTTGATTTGCAGTATTTTCTATACTTTGAACGCTCAAAACAGTCTTCCAATTTGGGGAAAATACGCCCGCCGCAGGCTGCGCATTGTTATAATAGCCCTGTTCGCATATAACATTTCTGTCAAGTGCCGCCGAAATCGCATGGCGCATATTCGAGCTTTTTAAAACCGCGGAGTTCAAATTAACGCCCAGATAAACCAAGTTATTAAGCGCAACATTCACCCTGCTTCCGCTCATTCTTATAATGTTGCAGTCGGATAAATCGGTGTAGTAATAGTCAATCGCACCGATTTCAACCGAATGCGCAAGCGATTCGCTGTCTGGCGCGTTTACAAGGCTTATATTCTCAATATTCACCCGTCCACCGTGCCAATTTTTATTGGAAACCAGCCCGCTCTGCTCTGAATTCAGTATGTATCTTCCGCAACCTACAGGGGTTAAGAAAACATTATCCTCATTCTTTAGTTGGTCGGTGCCTATTTTAATAATCGGGAATGTAAGCAGGCTCGCAGCATATGGGTCCGCCTTGCTCAGCTTGAAAATTACCGATGAAGAATCCCTCACTTCAGCAGAAAGCACAGTTGACAGCAACGCCTTATACCTTTGAGTGGAATTCTTTGCAAGATTAAAGGAATAAACAACATCCTCGGCAGTAAGCGCCGAACCGTCGGTAAAATTGGCAGATTTAAGGGTAACAACACAGCTAAGCCCATTAAGCTCCGTAGTCGCCGCCAGAACATTCACCGTTTCAAAATTAGCATTGATTTTAACAAGCGGGTCAAAAAGCAAGGAGCATAAATTTCGGTTGAGAGTAGTTTTAGTTGTGTACGGATTAAAGGTATCAGCAGAATTATATGCCAAATTCACAGTACTGCCGCCGCTCGGCTTAGCACCACCGCTGCTTTGCGGGTCGTTTGTCTTATTTGCGCCGCAGGCAGTAAAAGTAAATGAAATAACAATCGCCAAAACAAGAGCTAAAAGCCTTTTCAATCCGTTCACCTCCCTAAGTTGACAAAAAGTAATTAGTTTATTTTCGTCAGCCTATATAAATTCTTTTAATTTCAGTTACCTTTCCCGTAACATCATCGACTGTAAATACACAGGCGTTAAGTATGCACTCGCCGTCCGCAAGGGAAAATTTCTGCATATTTTTATCTTTAAGTCGCGAAATTATTATATCACTTCGAACACCCAAAACCGAGTGCTTAGGTCCCGTCATTCCAAGGTCGGTAATGTAGCCCGTGCCCAAAGGCAGTATCTGCTCATCGGCCGTCTGAATGTGGGTGTGTGTACCGAAAAATACCGATACCCTACCGTCTAAATAAAGTCCTAAAGCGCGTTTCTCGCTGGTCGCCTCGGCGTGAAAATCCACAATTATTATCCGCGCACCGTCAGCCCTTGCGCGTTCAATCAGTATGTCCGCCGCTAAAAACGGGTTTTCGGCATTTAAAGAGTCAAGAAAAATCCTGCCCGATAAATTAATTACTGCTACGAGGCTCCGCCCCATATCGTAAAGGCAGTACCCACTGCCAAACTCAGCCTCAGGCAGATTATCAGGTCGCAACAGGTAAGGGTTTTCGTCAAGCAGCGGATAAACCTCCTGCCGCCTTAGCGTGTGGTTACCACCCGTAATAATGTCAGCACCATAACAAAAAAGCGCCTCGGCACTTTCCTTTGTAATGCCGTTGCCGTCCGCCGAGTTCTCACCGTTTATAACGGTTAGGTCAACCTTATACTGCTGTTTTAAAGATGGAAGTATTCGCCCTACCGTGTCGCATCCTATACTGCCGCAAACATCGCCAACACATAGAATATTCAAACCGCACACCCCCATCAAAGCATATATGTCTATTATACACTAAAACATAGATTTTTCAATATAAATTTCAGTTGACAAATTTTTATCTTTCATTTATAATTAATAACTGCACAGTAAGTGTGTACCCACCTATCAAGGTGTGGCACTCGTCGGACCAGTGAACGAGGCCCATTTTTCAAATTTCACAAGCAACTTAATATCGAGGTGTGGCGCAGTTGGTAGCGCACTAGTTTTGGGTAAGGTTGCGAGCGCGTCCTTAGGACGATACAGCGAGCAAAACGAAGCGCCGCGGTCGAAATTTATCTGCGCTCCAAGCAGAAATAAATTTCGGGCACCGCAAGAGGGTTACCGAAACACAATGCACTTTACTCTGATGAGTTCTATTACAATTTAATATTTCGAGGTGTGGCGCAGTTGGTAGCGCACTAGTTTTGGGAACTAGATGCCGC
>JAZNXU010000054.1:0-2540 GCA_045594065.1 Acutalibacteraceae bacterium
CCCCACACCCCCCTATTAAGTTTAAGTTTAAGTTTAAGTTTAAGAATAGCTAAGTGCTAATTATAACTTAATCACATAAATATAACTTTTTTTCTCTCTCTTTAGCTTAGTTCTAATATTATACTAGGAGCGCTTTTTGAGCTTGAAAAAAAGAAAAAGAAAAAATAAAAAAAGTGAAAAAAAGTGAAGTTTGTAAAAAAATGAATAAATTAGATGATTTTACCACTAAGGCTCTATCAAAAATAGAGAACGCCGCCAGGGGCACCAACGCTGCATCAGAGGGCGATTACGTCAAAGACGAATTGCTCTATTGCGGAAAATGTAACGCTCCAAAGGAAACGATACTTAAAAATCCGGGGCCGTTTTATATGAAAAAAGTTAATGTATGCTGTAATTGCATAAAACTTGAGAAAGAGAAGGAAACGAAAAAAATAAGAGAGAAAAAAATAAAAAACGCCATTTCAGAGTATTTCGGAAAGCGTGAAATTTGGGCGTTTGAGAGGGACGAAGCAGCGCAAAGCACCCCCTCCCGCATTTGTAGGCGCTACGTTGATAAATTTCAGCAGTTCAAGGCTAAAGGCAATGGGCTCTTGCTTCACGGAGCAAACGGCACCGGAAAAAGCTGCTATGCGGACGCTATTGCTTACGAGCTTATAAAGGCGGGATATTCTGTCAAGCGCATTGACGTTTTAATGCTTTGCTCGTCTGTAAATAACGACGTTGTCGGCTTCGATTTTCTTCCCTCTCTTGTTTCCTCGGATATTGTGGTTATTGACGGAATCGCTAAAGAAATCAGCAACGTAAAAAACGCGAATTTGATTTATAGCATTATTGAAACGCTGAAAAACAGCAACGTGCCTATGATAATAACAACAACGTTACCGCTCTCTACGCTCAAGAGCGAGGCAGAACTTAAAAAGATAAAGCGAGAGGGATACAGTGCGGCATTTACGAGTGTGCTTGCTTGCACTTTCCCGGTTGCTTGCACACAGGCTTTTTTGACGGAAGCAATAAAGCGAAATTATTACGAAATGAGTGAGTTATTAAATGATTGATTACATATCCGCAAAGCGTGACGTTGAGCTTGCCGAATTTCGCTTAAAAGAAATAGAGAGCCTTATATACTCGCCTACCTCCCCTAATTTTGCCATAAATGACCGAGCGAGACCCGAAAGCTCCGACGTTTTTGCGGCTAGGGTTGCATTAAAGGAAAAAGCCGAGAGGGATTTAACGGCAGCGCAGCACCGTTTGGCACTGGAAGAAAACAAGCTCGCAGCATTTCTTACGACTTTAGATTATCGAGAAAGCGTCTTTGTTGCTTTTCGCTACAAAGAGGGGCGCAAGCTTTCGGATATAGCGAAGCTTATGCATTACAGCTTGTCAACAGTTCGACGACTAAATAAGAAAATAGAGTTAAAGTTAAACCGATATCAGGAGTAAAGCAATGACCGAAAAAGATTTGTATTGTTACATAGAAGCAAAGAAGGAGCTCCATACAGCACGCTTAAATCTCCGGGAAATTGATAGCATTGTAAATTCGCCCGGCTCTCCCTCTCTTTCTCTATCCGGCAGAAATGACCCCAAGAACAGCCCGGACGCTCTGAGCGATAAGCTTTACCTATTAGAGAGCACAAGAAAGGCTGAGAGGGAAGCTGAACGCCATGCAGCCGAGGCGTTAAAGCGGTTAAACAATGCAGAGCTTCTTTTGAACTATACCGAGCGGCTTGTGTTTATCGGAAAATATAAAAACGGGTTGACAATAAAGCAAATAGCCGAAAATATCGGATATTGTGAGCGAAGCGTTAAGCGCTATTTAAAGATAATAAAAGAAAAGCTAAAAGAGGTTTAAACAACAAAAGAGAGGGAGGGACAGCTTCTCCCTCTCTTTTTTGTCTAATCCTCATATATTCCCCTCTCAAAATGAAAACGCCACAGAGGACACGATTTCTAATATTTTGCGCGAAAATACGGATTTAAGGACAAAATTAGACACTATTAAAAAAACACGTGCGAAAAAGGCTTATAAGGATATACTTGATTACTTCGCACAGAATGACGATACTCTTGCCGGGCGAGTGGCTAAGGCGCTTGACGTTCCCGACGAGGCTTTTGAAGCATCAAGTCCGAGGGAGGCGGGGAAATTATAACCGTGGGTGGCGGTGAGAATACCCCAGACACCGAAAACGCCACAGAGGGCGAAATTTCGAGCGTGAGCCGTATGTATTAAATTTTGAAAAATGTCCAAAAAATGTCTCACTATAAAAAAAGCGCCCCGGTATGGCAAAACCCCGGGACACTTACTTGACAAAGTGGGTGTGATAAGACCCATATATATTTTAACACATTTTACTAATTAGGTCAAGCGCAAAATGGTCCGTAAAGTACGATTTTTTTTTGCAATAAAGGACAAATAAAGGACAGAACATACATTTTCGCCTATCGAGAGGGAAGAAGAAAACCCTCGAAAAGCTAGTGTTTTCAAGGGTTTTTGGTGGTTGCGGAGATGGGATTTGAACCTCATGACCTCCGGGTTATGAGCC